>NZ_JCBCUR010000005.1:0-385952 GCF_059862305.1 Pseudomonas sp. MF09156
ACACCGAGCCTAGGCGAGGTGCCGAGTGGTGGGGCAAGAGCCCTTTGCTTACTTTGGGGCTTTTCCAAAGTGAGCCGCCGTAAGGGCGGAACCCTAAGTGGCCATGACCGCAGCAACGGATATGTACACACACCCAAAAGTGCGAGCGGCGTAGAGACTCATGCCCATCGCAGCCAAGCCAAACCAGCTCCCACATTGAAGCGCATTTCACAGACCGATATGCGATTGTCACACTACAATGCCCCTCCACCCCCTCCGGAGCCGACATGGACATCGAACTGGCACGCACTTTCCTCGAAATCACCCGCTGCGGCAGCCTGGCCGCAGCCGCCGAGAAGCTGCACGTCACCCAGACCGCCATCACCGCTCGCGTGCAAAAGCTCGAAAGCCAGCTCGACAGCACCCTGTTTGTGCGCAACCGCGCCGGGGCGCGGTTGACGGCCGATGGCGAGGCGTTTGTGGTGTATGCCAATCAACTGGTGCAAACCTGGGAAGCGGCGCGCCGCGACCTGCCGTTGCCCGAGGGTTATCGCAATGTGTTGCATATCGGCGGCGAAGTCAGCCTGTGCAACCCGTTAATGCTCGGTTGGGCCAAGGCCCTGCGCGAACACATCCCCAGCCATGCGCTGCGCACCGAAGTGCGTGACGGTGAATACCTGTTGCGCCAGCTGGAGTTGGGCGTGCTGGACGCCGCGCTGGTGTTCCAGCCGCAGTACTGGCCGGGGTTGCAGGTGGAGCAGGTGCTGGAGGAAAAACTGATCCTGGTGCGCCTGGCCAGCCGTCCCGATCCCTATGTGTATATCGACTGGGGCCCGGGCTTTCGCCAGCAACACGACGCCGCCCTGCCGGACAAGGCCCGCGCCGCCGTGAGTTTCAACCTCGGGCCGCTGGCCTTGCAGTACATCCTGGAGAATGGCGGCAGCGGTTATTTCCGCACGCGGGTGGTGCAGAGTTACCTTGAAAGCGGGGTGATGGAGCGCGTGCCCAAGGCCCCGGAGTTCAGTTTCCCGACTTACCTTGTGTACTCGCGCGAGCGTGATTCGGCGATCCTGCAACAGGCCCTGGTGCTGCTGCGCGGGGTGGTCAAGGCCGAGAGCGATTGGTCACAGCGTTGGGATCCGGTGCTTTGAACCGGTGCCCATGTTAGCCTCCTGATGTTTTCTCCTGGTCCCACCTGCCGATGAACAAGAAAAAATCCGTCACCATCAGCGACATCGCCAAACGGGTCAACATGACCACCATCACGGTGTCGCGGGCGTTGAGCAAACCCGACCTGGTCAAGCCCGCCACCCTGGCGCGGATCCTTGAGGTGGCGCGTGAGCTGGACTACGTGCCCAACGCCTTCGCCCGCGGGCTCAAGCGCAGTGAAAGCCTGATCATCGGCGTGATCACCGCGTCAGTGGACAACCCGTTCTACAGCGAAATGATCAAGGCGATTTCCCGCGAGGCGAAAAAGCACGGCTACACCATCATGCTGGTGGACACCGATGAGCTGGAGGAATTGGAAAGCAAGGCCGTGGACACCCTGCTCGGTTATCGCGTGGCGGGGATCATCCTCTCGCCGGTCTCCGACGAGCCCGACTACCAGCCCGATTACCTGGAGCGCCTGGGCAACGGCAAGACCCCGGTGGTGCTGCTCGACCGCACGATCCACGACAGCCCGTTCAGCCGCGTGGTGCTGGACAACTACCACAGCGGGATCGAGGCCGCGCAGTACCTGTTGCGCCACAACCCCGCGCTCAAGCGCCTGCTGGTGCTGACCGGGCCCGAGCATTCGCGCATCACCGTAGAGCGCCTCAAGGGCCTGCGCGAAGTGCTCGCCGAGCATCCCCAGGTGCAGGTCCAAGTGTGCGCCGGCGACTACACCTTGATGCCCTCCTACCTGCACACCCTCGACTACCTGGCCGCCCACTGCGCACCGGATGCGATCATGGGCTTCAACCAGTTGATCACCCTGGGCGCCCTGCGCGCCTTGCGCATGCACAATATCCCCCACGACAGCCTGACCATCTGCGGCATCGACCGCCTGCCGTTTGCCGATATCTTCGGCGTGCCGATTGCCTGCGTGGCCCACGATGCGTCGCTGGCCGGCAGCAGTGCGGTGCGCCTGTTGCTCGACCGCCTGCAAGACCCGTACAAACCCCGGGACAAGGTGGTGATCGCCGGCAAGCTGGAGAACGGCTAGCGGCTGGTGTAGCCGCCATCGATCGGCAGGCTGACCCCACTGATCATGCTCGCCGCGTCACTCAACAAAAACAGCACCGGTAACGCCACTTCCCGGGGTTGGGCAAAGCGCCCCAGGGGAATCGCCGCCAGGGCCGGGTCGCGCTTGGCCGGGTCGGCCCAGGCCTGTTGCGCCATGGGCGTGAGGGTCACGGTGGGGTTGACGCTGTTGACCCGGATCCCGAAACGCCCCCATTCGGCACATTGCACACGGGTGATCGCATCCAGGGCGGCCTTGGACGCGCAATAGCCCAGATGATCGTCCAGCGCCACCAGCGAGGCCTGGCTGGAGACGTTGACGATACTGCCGGCGATACCTGCCGCAATCATCGCCGCCGCCACCCGGCTGGCGACTTGCGCGGCGGCGCGGGCGTTGACGTTCATCACGTGGTCGAAGGCGGCGCTGCTGATCGCCGCTGCCGGTTCCAGGCGCGAGATCCCGGCGCAATTGACCAGGCCGTGCATCGGCGGCAGGTCCTTCAGGGCCAGGTCCAGGGCGGCGCTGTTGGCGATGTCCAGGCACAGGGTTTCACAGCCCAATAGGGACAGGGCCTGGGCGTCACGGCCGATGGCGCAGACCTGGGCGCCGCTGGCGATCAGTTGCAGGGCGATTTCCCGGCCAATGCCGCTGGTGGCGCCGGTGACGAGGATGCGTTGGTGGGTGAAATCGAAGGTGGTGGTCATCAATGAATATCCCAAAGCAATAGAGAGCTCATGTGGGAGCTGGCTTGCCGGCGATGGCGGCGTGTGCGCCAACACATTAGTGACCGATACACCGCTATCGCAGGCAAGCCAGCTCTCACATTTTGGTCCGTGTTCACTTAACTCGTTTGCAGGCTGTGCATCACCGGCTTGAGTGCCGGATACAGCTTCAGGTAGTCGGCAAACGCCCGGTCATACGCCTGTACATTCTCAGCCCCAGGCTCAGCCCGCAGCTCCAACTGCACCCACCCCTGTGCCATCTGCCCCTCGTCCACCAACCCCACCGCATGCGCCGCCAACAACGCCGCGCCCAGCGCCGCCTCCACTTCCTGGACGATGGTGTACACCGGGTAACGGGTGACATCCGCGATAATCTGCATCCACAAATCCGAATGGCTCGCGCCACCCACCACGATCAGCCGAGGGTCCAGTGAATGGGCGCCGCGCATGCCCGCCTCGATGTTGTGCCGCAGGGCAAAACTCACGCCTTCGAGCACCGCGCGGTACAGGTGGATGCGGCTGTGATACAGGTTCAGGCCGACAAAACTGCCGCTGGCCTGGTAATCCCACACCGGGCTGCGCTCACCCATCAGGTACGGCAAAAACAACAGCCCTTCACTGCCCGCCGGGATCTGGCGCGCGCTCTGTTCCAGCAGCCACAGGCTGTCCTGGCCGGTGTCCCGCGCCTGTTGCTCCTCGGCCTGGCAGAACTGCTCGCGAAACCAGCTCACCGAGGCCCCGGCGGTAATCGCGCCGCCAAAGATGTACAGGTCCTGCTGGCCGTTGTAGACATGGGGCATGCTCACCAGGCCATGCCGGGCATCCACCTGCTGGTTGAGGTAGCCCCAGCACATGCTGGTGCCGATCATCGCCACGTGGTTGCCCGGCTGGGTGACACCGGCCGCCAGGGTCGCCATGGCCGCATCGACGCCCCCGGCCAGCACCGGCATGCCCGCCGCCAGGCCCAGGCGTTGTGCCCATTCCGGCAGCAGGCCGCCCACCACTTCGCCCGAATACAGCAGGCGCTCGGGCATCATCGCCAACGGGATATCCAGCGCCGCCAGCATCTCGGCCGACCAGCCGCGCGCCACCACGTCGTAGACCCCGCCGATATTGCCGGCGCTGCTGTGATCCACCGCCACCTCACCGGTCAGGCAGTAATTGATGTAGCTGTTGGGCGGCAACAGGTAGCGGGTGTTGGCCCAGACCTCGGGCTGGTGCTGCTTGAGCCAGAGCATTTTGGTGAAACCGTAGTAGCTGTCCAGCGAGTTGCCGGTGACCGCGAACAGGCGCTCCAGGTCGACCTGCTCGCGCACCCAGGCCACCTGTTCGCCGGCGCGGCGGTCCATCCAGATCAGGCAGGGGTGCAACGGTTTCATGGCGCCATCCACGGCTATCCCCGAGCCGCCGTACAGGCTGCTGATGCACAGCGCCTTGACCTGTTCTTTGGCGACCCCGGCCTTGCCCATGCACTCGGCCACACAGGCCTGCACTGCATCCAGCCAGACCTGTGGCCATTGCTCGGCCCAGCGCACTTTTGGCGTGTCCACGCGATAGCCCTGGCTGTGCTGGGCGATGATCCGCCCCTCGCCATCCACTAACAGCGCCTTGGTGCTCTGGGTGCCAATGTCCACGCCAATCACGTATTTCATACTCATTGCCCCGGCTTGAGCAGCACCTTGATCGACTTCACCGAGTTGGCCAGGTCGAACGCTTCGGCCCAGTTATCCAGGGGGAAGTCATGGGTGACGATGCCCTTGGACGTCACCAGGCCACGCTCGAACAGGTCGATGGCCACCGGGTAGCAATACGGCCCCAGGTGCGCGCCGCGTACGTCCAGTTCCTTGCGGTCGCCAATGATTGACCAGTCGGCACTGGTCTCGGCGCCGAACACGCTGAACTCGACAAAACGCCCCAGCTTGCGGATCAACTCCAGGCCCTGGGTCACGCCGGCCGGCACGCCGGTGGTCTCGATATACACGTCGCAGCCGTAGTTGTCGGTCAGGCCATTGATGATCGCGCGGGCGTCGTCCCGGGCGGGGTTGATCACTACATCGGCGCCGTATTTTTTCGCCAACGCCAGGCGTTCGTCGACCATGTCGATCACCACCAGTTTTTTCGGGGTCTTCAGCGCGGCCACCTGCACCATGCACAGGCCCAGGGTACCGGCGCCGGCAATCACCACCACGTCATCGAGTTGCAGGTCGCCACGGTTGACCGTATGGATCGCGCAGGCCATGGGCTCGATCAACGCCGAATCCTCCAGGGACACCGCCTCGGGAATCTTGTGCACGATGGCGGTCTTGGGGATGCGCATGTACTGGGCCATGCCGCCTTCGGCCACTTCGCGCTGGAAGCCGAAGATGTTGTGCACCTCGCACATCCAGTACTTGCCGGACTTGCAGAAGCGGCACTTGCCACAGGGCACGATCTGCTCGGCGATCACCTTGTCGCCGACCTTGACCTCGAAGTGTTCCTCGGCGCCCTCGCCCACTTGCTCCACATAGCCGAAAAACTCGTGCCCCGGCACCACCGGCGCCTTGACCCACGGGTTGTCGCCGCCCCAGAACATCGCCGCGCCCGAGTGGCATTTGCAGTCACTGGCGCAGATCCCGCAGGCGGCAATGCGGATCACCAGTTCATTGGGCCGCGCCTGGGGTTTGCTGATGCGCTCCAGGCGGTAGTCTTTGGGGCCGTGGCAGACGACGGCTTGCATTTGGCTGTGCTTTTCCATGAGGTACTGACCTTTATTGAAGATGAGAGAGCCCGTCGCGGCCACGGCGGCCGCGTTGAGGTACTGCGTTTTTTTACTTGTGGCGCTGACGGCTGATAAAGATCGCCAGCAAAATAATTGCGCCCTTGATCACGCTCTGCACATAGGGCGAGACCCCGAGCATGTTCAGGCCATTGTTCAACACGCCCAGCAGCATGGCGCCAAGCAAGGTGCCGACAATCACCCCGCGCCCACCGGCAATCGAGGCACCGCCCAGGACCACCGCGGCAATCGCATCCAGCTCAAAACCGATGCCGGCGTTGGGCTGGCCGCTCATCAGGCGTGAGGTCAGCACCAGCCCGGCAATCGCTGCGGTCAAGCCGCTGATGCCATACACCAGCAATTTGAAACGCGCCGCGCGCACCCCGGACAGGCGCACCGCTTCTTCGTTGCCGCCAATGGCGTAGATGTAGCGACCGATGCGCGTGTGTTGCAGCAGCACATAGGCCACCAGGTAGGTGACCAGCATGATCAGGATCGGCACCTGGATCCCCAGCAGGCTGGCGCGACCAAAGAAGCCGAACCACTCCGGCAGCCCGGAAATCGGGTAGCCATCGGTGTACATCAGGCCAAAGCCACGGGCGATGCCCATGGTCGCCAGGGTGACGATGATCGGCGGCATATGCAGGTACGCCACGAACAACCCGTTGCCGATACCAAACGCCACGCCAATCAGCAGCCCGGCGCCAATCGCCAGGCCCGGCGGCAGGCCCGCGACCATCAGCCCGGCGGTCAAGGTGCCGGACAAGGCCATCACCGGCCCCACCGACAAGTCGATGCCACCGGTGAGGATCACGCAGGTCATGCCCACCGCTATGATCGCGTTGATCGACACCTGGCGGGCGATGTTGGACAGGTTGCTGGCGGTGAGGAAGTTGTCGCTGGCCACGATCATCACCGCCGTGACCAGCAACAGCCCGATAAACGGATAAAACGCCGGCGAGCGCACCAGCCGCGCCAGGTTCGGGCGTAGCCCCTGGGTGCCTGCGCGGTTAATGGACGTATTCACTTGAGCCCCCTGTTGCATGGCGCATGACCTCTTGTGGGTTGACGGCAGACGCTTCCAGTACCTTGACGATGGCGCCCTTGTGGAACACGGCGACGCGGTCGCACATGCCGATGATTTCCGGCAGTTCGGAGGAAATCATGATGATTGCGTAGCCTTGCTCGGTGAGTTTGCGCATCAGCGCGTAGATCTGCGCCTTGGCGCCGACGTCGATGCCACGGGTGGGTTCGTCGAACACCAGCACGTCGCAGTGATGGTTGATCCAGCGCGCGATCACCACTTTTTGCTGGTTGCCGCCACTGAGGTTGAATACCCGGCTTTCGCCGCTCGGCGCCTTGATCGACAGCTGCTGCATCAGCTCATCGACACTGGCGCACTCCTTGCCCTTGTCGATCAGGCCGCTGGCGCCCTGGTACTTGTGCAGGTTGTTGATGGAGATGTTTTCACGAATGCTGAAATCGGTGATCAGGCCCTCGCTCTTGCGGCTTTCCGGCAACAGGCCGA
The DNA here is from genome assembly GCF_059862305.1 of Pseudomonas sp. MF09156. Lineage (NCBI taxonomy): Bacteria > Pseudomonadati > Pseudomonadota > Gammaproteobacteria > Pseudomonadales > Pseudomonadaceae > Pseudomonas > Pseudomonas sp. MF09156. The sequence goes on from NZ_JCBCUR010000005.1 coordinate 7,209, forward strand.
TCCCATGGGCCAGGGCCTGGGCCGGGTCGTCGAGGCTGACCTTTACCCCGCGCAGCCAGACGTCCTTGGTCACCGACGCCAGCGCGCCCATCATGCCCAGGGCCAGCTCGGTGCGGCCCGAGCCGACCAGCCCGGCAAAACCGAGGATCTCGCCCTGGTGCAGTTGGAAGCTATTGTGCGGGCCATTGCGCTTGAGCTGGATGTCCTTGACCTCCAGCAGCAATGGCCCGCGCTCGGTGCTGGGTTTGGCTGGGAAACTGCACTCCAGGCGCCGGCCGACCATCATTTCCACCAAGCGGTCGATGTCGCTGTCGGCCACGTCGGTGACGCCGGCATTGCCGCCGTCGCGCAACACGCTGATGCGGTCGCACACCTGGAAAATTTCTTCCAGGTGATGGGAGATGAAAATCACCGCCACACCCTGGCGCTTGAGTTCGCGCATGATCTCGAACAGCAGTTCGGCCTCGCTTGGCGTGAGGGTCGCGGTGGGTTCATCGAGCACCAGCAGCCGCGCATCCAGGGCCAGGGCCTTGGCGATCTCGACAAACTGCTGCTCGGCCACGCTCAGGTGCTTGACCGGGCATTGCAGGTCGATGCTCACCCCAAGCCGTTGGAACAGTGCCTGGGCGGCTTGCTGCATATCGCGCTTGCGCAGCAGGCCGAAGCGGTTGTTCAGTTCATGGCCGAGGAAGATGTTTTCTACCGCCGTGAGGTAGGGAATCAGGCTGAACTCCTGGAACACAATGCCGATGCCGGCGGCAATCGCATCACGATAGGTCGCGAACTGCTGCGCCTGGCCATCGATCAGGATGCGCCCTTCGTCCTGGTGCTCGACCCCGCCGAGGATTTTCATCAGGGTCGATTTACCCGCGCCATTTTCCCCGAGCAAGGCATGAATCTCGCCACGCTCCACTTGCAGGTTGATGGACTTGAGGGCCTGCACCCCGGGGTAGCGTTTACAGATGTTTTCCAGTTGCAAAAGACTGCTCATGCCGCCGACCTCTCGTTCAGAAGGGAGCCCCGCGCCCCACGATTGACGCGGGGCGTGGACGGTTTACCAGCTGAAGTCCTTGGCCTTGGCCTGGTCGATCAGGGCGATATCCACCGGGATACTGGCGGGCACGTGTGAGCCCCACTTCTTGGCCAGGGCAATGCCCAGGGCCAGGCGGATCTGGTCGCGCGGGTACTGCGCCGAGGTGGCGATGAACTTGCTGCCCGGCTTGAGGATGGCCTTGATCGCTTCCGGCGCACCATCGACGCTGACCAGCTTGACGTCCATGCCGCTGGCCTCGATGGCCGACAGTGCGCCGAGGGAGCCGTTGTCATTGACGCTGAAAATCCCCTTGAGGGTGGGCTGGGCCTGGAGCATGTTTTCGGTGACGGTCAGCGCCTGGTCACGCTCTTGCTTGCCGTTCTGGATGCTGACGATCTTGATATCCGGATGCTTGGCCACGGCCTCCTTGCAGCCGCGGACCCGCTCCAGGATCGGCACCACGGCAATGCCGTCGAGGATCGCGATATTGCCTTTGTCACCGATGTTCTTGGCCAGGTATTCACAGGCCTGGAAACCGGCGTCGAAGTTCTTTGAGCCGACGAAGGAATCCAGCGGGCCATCGGCCTGGGCATCCACCGCCACCACCACGACACCTGCTGCGTGGGCCGACTTGACGGCGGACTGCACGCCAACCGAATCCGTGGGGTTGATCAGCAGGATGTCGATGCCCTTTTGCAGCATGTCTTCGACGTCACTGACTTGCTTGGACACATCGTGGCGGGCATCGGTGATGATCAATTGCGCACCGATGGTCGCCGCCGCTTCTTGCAGGGCGTCTTTCATGGTGACGAAGTACGGGTTGTTGATTTCCTGGAAGGATGCGCCGATGCGCATGGGGGCAGGTTTGGTGTCGGCCAGGGCGACGGTGGAGATGCTTAAAGCCAACAAACACAGGGTTTTGCGAAGCATTTTCATGGCATGGGTCTCTGTTTTGTTTTTATTTTTAGAGCAAATGTTATCGTTAACATTTTGCCAGAAGCTAACAAGGAAATGAGGCTGGCGCAAGCCCCTTGCGCTTTCCCTGTAGGAGCCGGCTTGCTGGCGATGGTCTTTCACGATGACGGGGCATTATTTGACGTTGTGGGTGTTCTGGCTGGCGCCATCGCCGGCAAGCCGGCTCCTACAGGGGCAAGCTCAGTTCGCAAAATCGGCAGGCCGGGCTAAGCTCACTCACCAATAAAAAATACAACAGGCTGCGCCATGACCCATCCCACCGAGGCCTTTCGCCACCGCTACCGTGCCGCGGTCCACCCGCGCTACAACCCGTGGCTGCATGCCGGTTTTGTGCTGATCTACGGTTTGTCCTGCATCCTCCTGGCCTGGGGCAGCACCCAGCACATCCAGGCCTGGGAATGGCTGACCATTCCCCTGACACTGGTGTTTTTCAATCTGTGCATCTACCTCGTCCACCGTCACCTCGGCCATCATAAACACGGCCTCGCCAAGCTGTTCTATGCGCGCCATACCGGCGACCACCACAGCTTTTTCACCCCCGGCCATATGACCTATGACAGCCCCAGGGACTGGCGGGTGATCCTGTTTCCGGCCTGGTTGATCGTCCTCCACAGCCTGGCCATCACCCTCCCCGCCTGGTGGCTGCTCAAGCAGTTCAACCCCAACGTCGCCGGGTTGTTCGCCGGGTGCATGATCCTCGGTTACCTGCTCTACGAAACCTTCCACGCCTGCGAGCACCTGCCTGCCGCGCATCCCCTGGCCCGCTTGCCGTGGATCCGGCACATGCACCAGCTGCACGCACTGCATCACCGCCGTGAGTTGATGCAAGGGCGCAACTTCAACATCGTGCTGCCGCTGATGGACTATCTGTTCGGCACGTTGCACTGGGAGCCCGCCACACCCTCCTCCAAAGACCCGCGGGAAGCACCATGAGCCAAACAATCCGTCATCTGCTGTTGCTGGTGTTGATCCTTGTCGCCGCCTTTTTGCTGCTGATGCCCACCGAGGTGCAGCCAGTCAATTGGGCTGCGCCCAAGGCGCCATCCATGCGGGATGGGCCCTACAGCGAAAACCAGCGCCTGAAGGATGTCCAGCGGGTTGGCGCCCAGGGCATCGCCGGGCCCGAGGCGTTGCTGGTAGATGCCCAAGGTTTACTGGTTACCGGCCTGCATGACGGGCGAATCATCCGCACCGCGCCAGACAGCAACACCCTGGACGTGCTGGTCAACACCGGCGGCCGCCCGCTGGGCCTGGCGCAGCATCCGGACGGGCGCCTGATCATTGCCGATGGGGTCAAGGGCCTGCTGGCATTGGACGGCCAGCGCCAACTGAGCACCCTGAGCACCAGTGCCAATGGCCTGCCCTTCGGCTTTACCGATGATGTAACGGTGGATGCTGCCGGGCGCTACGCCTACTTCAGCGACGCGTCGAGCCGCTGGGGCTATGGCCAGGATGGTGAAGCGGTGATCGAGCATGGTGGCGATGGCCGGTTGTTGCGTTATGACTTCAGCAACGGCCAGACCGAGGTGCTGCTGGACCACCTGCAATTTGCCAACGGCGTGGCGCTGGGGCCGGATGAAAGCTATGTGCTGGTCAATGAAACCGGGGCCTATCGCATCAGCCGCTTTTGGCTCAAGGGCGACAAGGCTGGCACCCACGATCTGTTTATCGACAACCTGCCGGGGCTGCCGGACAACCTCACCTTCAACGGCCGGGATCGGTTCTGGGTGGCGCTGTATTCGCCGCGTAACCCCCTGCTCGATGGCTTGGCCGGTTACCCCGCGATACGCAAGATGATGGTGCGGGCGCTGATGGTGGTGCCCAAGCCCATCGAGCGCAAAGCCTTTGTGCTGGGGTTGGATGTGCATGGCCAGGTGGTCGCCAACCTGCAGGATGGTAGCGCGGGCAACTACTCACCCATTACCAGCGCCCGCGAACACGGTGAATGGCTGTACCTGGGCTCGCTGAAGAACACCAGCATGGCCCGCTTGCCGCTGAAACTGGCCCTGTAGAAGCTGGCTTGCCGGCGGGCGCCGGCAAGCCGCTTTCTGGTTAGCGCACGATGGTCTGGCTGCAGATATGCCCCAGGCTTACGTACTGCGTGATATTACCGCCTACACCAACACCCGGGAACTCCTTGAGCTCGATGCGCCAGCCGCCCATGTTGAACCAGGTCCGCCAGTTGTACGTCTGGCCGGACGAGCTGTCCGGGTAGACCACATTCAGATCGCCGGAGCAGGTGCCCAGGTCGACGTTGCCGGAGGCCGCGCCGGTGATACCGGTCTTGGCCTCGTAGTCGACCCAGTGATAGTTGATGGTGTTATCGAAGCGTTTGTCGACCCGCAGTACCGGGGTCACGCCGCGCAGCGGCTCACCGGTGCTGTCCGACCATTGGGTGCTCCAGCTCAGGCTACGGGAGGCCTGGGTGGCCAGTTGCATGATCGAACTGGGAATGCGCACCACGTTGTCGCCATTCACATTGTTCTGGTTCAGTCGTGGTGCCGAGCCAAAGGACAAGATGTATCGCGCCTGCGGGTTGAGCGCCACTGCCGGGTTGGCCCGCACCCGCACCTTGACGGTGTAGCCAGGCGTGAGGTTGGGGTACGTGGAGGTGTTGTTTGGCTGGATCACCACCCAGTTATTGCCATCGAAGCGCTCGAAAATCCACTGGTTGCGGGTGCCCGCGCCGTCATCGCCAAGGAACATGCCCACGCCCTGGCCGCGCAGCGCGGTGAAGTCGAAGTAATCGACATCGTTGACGCTGTCGAGGTTGCCGGCCACCTGGTTCAGCGCGTCTGGCAAGGCGAACGCGGTTTGCGCGGTGTCGTTGGGCTCGAAGGCGTCGATGTTGCTGTCCACCGCCACGCCAAAACTGAACTGCGAATTGCTCGCGGTGTTGGCCACCATGTACCAGTAGTAATCGCCGGCAGGCATCACGCCGTTGAGGTATTCATCGGCGCTGCCGGCGTTATCAGAGGTGCCCGCCAGCGTCAGGTTACCCTGGCCGTCGTCATGGAACAGGCTCAACGACATATCGGTACCGGCGCTCTGGTTCAGCAGCTGAACCTGGATGCGCGCGCTTTGCGCGAGGTTGAAGTGGTAGGCCACTTGCGCCCCGGTTTCCACACCGCTGACGGTGTACAGGGTGTTGATATCCAGGGTTGGGAACAAGGGAGTGAAAGCGGCAATCGCTGCACCTTGCAACTGCTTCTCGCCAGGTTTTTTCAGCTCATCAACCCGCGTGTCCACCGGCACGCTGCTGGCTGCGGCCTTGCTTGCCAGCGCCTTGGCCTTACCCGCCTTGGCCGCCTTGAGTTTTTGCGTAAGTTCGGCCGAAAGCTTCGAGGACTCAACCTTGCCCCCCACTTTAAGCGCCTGGTCCACCGCTTGCTTGACCGCCTGGGCGGACAGTTTGGCGGGGGCTTGCGAAGGGTACTGCTCGGCCAGGGCAAAGGCCGAAACGAAGCAGGAGGCCGCCATGGCCGCGCCCAGCATAAAGGCTTTTTTCGATTTCATTTTTTATCCATCCATAGTTAAAAAATTGTGGCGTCGGTGCGCGGTGAAATCCGTTCACCTGGGATGGACTGTAGGATATGACTGTATATATGTACAGTATTTTTTAAGATGAATGTGCGAAAGACCGTCACCGCCAAGGCAATTTTTTCACATCGATTTCACTGGCCGACCACGCCCCTGCCCCTACATTGCCCGGCAACACAAACAGCTGTACCTCAGGTGCCAGGGTGAAGAGCGTGGTTGAAATGAATTGCCCGGATGAACGCCGGGCGAAAACCCTCAGGCAGTCAGGGCTGCGTTTCGGTGCGCTGATCGCCCTGAGCCTTGTAGTGATGGGCGCCATGCTCTGGCCCACCACGCCGCAGAACCTGGGCGTCGACAATCGCCTGGTCACTTCCGGGGCCCTGGCAGCCTGGCGCAGTGGCAACCTGATCGTGCTGGTGCGCCATGAAGAACGCTGCGACCGCTCCAGCAATCCGTGCCTGGGCCCTGTCGATGGCTTGACCCGCCCCGGCAGTGTCTCGGCAGTGGCGGTGGGTAGCGCATTCCATACCCTGGGCATGTCCCACAGCGATGTGTTGAGCAGCCCCACCACGCGTACCTTGCAAACTTCGCAGTTCATGTTCGGCGACGTCCACGTGTTACCCGACCGCTTGACCTTGTGTGGCACCGCCCTCGCGCATGACCTGCCGGCACGCAAGATTGCCGGGCGCAACCTGTTGCTGGTCACCCATAGCGAATGCATCGGCGACCTGGAGCGGGTGCTGGGCTACCCCCACGCCGACGGTGCCGAATACGGCAGTTCACTGTTTGTCCGGGTCGGCACCAACGGCAAGCTCAAGGTACTGGGCGTCTTGAACAGCCAGGACTGGGCCGCCGCCCTTGGCCACCTCTAGCAGTCAGCTCACAATATCGCTGCGCCGCAACTCTCCCTGCACCTGCAGCATGAAGGGCGGCTCGGTAGGCTTTCCAGCAATCTGCAACGTGCTCATGTTCGACTGGCGGTCATAACTGACGATGGCTTCGCCGCTCGCCCCAGAAAACCTGCTGACAAACTGCAACGGTCTGCCGCCCAACTGCGCGGTGATCCCTGACACATCGACTTTGTCCTGGCCACTGACAAAGTCCTGGACCCGGTCCGGTGCCGCAGCATTGGACTCGTTGATTTTTCCATAGACGAAGGTGTCGTTGCCCTTGCCGCCCCACAGCGTGTCGGCACCTTCAGCGCCGTAGAGCACATCGTTCCCGTCACCACCGCGCAACTGGTTATTCGCTGCGTTGCCCACCAGCCAATCGTTGCCTTTGCCACCCGTGGCATGCTCGATCGTGACGCCATAAGCAATGCAAACGTTGCCTTTAAGGCCACCCACATCGGAAAACGTCCCCGCCTTGAGGCTGATTTTCTGGTCCTGCTCATAACCCGAAAAGTCCAGCGTGTCGGTCCCGCCGCCATCCCAAATAGCAGCGACCATCTTGTCGTTCTTGCTGTGGATACTCAGGAAGTCACGCTGGGTATTGGAGTTGAAACCGTAGGTGGTGTCGTCATTGCGCGTCTTGAGATTGGCGCCATATCGGGACTGGTAAGCCGTTATGTCGTCCAATTGTGGCGCCGATGAACGAAAGCCGTCATGCCGCATGTAGGCGGTGCGCTCGCCCCTGTAGCTCATGCCGGTGTGGCTTTGCGAATCTTCTTGAGAGTCGAGTTGGTTGCGCGTGAAGCTGCCGTCATAGCGCCCAGGATGCTGTAACCCCATCGCATGCCCCAGTTCATGGACAATCGTATGCCGGCCGGCATCGCCAAGGGCTGCGCTGGCAACGCTGTGCTCCTCTGGCGTGTTTACAAACCACACCTCACCCCCACGGCCACTGCCCGGCAGCACCGCATGGGGGTTGCCGCTCTGGGAACGGCCGTTGCGGTCGACCTTTTGCCCATAGTTGCCAATGCTGATATGCCCTTCGCTTTTTGCCGTCCTGGGCCCTTCGCTGAACTTCACGTTCGCCACATCTGCAATCGACTCAAGGCTGCGCCGGGTCTGCTGCCTCTGGTTCTCGAGGATATGGCTGAACCCGGTCTTGTTCTGCCAAACCTGCTTGGGGTCGGCGGGCGGGGCGCGGAACTCGTAGGAAACCAAGCGCGTGCCATCAGCGTTCGTGTCCGGCCAGCCCGAACTGGAACGCCACAGCGACTTGGCCGCATCCCCCGTGGTCTTGGACGCCAGCCCATTGTGCTGGATGCCATTGCCACGATCATCGCGATGGCGAAACTGATCAATCGTCTGGAACAGTGGACTGCCTTGCATTGCGGGGGTCGACATGGCTCTGGCTCCTGGGTCGTTTCAGATCCGAGAGGCACCGTTGCGTGCGCTCTACCGGCCGAACCTTGAAGGAGCCTGGCTGGCTGCGGTATCACGAAAAGTCTGCATTTGTTATGGGAAACAGCGACGCGCAGGCTGGTTGTTTCAAACAAAGACCGTCGTCACCCCGGCAACGGAATCACCCGCAACGGCCTGACCGACTTGTAGGAAAAGCTCGAATAGATTTCCTTCACACACGGCAATGTCTGCAACACCTCCCGGGCAAATTCGCCGAAGGACTCCAGGTCCTTGGCCACCACTTCCAGCAAAAAATCATAGCGCCCGGACACGTTATGGCAGGCGACGATTTCCGGGATGTCCAGCAACCGCTGTTCAAACGCCCGGGCGATTTCCTTGGAGTGGGTGTCCATCATGATGCTGACAAACGCCGTGACCCCATAGCCCAGGGCCTTGGGCGAGAGAATCGCCTGGTAGCCGCCGATCACGCCGCTGTCTTCCAGGTTCTTGATCCGGCGCCAGCACGGCGAGGTGGTCAGGGAAACGCGCTCGGCCAGTTCGGCAACGGTCAGGCGCGCGTTGCCTTGCAGGGCGTTTAACAGGGCTTTGTCGGTACGGTCCAGGCTGCTGGGCATGTCTTGCCTCAAATTGTTATTTTTATGGGACTTCATCCTTCGCCAGCGGTTTTTCTCGGCAAAGTAGGCAACGTTCGGCCTCGGTTATGAGCATAGCATTGTAGGAAATAAGGAGCGTCCGACATGCACAATAAACACAATACATTCGGCTTTTCTACCCGCGCCATTCACTACGGCTACGATGCGCAAGACCATCACGGGGCCCTGGTGCCGCCGATCTACCTGTCGGCGACCTTTGCCTTCCCGACCGCCGAATACGGCGCGGGGTGTTTTGCCGGTGAAGAAAGCGGGCACTTCTACACGCGCATTTCCAACCCGACCCTGGCGCTGCTGGAGTCACGCATGGCCACCCTGGAGGGCGGCGAGGCAGCAGTGGCATTCAGTTCCGGCATGGGCGCGATTGCCGCGACCTTCTGGACCCTGCTGCGCCCCGGCGATGAGGTGATCGTCAGCCAGACCTTGTACGGCTGCACCTTCTCCCTGCTGCACCATGGCATCGGCCAGTTCGGCGTCAAGGTGCGCCATGTCGACCTGTCGGACCTCGACGCCCTGCGCGCCGCACTCTCCCCCGCGACCCGCATGATCTACTGCGAAACCCCGGCCAACCCCAACCTGCAATTGATCGACATTGCCGCCGTGGCCAAGATCGCTCACCAGCAACCCAACATTACTGTGGTCATCGATAACACCTACTGCACCCCGTACCTGCAACGCCCGCTGGAAATGGGCGCCGATGTGGTGGTGCATTCAGCCACCAAGTACCTCAGCGGGCATGGCGATATCACCGCCGGGATCGCCGTCAGCCGCCATGACCTGGCACAACGCATCCGCCTGCAAGGCTTGAAGGACCTGACCGGTGCCGTCCTGTCGCCCCAGGACGCCTTTTTATTGATGCGCGGCCTCAAGACCCTGGCCCTGCGCATGGATCGCCATTGCAGCAATGCCCAGGCCGTGGCCGAAGCCTTGCAGGCGCACCCGGCGGTCGCGTCGGTAACCTACCCCGGCCTGCGCTCCTTCCCACAATACGAGTTGGCGGCGCGGCAGATGAAACTCTCGGGTGGCATGATTGCCTTTGAACTCAAGGGCGGCATCGCCACCGGCAAGCGCTTCATGAACGCGCTCAAGCTGTTCAGCCGCGCGGTCAGCCTGGGCGACGCCGAATCCCTGGCCCAGCACCCGGCGAGCATGACCCATTCCACCTACACCCCAGAGGAACGTGCCCAACACGGAATTGCCGAAGGGCTGGTGCGTTTGTCGGTAGGGCTGGAGGATATTGCAGACCTGCTGGCCGATATCCAGCAGGCGCTGGCGCATTGCGTCAAGCGTGCGCCGGCGAGCAAACCGGCGACCCATTCTGTGTAGGAATGGGGGTCACTTCACCAGCCGGGTTTCCTTCGAAGGCCGGTAGCCGAAGTAGGCGCTGTAGCATTTGCTGAAGTGGCTGGGCGACACGAACCCGCAGGCCACCAGCACATCGACCTGGGACAGTTCGGTGTGCTGCAGCAGGCGCCGGGCCTCGGTGATGCGCAACTCCATGTAATAGCGCTGCGGTGTGGTGCCCAACTGCTCGCGAAACAGGCGCTCCAGCTGGCGCCGCGAACGCCCGGCATACACCGCCAGTTGCTCCAGGGCCAGGGGTTCTTCGAGATTGGCATCCATCAGGCGCACCACCTCGCGCAGCGGCGCACTGACGCAGATATTTTCAGCGGGCTTGATCCGCCGGTAGCGCGACTCCTCGAACGCCAGGATATCTTCGATACCTTCCACCAGCGCCTTGTCGTGCAGGCTCTTGATCCAGTCCAGGGCCATATGGAACGCACCGGATGGGCTGGATGCGCTGAGACGGTCACGATCGATCACATAGGGCTCGCTGCTGACTTCGGTGGCCTTGGCGATTTCCGTCAGGGCCGGGCGATGCTCCGGATGAATGGCACAGCGATAGCCATCCAGCACCCCGGCCTTGCCCAGGAACCACGCCCCGTTCCATAGCCCGGCGAGGATCACGCCCTGCTGCGCGGCGGCCTTGAGCAGTTCGATAAAGCTTTCACCGGCCTTGAGCTGGGTGCGATAGCCGCCGCAGATCACCAGCAGGTCGAGCTCAGCCAGCGCGCTGTGCTCAAGGCGCGCGTCCGGGCGAATCACCAGGCCCAGGTCGCTGATCACCTCCTGCTCGTCCAGGCCGAAGGTGCGCGAGGTGAACAGCCCAGGACGCAGCAGGTTGGCGGTGATCAGAGTGTCCAGCGCCTGGGTGAAGGCCGGCAGGGAAAAATGTTCCAACAGCACAAACCCCGCGCGAACCAGGCGTGGGGCCTGGCCCGGGGTTTCGTTCAGGTAGCGCAGGTTCTTGCCTTTCATCCCGCCGCTAAATTGCCGTCTTTCCATGAGTGTTCAACCTGTCTGCGGCGCTGTATGAGGCGCCATCGCCAGCAACAGCTTAGGGCTTGATGTTTTTCAACTGGTTGAGCAATTCGAGCAGTTGCTGCAATTGCGCTTCGCCGAACTGTTCCTGGATCTTCTGGTAGTTGCTTTCCATCCCCGCGCTCATCTCGACGAAGCACTGTTGCCCTTGCTCGGTGAGGTTCACGAACACGCGGCGCTGGTCTTCGCTGGACTTGCGTCGACGCACGATGCCGTCGCGTTCCAGGCGCGTCAGCACGCCCGTCATGCTCGGCTTGAGGATGCAGGCCAGGTGCGCCAGTTGATGGCTCTCCAGTTCGCCTTGCTGGCGCAGGATCCGAATCACCCGCCACTGCTGTTCGGTCAATTGATGTTCATTGAGCAACGGGCGGAAAAACGCCATGGCGGCTTCACGGGCCTGCAGCAGGGTCAGCGTCAGGGAAGGTCTGGGAGTGGACATGGCTCACGCGCATAAGAGATCGAAGCGTCGAAGCTTAGGGTCGGCTCCACGGGCATGCAAGCCGGCCGCCGCACAAACTCGTTAATCTCGACACGAATTATTTTATGACGATGCAAATTGTCTACCCAGAATAAATATAACATGTTAACAATATGCCACTCCCTTCAGTGATCCGAAGGGCGATACCTACAAAAACAACAAAAGGAATCTGTCATGCATTTGCGCCTCCTTCCCCTGGCGGCCAGCGCCGGCCTGTGCGCTACGTTCAGCCCCCTGAGCGCCTACGCCGAGTTTATCCAGGACAGCAAGGCCAGCCTCGACCTGCGCAACTTCTATATGAACCGCGACTTTCGCCAGACAAACGCGCCGCAGAACAAGGCCGATGAATGGGCCCAGGGCTTTGTGCTGCGCCTGGAGTCGGGCTACACCGAAGGCCGGGTGGGCTTTGGCGTGGATGCCCTGGGTGAACTGGGGGTCAAGCTCGATTCCAGCCGTGACCGTCGTGGCACCGGCCTGCTGCCGTATGGCGCCAGCCAGCAGCCCGTCGACAACTACAGTGAACTGGGCCTGACGGCCAAGGTGCGAGTGTCGAAAACCGTGCTCAAGGCCGGCACCCTGCAGCCGCAGCTGCCGGTGGCCGCCTACAACGACACCCGGCTCCTGCCCTCGACCTATACTGGCGAGTTGCTCACCTCCCAGGACATCGCCGGCCTGACCCTGAACCTGGGCCGCCTGGAAAAACAAAACCTGCGCGATTCTTCCAGCAACGACCAGATGAGCTACGCCGGCGTCGACAGCAGCCACCTGGACCTGGCCGGCGGCACCTATGCAATCACCCCGCAGTTGGCGACGACTTACTACTACGCACAGATGCAGGACATCTACCGCCAGCACTTCATCGGCCTGGTGCACGACCTGCCGCTGAGCAACGGCATGAGCCTGCGCAGCGACCTGCGTTACTTCGATACCCGCGAGCAAGGCAGCCATGATTTGCGTGGCGCATCGCGAGTGGACGGCGGGCGCATCGACAACCGGTTCTTCAACGGCATGCTGAGCCTGTCGGCGGGGGCCCACAAGTTTGGCCTGGGCTATCAGAACCTCTCGGGCGACGGCGATTTCGCCTACCCCGGCATGGACCCCTATTCGGTCAACCTGGTAACCATCAACGTCTTCACCAAGGCCCAGACCGATGCCTGGCAGGCGCGTTACGACTACAACTTCGCCGCCCTTGGCCTGCCGGGGTTGACCTTCATGACCCGCTATGTGGATGGCAGCCACGTGCAGACCGCCAGCGTGCGTAATGGCCGCGAATGGGAGCGCGATACCGACCTGACCTACACCGTGCAGAGCGGGCCACTGAAAAACGTCAACGTCAGGCTGCGTAACGCGACCCTGCGTTCGAGCAACGGCCTGACCAGCGATATCGACGAAAGCCGCATCATCGTCGGCTACAGCCTGGCGCTGTGGTGATCAACGCAGGCCTGCCTGGCGCAGGCGGTACTCCCCCGGTGTCATGTGCGCATAGCGCTGGAAGAACCGGCTGAAATAAGCCGGGTCCTTGAACCCCAGCTGATAGCAGATTTCATTGGCTGAACCACCGGTAAACAGCAGCAGGCGCTTGGCTTCCTGCATCAGCCGTTCAAGCACCAGGCGCTTGGACGGCAGGTCGGCAATGCGCCGGCATACGTCATTGAGCCGCGCCTCGGTCACGCCGATTTGTTCGGCGTACGCCGACAGCGGCCAATGCCGCAAATAGTGGTCTTCGATCAGCTCATTGAAGCGGTGGAAGATGCGCAGGTCTTCATGGCGCGCCGGGCGTGCTTGCAGGGAGTTGGCGCACAGGCGCAGCAGGCTGATCATGATCAACCGCGTCAGGCTTTCCAGGGCCGCCGCCCGCCCCGCGCCGGTGCTGTTGATCTCGCCGCTCAACTCGTCGAACAGCCAGTCCAGCCGCTTGATCTCGGGCTCGAACTCAGGTGCCAGGCGGGCCAACGCCACGCAGGCGGGTGGGATCTGTGGGCCTGGCGCCAGGCTCGGGTCGGCATCGACCAGCGCCCGCACCCACTGCTGGCGCACGGTCAGTACGTGGCCATCGGCGTCGGCTTCAGTGACAAAGGCATGGGCCACCGTGGGCGGCGTGAGGAAAAACATCGGCCCCGATTCCAGGTACTGCTGATCGTCGAGGTAGACCCGCACGGCGCCGCTCTTGACGTAATGCACCTGGAAGAACCGGTCATGCCGATGCACGGGCATGTTGCGCCCGAAAAAACCCGCCAGGTTGCCGAGCCGATCGTAATGCACGTCGGCATCGCTGTAGCGCTGGTCGTAGACCTGGCCGATGTTGATGTTGGGGATCGGTTTCACAGGCTTCTCTTTATTGTTTTTTGCACCCGATGATTTTGCCACGCTTGACGGTAGTTAACATATTAATTATAACGTTAACACATTAACGAACTGCCTTTAGAGCAGTCGCCATCGCCAGGAGAAATCCATGAGCCGTACCCTGCATGATGTTGCCAGCGGCACCCTGTTCGGCGTCGCGCTGAACTACCAGGGCTTGCTGAACCAGCGTCTCGCCGAATTCGAGCAGCCGCCGTACCAGAAGCCCCCGGTCAAGCCGGTGCTGTTTATCAAGACCCCCAACACCCGCAACAGCCATGACGGCATCGTGCACCAGCCCCACGGCGAGCGCCTGCAACCGGGCCCGGCCCTGGGCGTGGTGATCGGCAAAAGCGCCAGCCGCGTCAGCGTGGAAAACGCCCTGGAGCATGTGGCGGGCTATGTCATCGTCAATGAGTTCAGCCTGCCGGAAGACAGCTACTACCGCCCCGCCGTCAAAGCCAAGTGCCGCGACGGGTTCTGCGCCCTGGGCCCTGAACTGGTGGCCCGCGAACAGATCGCCAACCCCCATCAGTTGAGCCTCAAGCTGTTGGTCAACGGCGAGTTGCGCCAGCAGAACACCACGGCCAATTTTGTCCGCGACATTCCCCGGCTGATCGCCGAAATCAGCGAATTCATGACCCTGCATGCAGGCGATGTGCTGATCACCGGCACGCCCGAAGGCCGGGTGGATGTGCAGCCCGGCGACACCGTCGAAGTCCAGATCAGCGGCCTGGGCCGCCTGGTCAACCACATCCAGGCCGAGGAACAGCCATGAAGCACGCGCGTATCCGTTTTGAAGGCCAGATCCATCAGGTCCACGTCGAAGAGTTCAATGCTGTGCGCCTGGCCGATGGTCGGTTGCTGGCCGAAGACCAGGTGCAGTGGCTGCCACCGGCCACCGGCAATATGTTCGCCCTGGGCCTGAACTACGCCGACCATGCCGCCGAACTTGCCTTCGCCCCGCCGACCGAGCCGCTGGCATTCATCAAGTCGCCGGGCACCTACACCGGGCACAACCAGATCACCTGGCGCCCGGACAACATCGCCTACATGCACTACGAGTGCGAGTTGGTGGCGGTGATCGGCAAGCCGGCGCGCAACGTCAAGCGCGAGGACGCCCTGGAGTACCTGGCCGGCTACACCGTGTGCAACGACTACGCGATCCGCGACTACCTGGAAAACTACTACCGCCCCAACCTGCGGGTGAAAAACCGCGACGCCACGACCCCGGTCGGCCCGTGGATCGTCGACGTGGCCGATGTGCCGGACCCAGGCAACCTGACCCTGCGCACCTGGATCAACGGTGAGTTGCGCCAGGAAGGCAGCACCCGCGACATGATTTTCGATATCCCCTACCTGATCGAATACCTGTCCAGCTTCATGACCCTGCAACCCGGCGACATGATCGCCACCGGCACCCCCGAAGGCCTGGCCGACGTGGTGCCAGGGGATGAAGTGGTGGTGGAAGTGCAAGGCGTCGGCCGCCTGGTCAACCGAATTGTCAGCGAGGCGGACTTTTTCGCCGCCCGGAAAGAGGCTTGAACCCCATGATCAAACACTGGATCAACGGCCGTGAGGTCGAAAGCAAAGACACCTTCATCAACTACAACCCCGCCACCGGCGAGGCGATTGGCGAAGTGGCCAGCGGTGGCGCCGAAGAAGTCGCCCAGGCCGTGGCTGCGGCCAAGGAAGCCTTCCCCAAGTGGGCCAACACCCCGGCCAAGGAGCGCGCGCGCCTGATGCGCAAGCTCGGTGATCTGATCGAGCAGAACGTGCCGCACCTGGCCGAACTGGAAACCCTGGACACCGGCCTGCCGATCCACCAGACCAAGAACGTGCTGATCCCACGGGCTTCGCACAACTTCGATTTCTTCGCCGAAGTCTGCACGCGCATGGACGGCCACAGCTACCCGGTGGACGACCAGATGCTCAACTACACCCTGTACCAACCGGTGGGTGTGTGCGCGCTGGTATCGCCGTGGAACGTGCCGTTCATGACCGCCACCTGGAAGACCGCACCGTGCCTGGCCCTGGGCAACACGGCGGTACTGAAGATGTCCGAGCTGTCGCCTTTGACTGCCAACGAACTGGGGCGCCTGGCCCTGGAAGCGGGGATTCCCAAGGGCGTGCTCAACGTGATCCAGGGCTACGGCGCCACCGCCGGCGATGCCCTGGTGCGTCACCCGGATGTGCGGGCGATTTCCTTTACCGGCGGCACCGCCACCGGCAAGAAAATCATGCAGACCGCCGGCCTGAAAAAGTACTCCATGGAGCTGGGCGGCAAGTCACCGGTGCTGATTTTTGAAGACGCCGACCTCGAACGGGCCCTGGATGCCGCGCTGTTCACCATCTTCTCGCTGAACGGCGAGCGCTGCACCGCCGGCAGCCGCGTGTTCATCCAGCAGAGCGTGTACCCGCAGTTCGTCGCCGAGTTCGCCGCCCGCGCCAAACGCCTGATTGTCGGTGACCCGCAAGACCCGAACACCCAGGTGGGCTCGATGATCACACAAGCCCACTATGACAAAGTCACCGGTTACATCAAGATTGGCCTCGAAGAAGGCGCCAACCTGGTGGCAGGCGGCCTGGAGCGGCCGGCGAACCTGCCGGCGCACCTGGCACGCGGGCAGTTTATCCAGCCGACCGTGTTCGCCGACGTCAACAACAACATGCGCATCGCCCAGGAAGAAATTTTCGGCCCGGTGGTGTGCCTGATTCCCTTCAAGGACGAAGCCGAGGCCCTGCAACTGGCCAACGATACCGAATATGGCCTGGCGTCCTACATCTGGACCCAGGACATCGGCAAGGCTCATCGCCTGGCCCGTGGCATCGAGGCCGGCATGGTGTTTATCAACAGCCAGAACGTGCGCGACCTGCGTCAGCCGTTCGGCGGGGTAAAGGGCTCGGGGACCGGTCGCGAAGGCGGCCAGTACAGCTTCGAAGTGTTCGCAGAAATCAAGAACGTGTGCATCTCCATGGGCAGCCATCACATCCCGCGCTGGGGCGTGTAACTGTGGGAGCGGGCTTGCCCGCGATGCTCGTCAACGATAACGCTGACTTTCAGGGTTAACGCGCTGACCTTGGGTTTTTCGCGAGCAAGCTCGCTCCTACACAGTCCATAGCGCACCAACAAGAATAATGAAATCAGGAGAATGATCATGGGTGAAGTAGTCCTGGCGGCGAAAATCTGCCACGTGCCTTCCATGTACCTGTCGGAACTGCCGGGCAAGCACCACGGTTGCCGCGCAGCAGCGATTGCCGGGCACAAGGAAATCGGGCGCCGCGCCCGTGAACTGGGGGCCGACACCGCCGTGGTATTCGACGTGCACTGGCTGGTCAACAGCGGTTACCACGTCAACGGTGGCGAGCGATTCCAGGGCACCTACACCAGCAACGAACTGCCGCACTTCATCAAGAACATGGAGTACGCCTACCCCGGCTGCCCGCAGCTGGGCGAGCTGATTGCCGCCGAAGCCAACCTGGCCGGGGTGCGCACCATGGCCCACAACATCCCGAGCCTGGAGCTGGAATACGGCACCCTGGTGCCCATGCGCTATATGCACATGGACGTGCCCCAGGAGCAGAAATTCAAGGTGATCTCCATCGCCGCCTGGTGCGCCTGGCATCGCCTGGAAGACAGCTTCGCCTTCGGTGCCGCCGTGCGCCGGGCCATCGAGAAGAGTGATCGCAAGGTGCTGGTGCTGGCCTCCGGCTCCCTGTCGCACCGCTTCTCCGACGACCGCGAAGCCGAAGCCAACATCCACAACTGGACCCGCGAGTTCGACAAGCAAGTGGACATGCACGTGGTGCAGATGTGGCGCGAAGGCCGCTTCAAGGAGTTCTGCGCGATGCTCCCGGACTACGCCGAACACTGCTTTGGCGAGGGCAAGATGCACGACACCGCGATGCTCCTGGGCTTGCTCGGCGGGCCTGAGTACAACCGCCCGGCAGAGATCATCACCGAGCCGTTCGGCAGCTCCGGCACTGGCCAGATCAACGCCATTTTCCCGATTTAACACGGTAGGAGCCGGCTTGCCGGCGATCGCGGTGTGCCTGGCACCCACGCGCCTGCAGTCCGGCCGCCATCGCCGGCAAGCCGGCTCCTACAAGGAGAGCAAAATGCCGCATTTCATCGCCGAATACACCGACAACCTCGAACACCAGGCCGACCTGCCGGGGCTGTTTGCAAAGGTCCACCAGGTGCTGGGAGACAGCGGCGTGTTCCCCCTGGGCGGCATCCGCAGCCGCGCGGTGCGCCTGGACACCTGGCGCATGGCCGATGGCAAGCACGACTACGCCTTCGTCCACATGACCCTCAAGGTCGGCCACGGTCGCGATCTGCCTACCCGTCAGGCGGTGGCTGAAGCCCTGTTCAGGGTGATCACCGAGCACTTCGCCGCCCTGCAGGCACAACGGCTGCTGGCCCTGTCCTTCGAGATGGTCGAGCTGCACCCGCAGTTGAATTTCAAACAGAACAACGTCCACGCGTTTTTAAGCAACCAGGCGGGTTGACCCCGCCTCCCCCAACGGCCTCTCAGACAAAAAGTACAACATCATGAGCACAGCCAATACCGCCCACAGCGTCACCCTTGCCGAGCATGATCGCACCCACAGCACCGTCACCTGGCGCCTGATGCCGTTGCTGCTGATCTGTTACCTGTTTGCCCACCTGGACCGGATCAACATCGGGTTCGCCAAGATGCAGATGAGCAGCGACCTGCACTTCAGCGACACGGTGTATGGCTTCGGTGCCGGCCTGTTCTTTATCGCCTACGCGCTGTTCGGCGTGCCCAGCAATATCGCCCTGGACCGCGTCGGGCCACGGCGCTGGATCGCCTGCCTGATGGTGGTGTGGGGCATCCTGTCCACCAGCATGCTGTGGATCGAAAGTTCCACCGGCTTCTACGTACTGCGTTTTTTGCTGGGCGTGGCCGAGGCGGGTTTCTTCCCGGGGATCCTGGTGTTTCTCAACCGCTGGTACCCGGCGCGCCGACGCGCGCAGATCACCGCCCTGTTCGCCATCGCCGTGCCCATGGCCGGGGTGATTGGCGGGCCGCTCTCGGGGGCGATCCTGGAAAACTTCCACGACTTTGGCGGCATGCGCGGCTGGCAGTGGATGTTCCTCATCGAAGGCGCCCCCGTGGTGTTGCTGGGCCTGGTGGTGCTCAAGTACCTGCCGGACAGTTTTGAAACGGTGAAGTGGCTGGAACCTGCGCAAAAGCAACAATTGCGCGAGCAACTGAGCACCGAGGAAAAGCGCAAGTCCATCACCTCCTTCGCCGGCATCCTGCGCGACCCGCAAGTGTGGCTGCTGGTGGCGATTTACTTTGCGGTGATGCTGGCGGTCAACACCCTGGCGTTCTGGATGCCCACCCTGATCCATGGCGCCGGCATCGGCCGCGACAGCCAGGTCGGCCTGCTGAGCGCCGTGCCGTATCTGGCCGGCTGCTTCTTCATGATCGGCTGCGGGCGCTCTTCGGACCGCAACCGCGAACGCCGCTGGCACTTGTGCGTGCCGCTGCTGATGGCCGCCGCCGGGATTGCCGTGGCTGGCCTGGCACCGGGCAACTCGCTGGTGGTGATGGGCGGCCTGATCGTCGCCGGCATGGGCGCCAGCGCCGCGCTGCCGATGTTCTGGCAACTGCCGCCGGCCTTCCTGTCAAACTGCACCCAGGCGGCCGGGATCGCCATGATCAGCTCGTTTGGCAGCATCGCCTCGTTCCTTGCGCCCTACCTGATCGGCTGGATGCGCGACACCACCCAAAGCGCCAGCCTCGCCCTGTACGTGCTGGCGCTGTTTATCGCCCTTGGCGGCCTGCTGGTGTTGCGCACCAACGCCGCCATCGTCAACCCTCAGTAAGAGACCCTTGTCATGCTCGATCCACAGCTCATCCTGCAAGCCGCTGCCCAACTGGACCATGCCGAACGCAGCCGCGAACAGGTACGCCAGTTTTCCCTCGATCATCCGGCGATCACGATCGAGGACGCCTATGCCATCCAGCGCGCCTGGGTCGCCCAGAAGATCAAGGGCGGGCGCAAGCTGGTCGGGCACAAGATCGGCCTGACCTCGCGGGCGATGCAGGTGTCGTCGAACATCACCGAACCGGACTACGGTGCGCTGCTCGATGACATGCTGTTTGAGGAAGGCACCGACATTCCATTCGAGCGCTTTATCGTGCCGCGGGTCGAGGTCGAACTGGCCTTCATCCTCGGCAAGCCGCTCAAGGGCCCCAACTGCACGATTTTCGATGTGCTCGACGCCACCGAGTGGGTGATCCCGGCCCTGGAGATCATCGACGCGCGCATCCAGCAGGTCGACCCGCACACCAAGGCCACGCGCAAGGTGTTCGACACCATCTCCGACAACGCCGCGAATGCCGGCGTGGTCATGGGCGGCCGCGCGGTGCGGCCAACCGAGATCGACCTGCGCAAAGTGCCGGCGGTGCTGTACCGCAACGGCGTGATCGAAGAGTCCGGGGTCTCGGCCGCCGTGCTCAACCACCCGGCCAAGGGGGTGGCGTGGCTGGCGAACAAGCTGGCGCCCTACGACGTCACCTTGCTGCCAGGGCAGATCATCCTCGGCGGCTCGTTTACCCGGCCGGTGGCCGCCAGCCCGGGCGATACCTTCCATGTCGACTACGACATGCTCGGCTCGATTTCCTGCCGCTTCGTCTGACACCTGGAGGACTGATTCATGGACATGCCTGTCAACCGCTTCAAACAGCGGCTCACCTGCGGGGAGCCGCAGATCGGCCTGTGGCTGGGCCTGGCGCACGCGTACTGCGCGGAACTGGCGGCCAATGCCGGTTTCGATTGGCTGCTGATCGACGGCGAACACGCCCCCAACGACTTGCGCGGCATGCTCGGCCAATTGCAGGCCGTGGCGCCCTACGCCAGCGAGGCGGTGATTCGTCCGGTCATTGGCGACACCGCATTGATCAAGCAGGTGCTGGATATCGGCGCGCAAACCTTGTTGGTGCCGATGGTCGAAAGCGCCGCCCAGGCCCGGGAACTGGTGCGCGCCATGCGCTATCCACCCCAGGGCATCCGCGGCGTGGGCAGCGCCCTGGCGCGGGCTTCACGCTGGAACAGCATCGACGGCTACCTGGACCAGGCCGACGCACAGATGTGCCTGCTGGTGCAGATCGAAAGCTTGCAAGGGCTGGCCAACCTCGACGCGATAGCGGCTGTCGAAGGCGTGGATGGCGTGTTTATCGGCCCGGCGGACTTGAGTGCATCCATGGGCCACCGGGGCAATCCGGGGCACCCTGACGTGCAAGCGGCAATCGAAGATGCCATTGCGCGGATCCGCCAGGCGGGCAAGGCGGCGGGGATTCTCAGTGCCGATGAGAAACTCGCCCGGCGGTACATCGAGCTGGGCGCGGGGTTTGTCGCTGTGGGGGTGGATACCACGGTGCTGATGCGTGGGTTGCAGGGGTTGGTGGGCAAGTTCAAAGACAAACCCGCGCCAGCGAGCACTGGCGGCGTGTACTAATCACCTTCAAGCGCCGCAGGACCCAATGTGGGAGCGGGCTTGCTCACGAAAGCGGTGTGTCAGTCAATATATTCGGTGACTGAACCACTGCTTTCGCGAGCAAGCCCGCTCCCACATTTTGGATGTGTGGTGTTTAAGAGATCGTGTTTCAGCGCTTGATGTTTTTCAGCTCATCCAACAACCCCAGCAAGGTCTGCAACTTCTCCTCCCCCAACTGCTCCTGCAAACGCTGGTAGTTGGCCTCCATGCACTGGCTCATGGACGCAAAACTCGCCCGGCCCTTGTCCGCCAGGGTCACCAGTACCCGTCGCTGATCCTGCTCGGCCTTGCGCCGATGGATCATCCCCGCCGCTTCCATGCGTACCAGCACGCCAGTCATGCTCGGCTTGAGGATGCAGGCCAGTTCCGCCAGTTGGTAAATCTCCAGTTCGTCGTGTTGATTGAGGATGCGGATCACCCGCCATTGCTGCTCGGTCAGGCCGTGTTCGTTCAGCGAGGGGCGGAAAAAACTCATGGCCGCTTCGCGGGCCTGTAACAGGGTGAGGGTCAGGGACTGCCGGGGTTTGAGCATAGAGTCAGGGTCACGTGATATTTAGTTAATGTTTTAACGAAACTCTAACATCCCCGCTCCACGCTCGCGCTATAACTTAAGGGTCGCGCACGTCCATGGCGCGCTGAATCAAAAGCCCCGGCAGGCAGGATCAAGACATTGATCGCGCCAAGGCCCCTAATGAAGACATCTGCTTTAGAGCCTTCCTTCACTTTTCAGGCTGCGCCATGATCACTATTGAAACCCCCACGTATTACACCGCTACCAAGAAGTACAACCTGAGCTTTCCCACCCTGGAACAGGACATCGAGGCCGACGTCGTGGTAATTGGCGGCGGGTTTTCCGGAATCAATACCGCCCTGGAACTGGCAGAAAAAGGCATCACCAATATCGTCGTGCTGGAGGCGCGCTACCTGGGTTTTGGCGGCACCGGGCGCAATGGCGGGCAGATCATGGCCGGCATTGGCCACGACCTCGAGAAGATCAAGCAAGACGTCGGCGAGGACGGCCTGCGCCAGGTGTTCGAGATCAGCGACCTGGGCGCCGACATCATCAAAGACCGGATCGCCAAGTACAACATCGATGCCGACTTTTGCCACGGCTACGGCTATATGGGCTTCAACGCCCGCCAGGAAAAAACCCTGCGGGCCTGGGAAAAAGACTTCAAGTCGATCAACAGCAAGCACGAAATCCGCTTCCTCGGCGGCTCCGACGTGAAGCAGATCATCGGCTCCGACGCCTACGGCAGCGCCCTGCTGCACATGGGCGGCGGGCATGTGCATTCGCTGAACCTGCTGCTGGGCGAAGCCACCGCCCTGGCTGGCCTTGGCGTGCGGATCTTCGAGAACAGCCCGGCGCTGGAAGTCCGCTATGGCGAGCGCATCACCGTGCGCACCGGGCGCGGCTCGGTCAAGGCCAGCAAGCTGTTGTGGGCGTGTGACAGTTTTCTCAACAAGCTGGAGCCGGAGCTGCATCGCTCGACCATCAACACCTACGCGTTCCAGATGATGACCGAGCCGTTGAGCGAAGAGCTGATCCAGCGGATAAGCCCGATTCGCGGGGCCTACAGCGATATCCGCCCGGTGATCGACTACTATCGCGTGACCAATGAAAACCGCCTGCTGTTCGGCGCCGCCACGCCATTGGTCGAGCACATTCCCGGCGATTTGAAAGCCTGGAACCGCAAGCTGATGCTGAAGATTTTCCCCTACCTCAAGGACGTGAAGATCGACCTCGCCTGGGGCGGCCCGATGGCCTGCAGCCCCAACCTGTTCCCACAGATCGGCACCTTGCCGGGGCGCAGCAATGCGTTCTTTGTCCAGGGTTACTCGGGCTTTGGCGTCACCCCCAGCCACATCATCTGCAAGGTCCTGGCCGAAGGCATGAGCGAAGGCTCGGCGCGCTATGACCTGGTCAGTTCGATCCACCGCCCGACGATCATCGGCAAGGACGCAATCCGCCCCTTGCTGCTGACCGCCGGCAAATCCTGGCACCAACTGTCCGGTTACTGGAATGGTCGCCGCTAACCCCGTTTTTATCCCTATGGAGCAACTGCCATGACCCTCGTCACCCTCAAGAAAGATATCCAACTGTCTGAACTCGATGCCTGGGGCACCGTTGCCGATCTCGGCAGCGAAATCCTCGCCGGCGAACTCAAGGCCTTCGGCAAAATGACCTTCGGCGCGCCGACCGACCCGGTCAGCAGCGCCTACTTCGGTACCACCCAGGGCAAGTTCCGCATGGTCTACCCCTTTAACGAACAGGCCACCGTGGTCACCGGCGAGGTGCGGCTGACCGACGAGTCCAGCGGCCAAACCACCACCTACAAGGCGGGCGACAGCTGGTTCGTGACCAAGGGCACGCCAGTGCTGTGGGAAGTGCTCAGCGCAAGTTTCGTCAAACATTACTTCGCGGTCGTATGAACGGAGGCCGGTGATGACTCACCCATCTGACTGGATCACCGTCGGCGCCCTCGCCGACGGCTTTGCCCCCCAGGCCTTTATCCTGCCCAACCTGGCAGACCTGGACGGCAAGACGTTCACCCTGCACTTCGCCAATGGCTGGCAGATAGCGCATCGTTTCGCTCAGCAGAGCCTGTCCTGGAGCGCCCTGGACGGGCACTCCAGCGGCACGGCGCCCTACCGTGCCACGTCGATCCGCCCGGGCCTGTACCTGGTGGACTTCATCAAGCATGAAGGCGGGCAGGACTGGTCCATCAGCCTGGTGCTCGACACCCACAGTGCCTCGTTCACCGCCGTCATCGGCCGCCTGCCCTCCCCGGCAGACACCGCCGAGGGCCTGTACAGCCGCGCCCTGGCGGGCAAGCCGTTAACCGCGGTGGCCGTGGACTTCCTGCATGGCAGCCTCGACCGCCCGTGGCAGGAAGGGTTGTGCCCCCACACGCCGACACGCGAGTTGGTGGGCCTGCGCAACCAATACCGCTACAGCCCGAGCGAGGTCTACGAGCACCTCTACCTCAACGACCAGTTCTATGCCTGGCAGTGCCTCAAAGGTGTCGAGCAAGGCCTGTGCGACACCGATCGCTGCCATTACTACAAGATTGCCGATGAGCTGTACCTATTTGTCTGGCGCGAAAAAATCATTCCCACCCTGGGCCTGGTGCTGATTGACCTGCAACAGCACCGCAGCGACGGCAAGATCTTCGGCTATGCAGGTTCCTCGTTCGATGCGCTATCGAACTTCCCCATCAGTTCCTATTGCCAGGTGCTCAACCGCACGGAGTATGCCGATGACTGAGCCACGCACGGTGCTGATCACCGGGGCCGGCACCGGTATCGGCGCCGCGTGTGCCCGGCTGTATGCGGGCGAAAAGGCACAACTGGTACTGATCGGCCGGCGTCGCGAACCGCTGGAGCAGGTGGCCGCAGACACCGGCGGGCTGATCCTGGTGGGCGACGCGGCCTGCCCCGTGACCTGGGAAGGGTTCATCACGCAGATCCGCCAGCGCTATGGGCGTCTCGATGTGCTGCTGGCCTGCGCCGGCGGCCATGGCGTGGGCAGTGCCACGCAAACCCCACCGGCCACCTGGGAAGCAGCGTTGCGCAGCAATCTCGACAGCGCCTTCTACAGCGCGCGGGCCTGCCTGCCGCTGTTGCTGGAAAGCGCCGGCAATATTGTGCTGATCGGCTCCATCGCCTCACTAGCGGCAGGCCCCGAGGTGTGCGGCTACACCACCGCCAAACATGCGCTGCTGGGGCTCAACCGCTCGTTGGCCCGGGATTACGGGCCGCGCGGGGTGCGGGTCAATGCGGTGTGTCCGGGCTGGGTGCGCACGCCCATGGCGGATCAGGAAATGCAGCCGTTGATGCAGGCCTATGACGAGAGCCTGCAGCAAGCCTATGCCCGCGTGTGCGCCGATGTACCGCTGCGCCGCCCGGCCAGTGCCGACGAGATCACCAAGGTCTGTCGCTTCCTGGCATCGGCTGACGCGTCGATCATCACCGGCGCAGCCCTGGTGGCCGACGGCGGTTCAAGCATTGTCGATGTGCCGACACTGGCCTTCGCCCATCTGGAGCCCACTCATGCCCCATGACCTGGACTTCAGCGGCCAAGTGGTTCTGGTCACTGGCGGCGCCCAGGGCATCGGTCGTGGGATTGTCGAAGGGTTTGCCAGGCGCGGCGCCCAGGTGCTGATTGCCGACCGTCAAGTCGCCACGGCCCAGGCCCTGGCTGACGAACTTATAGCCCATGGTTGCCAAGTCGCGGCCGTTGGTATCGACCTGGCGGATGCCAGCGCGGTGTTCGCGCTGATGCAACGCCAGGAACGACTCGACGTACTGGTCCACAACGCCGGGTATTTCCCGCTGACCTGCTTTGAGGACATCACCCCGGCCATTCTCGAACGCACCCTGGCGGTGAATCTCTCGGCCCTGTTCTGGCTGACTCAAGGCGCCCTTCCGATGTTCCGCCGCCAGGGCCGCGGCTGTGTACTGGTGACTTCATCAGTGACCGGCCCCAGGGTGGCGTACCCCGGGCTGAGCCACTATGCGGCGTCCAAGGCCGGGGTCAACGGCTTCATTCGCAATGCTGCGCTGGAACTGGCGGGGTTGAATGTACGGGTCAACGGGGTTGAACCGGGCATGATCGCGACACCGGCAATGAGCAATCTGGGAGATGGCCAACTCAACGCCAGTATTGCCAGCCGCGTGCCGTTGGGACGCTTGGGCAGCGCCGCCGATATCGCCGGGGCCATGCTGTTTCTGGCTTCGGGGCTGGCGACCTATATCACCGGGCAAACGCTGGTGGTAGATGGCGGCTCAACCCTGCCGGAAGTCTGAAACCCAACCTGTAGGAGCCGGCTTGCCGGTGATGGCAGTCTGTCAGCCGGCTCCTACGTTCAATCTACTGGGCGGGTCAGATCCTGTTCAGGCCATTCGGCTGGAACGAAACGCCTTGGGTGACTGCTCGAACTGCTTCTTGAACGAGCGGCTGAAATGCGCCGAATCGGTAAAACCCCACTTATAGGCAATCGAGGTAATCGATTCGCTACGCAGGAACGGGTTGGTCAAGTCATCGGCGCTGCGCTTGAGCCTTGCGCGCTGGATGTAGCGGCAGACGCTATCGTCCTGTTCTTCGAACAGCCGGTACAAATGGCGTACCGAGATGTTCAAGCGGCTGGCCAGGCCGACGGGGCTCAGGCCAGGCTGGCTGAGGGACTCATCAATGACCTTCTGCACGTAGCTGCGCAGGTTGTTACCTTGCAACGCGCCGGTGTCGTCGCGCGCGTCCTCGTCCTGCTCCAGGGCTGAGCCCAGCAGCGACACAAAGGCACACTGCAACGCCTCGACCTCATCCTCGGCACCTTCGCCGCCCTTGCACAACTGGTCCATCAACACATGCAGCATGCGCCCACAGGCTTTGCTGGAGGAAATCTTGCCAAAGGTTTTTGCTTGGCTGCCCATCTGCTTGCACACCTGGGCGCGCGGCAACGACAGCGAGATATGTTCGATCAAGCCGAACGGGGTGATTTCAATGGAGCCCACCGAGTCCATCAGCAGCAGTTCGCCAGGGGCCAGTTGCACGCGCTGGCCGTTCTGCACGACCTGCGAATAGCCGCTGCGCTGGCTGACCAAAAAGCAATCCTGGTCATTGTCATGGTCGGGGTTGCTGACCTGGCGCTTGATCAGGCCGGCGTTGGTACGCAGGCTGGCCAGGGGCAACCCGCCGTTTGAAAGCATGGAAAACTCGCCGATAAACAGCGAACGGTTAAAGGCCAGTTCGGTGTCGAAGTGGCCGCACATCGCACGCAAGTCGCGGTTCCAGGTGTCGAGCCCCTGTTGTGCACTCTGTTGGATACCCATGGGTGTCTCCACAATGGCTTATTGTTTTTGTCGGGCAATAGTTAACATGTTATCTATATGCGCGCAACAAGTACCTGTCCACCCTTGTGTTTGCACTAATGATGCCAATCAGAGCGTGCGCAATACACGCTGCAAGCCGAGCAGCGCTGCCAGCAGCACGTCCCGCTGTTCGCGGCTCAGGGCGATGTAGCGGCGAAAGGCAGGCATGCGGTTGACCACCTCGCTGCCGCCCATGTGTTCCAGGCGCACGTGCCAGTGCCGGGCGTGCAATTCAATGTGCAGGCGCTTGAAATCCAGGGGCATCAATGCCTGGTGCAAGGCACTGTCCTGTTGCAAGCGCACCTGCAGCTGCCCCAGCAATGCACCCTCGCCCGAGCGTTGCCGGCAGCGGATCCCGGTACGTCGAACGGCCCCGCCATGGTGCAATTCAAAGCGTGCCGCGCCCTCTGTCGAGGCGGGCAGGCACAAGCTGAACTCGGTCATGACCAGGTGCATCAACAGCTGCGATTCGGTGCGCTCGCGAATTTCCAGGTGCAGGCTGCCGTCGTCCAGGGCAGCCCGCGCCAAGGTCGGCGACACCTGCTCGAAACGCGCCAGCCCCAAATTGCGCCGCAGTTGCCCCAGGGTGCGCCCCGGCTGATAGCCCGCTGGCGCCCGTTGTGCGCTGAACAGCTCAGACAGCTTTTGCCGCAGTGCTGACATAGCCGTTGTGAGAGTGACCCGGTTCATTGGCAAACTCCTTGGCCAGCACGTCTTCCACCGACGCCGGCGTGAATGGATTGACCTTCTGCACCACCAGGGTCCAGAACAGCGCATACACCGCAGTGCCGCCCAGCATCACGCCGAACGGGACATAAATATCCGCCGGGTCCATCCCCGGCGGTGTGATAAACCACATCCCCAGCAGGATGCCGGCGCTGGACAGCAGCTGCGGCAGCGGGAACCACGGCGAGCGGTAGGCCCGTGGCAAGTCGGGACGGCGAATGCGCAGGATCACCACCGACACCGTGACCAACAGGTAAGCGAAACTCCACGCACACACCGCCGCCAGCACCAGGTGCATGATGTTGTCGGTGTTGCCGCCCAGGTACAGCGCGTGCAGGCAGGGAATCAGCATCGCCACCAGGATGCACAGCACCGGGGTCTTGAAGCGCGGGTGCAGGTAGGTGAACACCTTGGGCAACGCGCCATCCACCGCCATGCCGTAGAGAATCCTTGGCACGCCGGCCATCAAGGTATTGATGGTGGCGGCGCCGGCAAACAGAAAGCCGATCCCCAGCCACAGCGGCCCGACCTGCCCCATCACCTGCTCGGCAAAGCGTGGAATGGCCATGGGCGTATCCAGCAAATGCACGCCGCTGGCCGCGTCCAGCACTACGTTTTGCACCTGGCGCTTCATGGCCGCGCCGTAGATGAACATGCACGTCGCCACCCCCATCAGGCCGAGCATCATCGCCCGCGGCATGACCTTGGCCGACTGGCGCAGGTCCGGCGCCAGCGGGGTGACGAATTCGCAGCCGACAAACATGAACATCGCCATGCCCACCAGGGACAACACCGTCACCAGGTCGCTGCCCACCATGGACTGGCCAAACCAGCCGTCCAGTTGTACCGCTGGCGCGGCGATCAGGCCGAGCACGCCAAACACCATCAAGGTGGTCCACATGCCGAAAGTGAGGATGATCTCGGCGCGGCCAAAGGCACTGACGCCAAACACATTGAGCAGGCCGAACACCAGCACGAAGCCCACCCCCAGCAACCAGGAGCCACCGGCGGATTCGGCCAGGGTATTGAGGTGTTCAAAGTTCACCAGGGCCATGACCCCGGCCAGGATGGTTTCGGCGGTGCCGGCAAACACGTGCACGATCAGATAGGCCGACAAGGTGCCGGTGATCGCAAAAAAACGCCCCATGCCGCAATTGATGTAGTCGTACACCGAGCCGGTGGTGGGCAGTATCGAGGCGGCCTCGGCGAAGGTCGTGGCCTGGGCCAGCATCATCACCACGGCAATCAGCATGGCCAGCGCAAACGCGCTGCCGCCGATGCCAAAGCCCATGGTCGCGGTAAGGATCACCGGGCTTGCCATGATCAGGCCAATGGTGCTGGCCAATGCGGTGGGGAAACCCACCGTACCCCGGTTCAGGTGCGCGGTGAGTCTGTCATTGATCGACATGGTGCAGATCCTCGAAAGGGATTTTTTAGAAGTGTTTGCACTGTGCGCCCCGCCCAACCTGATCGTCTTGCCCCTGGCTGCCGCCGGTTTTGTTGCTCCCTGCCAGGGCCTGCGGCCTGGCGGCCAGGATCAATTGCCTGGCACGCAGGTGAAAGACTTGCGCCGCCGACGCTCGCCCTAATGCGCCCTCAACTTAACTCTTGGGGACTATAACAATGGAGCACACACTAAAAACCCGCCACCTGCGCCCGGCTGTCGGCCTGGGTCTTGCGCTGTTGATCGGCCAACCGGCGGCCCAGGCGATTGAACTGTATGCCGACGACGACACCACCGTCACCGGCAACTTCCTGGCCGTTTACGGCATGTTCAATAGCCGCAAGAACTACGAAGGCAGCCAGGGCGGTTCGACCTGGCGTGAAGGCTTCATCAAGTACGGCTTGAGCATCGACCAGACCCTGGCTGGCCTGGGCAGTGTGTACGGCACCGCCAACCTGGTGAGCTCCGGCACCTGGGGCGATGGCGATGCCTCCCGCGTGACCGACGGCAGCGAGCGCACCACCAAGTTCGAGGAAGCCTTTGCCGGCTGGCGCTCCGGGGACCTGTTGCCAGCACTGGGCAAGGATGGCCTGGACCTGTCGTACGGGCGCCAGATCATTACCGTGGGCGACGGCTTTATCATCAACGACGACGGCCCGAACCTGGGCAATGGCGTGGCCGACGGTCAGTTCGACCGTGGCGGTGCCTATTACATCGCGGCCCGGCATGCCTTCGACAAGGCAACCGTGGTACGCCTGGGCGGCAAGGACGGCCTGCATGGCAGCCTGATGTGGATCGAGTCCGACAACCGCGCCCAGGCCCTGACCGAAATGGCTATCGGCACCCTGGAGTACAGCGCTGCGCCAGGCACCCTGGGCCTGACCTACCTGCATGGCATCGATGTGGATGAGCGCTTTGCCAACGACCTGCAAAAGCAACGCAAGGGCATGAATCTCTACAGCCTGCGCGGCACCGGCAACGCCGGGATCGACAACGCGCACTTCTCGTTCGAGTACGCCTGGCAAGACAAGGACCCCGGCCCGGAAAAAGCCTGGTACGCCGAGGCCGGCTACACCTTCGCCGACCTGCCCTGGTCGCCGGACCTGACCTACCGTTATGCGCGCTACTCGAAAAACTGGGACGCGCTGTTCGCTGGCTTCAATCGAGGGTTTGGCACCTGGGTCCAGGGCGAAGTGGCGGGCAACTACTCCGGGCCCTACAACAGCAACACCTCGGTGCAGCACGTGGCGCTCAAGGTCAAGCCGCTGGACAACCTGACCCTCGGCGCGCTGTTCTTCGACTACCAGACCGTCAGCAAGCGCAACATGCTCGACCTCGATGGCCGCGAGCTGGACCTGTATGCCGAATGGGCGGTGAACGAGCACCTGATCATCACGCCATTGATTGGCCTGTACCAACCGGACAAGGACCAGGACACCGGCGGCAACCAGGTCGGTGGCAACGGCACCAACGTCTATAGCCAGTTGGTGGTGGCGGTGCCGTTCTAAGACCTGGGTTGCCCCTGAACCACCGCACTTCCCCTGTAGGAGCGGGCTTGCCCGCGATAGCGGTAGTTCATCCGCCGAATGTATCGACTGACACTCAGCCATCGCGGGCAAGCCCGCTCCTACAGGGGCATGGCAGCCACAGACATACGTCCCGGCAGGCACAGTCAAGCTCTAGCTACCCGCGTTGGTTAGCCTCGGGTTTTCCTTTCTGATCAGGAACACCCCCATGAGCGATATCGCGCTGCTGCCCGCCGTCGAAGCCTTCTTGCGTCGAGACCACGGCCTGTTTATCGACGGTGGCTACGTCCCCAGCCAGTCCAGCCAGACCCTGGAGGTGATCAACCCAGCCACCGGCCAGGCCATCGCCACGGTCGCCGATGCGCAAGCCAGTGATATCGAGCGGGCCGTGGCCTCGGCGCGGCGCGGCTTCAAACAGTGGTCGCAGACCGCTCCGGCGGTCCGTGGCAATGTGCTGCTCAAACTCGCCGACCTGCTGGAGCGCAACCGCGAGGAACTGGCGCAGATCGAGACCTGCCAGTCAGGCAAGATCATCCAGATTTCCCGCGCCTTTGAAGTGGACCAGGCCGCGCATTTTTTGCGTTATTACGCGGGCTGGGCAACCAAGATCAGCGGCCAGACCCTCACCCCGTCACTGCCCTCGTTTGCCGGCGAGCGCTACAGCGCCTTCACCCTGCGCGAACCGGTGGGCGTGGTGGTGGGCATCGTGCCGTGGAATTTCTCGACCATGATCGCCATCTGGAAACTCGCCTCGGCCCTGGTGACCGGTTGCAGCATCATCATCAAGCCCAGCGAATTCACGCCGCTGACCCTGCTGCGCATTGCCGAACTGGCGGTGCAAGCCGGCCTGCCCGCTGGGGTACTGAACGTGCTGACCGGCGGCGGCCAGGTGGGCAAGGGGCTGATCGAACACCCAGGCACTGACAAGGTGTCGTTCACCGGCTCGGTGCCCACCGGCATTGCGGTCGGCCGCGCGGCCATGGGCGCCGGCCTGACGCGCGCGACCCTGGAGTTGGGTGGCAAGAACGCGGCGGCGTTCCTGCGCGATGTGAAGCTGGAAACCGCCGTCAACGGCATTATCGAAGCGGGTTTCCTGCACTCGGGGCAAATCTGCGCGGCGGCCGAGCGGTTTTTCGTCCACCGCTCGCAGATCAACCCGGTCATGGAAGCCCTGGCCCAGCGTTTGAGCCGCCTGAATATCGGCTCGCCACTGGATGAGCGCACCGAGTTTGGCCCGGTTACCCATCGCCAGCACCAATTGAAGCTGGAAGGTTTTTTTGCCACCGCCCGCGCCGAAAACAACACGATCATCCACGGCGGCCAACCGATGGAGCGGCCCGGTTGCTATGTGCAACCCACGATCATTCTCGCCAACAGCATCAACGACACGCTGCTTACCGAAGAAACCTTCGGCCCCATCGCCACGTTCCTGCCCTACGACGACGAGGACGAGTTGCTGGCGCTGATGAACCACACCGCCAGCGGCCTCAGCGCCAGCCTGTGGACCAACGACCTGGGCAAGGCCCTGCGCATGGTCCCGGCGATCAACGCCGGCACGGTGTGGGTGAACATGCACACCCTGCTCGACCCCGCCGTGCCGTTCGGTGGCAACAAGTCCTCGGGGATTGGCCGGGAGTTCGGCAGCGCCTTTATCGAGGACTACACCGAGCTCAAGTCGGTGATGATGCGTTACTGATCACTGTGGGATCAGCGCCTCCGCCTCGATCTCGATCAACCATTCAGGCAGCGACAAGCCGCTGACGATGATCCACGACGAGGGCGGCGGGTTTTCGGGAAACCGCTCGCGCAACGCGGCAGCGATAGGCTCCTGCTGATCGCGGGCGGACTCGACGATATACAGGCGCAGCATGATCACATGGGACAGATCGCCCTCGGCCGCCGCCAGGACTTTTTCGATATTGTCCAGGGCGGTCGCGGTCTGTTCGGCGATGCCAGGGCCGACTGTGCGCTCGTCAGCGTCCACGCCCACCTGGCCGGACAGCAGAATCCGCCGACCATCGCGCACTTCCATGGCCTGGCTGAAACCGTATTGCAGGGAGTTGAAGACGGTCGGAGGGTTGAGGGTTTTTCGCTGCATGACGACTCCTTGTTATCTGTAGGAAACAAGGCTACCCCAAGGGTTTTGCCAACTCCTGGAGAAACTGCACATTTCAACATCCAGAAACAGAACGCCTTGCAATCAACCGTGCAAGGGCCGCGCCCAGGACATGCCTGCAGACCTCATCACCACGACTCCCAACCTTAAAGCGCGCAAGGTTTGTGCAAGCAGGTCGTGCCCGGCCACTTGCTGACGCGGGCGTGCCAACCTGGCGAGGCTAACGCCCCTGGCTGAGCATCTGCAGGGTATAGCGCAAGGACGCCGGCAACATCAGCCCATGCCCCAACCCGGCAAAGGTCAGGTGGCGCACCTGTAGCCCATCCACCTGATGCAGTGTGCCCAGCAGCGCCTTGAATGCCGTGTCACTGGCCTCTTTGGCCGGCGCCGCGGCGGCCGGGCTGGCCGGTTCCTGGTCGCCACGCATCAGCAGCAAGCGGGGCTGGCTGCCCCGCAGGCGTTGCGCCAGGCCGTGGGCCTCTGCCGTCACCACCCCTCGGTTCCACCACAACGAAGGGCTCGCCGCCGCGTAGTCATCAAAGGCATGCGGGCGTGTCATCAACGCATGCAGCACCAGCAAACCACCGTAGGAGTGGCCCCACAGCAATTGCCGCTGCGGGGTGATGCCCAGGCGCTGATTGACCAGCGGGCGAATGTTCTGCGTGAGCAAGTCAAGAAACACATCCGCACCGCCACTGGGCACCGCAGTCAACGGGTCCCGTTGTTCCACGGCGCTGCCGACGCTTGGCGTGTAGTCAAAGGTGCGCGCCGTGCGCTCGATCCGCAGTGGCGTGGCATAGCCCACGGCAACCAGCACCGGCGGCGCCACACTGTGCGCCAGTTGCTCCAGGCCCTGGTGGTCCAGCGCGGCTATCGCGGCGTTGCCATCGAGCAAGTACGCCACCGGGGTGGCCGCACTCACGGCAGGCGGCTGCCCCAGCCAGATCCGGTAATGGCGCGCGCCATCGGCCGAATCCAGCTCCAGGGTGCTGAAGCTATAGGCGCTGGCTTCGCGCAACACCTTCGCATCCATCAACTGGTCCGGCGCAGGCCGGGCGACGGCGGCCTGGGCGATCAACAGCAGCGCCAGGCTGATTAAGCGCCCCATCAGAAGGATGCCGTCAGGCTGGTGTACAAGGTACGGCCGGACTGGTTATAGGTCGCAGCCCCCGCCCCTTCGATATTGGCCACGCCCTGGGCGTTGCCTTCACGCCACAGGCGTTTGTCGAACAGGTTATCGACGCCGGCCGTCAGGCTCAGGTTCTTGCTCAAAGCGTACGTTCCGCTGACGCCGGCGATGGCATAGGGCGACAGCTGGTTATTGCCCGAACCCGTCACGCGGTTGCCGTGGTAATCGTATTTTTTCGGGGTTTGCTTGCCGTACCAGGCCACGCTCATTTGCAAGGACAGGTCATCTGTGGCCTGCCAGTCGAGCATCGAGTTCAGGGTGTACTTGGGCGCGACGGACAGCACATCGCCGGTCTGCTTGTTTTTCGATTGCAGCATGTAGGTGAAGTTGTTGGTCCAGTTCAGCTGCTCGGTCAGCGGCAGGGCCAGGGTGCCTTCCAGCCCTTCGACCAGAGCCTTGGGCACGTTCTCCCAGCGGAAGATGCTGGCGTTGGCCGTGCTGCCGGTGCCGCCGCTGGCGTTGCCGACCGGGGTCAGGCCCGACTCGATTTTGTTTTTGTAGTCATTACGAAAGTACGTCAGGCCGGCCACGACCCCGTCATTGCGGTACTCGATCCCCAGCTCCTTGTTGACGCTGGTTTCGGCGTCCAGCTCGGCGTTGCCTTGCAGGTAGCAACTGGTGGTCTGCCCGTAGCAACCCTGGCCGTTGCTGTACAGCAGGTAGTTGGGGTTGAGCTGGTAGAGGTTGGGCGCCTTGTAGGAGCGGGCGATCCCGGCTTTCAGGGTCAGGGTGTCGGTGAGCACCTGAGACAGGTTCAGCGACGGGCTCCAGTTGTCGCCCACGATGTCGTGGTGATCCAGGCGCAGGCCGGGGGTCAGGCGTGTGCCGGGGCGCAGTTCGATATTGTCCTCGACAAATACCGAGAAGATCCGCGCCGAGGACGAGCTGCTGCGGTTGGTCCCGGCAAGCCCGGCGACGTTGCCGCCGGCAGTGGTGGTTTGCCCGTTGGAACTTGGGTCATCGAGTTGCTGCTCGACCCACTCGGTGCCCACGGTCAGCACCTGGTCCACCCCGGCATGCAACGGCAGACTGACTTCGCCATGGGCGGTCAGGTCGCGCAACACCGTGGTGTTGAAATTGCTGCTGGAGAAGATCCCTTCGGTACCGCCCGCCAGGCCCTCGCTGATCCGGCTGTTGCGGGTCTTTTCGTATTGCAGGTAGGCCAGGCTGGTGCCCAGCTCCCAGTCGCCGCGATGGGTCACGGCGTAGGTCTCGCGGTACAGCACATTGGTCTCGTGGCCGAGCAGTTTTTTCACGTTGGCGTTGCTGTTGGTGTTCTGCGTATCGCCGGTATAAATGTTGCCCTGGCGGCTGAAACCGGCTTCCAGGTCGAGGGTTTGTTCGGGCGTGATCTTCCAGCTCAACAGGCCGTTGATGTCCTTGTTGCGCACCCCTTCGCGCCCCGCAGGCAAGGTGCCGATCTGGTTCCCGGTGCGTCTGGATTCATGGCCGCTGTTGATATCGGCGTCGTCGGCATTGGTTTTCGCCACATTGCCGTACACCCGGTAGCTGAGGGTGTCGGTGAGCGGGCCGTTCAGGCCGAAGTTCATGCGCTCGGTCTCGCCTTCGGCGCTGTGCTGGGCGAAGTTGTGATAGATCGTCGCCGAGCCGTGGGTCTCGGTGCCGGGTTGCTGGGTGATGATGTTCACCACGCCACCGGCGGCGCCGTTACCGTAACGGGCGGCAGCCGGGCCACGGATGACCTCGATACGCTCGACCTGGTCGGCGGGCACCCAGTTGCTGTCGCCACGGCTGTCACGCTCGCCGCGCCAGCCATAGCGCACGGAGTTGCGGCTGCCCACCGGCTTGCCATCGATGAGGATCAGGGTGTTTTCCGGGCCCATGCCACGGATATCGATCTGCCGGTTGTTGCCTCGCTGGCCGCTGCTGGAATTGCCCGTGAGGTTGACGCCGGGCATGGTGCGGATGATGTCCGACAGGTCGTTGGCCGGTGGGCGCTTCTTGATGTCTTCGGCGGTGATGATCGACACACCGGGCGCCTGCTTGATCTCTTCCTGCGCCGTGCCCAGGACGGTCTGGGTTTGCAGTTCAAGACGCGCAGGGGTCTCGGGCTCGGCAGCAAAGCCGCTGGCGGGCAGCAGGCTGCAAATACTCAGGGCAAGCAGGGACAGGGGCGGCAGGCGGTGCATGAGGTATCTCCGAAACGTCAAGCCCACCGATAGCGGTAGGCCAGCAAAGATCGCAGATGATAATCAGATGCAATTGCGAGTAAAGAACATTAACTTTCTAAACATTTGCCGCCGCCACCCGCAGGTTCATGCGCAAACCCTGCGTGCCGTGGCTGGCCCATAACTGCCCGCCCTGCAACTGGAGGGCGCGGCGGGCAATGCTCAAGCCCAGGCCAAAACCAGTGCCGGGTGCCCCGTCCAGGCGCAGGTAGGGTTCAAAAATCCGCTCCAGATCGGCTTCATCGACGCCGGGGCCCTGGTCCTCGACGGTCAACAGCCACGTATCCCCTTCACGCTCGCCGCTCAAGCGGATGACACCCCCTGGAGGTGAATGGCGGATCGCGTTGCGCAAGACGTTTTCCAGGGCCTGGGCGAAACTGTTGAGATGGACCCTGATTTCACAATCACCGTCGACTTCGCACACCAGCGCCTGCAATGGCCAGTCCGTTTCGAAATGCGCGTCCTGCACCAGCGCTTCCCACACCGAGGCCACCCGCACGTCCTCAGACTGCAACCGGGGCTTTTCGGTATCCAGCCAGGCCAGGTTGAGGGAGTCATCCACCAGGCGCCGCATCTCCTCGACTTCCCGCGCCAGCCGTTGCTCCAACTGCTGGCGCGCCAGGCCGCTTTCGCTGGCGATTTTCAAACGGGCCAAGGGCGTGCGGATTTCATGGGACAGGGTGCGCAGCAGTTGGCGTTGCTGCTGCAGGCTCTGGCGCAGGCGTTCGGCCATGTGCTCGTAGGCTCGCGCCAACTCACCCAGCTCATCGCCGCGTCGGGTCACCGAACTGCTGGCCAGCGGCGCCAGGTCACCGGCACTCAGGGCGTTCGCGCGCTCGCGCAATTCGTTCAATGGCAACACCAGGTGGCGATACAGCAACAGCCCCAGGCCCAAGGCCAACACCACCGGCACCACGCCGTGGGTAAACAGGTGCGTCCAAGGCGTGAGCCCCGGTGGCAGCAAGCGCTCGGGCAACTGCATGACCAAACGGCCGCGCTCCGGGTGCTGGGGGAAGGCGATGCTGACATAGGGCAGTTCATCCTCCAGACGCTTGCTCATGGGCCAACTGGGCTTGCGCATAAAGGTCAGGTGACTGACTTCGGCCGCCGTCAGCGGTTGGGTGCCGAGGCTTTGCAGGAACGGATCGAGCACACCGACCCAGGTCTGCTCGCGCTGTTGCAGGGCGAGTCGCCATTGCTCCACGGCCCGGGCATCGCCGGTGGCGGCCACCTCTTCGGCCTGGGCGGCGTAGGCACTCAGGGCATCGCGGTCGGGTTGTTCAAGAAAGTAAGTACTGCGCTCGACCTGCAAGCCCCAGCCCCACACCAACCACACCAGCAGCAGGCAGAAACACACTTGCAGCAGTGCCATTTTCCACAGCAGTGGGTGCCGGCGCTGCATCAGCTCAAGCCTTCGCACAGCAACACATACCCCTGATGCCGCACCGCTTCGATGCGCACCCCTTGCAGGTTGATCGCCGCGAGCTTGCGCCGCACATTGCACACATGCACATCCAGGCCGCGATCCAGCCGGGTATAGGCGCGGTGCAACACATGCTGGTACAGGAACGCCTTGGACAGGGGTTCGCCGGCGTGTTCATGCAAGGTGCACAGCAAGCGGAACTCCGAACCGGTCAGGCCTGCCGGGCAGCCGTTGAACATGAGATCCCGGGCGCCTGCATCCAGGTCCAGCAATGGCGGCCTGCTGGCGGGTGCGCCGCGATCAAGTGCCACACGCCGCAGCAACGCGTCGATACGCACATCCAGTTCGGCGAGGCTGAAAGGCTTGGGCAGGTAGTCGTCCGCGCCCTGGCTGAAACCGGTGATGCGATCCTGCTCGGCGCCCAGTGCCGACATCAGAATCACCGGCGTACCCCGCTCGCTGCGCAAGCGCGCCAGTACTTTCAGGCCGTTTTCGTTGGGCAGCATGATATCCAGCAGGACCAGCTCGACCGCTGGATCCAGGGCCAAACTCAAGCCTTCATCGCCACGATGAGCACTGCTCAACATGAAGCCGCGCCGGCTCAGATGGCTACAAAGGTGGGCGCACAGTTCGACGTCATCCTCGATGACCAGGATGCGTGCGGAAGAAGATGGTTTAGGTAGTGGATGATAACTGTTCACAATTAGGCCAGTTTCTCATCCGGAGAAACATTGCGCAACGAACGTTGCGTGTTGAGCTGCTTGGGCGCGGATTATCAATATTTTGAAGAAACTGAATCCGTGGAACCTGGGCTTTTTCAGCTAAACACCAACAATCAAGCTATCTCCTCGTTAGGTCACTTCACCGGATGCAGGAGAATCATCATGTCCAAAGCCACCGTCAGCCAGTTCATGCACACCCTCCATCAACGTCTCACCGAGTTGTGGGATACCTGTGCCCGCGCAGGGGGCGCTCGCTCATGACCCGCTTGCTGCTGGGCGCCGCCATGCTGGCACTGCTTGCCGGGTGCGCCACCGTCAAACAGCCCGAGCTGGACGTTGCGGTCCAAAGCTCCGGGCAGATCTGGAACGCCGTAGCGCACTACAGCGGCCGCACGTTTCTCTCTGGGCCACGCTGGACCGGGACCCAGGGGCCACAACTGACGGCAATCGACCAAAATGGCCAGCGCGCTGCCTATCCAAGCGGTGCCTGGAACAGCTGGGCACCAGGGCGGGATGCTGCCAACGTCTTCGTGAACATCAATGCCCTGCGCCTGGAAGGCGACAAACTGTGGGTCGTGGACACCGGCTCGCCCGAGTTCGGCGGCAACCCCGTCAGCCAGGGTGCGAAACTGGTGTGTATCGACCTGCGTACCAACCAGGTGGTTCGCACCTACTTCTTCGGGCCGGATATCGCCATGGCCGGCAGCTACGTGGATGACGTCCGCTTCAGCGCCGGTAAGGCCTTCCTCACCGATGCGGGCAATGCCGGCATTATTGTCGTCGACCTGGAGACCGGCGCGGCCAGGCGCGTGCTGGACCAACACGCCTCAGTGGTCGCCCGGCCTGAACGGGACTTGATCCTCAGCAACCAGGTAGTCAAGGCCCCCGACGGCCAACCCCTGCGCGTCAACGCCGACCCGCTGGAAGTCAGCATTAACGGCGTCTGGCTGTATTACGGCGCGCTGCAAGGCCCTTGGTTCAAGGTGCGGATCAACGACCTTGCAAACCAGGCCCTGCCCCCGGAACAACTGGCCGCACGGGTGGAGTTCTTTGCCGACATCCCGGCAACCGGCGGGTCGGTCATGGATGCACAGGGCAACCTGTACTTTTCCGACCTGGCCCACGACGCCATGCGGGTACGCCGACCTGACGGACAGATCGACACCCTGATCGTGGACGAGCGCCTGCATTGGGTTGATGCCCCCTTCCTGGACAAGGATGGGACGTTGTGGCTACCCACCCCACAGATGGACCGGGTAGCGCTGTTCAACAAGGGTAAATCCCTGGTGCAGTGGCCAGTGGCGGTTTATCGCTTATCGACACAGCGCTGATCGCCTAGCGCTTTCACATCCCTTTCACAGTCGGGCGCCTAGGGTGGTCCCAGCTCCTAGTGAAACCCTTTAAGCCCGCACTCCCCATCGCGGGCTTTTCTTTGTCTGTAGGGTTTGGCTGAAAGCTGGGTGAACCGTCGCCGGCATGGGCCAGCCTGGCGGTGACTACCTCGCTGTAGATTGCACAAAACTCACCGATCACCATCAACCCTAGAGCAAAAACTCCGAGTAGTTCTTTGGACATATCAAAAACTCCTTCGTATTCAGCGCAATGTTTTTCAGCTCCCAGCGCGCGATGCCGCTCACCAGGGAGTTGTTGCAGTGATACGAAGCAGCCTTGAACAGGCCTGGAACTACCGAAGTGCTTTTCCATGCCCATGTCCTTCAATGGGTGTGAGTCGGCGCAGCCCTAACAAAGGACGGCTGGCTCAGCGATCATACGTTCCGTTGAGCGGCGTGAACAACCAGCACTAGAGCGCCTATAGCGGTGAAGCTGCGATCGCCAGGGCCAGTTGTGCGTCGGACATCAGCGGTGGCGTGTAGGTCGAGCGGTAAAACCTGCACGCCTGCTCGAACTGTGCTCCACGGATCTCGCCATCGGAGCCGATGAACGCCAGGGCATCGCTTTTGGATGATTTGAAAAGCTCTGGAATGTATGAAGTTCCTGCGGTGGCACCCGAGGTAATCACGAAGGGCGCTACCGAGGTGAGCATAAGCGCCCCCTGGAACGGGTTGTTGTTTTCCGCGGCTACCGCCAGATTGCCAACCGATGCCAGGAGGACGATTGCCAGGGATTTGCGCAAATGCATGGGTGATTGCTTCCTTGCGTTCAGAGGGGCGCCACGATAACAGAGTTGGGCCATCCACCACGCAGGTGTCGCAGGAGCATGCCCGGAAACGTGTACAACACGCCCCCGGGCATGCTAGGTCACGGCTTGAGTTCAAACAACGCCGGCATCGGCGGCCATTCGGAAGGCACCTTGCGAAAGTGGCTGAACCCGGCGGCTTGCGCCATTTGCCGTGCGCGCTTCTCGCCCATGAACGCCCCCAGCCCTGCCCCGCCGTGGGACAGTGAACAGGTCATGCAGTACAGGGTGCTCTGCGGGTACATCACTCGACCGAACAGGTTCATGTTCTCGTGAAGCTCATCGGACAGGTTGAGCTCAACCATCAGGTAAGTGCCATCTTCGGCCGTCGCTGCGCGCAGGTCCTTGAGCATCTGCTGGGGATCGGTGGCATCGTGGATCACCACAAAGGTGGTCACAAAGTCGAATTGCTGGCCTCGCAGGGCATCCGAATCGTTCACTTCAAATTGCACCCGGTCACCGACCCCGGCGGCCTTGGCGTTGGCCCGTGCCAGTTCGATGGAAGGCAGGTGGAAGTCGCAGCCGACAATACGGGCCTCGGGGTACGCCTTGGCCATGGTGATCGCCGCCAGGCCAGCGCCACAGCCGAAATCCAGCACGCTGCCGCCGGTCTTGAGTTTTTCTTCAACGCCGTCCAGGGAGGGAATCCAGTGTTGGACCAGGTAGTGCTTGTACCAAGGCATGGTCATGCGTTCCATGCCTTTCCAGGTTTCCAGCGGAAACGCCTCTTCGGCGCAACCACCGCCATGGCGAAAGGCTTCGATGACCTTGGGCGCCATGCTCACGAACGGCACACTCAGCTGGATGATCCCCCCGGCAAAATACGGCGAGTCTTCGTCGGCGAGTACCGGCACAAACTCGGCGGGCATCTGGTAGCGGCGGGTTTGCGCGTCGTACGTCACATAATTGCCGGTAACCATGCTGCCCAGCCATTCGCGCAAATAGCGTTGGTTGTAGCCACTCTTTTGCGCCAGTTGCTCCAGGGTCACGGCCTCGCCGTCGGCCAGTGTCTTGAACAAGCCAAGCTGGTCGCCGATGTAGAGCATCGCACCGCGCAGCGTGTTGCCGTAATCCTCCATGATCCGTGCGGAAAACTGCTGGACCTTGGCTTTATCAACTTCCATAACGTTTGACATCTGTCTCTCCTTGATAAGATTGCAAGCCTTCTCAGTAAGCAATAGTCAGCGGGCCGTCACGTTGGACAGCACGTTATCGACAATGCGTTCGGACATCCCCAGATGGCTTCGGGGCTCGAACAGCCGCGCCAGGACGCCTGCATCCATGACAGCGACAACCCGGGCATCGGCCTCGATCGCCGTGCGGATCGACACGTGATCGCGCTGGCTCGCCTGGGACACTTCGAAGATGATCTGGTAGGCACTGCTCTTGCCGAGCTTGCGGGCCATTTCGAACACCACGGCTTCGGTGCAGATCGCATCGCCATAGGCCTGGGCGGTGCATTCCATCTTCTTGACGTTAACGGTCAGCCCGTCGATGGTCTCGGTCAGGATCGAGAGTGCCATCAACGCATAGTGCGAAACGTCCGCCACCGCACACCATTCCAGGCGTGTGCCACGGTAATCGCGCTCGTGTTCGAGGATCATCGCATCCAGCGCCAGCATG
This sequence comes from Pseudomonas sp. MF09156, assembly GCF_059862305.1. Taxonomy (NCBI): domain Bacteria; kingdom Pseudomonadati; phylum Pseudomonadota; class Gammaproteobacteria; order Pseudomonadales; family Pseudomonadaceae; genus Pseudomonas; species Pseudomonas sp. MF09156. Next base: position 49,476 of record NZ_JCBCUR010000005.1, read on the forward strand.
ACCTGGGCCTTGGCCAACCGCGCCAGGACCACGACCTGCTCGCAGCCTTCGGGGTTGCGCTTGTGGGGCATGGTGCTGCTGCCAATCTGCTGGTCGCTCCAGCCCACTTCAACTTCACCGATTTCCCAGCGATTGAGCGTGCGGATTTCGTCGGCCACGCGGGCCAGCGATGCCGTGACCATGGCCAAGGTGCTGACGAACTCTGCGACACGGTCTCGGGACACATGCCATCCCGCCAGGGGCACTTGCAGCGACAAGCGCTGCGCGAAGCGCTCAAGCATAGGCATCGCGTGCGGACCAAACGCTGCCATCGTGCCCACCCCACCAAACAGCTGCACCACCAGCACTCGCTGGCGGGCCTCGGCCAGGCGCTGGCGGTGGCGCAACAGTTCGTCGATCCAGCCGGCGACCTTGAGTCCGAAGGTGGTCGGCAACGCAGGGATCGAATGGGTCCTGGCGACCATCAGCGAATCACGGTGCGCATCGGCCAGCGTCGACAGTTTGCCCAGCAAGGTCTCCAGGGCCAGGTCCATCGCGTCGAGGACGTCGCGCATTTCCAGGGACTGGGCGGTGTCCTGGATGTCTTGGGTGGTGGCGCCGTAGTGCACGAATTCACGGGCACTCGGGCTGCAGTTTTTTTGCAGGGCGCTCAGCAATGGCATCAGCGAATGGCCGGTGGCAGCCACGCCCTCGGCCAGCTGGCGCACATTGATACCCGACAGCAAGGCGGCTTTTTCGATTTCCAGGGCCGCCTCGCGCGGGATGATATTGACATCGGCCTGGGCCATGGCCAGCGCGGCTTCCACATCCAGCCAGCGCTGCAAGCGGCAGTGACTGCAGAAAATCTTGCGGCTCTGCGGGCCGGCATAGCCTGAGCCATGGGTTTTCGAGTCGAGAATGTGGCTGTGTTCGTGGCGGCATTGCTCGCCGTCATGACCAAGGCCGAGGTGTTCCGAACGTGCGGTGCAAGACGCACGGGCTGCCATTTCCATCGTTTGCGAATCCATCACATACCCTCCATCGCGTACTGGGGCTGACCGGGGTTTCCTTGGGTTGCCATCACCGCTTCAAGGCCTTCGCTTGAACAGCGGGGTATTGCTTTGTTCGCTACCAGGTCGACCATCTGTGCTGCAAGCCCGGTGTAGGTGGTCGGGTCGAGCAGGTCGTCGAGCGCTTGGCGGGTAAAACAGCCGTGCAGACGCTTGTCGTTGAGCAGGGCCTGGCGAAAAGAAGCGCCCGCGCCCTGGGCCTGCTGGGCGATTTCGTGGACCAGGTGATGGGCCGTCTGCTTGCCCAAGCGAGGCGCCAGCGCGAGCATCACCCGTTCCGACAGGATCAGCCCGCCCAGCAAATCCAGGTTGCTGCGCATGCGCGCTTCGCGCACATCCAGCCCGGCCAGCAGCACGCCCTCCATACGGGCGAGCAAGGCACCGGCGTAGATGAACAGCTCCGGCAAGGCCGCCCATTCGATGCGCCACGTGGTGCCGTCGCGTTCATGCAGTTGGAACGCCGCATCGGTCAGCGCGAGCATCTGTGCGCGCACCAGCCGCGAAAGCGCGCTGATCAGATCCACCGTCGACGGGTTTTGCTTGTGGGGCATGGTGCTGCTGCCCACCTGCCCTGCCCGGCGGCCTTCGCGTACTTCATCGATCTCGGTGCGCTGCAGGTGGTAGATCTCATTGGCGACCCGGCCCAAGGTCGCCGAAGCCTGGACCAGCAGCCAGGCCGCCTCCAGGATCCGGTCGCGGGCGCTGTGCCAACTGCTCAACGGCGCCCCCAGGCCAAGGCTTTCCAGGGTCCGGCGCTGCACCTCAAGCCCCTGTGGGCCAAACGCCGCCAGGGTGCCCACCGCGCCGGTCAGGTTGCCCACCATTACCCGGGCATAGGCCTCATCGAAGCGCTCAAGGTGTCGATCGATTTCATCGACCCACACCGCGACCTTGTAGCCGAACGTGGTGGGCAGTGCTTGCTGCCCGTGGGTCCTGGCGACCATCGGAGTGTGCTTGTGCCGCAGGGCGAGCGTGAGCAAATGCCCACGAATCCCCCGCAGGCGCTGCAACACCAGGCCCCAGGCATCGCGGACCTGCAAGATAAGCCCGGTGTCGAGGATGTCCTGGGTGGTCACGCCGTAATGCACGTACTCACCCAAGCCATCGGCACACAAGGCCTCCAGGGCGCGAATGGTCGGCACCAGGATGTGCCCGGTTTCCATGCTCTCGCGCCCCAAGGCGTCAAGGTCGAGCAGCTCCACACTGGCCACCCGGGCGATTTCCCGTGCCGCTTCGTGGGGGATGATGCCCATCTGCGCCTGGGTCGCCGCCAGCGCGGTTTCAACATCGAGCCACTTCTGCACCTGATTAGCATCAGAGAAGATCGCGGCAAATTCCGGGGACGAGTAAGCGCCCCCGTGGATACGGGACTCTGTTATATGACTCGGCATGTCTGGGTACTCGCGTTGTCCAGGGAGGGCTACTTAACGCGCTGCACGTGTGCCCAGACAGCGTCGTAATAAGCCCTCTCGAGCCGGAAATGCTGGGCCAGGGAGGTCAGGAATGAATTCTGGAACGCGAGGTCCGGAATACGCCGTGAGATCAGCGCCCACTCACGCTTGGCCCGCGGCGGGACCAGGCTGATATGCACCTCGTAGTACTCCGCGTCGTCCTGGCTCAGGCCAGCGTTGCGCAAGGCGTTGTACAGCTTGCCGTGATTGCCGGGGACCACCAGCTCGGTGATGTAGAACACCGCCAGGCCCCAGCCGACATCCGGGTTGCGAAAGCATCGGGCCCGGTTGTTCAGGTAGGCGACTTCCTCGGGCATGGTCGAGATGGCCTCGAAATCGGCAGACAAGCCCACGGCGCCGAGGAGCTTGGCCAACAGCCGGGGGTGGGAGCGCTGCTCGTCCTCTTCGCCCAGCTCGCCGTACAGGTAACGGCCAAGCGCGGCCGCCTCGTCCACGTCGGTCAGGTTGACCAGCAGGTCCGCGGCATCGCGGTACAGGCGGAAGGTGCGGAACCACTGGTGATGCAGGAACACCTGCAGTTGATCACGGGAGGCCTTGCCTTCAAATATGTACTGCGACATCGGGTGGTTTTCCCGCGACTGCGCGGCGATCTCTTCTTCCAGGCGCTGCTGGAAACCGGCTTCGGACAGGGGCGATGCCAGGTCCGCAGACGGCATGAAGCGCTCTTGCACGCTATAGATGGCATTGGCCAGCCAGCGCCGGGTCGAGGCTGTCGCAACGTCATCGCTCAGCGACAGGATGTACAACAGTTGCTGGCACTGCGCGGCGTTCGCAGCATCGCCCTGGTGGCCCGATTCACACAGGGCGCGCAGCATATTGGCAGCGATTTCGATGCGGTTGAACGTCGCATCGGGTTTGAGCGCCTCGGCCAACAGGCGGGCTTCAGCGGTGTGAATATTCTGCAATTGCGGCAACGAGAAATTACGTGGGCTCATCATGTGCTCCATTTTTTTGTTCTGGGGTCGCTGGGAGGATCACGCGGACAGGCGTTGTGCCTGCATCTGCTGCCACAGGCTGTCGAAGTAGGCCTTGTTGATCTCGAAGTGACGCTTGAGCGCACGCATGAACGTGCGCTGGAAGCCGTCATCGCTGGCGAACTTGGCAATCAGAGCCCACATTTCCTCGGTATCGATCTCATCCTGGGTGCCGTGCAGGCGGTGGAATTCACTAGGCCCCTCTGGCACATCGAGGCGCTGCAACAGCTCATAGATGCGCCGATGGTTGACGCAACTGACCGACTCGACGGCGTACAGCAGCGCCAGTCCCCAGGCCACATCGGTGTGGCGCACACAACGAATGCGATTGTTCAGGTAGGCCTTTTCCAGGGGATGCAGTGCCGGGAAATCGATTGCCAACGGAATATCGAAATACTCCATGAGGTGGGCCAGCATCGCCGGGTGCGAGCGCTCAGGTGTCTCCGCCCCCGCTTCGCCGTAGAGGTTGCGGTAAAACACCGAGGCGTCCTCGATGGCTTCGAAGCGAAAGGCCAGTTCCGCCAACAGGCTGTAGAAGTTGTAGGAGCGGGTCCAGTGGTGTTCCAGGAAGAAACGCACGTCTTGCGCAGGCGGCGTGCCCTGGAACAGGTGCAGCGACATGGGGTGGTTGACCCGGCTGCGAGCGGCGATTTCAGCGTCGACCTGCTTGCGGAACTCATCCACCGGCAGCGCGGTGAAACTTGGCAGGTCGGCGGCGAACTCATCTTCGACGCGGTACACCTCACTGGCCATCCAGCGCCGGGTCGGCTCGGTGCGCGGATCGCCGGGAATGTGCAGTTGCAGCAGTGCTGACTGGTAGTGGGCGTAGGCGCCGGTGTCTCCCGACAGGCCTTGGCGGGTCAGGGCGAGCAGCGCGTCCAGCGCGCCAGTGACTTGGGCGTATTGCGCGCCGGGCTTTAAAGCATCAGCCATCAGCGCCGAAGCGTTGTTGCACTGATGGGCGTCCGAGCGTTGTTGCAGGGTAGCAGTATCCATTGATAACCCCTTGATCCTTGTTTTTATGATTTTTTGCGTACTCGAAAAAAAAGCCTAAAGGTTCCTCCAGTGGCAAGGTCAATACCTGTAGGACAATTCTTTTTAATAGAGTTGAAACAGCCAGCATCCATTGGTGATTCACCCGCCGATGGCTGACCAACGGCGAGGTGAACAGGCTTCAGGACGCCGCGGGAACCGTCACAAGAAATGGCACGGTACGAATCTGGTCGCCGCCCTTGAATTGAATCCACAGGGCGTAAGGGCCCGCATGCGCAGGTTTGGCATGCAGCATCAACTGCGCCGACACCGCGCCTGGCTCGCCATGCCCGGCGTGGGCGGCCTGCCCTGGCATTGGCGCCGCCATGGCATGCGCGTGCACGTAGTCCAGCTCATCGGTACTGACGAACACCGCATGGGCCGCCACCCCCAGGTAGGTGTCCAGGTCCTGGGCCGGCTTGCCATCCTTGAGCACCGTCAGCGACATCATGCTTTCGCTGCCGGCACGCAGGGCCGAAGTGTCCAACTTGACCGTGTAGGGCCCATCGCTACCCTGCTCCGGTTTGGCCGGCGCCTGGGCCACCGCCTCGGTGGCGCCCTGCACCGGCACCTCGAAGCGCACCACCTGCTGGCCGAGCCCGCTCGGTACGGCATCGGCATAGACGTAATAGGTGCCCGGCCGAGGAAACTTCATCGCGACCTTGAAACGACCGTCAGCGCCCAGCTTGGCCGCATGCTCATGGATAAAGCTGGTGAAATGGCTGTCGGTCGCCAGCACATGAAGGCGCTGGGTCAGTTCTTCGTCAAACTGCACGATCGGTTGCCCGGTGGCCTTGTCGGTAAAGGCGATCGACAACTCACGTGTCAGCGGCCCGGTTTCCTTGACGATCAGCGCTCCCACGGCCTTTTCACTCTCGCCGGGCAAGGCGAACGTGCCTTTGATGCTTTCCTGGGCAGCCATCGACGGCATTGCCGCCGCGCCTAGCACCGCCAGACCAACGGTCAGAACCTGCTTGGTATCCATATGGGTGACTCCTCATTCGATAAATGGTGGCTTGCGCCAGGAAATCTGCCGCCTCGCCGTCCTTCGCCGAACACCGCAAGCACAGCGCTTGCGTACAACAACGGCGTCTAACGCAGCGCCGCAGCGCCGCTGCACACCTGCCCCGCCTGCTCGCAGATCTGCCAGCCACCGCCGAGCGCCTTGTAGATGCCGACCACCGCCAAGCGCTGCTCGGTGCGCGCCACGGTCAGTGCGCGGCGGCTGGTGAAGTCCGCGCGCTCTGCCTCCAGTACGTCCAGGTACACCCCCTCACCGTCCGTGAAGCGCGTGCGGGCCAACCTCGCCGCCTCGCGATTGGCCGCGGCCTCCAGCAGTCGCAGGCCCAGGGTGCTGCTCGCCGCACTGTTGGCCTGGAACGCGTCATCGGTTTCCTGCAGGGCGCGTAATACGGTCTGGTCGTAGCTGATCAATGCCGCCTGGGTGCGCGCCTCGCTGGCGGCAATCCGCGCACGTACGCGCCCAGTGTCCAGCAGCGACCAGCGAATGACTGGTGCAATAAAGTTCGACTGCATGCCCGAATCGCCCAAGGCGCCGAGGCTTCCGGCCAGCAGGCCGATGGAGCCCTGCACCTGGATGTCCGGATACAGACCGGCTGTTTCCACGCCGATCTGCGCGGTCTCGGCCGCCAGCACACGTTCGGCTGCGGCGATATCGGCGCGCCGGGCCAGCAAGCCGGCCGGGTCGCCCACCTGCAGGGTGCGCAGGTTCAAGGTCTCACGACCGGGCCTGGCCTGCGGTGGCTTGAACCCTTGCGGCGCCTGCCCCAGCAAGACCGCCAGTGCATTGGTAGTGGTTGCGCGACGCCGCTCAAGGCCGGGGGCGACCGCCTCGACATTGCGCAGCAAGGCCTCGGCTCGCAGCCGATCGAACTCGGTGGCGGCCCCCACACTGACCAAGTGCTCCACCAGGCCCAGGCTGTCGCGCTGGCTTTGACTGATGTCCGCCACCACCGCCTGCTCGGCTTCGACTCCTTGCAGCTCGAACCAGGTCGCGGCAACCGTGGCGGCAACGCTCGCCTGTACGCTGCGCAGCAACGCCTGGCGCGAGCCCGCCTGGGCCTGCGCGGCCTCCACCGAGCGCCGGACGCGGCCAAACAAGTCGATTTCCCAGGCGGCATCCAGCGCTGCGCGCGTGGTTTCAAGGGAGCGCTGCTGGCCGGATGGCGTCTCGACTTCGCTGCGCTGTCGGTGCTCATACCCTAACGCGGCACCGCCGCTGGGCAAGAAGCCCTGGCGGCTCTCGCGCAGCATCGCCTTGGCTTCGTCGAGCCGCGCGGTGGCGATGCCGATATCGTGGTTGGCCGCCAGCGCCTGCTGGATCAGTTGGCTGAGGGCCGGCTCATCGAACACACGCCACCACTGCACCTCGACCTCGCCCGTACCGAGACCGGCGATGGGTGCGCCGAAGCTCGCCGGCCGTTGCGCGGCGGGCAGCACCGGCGCGGAATAATCGGGCCCGACTGCGGTGCAGCCAGTCACCAGGAGCGACGACAACAGAAACGCTTGATAGGCCAATCTCATGACGCGCTCTCCTCCAATTGCAGCTTGGGACTCGCGCCCTTGCGCTGCAAACGCAGGGCAAGGCTGCGCATCACCACATAGAACACCGGCGTCAGGAACAGACCGAACAGCGTCACCCCCAGCATCCCGGCAAACACCGCAACCCCCATGGCATGGCGCATCTCGGCCCCGGCTCCGCTGGCAAATACCAGCGGCACCACGCCAGCGATGAACGCCAGCGAGGTCATCAGGATCGGCCGCAAACGCAGTTGGCACGCGTGGATAACCGCTTCCAGCGGGCTGGCGCCTTCGGCTTCAAGGCTGCGGGCAAACTCGACAATCAGGATCGCGTTTTTCGCCGCCAGCCCCACCAGCACCACCAACCCGATCTGCACGAACACGTTGTTGTCGCCGTCCACCAACCAGACGCCAATGATCGCGCTGAGCAGACACATGGGCACAATCAGCAAGACCGCCAGGGGCAGCAGCCAGCTGTTGTACTGCGCGGCCAGGATCAGGTAGGCCAGCAACACACACAGCGGGAAAATAAACAGGGCCGATGACCCGGCGAGCTTTTGCTGGTAGGTCAAGTCCGTCCATTCAAAGGTCACGCCCTCGGGCAGCACCTCCTGCGCCAGGCGCTCCATGAGCGCGACGGCCTGCCCCGAACTGACCCCCGGCATCGCTCCGCCGGAGATGTCGGCCGAGGGGTAGCCGTTGTAGTGAATCACCCGATCGGGTCCGGAACTCGGTGTGACGGTGACAAACGCCGACAACGGCAGCATGTCCCCGGCCGCGTTGCGCACCTGCAGGCGGCCGATGGCTTCGGCCTGCATGCGGTGGTCCGCGTCGGCCTGGGCCGTCACCTTGTAGGTGCGGCCGAAACGGTTGAAGTCGTTGACATACAGCGAACCGAGGTAGACCTGCAAGGACTCGAACACATCGGCCAGCCGCACCCCCTGGCTCTTGACCTGGGTGCGGTCGATATCGACATTCAACTGAGGCGCGTTGACGTCAAGGCTGGTCATCAACCCAGCGACCTGGCCCGACTCGGTGGCTTTGGTCATCAGCACCTGGGTCTGCTGCACCAGAGCCTGGAGCCCGACCCCGCCACGGTCCTCGACCTGCAGCTTGAAGCCGCCGGTCACCCCAAGGCCGGGCACTGGCGGCGGAGGGAATACGCCGAGGAAACCGTCGGGAATGTTCGCGAACTTGGCTTGCAGGCGCCCGGCGATGGCAACCGCCGCCATGTCCGCAGAGGTACGCTCTTTGAACGGATCAAGCATGATGAACATCACGGCAGCATTCGGTACGTTAACGAAGCCGTTGACCGACAACCCAGGGAACGCCACCACGCTTTCGACTCCTGGTTCATCCAGGGCGATTTTCGACATTTGCCGCACCACTGCGTCGGTACGATCCAGGGAGGCCGCGTTGGGCAATTGGGCGATGCCTACCAGGTAGTACTTGTCTTGCATCGGCACGAAGCCCGCCGGTACAGCGCTGAAACCAAACCAGGTCAGCGCCAGCAACCCACCATAAACCAACAGCGCCACGCCGCGACGGCCCACCACCTTGCGCACCGTGTTGCCATACGCCTGCGGTGCCCGCTGGAACGGCCGGCTCAGCACCTGCACCAGGTGCGCGGCACGGCCGCGCAGGCTACGCGGGTCATGTACCACGGCGGCACCGCGCGGGCGCAGCAACAGTCCGGCGAGTGCCGGGCTGAGGGTCAGGGAGTTGACCGCCGACAGGATCGTGGAAATCGCGATGGTCAGCGCGAACTGCCGATAGAACTCACCTTGCAAGCCACTGAGGAAGGCCGTGGGGATGAACACCGCAGCCAGTACCGAGGTGATCGCAATGATCGGCCCGGTCACCTCGCCCATCGCTCGTCGCGCAGCCTGCGTCGGCTCCTCGCCGTTCTCGATATGCCGCTCGACGTTCTCCACCACCACGATTGCATCGTCGACCACGATCCCGATGGACAGCACCAGGCCGAACAACGACAGGGTATTGAGGGAAAAGCCCATCAGATGCATGACCGCAAAGGTGCCGATAATCGACACCGGCACGGCCATCAACGGGATCAGGGATGCGCGCCAGTTACGCAGGAACACCACCACCACCAGGACCACCAGCAGGATCGCTTCCATCAGGGTGATGGCCACTGACTCCAGCGATGCACGCACAAACACTGTCGGGTCATAGGCAATCCGCGACACCATCCCCTCGGGGAAGTTGGCCTCCAGGCGCTGCATGGTATCGCGCACCGCCTGCGCCACATCGAGCGCGTTGGCGCCCGGGCTCTGGATGATCTGCAAGGCAACGGCCGGCTCGCCATCCAACAGGCTGCGCAACGCGTACGCATCGGCGCCCATTTCCACACGGGCCACATCGCGCAGGCGCGTCACCTGGCCGTTATCGCCGGTGCGGATGATGATGTCGTCAAACTGCTCCTCGTCCGTCAGGCGCCCGAGGGTATTGACCGTGACCTGAAATGCCGCACTGGAGTCAGGCGCCTGGCCGACCGAGCCGGCCGCCACTTGCACGTTCTGCTCACGCACGGCGCTGATCACGTCGCCTGCGGTCAAGCCACGGGCGGCGATCAGGTCCGGGTCGAGCCACAGACGCATGCTGTACTCGCCCGCCCCCCACACCAGCACGTCGTTGATCCCCGGAATCCGCGACAGCTCATCGCGCACCTGGAGGTAGGCATAGTTGGAGATATAGAGCGGGTCGTAACGTTGGTCGGGCGACAGCAGGTGGACCACCATGAGGATGTCCGGGGAGGTCTTCTGCGTGACCACGCCGAGGCGCTGTACCTCTTCGGGCAAACGCGGCAGGGCCCGCGAGACGCGGTTTTGCACCTGGATCTGCGCCATGTCCGCGTTGGTGCCCTGGGCAAAGGTTGCGGTCAGGATCATGCGGCCATCGGTCGCCGATTGCGACGTCATGTACAGCATGCCCTCGACCCCGGTGATCACCTGCTCAAGTGGCGCCGCCACCGTCTCGGCGATCACCTGGGGGTTGGCGCCCGGATAGGATGCGGTCACTTGCACGGTGGGCGGCGTCACGGCGGGGTATTCGCTGAGCGGCAAATGAAAGAAGGCCACGATGCCAGCGATCATCATCAACACCGACAGCACGATGGCGAAGATCGGCCGGTCAATGAAAAAGCGTGGGAAACTCATTGCACGCCCCCCATGACCAGCGGTGCATCCAACGGCGCGCCGTCGATGTTGGCGGCCAGCGGCGTCACCTGCATGCCGGGGCGCACCAGCCCCTTGACCACAATGCGCTCACCCGGCTGCAGGCCCTGCTCAATCACCCGCAGGCCGTTGGCCATCGGCCCCAGCTCGACGGGGCGGTATTCGGTCTTGTCGCCTGCGCCGACCACCAATACATAGCGGCGACCCTGGTCAGTGCCGATGGAGTGGTCGGCCACCAACACCCGGGGTTGCGGCGCGCCGGTGTCCAGCTTGACCTTGGCGAACAGCCCCGGCGTCAGGCGCCCGTCGGGGTTATCGACCACTGCACGCGCACGCACTGTGCCGGTCTTGCGGTCGGCCGCATTCGCCAGGAAGTCCACCCGCCCGGCCCGCGCATAGTTTGCATCGTTAAGCATCGCCACCATGACCTTGGCGGCCTTTTCCCCCTTGGACGCGGCATCCTCCCGAGTCGCGGCGAGCGAGCGCAGGTAGGTGCGTTCATCGACATCGAAATACACATGCAACGGGTCAATGGAGACGATCGTCGTCAGCGGCGTCACCCCACGGGTGACGTAGTTGCCCTCCGTGACCAGGGCACGGTCCACGCGACCGCTGATGGGCGCGGTGACACGGGTGTAACTCAAATCCAGTTGGGCGGCGTCCAGCGCTGCCCTGGCGGCATCAACCTGGGCCCTGCCGGCGTTCAGCGAAGCAATGGCAGCGTCGAGCCGATCACGCGCCACCACTTTTTTGGCGAACAGTTGCTCGGCTCGGCCATGCTCGGCCTGGGCCAGCAATGCGTTGGCCTGCGCCTCACGCAAGCGCCCCTTGGCAGCGTTCAGCGCGGCCTGGAATTCCCGTGGGTCAATCACAAACAAAAGACTGCCCTTGGCCACGGATTGGCCTTCGGGCACGCTGACCTGTTGCAGGTAACCACTGACACGCGGGCGCAGCTCAACCTGCTCAATCGCGGTCAAGGAACCGGTGTATTCGACAAACGGAGTCACCGGCTGCGCAACCACCTCGGCCACCGGCACACCAGGCGGCTTGGCGGCATCAGCCACAGGCGCGCTCTCATTACAGCCACCCAACGTGAACACGACAGCTATCGCCACGGCGCCCAGGGTTATTCGCTTGCCGTACATCGTGTACCTCCTTGTAATTTTCAGGACAAACCAACACTTGAGGTTTTATCCGGCTTGCCATGAGGGGAAGGTCAAGTGTTATGAAAATGACAGGTGGGGTTTGTTTGAGGCTTGAGCGTGCGGGGTGGGTGTCGCGTAACTTCGGCTGCTGGGAGGGGCTGGCACTCGTAAGCAGGGGATGCATATCGAAGGGAAATAGTTGATGCAGGCTTTCAAGAAGGCACGGGAGGCCGGGAATTTTTGCAAGGGATGAAAGGAGGAAGAGAGGCTGGGATTAACCGAGACTTTTACCAGGTGCGCCATCAACTAATCGAAAAGTTACTCGCCTCACAAAGCTTTTTACACGTTCGATCTTCGTGATTTTGATTTCCTCCATGATTCGATTTCCAGAGCAAGGTAACAAGAATAAAGAGGCACACCATCTCTTGGTACGCCTCTCTATTGAATTTCAAACCATTCCTAGTGCATTACTTCGACTTAGTCACAGTGAACACGAAATCACTGTCTTGATACGCCGTTGTAGCAGGCCCCCTGAACGCAAACTGAAACTCATTGGCGCTGTTCCTGGTGATGTAGGCAAGACGAACGTCTGCCACGAGACCAACAGGAATCACGCTCGGCACATAACCCTCTTTCGTGCTGCCGTACCCGCCGGGGGTCGAGATTTTATACTCGCCTGGATTTATACGAGTGATGAATGTATTGAACGGGGCGTTAAGGATAGTCCCGTTGCCCAGAGCCGACCCGCTGACTACCGCACTGGCCGCTGAGTTAAAGGCATGGCCCACTGACACGACTTCGTTTGTCGTACAAGTATCCCAACCAATCACCTGGCAATTGGCGCCCATATCAATGAATGGGCGGGAGATATCCGGAACGTAGTCGCCGCCGCTCACAAAGCCACAACCCTCAAGGATAAGGGTGAGCTTTCCTCCACCGGAGGATCGAAGCTGAATATTGCAGCTCGTAAAGTGAACATTCGAAAGGCGATGGAACTGGGTATTACGCACGATGACCGATACTGGTGATGTCCCGACGTTATCCAGGGACAGGTCAGCCACGCCCGCGTTACTCTCAAAATATCCCGAACTCATGTCGAGACAGGCAAGGCCGTTGTCACCAAGAACATTCGCTTTAAATCCGAATGATGCGGGGCTCCCGGGCGTTCCGTTACCCTCGATGCTACCGCCCGTCCAGGTATTGCCAGCACCCATTAAGTCAAAGTAAACGCCTGTCGTGCTATTCCCAGTAGCCACGATCTTGGAAAAAACCATCGCGTTCGGTAGTGTTCCCCCCGCAACCGACCTCGCGATAACAAACCCGATGTTGTTCTCGCGAGCGTATAGGTTGGTGTACTCGTTGCTCAGGCAGTCGCGAATGCTGAAACCGGTGCCCATGTGCTGGACGGATATGTTGGATATATGGTCATACCCGAGGGATTTATGATCAATGCCATAACCGACTCGTTGCGCAGGGACATAACTTCTTTCCTTGCCGACAATCGAAAAATTTCCAAACCGACTATAGCCCCACCCCCCCATGCTACCTGCCGAAATACCACCTATGAGCTGGAAGCCAATGGGCACGCCGGTGGCAACTTCAAATATCGTGTTGCCGAGGGAATTACCCAGGAAGGTAAGGCGCTTAGAAGGGGCGCCAGTATGGGGAAAGTCCGCAGCCGAATGGTCATACGAAACAGTAGAGCCCAGCAGGTACACCCCATCAGCAGCACTCTTGGATCCACCCTCATCGAATGTTTTTTGAATTTCGGCGCTGGAGGAAGCGGCTGATCCATTTCTTGCGCCAAACTGCCGAATATCGACTACATCCGTTGTAGCCAGCTTCCAGCGTGCACCATCAGTGGCTACGATCACAGTACCGCCATTGTCCACCGACGCCGTGTCGGCCAGATCAACGTAGTAATTGCCACCCCCGCCATCACCTTTGTTGTAATAGCCAATCACGGTTGCGCGCTGATTTCCGGATGAACTCAGGGCGCGAAGCGCGACAATGCTATCGACTGTTCTACTATATTCTTGCAAGCCAAGCGCGAGCCATTCATCTGTGCCTTGGGCTTGCTCGTCTACTAAGGCTTGCTGGTTGTGAGTCAATAGTTTCGATTCGATCATGTGGATTACCTCATTAATTAGGGAATTCATTTCAGTACCTTCAATGCCAGTTGTTAGAACGCCTGACGTTCAGCCGCTCGATTGGGCGCGCTTCATGAAACTACCGATGTTCTGGATGTCGCTGACGTTATCCAACGCTCGTTAAGCCTGTTCTCACTCCAAAAACAGGCAGTAGCGATAGCGGTGCATTCTTTGGCGGTTCAAATGGAGGCGGGCTATAGATCTGGTAAAGGCCCACCAACCACCAAGCAGGCCGTATTGGGCTCTCTCCCTCGCTTATTGTCGCGCTGTTGTCGAGGCTAGCGACGGCATACCCCTTAACGGGTCTAGAGAGCGACAGGCTGCAGACCGTACGAGAACCATCAGGTGACTCGACAAACAAAATATCTCCCAAAGAGATTTTTATTTCAACTCCAATGGAGATACAAATATCCCAGATACAAAAAAACCCGCTCGGTGGCGGGCCTGTTCATACAATTGAGGAGCATCACGCGCGTCCTCGCTTTCCGTAAATCACCTCGTGCTTAGGCCCAAAATCGAGACAAGTTCACTCGATATTGGGTCTGATCGACCGACTGACTTGGAGCCGACTTCGAAGGTACGAAAGTGTTTTAAAGCATACCGCCTCGCCAAACCACCCGGCCAATGATACGAATTTCGTTTATCTCACCATCACGCAATGTCTGATCGCCATAACGCGCTTTGTCTGGGTTATCGCTACGGATGATCCAACCGCCGAAATCAGACTTGACCAAGCGTTTCACGATCGTTCCTTTGGACTCGCTCTGCATGGCAAATATCTGACCGTCCCTCGGCTCAATCTTTGATTCATCTATTAGTAGGACATCGCCGTCGTTAATCGTTGGCTCCATGCTGTGGCCGTTGGCGTAGATCACATCTAGATATTTTTGACTAAGGTGATTTGCACGCAACCAAGAAGACTTGAACGCCATGACTCCGCGAATCTCAACGTGCGAATTCTCTTCGCCGTCTCCAGTAGAGCCTTGCGCCGTCAGTTGAAGAACGCCGGTATAGCTTGAGTCGTTTTGAAGATCGAAACCTCGGGCATACACCCGATCATCACTAGATGAGCTTGCTCTGAGTTGGCCAAGGCCGGCAGCCGAAGCCATCCGCTCAATATCACCCTCGATCCTTTTGCTGAACTTGCCAATCGGAATGCCCAGCATCGCCGCCATTGAAACAGCCAATTTTTGGGTCAGTGGCCGATGACCGTTGAGGTGGCTTCCAAGCGTGCCCTGGCTCATGCCAACTGCATGCGCAATCTCATCCTGTGTTAGGCGCTTGTCTTTTGGGCGAGCTGCGTTGTAGTCCGCAATAGCCCTCTTTAGGGCTGCACACTCATCCCGCTCCCACTCCAGCAACTGGCGTCTTTCTCTATTCATTTCGCAAGAATATTCCCAAGGGAAATGGTTAACCATCCAAGAGAGGTAACAACCCGCTTAATCCTCTCAAACAACTAATGAGCGACATCCGACGACAAGGTTTCGAGAACAGACTCTAGCGGACCGTCGCTGCCGACCTTAAGAAGGAAACCGCGATTCGCCTCGCAAAAAACCGCACACATGAAAAAGCCCAACCTTTTCAGATTGGGCTAAGTCATTGAAAAATATGGTCGGGACGGAGTGATTCGAACACTCGACCCCTAGCACCCCATGCTAGTGCGCTACCGGACTGCGCTACGCCCCGACTAGGCGTGAAACTGGGTTCGCTTCATAACGAAGCGATCAGGAATATACCGCAAGCATTTGAAATGTGGAAGTATTTTAAAGGCTTGTTTCACTTTTTCAAAACCACCAGTACATCTTCCAATTCGGAGATCATCTGGCGTATCAGTTGCTTGTATTGGGTGGTGTCGTCTTTGGCTTCATCACCAGACATACGCTGGCGTGCGCCGCTGATGGTGAACCCCTGGTCGTACAGCAACGCGCGGATCTGTCGGATCATCAGCACATCCTGTCGCTGATAATACCGACGGTTCCCGGTGCGTTTGACGGGGTTGAGTTGAGGAAACTCCTGCTCCCAATAGCGCAACACATGCGGTTTTACCGCACAGAGCTCGCTGACTTCACCAATGGTGAAGTAGCGTTTGCCTGGGATGACGGGTAGCTCGTCGTTATGACTTGGTTCCAGCATAAGCCTCAACTCGGGCCTTCAACTTCTGCCCTGGACGAAAGGTGACCACACGGCGAGCCGTGATCGGGATTTCTTCTCCCGTTTTTGGATTGCGGCCAGGCCGCTGGCGTTTGTCCCGCAGGTCAAAATTGCCGAAACCGGACAATTTGACCTGTTCGTTGTCTTCCAGAGCGTGCCTGATTTCTTCAAAAAACAGCTCGACCAATTCCTTGGCCTCGCGCTTGTTCAGACCCAACTCTTCGTACAGACGTTCCGCCATCTCAGCTTTCGTCAAAGCCCCCATACGTCACTTCCTTAACGTGGCGTTCAACCTTTGTTCGAGCGAGGTGAGGATATTTTGCGTCGTGGTATTCACCTCATCGTCATTAAGAGTGCGCGATGGATGCTGCCAGGTCAAGCCAACTGCAAGGCTTTTTCTATGCGGATCAATGCCTTTACCCTGATAGACGTCAAATAGCCTGAGGTCCGTCAGCCATTCGCCTGCATTTTCTCGGATTACTTGCAGCACGGCGCTGGCCGCGACATCACGATCCGCCACCAGGGCCAGGTCACGACGCACTTCCGGGAAACGCGACAGCTCGCTGAATTTAGGCATCTTGCCCGCAGCGACTTCAGCCAACACCAGCTCGAAGACGAACACAGGACGGTCGAGACCGAGGGTTTTCGACAGTTCAGGGTGGATCGCACCGACGAAACCGACCAGGCGACCTTCGCGCTCGATGCGCGCAGTCTGGCCTGGATGCAAGGCCGGGTGGCTGCCAGGGACAAACGCGAAGGCATCCAGCGCGCCGGCAAAGCCCAGCACCGCTTCCACGTCCGCCTTGACGTCAAAGAAGTCCACTGGGTCGCGACCCTGCGCCCAACCTTCCGGCAAACGGCTGCCGCAGACCACACCAGCCAGCATCGGCTCTTGCTTCAGGCCGTCCAGTTGGCCGACAAAGCGCAGGCCGCTTTCGAACATGCGCACGCGGTCCTGCTGACGGTTCAGGTTGTGGGAAAGTGCTTTCACCAGGCCTGGCCACAGGGACGAGCGCATGGCTGCCATGTCGTTGGAGATCGGGTTGGCCAGCAGCAGCGGCTCGACACCCGGGGTGAACAGTTCGAACTGCTTGGGATCAATGAAGCTGTAGGTCACCGCTTCCTGATAACCACGGGCGACCAGCAGGCGACGCAGCTCAGGCAGGTGTGCACGGGCTTCGGTCTTGGGTTGCGGGGCCAGGCGCGCTTGCGGGTAACGAACCGGAAGGCGATTGTAGCCGTACAGACGGGCCAGCTCTTCGATCAGGTCGACTTCAAGGCTGATATCAAAGCGATGGCTTGGCACTTCTACACGCCATTGCCCTTCCCCATCAGCGCTGACGCCCAGGCCCAGACCGGTCAGCAGGCGCACGATTTGCGCCTCTTCAATCACCAGGCCGAGCATTTGCTCGACGCGCTGAGCGCGCAACGTCACCGGTGCAATCGACGGCAAATACTGCTCGCTGACCGTCTCGGTGATCGGGCCAGCTTCACCGCCGGTGATTTCCAGCAGCAGGCCGGTGGCGCGCTCCATGGCTTCACGGGCCAGTTGCCAGTCCACGCCACGCTCGTAGCGGTGCGAGGCATCGGTGTGCAAGCCGTAAGAACGAGCCTTGCCCGCCACAGCGATCTGGTCGAAGAACGCGCTTTCAAGGAACACGTCACGGGTCGTCGCGGACACACCACTGTGCTCACCGCCCATCACACCGGCAATGGCCAGGGCGCGGGAATGATCAGCAATCACCAGGGTATCGCTGCGCAGGGTGACTTCCTGGCCATCGAGCAAGACCAGCTTTTCGCCTTCCTCGGCCATACGCACGCGGATCCCACCGTTGATCTCGGCCAGATCGAAGGCGTGCAGCGGTTGACCCAGCTCCAGCATCACGTAGTTGGTAATGTCGACAGCGGCATCAATGCTGCGCACATCGGCACGACGCAGGCGCTCGACCATCCACAGCGGGGTCGGCCGGGACAGGTCGACATTGCGGATCACACGACCCAGGTAGCGCGGGCACGCGTTTGGTGCCAGCACTTCGATGGAACGCACTTCGTCGTGGACTGCTGGGACCGCTGTCACTACCTGACGCGTGACAGGCACGCCGTACAGCGCACCGACTTCACGGGCCAGGCCAGCCAGGGACAGGCAGTCGCCGCGGTTCGGAGTCAGGTCGACTTCGATGCTGGCGTCTTCCAGGTCCAGATAGACACGGATGTCCTGGCCTACTGGCGCATCAGCCGGCAGCTCCATCAAGCCATCATTGCCTTCGCCAACCTGCAACTCCGCCTGGGAGCACAGCATGCCGTTGGACTCGACGCCACGCAGCTTGGCTTTCTTGATCTTGAAGTCACCGGGCAGCTCGGCACCGATCATCGCAAACGGAATTTTCAGGCCCGGGCGCACGTTTGGCGCACCGCACACGACCTGGAAAGTTTCCGCGCCATTGCTGACCTGGCACACACGCAGCTTGTCGGCGTCCGGGTGCTGCTCGGTGCTCAGCACCTCGCCCACTACCACGCCACTGAAAACACCGGCGGCCGGCGTAACGCTATCGACCTCAAGACCGGCCATCGACAGACGAGCAACCAGCTCATCGCGATTTACCTGCGGGCTTACCCAGCCACGCAGCCATTGTTCACTGAATTTCATCCTGCTCTCCTAAAGGTTCGTTACGACTAGCGAAATTGCGCGAGGAACCGCAAGTCGTTGTCGAAGAACAGGCGCAAGTCGTTCACGCCGTAACGCAGCATGGCCAGACGCTCGACGCCCATGCCGAAGGCAAAGCCCGAGAATTCTTCTGGATCGATCCCGGACATGCGCAGCACGTTGGGGTGAACCATGCCGCAGCCCATGACTTCCAACCAGCCAGTCTGCTTGCAGACCCGGCAGCCTTTACCGCTGCACATCACGCACTCCATATCAACTTCGGCGGATGGCTCGGTGAACGGGAAGTAGGACGGGCGGAAACGTACCGCCAGTTCTTTTTCGAAGAACACCCGCAGGAATTCTTCGATGGTGCCTTTGAGGTCGGCGAAATTGATATCGCGATCAACCAGCAGGCCTTCGACCTGGTGGAACATCGGCGAGTGGGTGATATCGGAGTCGCTACGGTACACACGGCCTGGGCAGACGATGCGGATCGGCGGCTGCTGCGATTCCATGGTGCGGACCTGTACCGGCGAGGTATGGGTGCGCAACAGCATGTTCGCATTGAAATAGAAGGTGTCGTGCATCGACCGGGCCGGGTGATGGCCTGGGATGTTGAGCGCCTCGAAGTTGTGATAGTCGTCTTCGACCTCAGGGCCTTCGGCAATGCCGTAGCCGATGTGGGTAAAGAACTGCTCGATACGTTCCAGAGTCCGGGTAACCGGATGCAGACCGCCAGAGGTCTGGCCGCGGCCAGGCAGGGTCACGTCAATGGACTCGGCGGCGAGCTTGGCCGCAAGATCGGCCTCCTCGAACAACGCCTTGCGCGCATTGAGAACCTCTGTGACACGCTCCTTGGCAACGTTGATCAGCGCGCCGACTTGCGGGCGCTGTTCGGCCGGCAGATTGCCCAGGGTCTTCATCACCTGAGTCAATTCACCTTTTTTGCCAAGGTAGTGAACCCGGATTTGCTCCAGGGCATTGATATCTTCAGCGCTTTGCACAGTCTCAAGAGCTTGAGCGACCAGCGCGTCCAGGTTTTCCATGTACAGACTCCAGATACAAAATAGGGGAAGAGCTTGAAGGCTCTTCCCCTATTTATGACGTTTACCACCTTGGACTACGGCGTAGCCCAGGGTGACTGTCGGGGGTACTTAAGCCAAGGTGGCTTTAGCTTTCTCGACAATCGCAGCAAACACCGCTTTTTCGTTCACGGCCAGTTCAGCCAGAACCTTACGGTCGATTTCGATGGACGCTTTTTTCAGGCCAGCGATGAAACGGCTGTAGGACAGACCGTTAACACGAGCACCAGCATTGATACGAGCGATCCACAGAGCGCGGAACTGACGTTTTTTCTGACGACGGTCACGGTAGGCGTATTGGCCTGCCTTGATTACCGCTTGCTTGGCAACACGGAATACGCGTGAACGCGCGCCGTAGTAGCCTTTAGCGAGTTTCAGAATTTTTTTGTGACGCTTACGGGCAATGACGCCACGCTTTACACGAGCCATGAGTTACTTCCTCTATTCTTGATCCAAAATTAACGAAGGCGCAGCATGCGCTCGACTTTTGCCACGTCAGACGGATGCAGCAAGCTGCTACCGCGCAGTTGACGCTTACGCTTGGTCGACATTTTGGTCAGGATGTGGCTCTTGAAAGCGTGCTTGTGCTTGATACCGTTAGCAGTTTTCAGAAACCGCTTAGCAGCACCACTTTTAGTCTTCATCTTTGGCATGTTCGGATACTCCGCATTCAGTTGATAAACATAATCAGAAGGCCTGCCGTGCCCTATTGATTACTTCTTCTTTTTCGGGGCGATGACCATGATCAGCTGGCGTCCTTCCATCTTAGGATGCTGTTCGACGGAACCGTACTCCAGCAGGTCAGCTTCAACCCGCTTGAGGAGTTCCATACCCAGCTCCTGGTGGGCCATCTCACGGCCGCGGAATCGCAAGGATACCTTGGCCCTGTCCCCATCACTCAGGAAACGTACCAGGTTGCGCAGTTTTACCTGGTAATCCCCTTCCTCCGTCCCTGGACGAAACTTGATTTCTTTAACCTGGATCTGCTTCTGGTTCTTCTTGGCTGCGGCAATCTGCTTCTTCTTTTCGAAGATCGATTTGCCGTAGTCCATCAGCTTGCAGACAGGAGGTACAGCATCGGCGGAAATTTCCACCAAATCGAGCTTGGCTTCTTCAGCCTTAAGAAGCGCGTCTTCAATTGACACAATCCCAAGCTGCTCACCCTCAGCCCCAATTAACCGAACCTCGCGTGCCGAGATATTCTCGTTGATCGGGGCTTTCGGTGCAGCTCGTTTATCTTGTCTCATTTCACGCTTAATAATAATTACTCCGAATCTGGGCGACCACGCCGGGAAACCGCTTGCGCGAGGAACTCAGCGAACTGGGCGACGGGCATCGAGCCCAGGTCAGCACCTTCACGAGTACGCACAGCGACAGTCTGCATCTCGACTTCCCGATCTCCGATAACCAAAAGATAGGGAACCTTGAGCAAAGTATGCTCGCGGATTTTAAAGCCGATCTTTTCATTTCTCAAGTCGGACTTGGCACGAAATCCGCTTTCGTTGAGTGTTTTTTCAACTTCAGCGGCAAAATCGGCCTGTTTATCAGTGATATTCATGATCACTGCCTGGGTCGGAGCCAACCACGCAGGGAACGCGCCCTCGTAGTGCTCGATCAGGATCCCGACGAACCGTTCGAACGAACCGAGGATCGCCCGGTGCAGCATAACCGGGTGTTTACGGCTGTTGTCTTCGGAGACGTATTCGGCTCCCAAACGGATCGGCAGGTTAAAATCGAGCTGCAAGGTACCACATTGCCAGACACGGCCAAGGCAATCTTTCAGCGAGAACTCGATTTTAGGACCGTAGAACGCGCCCTCGCCCGGCTGCAGATCGTACGCAAGGCCCGCACTGTCTAGCGCTGCGGCCAGTGCAGCTTCGGCGCGATCCCACAGCTCGTCGGAGCCAACGCGTTTTTCCGGACGAGTGGACAGTTTCATTTCCACTTCGGTAAAGCCGAAATCGCGATAAACGTCCATGGTCAGCTTGATGAACGCGGCGGACTCGGCCTGCATCTGCTCTTCAGTGCAGAAGATGTGGGCGTCGTCCTGAGTGAAGCCGCGCACACGCATGATGCCGTGCAGTGCACCCGATGGCTCGTTACGGTGGCAGGCACCGAACTCGGCCAGACGCATCGGCAGCTCGCGGTAGCTCTTCAGGCCCTGGTTGAACACCTGCACATGGCACGGGCAGTTCATCGGCTTGATGGCGTAGTCGCGGTTTTCCGACTGGGTCGTGAACATGTTGTCGGCGTAGTTGGCCCAGTGCCCGGACTTTTCCCACAGGCTACGGTCAACGACCTGCGGAGTCTTGATCTCCAGGTAGCCGTTTTCGCGCTGAACCTTGCGCATGTATTGCTCAAGCACCTGGTACAGGGTCCAGCCGTTCGGGTGCCAGAACACCATGCCCGGCGCTTCTTCCTGGAGGTGGAACAGGTTCAGGCGCTTGCCGATCTTGCGATGGTCACGTTTTTCGGCTTCTTCGATGCGCTGGATGTAGGCAGCCAGCTGCTTCTTGTCAGCCCAGGCAGTGCCGTAGATCCGCTGCAGTTGCTCGTTCTTCGCATCGCCGCGCCAGTAGGCACCGGACAACTTGGTCAGTTTGAACGACTTGAGGAAGCGCGTGTTCGGCACGTGCGGACCCCGGCACATGTCGACATATTCTTCGTGGTAATACAGGCCCATGGCCTGCTCGTCCGGCATGTCTTCCACCAGACGCAGCTTGTAGTCCTCGCCACGGGCGGTGAACACGTCGATCACCTCGGCGCGCGGCGTGACTTTCTTGATGACGTCGTAATCTTTCTCGATCAGCGCGTGCATGCGCTGTTCGATGGCGGCCAGGTCGTCCGGAGTGAAAGGACGCTCGTAGGCGATGTCGTAATAGAAGCCTTCGTCGATGACCGGGCCGATCACCATCTTCGCGGTGGGGTACAGCTGCTTGACCGCATGGCCAATCAGGTGCGCGCAAGAGTGGCGAATGATCTCCAGCCCCTCTTGATCCTTGGGCGTGATGATTTGCAGGCTGGCATCGGAGGTGACCAGGTCGCTGGCATCAACCAGCTTGCCGTCGACCTTGCCAGCCACGGTGGCCTTGGCCAGGCCTGCACCGATGGATGCGGCGACCTCGGCTACGGAAACCGGATGATCGAATGAACGTTGACTGCCGTCGGGAAGAGTAATAGTTGGCATGGCGCCTCCTCTCCTAGTGGTGACCCCTACCAAAGGTCACGTGGGTTGGGATGAGCCAGTACAAGATCCAACACCAGGCCGCTCATTGCTGAGCGCCTGCCTTACAGCGGCAGGAGCCTTTCGGCCAACCGATAATCGAACCAGAGTGACTGGAGTTAAACAAAAGAAGCCTGGCATGAAAAAAGCCAGGTCGTGGATGCTAGCACAGATGAACGGTCATGGCGCTGCCCTACCGCCTTGTAGCGACAAACTCCAGGCTTTTGCAGCCAAAAGTGAACTTGGGCTGTACGACGGGCCTCAAACACACTGAAAATCGCCGTTCGTCATATCGACTCAAGGAGCATCTAACCATGCGCAGCACCTCGATCTTCGCCCTTGCCGCTTCCCTGGCCCTGTTCTCCATCGGCGCACAAGCCGCCGCGCCCTCCAACTGGCCTGCCGGCGCCCGGGACAGCTTTGTTCAGGACTGCAGCGCTGCTGCAAGCCAGAACGTTGATGCCAAAACCGCCAAAGCCCATTGCGAATGTGGCGCGGACAAGATCAACGCAGAATTGAGCACCGCGGAAATCAAGGAGCTGATGACCAACCAGAACGCCAGCCCGGAGCTTAGAAACAAAGCAGTCGCGGCTATTTCGTCCTGCAAGGTCGTAAAGAAAAAGTAAGCACGACGAGAATTCAGTCCATCAAAAGGACCTGAAAACTCTGTGAAAACTGCTATTTCGCACAATTTACACAGCTTTTACGGCTTTTTTTACTAGCGGATATTTCGTGCTAAAGCCCCGTAAACCGGGGCTTACAGCCAGCCAGGGCACTGAAGAAAACGCGATTGATTAGCAAACAGTGCCTTGGGGGGGCTCCCAAGCCGAACATTTCGACTATGATAGCCCAGTGTGCCCAGTTGGCCTGAGCAGCACAGTACTACTGAAAATATATGTTTCTTGGAGATACACCATGTCTAATCGCCAAACCGGCACCGTTAAATGGTTCAACGATGAAAAAGGCTTCGGCTTCATCACTCCTCAAGGTGGCGGTGACGACCTGTTCGTACACTTCAAAGCTATCGAAAGCGACGGTTTCAAAAGCCTGAAAGAAGGCCAAACCGTTTCCTTCGTGGCTGAGAAAGGCCAAAAGGGTATGCAAGCTGCACAGGTTCGCGGCGAGTAATTCTCCGCTGAGCTAAAAAACCCCGTCCATGTGACGGGGTTTTTTATGGGCGATACAAAAGCGCTGCGTTATCAGCCGCAGTTGACGCGGGTGATCACCAGGTTGTCATCGGTATTGAGGTTCAGGCGATCGGAGCGGTATTCAAGGGTGATCATATCGTTGGGCTTGAGAATGCGTGCATTCTGCGCACCTGCGCGAGTACGGGCCTGCTCCAGCAATTGCGGCGAGGCTTTCTGCCCGATTGCAAACTCCGCAGCCTTCGATTCACAGCGTGTATGAACAGCCGCAGCCGTGTCTTTGGCCGGCTCAGAGGTACCCGAAGTGCTGCAGCCCGCCAGGACGGTTGCCGCCAACAAAGTACCGAATGATGCGAGCTTCCAAGGCATGAAGCCTCCTATGATAAAAATGGACAGAGATCGTGCGACCGTGATTTGGCCAATAGGTTTCAGAATTGTCACAATTGGCCGTAAGCGAGTCTGCCTGACTCGGCCCTACGGCCGGATGAATCATTCGTCACCAGATATGAACAAGTGTCAGTAGACGTCGATGTAGTCAAACGGCGGATTCGGCCAATTCTGTTTCAGCGCGTTATAAATCTGTGTCACCCACACCTCATCACTGGCTGCTATCCGGCCCACATAGCCCGACCCTGCCGCCCAGGTCTCCAGGCGAAACAACAGGCCGTTGACGTCCATCCCGCCCACCACGCAGGAGGAGATATAGGCGATACCAGCCTTGGTCACCCGCAATTGGGTGTGCTGGTCGTCGCTGGCACTGGCAATCATTTGGCGAACGGCTTCCAATGTGAGGCTCTTGGGGTTGGTCAAATCGATGTGCACGTGGCTTGTCCTGGCAATTAAACAAAGTACCAGTGTCGCACAGCCCTCCCCTCATGCCTAAGTAGCAGTGCCAAACGCGGCGCAAGATGGTTAACTCTGCAGGCCATTCCAGCCTTTGCGAACCGCGAGAACCCGATGACCATCGTTACCATCAATGCCGATATCAAAGCCAAGTGGCCCCAAGGGCAAAGCTCCTACAGCCCAGGCAGCCCGGAAGAATTGGCAATCATCGGCATAGACCTGCTGGTCAAGGAACTGGGCACCCAGGCCGCACAAGCCTTTATCGGCCAGATATTCGAAAAATACCCGGCCGACCATATGGGCGTCGAAGACCCCCAGCGCGAATAGAAACCCGCCAACAGGCCGCTTACTTCAGGCGCGCCAGGCGTTCGGTGAGCAGGTCGAAGAAGCCCTGGGCATCGCCGCTTTCCACCCAGAACACGTTCTTGTCGTGCTTGAGGCCATCGTACCAATCGACGATGGTCTGGCCGAACGTCGGGCCTTCGCGGCTATCGACCACCATATTGGCCTGGCGCCCGGTGAACAGCTCAGGCTTGAGCAGGTAGCCGATCACGGTGGCGTCATGCACCGGGCCGCCGCTCATACCGTAGTGCTCCATATCGCCTTTGACGTATTCATTGAGAATATCGCCCACCACTTTGCTGGCGTTGTTGTTCAGGTCGGCGATCTTCTTCAGGCGCGCGTCGCTGGTGAGTATCTTGTGGGTCACGTCCAGCGGCAGGTAGGTCAGCTTGACGCCACTTTTGAGGACAATTTCAGCAGCCGCCGGATCGGCAAACAGGTTGAACTCGGCTACCGGGGTAATGTTGCCGCCATTAAAATGCGCGCCGCCCATGACCACCACCTCCTTGATGCCCTGGGCGATTTGCGGCGCCTGGGTCAGTGCCAGCGCCAGGTTGGTCTGCGGGCCGAGCATGGCAATGGTGATGCTATGGGGCTTGGCGGTGCTCAGGGTCTTGATCAGGTAGTCCACCGCATTGCCTTCGGCCAGGCCTTTTTTCGGCTCATGCACGGTGACCCCGGAAATGCCTTCCTTGCCATGAATATTCTCGGCATAGATCGGCGTGCGCAGCAGCGGCTGCGGCGCGCCGGCATACACCGGAATCTCTTCACGGCCCGCCCACTCACGGGCCAACCGGGCATTGCGTGAGGTCTTGTCCAGGCGCACGTTGCCGGCCACGGTGGTCAATGCCCGGATATTCAGTTCCTGTGGCGACGCCATCGCAAACAGCAGCGCGACCACATCGTCTGCGCCCGGATCGGTATCAATGATCAGGTCGATTTTTTCCGCCGCCTGGGCGCTTGCAGCAGTTAGTACGGACAAAAGCAGCACACTCCGAAACAGGTGTCGCAGGGTTGGGGTTCTACGTTGCATGACGCACTCCTTGTCATTGTGGGAAATGCTAGAAAGTCACGCCAGACACCAGCGCGATATTACAGTAGGGCTGGCACTCGCCTGTACGCACCACCGCGCGTGCCTTGTGGCTGAGCAACTTGAATTGTTCATGACTGAGCAGGCGACGCTCACCCAGGCCACCCTGGTCGAGCGCGTTGAGATCCGCCAGCGCCGGCGGCTGCTTGAGCAGGATTTCCTCGGCCAATACGTGGCTTTCAACCTGCATCTCGCTGAGCACCACGCGCAGGGTGCTGATGAAATCGGGAATGCCCTGGGTCAGCGCCAGATCGATCAGTTCCACGCCCGGCGGCACTGGCAGACCGGCATCACCGATCACCAGGATGTCGCCGTGGCCAAGAGAGGCAATCAGCCGCGACAGGGCAATGTTGAGCAATGGAGTCTTTTTCATGGGCGAGCAACGCCTTGAACGTCATGCAGTGTAGGAATGGAGGGTTGCGCACCGGCACGGGTGACCGACAGGGCCGCCGCGACCTGGCCGAAACGAATGGCCTCGGCCTCACCCTGACCATTGGCCAGTGCCGCGGCAAAACCACCGACAAAGGTGTCGCCCGCCGCTGTGGTATCCACGGCCTGCACCTTGGGCGCCAGCAAATGCTCGAAGCCCTGGCCATCGGCGAACAGTGCGCCCTGCGAGCCAAGGGTCACAATGACCTTGCCTGCCCCGGCTTTTAGCAAATGGGCAGCCGCGACCTTGGCTGTTTCCAGCGAGTCCACCGGCACACCGCTCAAGGCCGACGCTTCACTCTCGTTGGGGATCAGGTAATCGATCGCGGCGTACCAGTCTGCCGGTAACGGGCCACTGGCGGGCGCGGGGTTGAGGATTACCGTCTTGCCCAGTTCACGACCGCGCTTGAGGGCATACCCCACGGTATCCATCGGCACTTCGAGCTGGCAGACAATCACCTGCGCCGCTTGCAGCACGGCGTCGAACGCCAGCAGCGACGCGGGTGTCAGCTGGCCGTTGCTACCAGCGACAATCACAATCGCATTCTGGCTACTATCATCGACCACAATCAGCGCGACGCCACTGGAGCCCTGCACCTCACTGACCGCCTGGCAGTCGATACCCTCCACCACCAGCGCATCGCGCAGTTGGGCGCCGTAGGCATCGCTGCCCACACAGCCAATCATCGCAACGTCAGCCCCCAGACGCGCCGCAGCGACCGCCTGATTGGCGCCCTTGCCGCCCGGCACCGTGGCAAACGACTGGCCCACCAGGGTTTCACCGCCGCGAGGCAGCCGGCTGGCCCGGGTCACCAGGTCCATGTTCAAACTGCCTACTACCACTACTGTTGCTGGCATACATCAATACTCATCAATTCGTTCAGCGGTTTGAGGCAAACACGCCAGCCAACGGCGCCGTTGACTCACGCAAGACAATGCTCGGCGTGACAATGCGCTGGTCAGCCGGCAATTGTGGTGTCGCAATCCGTCGCAATAACAACTCCGCCGCCGTTTCCCCCAATTGCAGGATCGACTGGCCCACGGTGGTCAACGCGGGGTACACATAGCGGCTCATTTGAATGTCATCAAAACCTATCACCGACAGCTCGGCAGGCACCCGCAGGTTGCGCTCGGCGGCCGCGCGCAGCACACCGAAACCGATCATGTCGTTGCCGGCGAATATCGCGCTGGGCGGTTGGTCCGCCAACAACTGCACCGCCGCCGCATAGCCGCCGGTACTGGTAAAATCGCTCTCCAGCACGCGACTGGCAGACACGACAATCCCGGCCTCCTGCAACGCACGCTGGTAACCGGCCAGGCGCATCTGCGCGACACGCGTGTGCGCGGGCCCACCGATACAGGCGATATCCCGGTGCCCCAGCTCCAGCAAATGCCGGGTTGCCAGGTACGCGCCCTGCTCGTGATCGATGCGCACCAGATCCACATCAACGCCCTCCAGGCCCCGGTCGACAATGACCATGGGCGTGCGCACCGCCTTGAGGCCCGTGGCCAGGCCACTGTCATCACCGCCGACCGAGGTGACGATCAAGCCGTCGACACGCTTCTCCAGCAGCACCCGCAAATAATTGCGCTGCTTCTCGGCGTTATCGTCGGAATTGCACAGGATCACGCAGTAGCCATTGCGCTCGCAGTAGTCCTCGATGCCCCTGGCCAGCTCAGCGAAATACGGGTTGAGGCTGTTGGGCACCAGCAAGCCGATGGTCGCGGTGGTCTTGGCCTTCAGCGAGCGGGCGACCGCACTGGGTACATAGTCCAGCTGCTTGATCGCAGCTTCGACCTTGAGCCGCACGGGCTCGCTGACCGGACGGGTCCTGTTCACCACATGGGATACCGTGGTGTAGGAAATGCCCGCCAGCGCCGCCACATCCTTGATGGTTGCCATGGCTCAGCCCCGCCGACTGGCGCGTTGACTGCGGTAGGTGTCGAGCACCACTGCAATCACGATCACGGCGCCGGTAATGATGCGCTTGGTCGGTTCGGTCGCGCCGATCTGCGCCAGGCCGGCCGCCAATACCGAAATGATCAGCACCCCGAAGAACGTGCTGATCACCGAGCCACGCCCGCCCATCAGGCTGGTGCCGCCGATCACCACTGCGGCAATCACCTGCAGCTCCAGGCCGGAGCCCGCATTCGGGTCAGCCGCTTCCAGGCGGGAAATCTGGAACAATGCTGCCACCCCAGCCAACAGCCCCATCAGGCTGAACACCAGGATCTTGTAGGGTTTTGGATTGATCCCCGCCAGACGCACCGCTTCTTCATTGGTGCCGATGCCGATCAGGTAGCGCCCAAAGACGGTACGCGTCAGCACTGCCTGGGCGACGATAATCACCAGCAGCGCAATGATGAATGATGGTGAGATACCAAAGGCCACCGGGTTGGACAGCCAGGCGAAAGAGTCGCCGATATAGGCAGTGCGCGACCCGGTCATCTGGTAGGCCGCGCCACGGGCCATTTCCAGCACGCCCAGGGACACAATGAACGACGGAATCCGCCAGGCCACGGTGATCGAGCCGGTGATGGTCCCCGCCAGTGCCGCGCAACCCATGCCGAGCAGCGCTGCCGGGACCACGCTCCAGCCCCAGCCGAGGATCGCCACGCTGACCGCAGACGCGGCCAGGGCCAGCACCGAACCCACCGACAGGTCGATGCCGCCAATGATCAGGATGAACGTCATGCCCACCGCCAGCACCATCAGGTCGGGAATCTGGTTGGCGATGGTGCTGAACGTGTCATAGGACCAAAAGTGGCTGCTCAGAGCCGAGAACAGCGCGATCATGGCCAGCAGGGCGCCGGCCAGGCCCAGGTAAGTGCCCAGGCCGTAGAAATTACCGCCGGCTTTTGCGGTTGGAGTAGCTGTTTTCATGGGGTTGTCCTGGGCGCCGCTTCATTGAGCAGCGCATCACGTTTCTGATAGCCGGCAAATGCGGCGGCAAGCAATTCGTCCTGGGTCCAGCTGTCCCGCTCAAAGGTCTCGATCAGGCGCCCGGCAGACAGCACCCCGATGCGGTCGCAGATCAGCATCAGCTCGCGCAGGTCACTGGACACCACCACCAGCGCCTTGCCCTGGCGGGTCAAGTCACCAAGCAGCGCATAGATATCGAACTTGGCGCCCACGTCGATGCCACGGGTCGGTTCATCAAACAGCATCACCGCACAATCGCGCTCCAGCCAGCGGCCAATCACCACCTTTTGCTGATTGCCGCCCGACAACTCGGACACCAATTGCGCCGGGCTGGAACTGCGGATACGCATGGCGTCGATCTGGCGCTTGGCCAGGGCCGCCTCATCGCGCCCATTGACCAGGCCGGCGCTGGACACTTTGGCCATATTGCCCAGGGCCGTGTTGGCGCTGATGGACTGGCTGAGCAACAGGCCCTCGCCCTTGCGATCCTCGGTAATCAGCGCAATGCCATGCCCTACCGCGTCCACCGGCGAGCGAATGCTCACCATCCGCGCCGGCGAGCCAAGGGCGACCGTGCCACTGTCGGCCAGGTCGGCACCAAAGATCAGGCGCAGCAACTCAGTACGGCCGGCGCCGATCAACCCAGAGATGCCGTAGATTTCACCGGCCCGCACTTCAAAGGACACATCACGAACCTTGTCCGAACGGGTCATGCCCGTCACCGTCAAGGCCGGCGCGCCGATGGTGCGCGGGCCGAGGTCGATGTGCTCGCCCAGTTCGCGACCGACCATCAACGTGACCAGTTGCTCGCTGTTGTAATTGGCCATCGGCTCGACACATACCAACTGGCCGTCACGCAGCACCGCAATGCGCTGGGCTACCCGCGCCAGTTCTTCCAGCCGATGGGAAATATAGATAATTGCCACCCCCCGGGCCTGCAGGCGGGTGATTTGTTCAAACAGCATCTCGACTTCACGGGCGGTGAGCATCGCCGTCGGCTCGTCGAGGATCAGTACATGACAGTCGCCGATCAGGTTACGGGCGATCTCGACCATCTGTTGATGGCCGATGCCCAGGCTGCCGACCAGGGTGTCTGGATCGATGGCATCCAGGCCCACTTGCGCCATGGCCTCGATCGCGGCCTTGCGCAGTTGCTTGCGGCTGATCCAGCCACCACGGCTGGGCAGGTTGTCGAGGAACAGGTTTTCGGCCACGGTCAGGGTCGGCAGCAGGTTGAGCTCCTGCATCACCATGCGAACCCCCTGCTTTTCTGCCTGGGTGCGGCTGGCCGGGGCATAGTCCTGGCCGTTGAACTGCATCTGCCCAGTGGTTGGCGTGACCAGGCCGCCGATGATCTTCGACAGGGTGCTTTTGCCCGCGCCATTCTCGCCGGTCAGTGCCAGCACCTCGCCGCGATTGAGCGTCAGGGTGATGTCGGACAGGACGGGCTGGGCATAGGTCTTACCGATACCGCTGACCGAGAGGACAGTGGCCGGTGCGGAAGATGACATAGGAAAATCTCCAGGCGCCCGCTCGACCTGAGCGGGCGCTGTAGTGCGCAGCCAGGGATTATTGCTTGAGGACGAGTTCAACCGGTGTTTCGATCACACCGTCCACGGACTCGACTTTTTCACCCTTGACCAGCTTCAGCGCATTCTGGATACCAAACACTGCTTGTTGTGCAGCCGCCTGGTCGGCGGTGGCCAGGACGCGACCGTCGTTGAGCATCGGCTTGATCGCGGCAATGTTGTCGTAGCCAACTACCTGCACCTTGCCCGCCTTGCCCGCCGCACGCACCGCAGAAACGGCGCCCAAAGCCATATTGTCGTTACCGGCCAGCAGTGCCTTGAGGTCCGGGTATTCGCTCAACATGGCCGCCGCGACCTTGTTGCCCTGGTCAATTTCCCAGTTACCGGACTGCACGGAGACAATCTTCATGCCGGCCGCATCCATCGCATCCTTGAACCCGGCGGTGCGTTGCTGGGCGTTGGTGGTGGTCGGCACACCTTCGATGATCCCAACCTTGTCACCGCTCGCCAGTTGCTTGGCCAGGTACTCGCCGACCAGGCGCGAACCCTTGCGGTTATCCGGGCCGACAAAGGGAACGTCGAGGTTTTTGCTTTTCAGCACTTCAGGGTCGAGGCGGTTATCGATGTTGACCACCTTGATCCCGGCGTCGGAGGCTTTCTTCAGCACGTTGACCAACGCCTTGGAGTCGGCGGGCGCGATGACGATGGCGTTGACTTTGGCGAGAATCATTTGGTTGACGATATCGATCTGCGCCGAGGTATCGGTTTCGTTCTTGATGCCGTTGGTGATCATGTCGAAATCAGCGGCGTGGGCTTTCTGATAGTCCTTGGCACCGTCTTGCATGGTGACGAAAAACTCGTTGGCCAAAGACTTCATCACCAGGCCGACCTTGGGTTTGCCGGCGGTGTCATCAGCGAATGCAGAGGAGAGAGGCAGGGCAGCGGATGCGGCAGCCAGTACAGCGGCAGCCAGTAATCGTCCAGCGAATGGCAGCTTCATGGGTTCACTCCGATCTTATGATTATTGTGAGCAACGCCTGCACCTTCACCTCACTCATGGACTGCTCGTGAAACAGCTCGCAAACGTTTGCGCTAAACAAACTATGCGAAGACTGCTGAATTTTGTCAACGAGAGAAATGTGCTTTTCCTGCGCAGGCTCTAGCGCCTGCCTTACAACTTGACCGCGTGCGGGCTAAACATTCGGGTTGGGTAATCGTTCTCTAAAACGACAGTTGCGCAGGAACACTTCAGGAGGGTGATGCTGATTTTTCCAGGGTGATTTTCGGACAACCGAACGCCGAAGCCGCCAGCGTTCGGAAATTCGGACACGAGTTAAAGCCAGCAAATTTTCTAAATGTAAAAAAATGATTTAAATCAATAAGTTAAAATCAAACTTAGAACAAAATCCGCCTGGTACAAATCCTGCTCTTAAACAGCACCTTGTGGCGCTCAGCGCAGCCCTGGGTGTTCTGGATGAACCTGCACACGCACTCATCAAAACTAGAGAGAAAAATAATGAAATCTGCACTCAAGAACTTTGTTCCGGGCGCCTTAGCCCTGCTGCTGCTCTTCCCGGTTGCCGCCCAGGCCAAGGAAGTTGAATCCAAGACCAAGCTGTCCAACGTGGTCGTGCTGGCCACTGGCGGCACCATCGCCGGCGCCGGCGCCAGCGCTGCCAACAGCGCCACCTACCAGGCCGCCAAAGTCGGTATCGAACAACTGATCGCCGGCATTCCCGAGCTCAGCCAGATCGCCAACGTGCGTGGTGAGCAGGTGATGCAGATTGCTTCCGAAAGCATCACCAACGAAAACCTGCTGCAACTGGGTCGTCGTGTCGCCGAACTTGCCGACAGCAAGGACGTGGACGGTATCGTGATCACCCACGGCACCGACACCCTCGAAGAAACCGCCTACTTCCTCAACCTGGTGGAAAAAACCGACAAGCCAATCGTAGTCGTGGGCTCCATGCGTCCAGGCACTGCCATGTCTGCCGATGGCATGCTCAACCTGTACAACGCCGTGGCTGTAGCCGGTAGCAAAGACGCACGCGGCAAAGGCGTTCTGGTGACCATGAACGACGAGATCCAGTCGGGTCGCGACGTCAGCAAAATGATCAACATCAAGACCGAAGCCTTCAAAAGCGCCTGGGGCCCACTGGGCATGGTTGTAGAAGGCAAGTCCTACTGGTTCCGCCAGCCGGCCAAGCGTCACACCATGAACTCTGAGTTCGATATCAAGAACATCAAGAGCCTGCCGGATGTTGAAATTGCCTACGGCTATGGCAACGTCAGCGACACCGCCTACAAAGCCCTGGCCCAGGCTGGCGCCAAAGCCATCATCCATGCCGGCACCGGCAATGGCTCGGTACCGGCCAAGGTAGTACCTGCCCTGCAGGAACTGCGTAAGGAAGGCGTGCAAATCATTCGCTCTTCCCACGTCAATGCCGGCGGTTTCGTTCTGCGCAATGCCGAACAGCCTGACGACAAATACGACTGGGTCGTGGCTCATGACCTGAACCCGCAAAAAGCCCGCATCCTGGCCATGGTCGCCCTGACCAAGACCCAGGACAGCAAAGAACTGCAACGCATGTTCTGGGAATACTGAGTCACTGATGTAACCCTTGCCGGCGATGGTGATCCCAGGGATGCCATCGCCGGCAAGCCGGTTCCTACAAAAAATCCTCGCTGTACACCAATCCGCGTAAACCGTTGTCACACGGACTTCTTGAATTTTAAGCAGTTGCGAATTTCCTCACAGTTAAATACTGTATGTTCGTACAGCTAATTAAGGACTCCTCCGTGGCCAAGCCCTCCTCCGCAGCACCGACACCTCCCGACGCCTATCAACGCCTGGCGATCCGCGTGCAAAAAATCATCAATTCCACCAACGCGCAAAAAAACAAGGCCGCGCTGATTTTTCGCCTGCCCGAGGAACCCGAGGACGAATGGGCACGACTACTGGAGGAAATCGCAGAAAACGACAACGTCACCCTCGCCTATCGCGATGATGGCGGCGTGCAGATTTTCTGGGTCGTACCGAAGGAAGATTGAGTCAATGAGTGTCCGTTTTATCGCCCTGTTCTGTGTGTTTTTTGCCACCACTGCCCACGCCCAAGCCCCACGCACCTTCAGTGAAGCCAAGAAAATCGCCTGGAAACTCTACGCCCCCCAATCCACGGAGTTTTATTGCGGCTGCAAATACACGGGTAACCGGGTAGACCTGAAAGCCTGCGGCTATATTCCCCGTAAAAACGCCAACCGCGCGGCGCGCATCGAGTGGGAGCACATTGTCCCGGCGTGGCAGATCGGCCATCAACGCCAGTGCTGGCAGGACGGTGGTCGCAAGAACTGCACACGTACCGATAGCGTCTTCAAACGCGCCGAAGCTGACTTGCACAACCTGGTGCCGAGCATCGGCGAGGTCAATGGCGATCGCAACAACTTCAGTTTTGGCTGGTTGCCGGTGCAGGGTGGGCAATATGGTTCATGCCTGACCCAGGTGGACTTCAAGGCCAAGAAGGTCATGCCCAGGCCATCCATCCGCGGCATGATTGCCCGGACGTACTTTTACATGAGCAAACAATACGGCCTGCGCCTGTCGAAACAGGACCGCCAGTTGTATGAAGCCTGGAACCGCACCTATCCCGTGCAACCCTGGGAGCGCCAGCGCAATCAGACCGTGGCCTGCGTGATGGGGCGTGGCAATGAGTTCGTCGGCCCGGTGAACCTCAAGGCCTGCGGATAAACGCGAGCGGGATCCACGGATCCCGCCAACCACCGTATTACGGGCGGGCCTTGTGCTCGATCACCAGCGACTCGGCGTCGGTTTTCTTCTTTTTCACCAGCCTTTCCTGCAATTGGGCCTGCTTTGCTTCGGCCTCGGCCTTGCTGGCGAACGGCCCTAAAAGCACCAGGTCCTTGCCGTCTTCCTTGGCCAGATAGAACGTGAAGCCGTTTTCCAGCAACCAGGCGGTCAGGTCACTCAGCGCCTGCAGCTTGTTGTCGGGCGAGCGCACCAGGATGTCCCACTGCACAGCGGCAACCGCAGGAGCCTGGGCCTTGGCGGCTTCAGCCTTGTCTCGGGGGGTGTCGAGATTGGGCCCGTCACCGCATCCGGCCAACGCCAATACCACAATTGCCATCGCTACTTTACGCACTGCCCTGCCCCTTTAAGGATCAAAGAGGCAACTTTATCATTCACTGTCTATTCTGGCCGTCATAAACGTTGGCTTAAACATTGCGAAGGATGTTTCCCAGACCTGTATGATGGCGCCATGGGAATTAATGCCGCCTCCATGCGTCCTAAAGAGGCAGCCACAGGGAAGCGCTTCACAGTAAGCTACACACAACCGACATCCGCCCTGTTAGAAACATGCGTCCTTCAAAGCAATCAAGGAGAAGTCCATGCTGATACTCACCCGCAAAGTCGGTGAAAGCATAAATATCGGTGATGACATTACTATCACCATTCTGGGCGTTAGCGGCCAGCAAGTAAGAATCGGCATCAATGCTCCCAAGGATGTTGCCGTGCATCGCGAAGAGATTTACCAGCGCATCCAGGCAGGCCTGACTGCACCGGACAAACGCGAAACACCTTGAAGCCTCCCCAGTAGCCAGCCCGCTCGCCCCTGTAACGGCTGGCGAAAGCCCCTTGGCCTGCCCACGGAATCCCGTGATCCGCGCAACTTGCGCCAGGCCCCGCCACCAGTGGTCAGCACACAGGTTCAGACACGGAACTTGCTGCACATTTAGCAGACAAATCTCTCCAGGAACGTAACAAAACCTTACGGTGCATTCGGAGCGCGTTGATGAGGCGATCCCTCAAAGAGCCTTATGCCTACAAATCCTGGATGATTGCCCTACTGATTGCCCTTGCTTTCGTGACAATCGGATACGGCCTCAGGTTTTACATGGAAGGCAGTACCCCCGCGCAGGATGCCGATTCTTGGCCTGACCTGGCGCTGTTTCTCGGTGGCTATCTGTTCTGCTTCTGCCTCAAGCCCCTTCAGGCTGCGATCCAGCGCAAACTCAACCGCCGCGCATTTGGGCGTGATCGCCAGAAAACCCCCTCTTGAAGCACCGATTGGATCCTATATTCAAACTATGAGGAACTATCCACGTCGGTAGCACCCATACCCATATCTTTCATAAAAAACATTATCGATATGGACATAGAACATAACGCCAAGCACCTACAGTCCCTGATCGAACAACTCTCGGTAGATAACCCGAAATCCTCCAGCGAACTGCGGGGCAAGCCCGAAGAAATCCTCGCTGGCCTGCGCGAGCTTTATCTGCTGAAACTGATCACGGGCACCTTCACCCTTGGGCACATTGTCGACCCTCTGGGCCACCAGTGGATTGGCGCGCAAAACATCCTGCTGACCCGGCGCGGCATGGCATTCAAGCCGTTGTAGACGGCAGCAGGCGCAGCCGGCCATCAGCATCGCACTGGGCACGCACGTCGTTATAATTTGCAATAGTCCCATGCTCCGTCAGCATCGGCTCGCCATGGGTGGATGTCACCACTACCACGTCCGCGCCCGCCGCCTCGCCTGCACGAATGCCCGCCGCTGCATCCTCGAACACCAGGCACTCGCCTATCGGCACTCCCAAACGCTGCGCGCCGAGCAGATAACAGGTCGGGTCCGGCTTGCCATTGGTCACATCCTCAGCCGTGACCATGACGGCCGGCGGGACCAGGCCTGCGGCGTGCATACGGCTCAACGCAAGGGCCTTGGGCGCAGAAGTGACCACGGCCCAGCAGTGCGCAGGCAAGCTCTGCAAAAAAGCCACGGCACCCGGGATTGCCACCACGCCCTCCACGTCCTCGATCTCTGCCTCGGTAATAGCGCGCGCTTGCGCTTGCGCGTCCACCCCTGGCAAGGCCTGGCGGCTGATCGTGTCGATGGCCCGCACGCCATGGATGGTGGTCAGGAACGCCTCGACGTCCAGGCCATGGCGCAGCGCCCAGGCAGCCCAGACCCGCTCTGCGGCGGCGATGGAATTAAGGAGCGTGCCATCCATATCAAACAGAAATGCACGGTACTGGCGATCAAATACGGCCGGATGTTTGGCGGACACTGCTGGGTTTCCTCGTGCGCTCGTCGCCCGTGGTTGGGCCGTGATGCAATCTACGGATCAGCCCAGGCGTTGTAAACGGCGGATCGGCCGTCATCAGCAGACCTGGCCAGCGCTCTCTGTGATGTCACGTGGCGTATTCCAGGCGGCCAGGATTGCCACCCGCAGCCCTTCAACCGTTGTCGCCAACGCCATCGAGGGCTGAGGCTCGGCCGCCTGCCCTGGCAGAAAAGGCACATGGATAAACCCACTGCGCACACCCGACCCCGCCAACGCATGCTGCAAGCTGTAGAACACCTGATTGCATACGAAAGTGCCCGCTGTGTGCGAGACCGAGGCGGCAATTCCGGCCGTGCGTAGCGCCTTGACCATGGCCTTGACCGGCAAGGTGCTGAAGTAGGCAGCAGGCCCCCCAGGAATCACTGCCGTATCCACGGGCTGGGCACCGAGGTTGTCCGGGATCCGTGCATCGTTGAGATTGATCGCAACCCGCTCGATGGAAATATCACTGCGCCCAGGCCCCAGCCCGGTAGCAATCACCAGTTGCGGTCGATGCTCGGCCAATAACTGTTCCAGGCAGGCGCCGGCAGTGGCGAAGGCACAGGGCAATTGGCGGGCGACGATTGTCACCCCGTCTTGCAGTTGCACCCCATCGAGCAGGCGCACTGCCTCCCAGGACGGGTTGATCAGGTCTTGATCGAACGGCTCGAAACCCGTCAGCAGCACAGTCCCCATCACCACCTCACATCAATACATAAAGAAGGACGATATTGACCAGCAACATCATCAACGCCGTGGGCATCTGCGCCTTGATCACCGCGTTTTTGTCCGGTAACTCCAGGAGCGCCGCAGGCACAATATTGAAGTTCGCCGCCATCGGGGTCATCAGCGTGCCGCAGTACCCGGAAAACATGCCGATGGCCGCCATCACCGCCGGGTTGCCGCCATAAATGCCCACCAGTACCGGCACGCCAACCCCGCCGGTCATGACCGGGAAGGCGGCGAAGCCGTTACCCATGATCACGGTGAACAGCGCCATGCCCAGCACGTAGACCATCACCGCCACCAACTTGTAATCCAGGTTGATGTAGGTGGTGGTGACATGAGCCACGGCCGTGCCAACGCCGGCTTCGTTGAACAGCAGGCCGAGCATGGCCAGCATCTGCGGCAGCACCATGGCCCAGCCCAGGGCTTCGGTCAGGCGTCGCGATTCACGCAAGGCCTGCACCGGCGTATCGCGGGTCAGCCAGCAGGCCAACCCCAGGGCAATCAGGCAACCGAGCCCCAGGGACACGAACGTGGTGTTCTTCGGATCCAGCAGCGGCACGCCACCAATCTCGGTGTGCTTGAGCAGCACCGAGCCAATCACCGTGGTCAACGGAATGGCCAGGGCCGGAATAAATAGTTTATGGCCCAGCCGGCCAGCGCTGGCGCGGGACGCCTTGTCATGCAACTCGGCATGGGTGCCACGCCCTACCCCGCCGAGCCCGGCGATCAGTGCCATCAGCACCACGCCAACACCCACCACCACCGACGGCAGGTGCTCGCCCACCAAAAACGGAATGGCGAACAGCAACCAGAACAACGCGCTTGACCAACGCTTGGGATGGGTCCGGTCAGCCAGGATCATGCCCGCCGTAATCAGCAACAAAACGCCGGCGAGCCAGTACAGGTATTGGATGGAAATGATCATTGCGCGACCTCCGACTGAGCGGTGACTGGCGCAGTGGCCGTCAGCTCACGGGTCAGCCTCCGGTCAAAGCGATGCAAGCGTATGGCATGCACAATGAACGCACAAATCGCCGTGGGGATGCCCCACACCGCAATATGCAGCGGCTCGACATCAATACCCGAACCCAGCAGGAAGGTATGCATCAGGGCAATCGCACCAAAGGCCACGAAGATGTCTTCACCAAAAAACAGACCCACGTTGTCTGTGGCGGCGCACATCGCCAGGACCTTGTGCCGCACCTTGTCCGGCAGTTTTCCGAAGCGTTTCTCGGCAGCGCCTTCCGCCATGGGCGCCAGCAACGGGCGCACCATTTGCGGGTGCCCGCCAAGGCTGGTCAGGCCCATGGCCGCCGTGGACTCACGAACAAACAGATAGATGATCAACAGGCGCCCGACGGTGGCGCGCTCGAAGCGCGCAATCCAGTTCTGCGCGTGCAGGCGCAGGCCATGGCGCTCCAGCAGGCCGATAACGGCCAGGGGCAGCAACAGGATCAGTTGCAAAGCGCGGGTCTGCAGGAAGCCATCGCCCATGGTGGCGAGGATTTTTTCCAGGGGGAAGTGCGCGGCAAATCCGGTGGCAATCGCCGCCGCCGTTACCACCAGCAACGGATTGAAGCGCAACACAAAGCCGACCACGATGACGAGCACGCCAATCAGCGGCCACAGGTTCACAACAGTTTGCATGGCGTTGAGTCCTTGATTGCGTGCTGCGACGCCTGCATCGCCGATAAACGATAACGGGCAGCCCGACGCGGATTTTTATTATTGACCGGGTAGGTCGAGGGTCACTGGCGGGCATCTTTGCCGCTTGGAGCGGAGGGTGTCCAACAAGAAAAATTGTTGCTGCAAATCAATAAAGTTTGTGAGGGGATGTAATCCAATCAGGGCTTGCCACGATGTGCAAGGCTCAAACCGTGGCAAGCCC
Organism: Pseudomonas sp. MF09156; assembly: GCF_059862305.1. NCBI lineage: Bacteria > Pseudomonadati > Pseudomonadota > Gammaproteobacteria > Pseudomonadales > Pseudomonadaceae > Pseudomonas > Pseudomonas sp. MF09156. The sequence continues at coordinate 89,171 of NZ_JCBCUR010000005.1, forward strand.
TTTTGGGTCAACCTGCTTGATCAGGGCTGCCAAGCCTTGGAGCCGGCTGCAGCCTTGAATTTGGCGCTGTTTTGCGGTGTGGCGGGCGGCTCGGAATCACCAAAGATGGCTTTGAGCCAATGCCCATCGGTGGGGTTGGGGAAGAGAATAAACTTGCGCCCGAACTGTTGTTTATCCTCGGTCATCAACGCCATGCGTTGCTGCACATCAGACACGTAGTACTTGCGTTTGAAGTCATTGAGGTTGTCGCCCAGCATCACGACCACCTCATAATCCTTGGCAATTTCTATCTGCCGGGGCTCTTTATTGGAAGAGTCGCGATAAACCGTCAGGTGCTTTTCATCGGCAAAGGGCAGCTTGTTCTTACGCAGGTTGGCCAAGGCGTACTCATAGGTTTTTTCGCTCTGGTCACGGCTCGTGACGTAGAAAACCTCGACCCCTTTGGCTTGCGCATAACTCAAGAACTCCACTGCACCGGGGGTGGCCACCGGGCCGTTTTCAGCCACCCATTGGTCCCAGGCGGCATCATCGAAGAACTCTTTGTCCGAATTGATCATGTAGCCCCAATAGCTATTGCTGCTCAACACGGTGTCGTCGATGTCACTGATGATCGCCAACGGCCGATCACCGGCCTTATGCGCTTGCAGAGCGCTGTCCAGGCGCATCTTGGCGACGTTGAAACCTTGATAGTAGAGCGCCTCGAATTCAGCAGCCGTCTGCCTCCAGGCAACGGCTGCCGTCAAATCATTGGAAACAGCGCCTGTGACTTGCCCGGACCATGCGGGCGCGCACTGAAGCATCAAAAGCGAGAAGAGAATGGGAGCGGCCAGGATCTTGTTGGTTTTCTCTACTTTCATTTTCAAACCCATAGTTAAGCTCTAGACAGCCTCAGCAGGCACTGCAAGGGTGTTGTTCTATAACACCCGGCAGGCCGGCTCAATATGGGTGTCGCGATCATGGATCAATCAGACGCAACTTGCGCACACACTGTGCTGTTTACCACTGATGTGTGTAGCTTGCCGTCAGTACGGTGCCTGGCGCAGGCAGGTGGCTGGTGTTGTTGCTGCTACGCATCAGTTGACTGTAAAGCGGGTAGTAACTGCGATTGAACAGGTTCTGGACCCCCATGCTGACCTGATCATTTTCACTGATTTGGTATTGGCTGATCATATCGACGGTGGTGTAACTGTCGACCTTGCGTCGCCCAAAGCTGGCAACACCATCCAGGCGATAGTCGGCGCCGTCAAAAAAGTTGGCCTGCAAGCGGTTGCTCCAGGCTTCAGTCGGCTTGAACTCCAGGTACGCGGTCAGTTTGAGCGGCGGGATGCGATACCCGGTCATGTCTTGCCAGCCACGGCCTTCGGGCTGCTCCCGGCCTTTGATCCAGGTAAAGGTGCCGCCGGCGCCCCAGCGCTCATCGTCGGCCAGCCAGTCGGCACTGCCTTCCACACCGTAGATTCGCTCTTGGGTGCGGGTCAGGATCAGGCCATTGTTGAAACTCTGCACATCCCCAAGCTTGGACGTGGTGTAGAACACGGCCAGGGAGGCCAATGTCTGCTCGCCCAGCGCGCCGCGCCAGCCCAGTTCGTAGTTGTTGGTTTTCACCGGCTCCAGGTTGGAGGAGCCGATATCGAATCCACGCCGGGCATTGCGCATTTGCACCCCGATATCGGGCAGCTGGAAGCCCTGGCTGAACGCCGCGTAGACCTCCTGGCCCGCTACCGGCGAGTAGGTCAGGCTGATGTTGGACAGCACCGAATCATAGTGCACCTTGCCCCCGCGAACAGTGGCCGGCTGGGTCGCTGCCGACTCCGAGAGCGGGATAAAGTCATCGTACTGGGCAGTGGCATATTCGTAGCGTACGCCGCCTTCCACCGACCATTGTTCGTTGAGCTTATGCTGCAACTGCGCAAAGCCGCCAAGGCTGCGGGTTGTCAGGTCGGGCATGTAGGTGAGCTTGCCGATCTTGTCAAACACCCTGCCGCCGCTGGCGTCAAAGGCTCGCGGGTCGAAGATGTCGATGGGCATATCGCTGCGCTCCTGGTTGAAGTCAGCGCCCCATAACAACTCTGTAGTGCCCAGGCTCCCCAGCGGCGTGCGTAGCGTGACCCGACTGCCAAACACTTCACTGTTCTGCATGACCTGGTCGACATTGCGTCCACGGGTCGCCACTGCGCGGGCATCGAACGGCGTGAACCGGGTGAAGTAGTCCCGGTAGTAGATCTGCGCATTGAGCGTGCCGCCCAGCACGTCGGCATGGGCGTACTCCAGGTTGAGCAGGGTGTTTTTGATCTGGTTCTGCTCCTCCAACGACAGGCCGGACAACGGGCGCGCAGGCACCGAGCCCGCAGGAAGCCTGGCCACGGACGGGTCGGAGGTGTAGTCGCTGTTTTGCTCGGCGTTGTAATGGCTGGCAGAAAGCTGGATGCGCTGCACATCATCAAGGCGCAAGCCCAACTTGCCGCCGACATTGAAGGTATTGGAGTCGAACAGATCGCCCTGGCTTGGCTCTGGCGCAAGGCGGTGCCCCTTGGCGTCGTAGGAGGCGCCAATGTGGCGGGCACCAAAGTCCAGTGCGTAATCCACCCGGCCCTGGGACCCGGCAACATGATGCTGCAACTGGCCGCCCAGGCCATCGCTACCCAGTTTGCTCAAGGGCGAGACGGCGCTCAGGCTGGTGGTCGCTCGCGGCTCGCCGCCTGCCGGACGCGTCGTGATGGAGATGATGCCCCCAGTCGCACCGGCGCCGTAGATCGCACTGCTGCCACGGATCACTTCGATACGCTCGATCAGCGCGGGGTCGATGTTCGCCAGGTTGCGCGAGGAATCGCGGTTGGTATTGAGCGGAACACCGTCGACCAGCACCAGCATCGTCCGCCCGCGCAAGGTTTGCCCGTAGTCGGTAATGGTCCGGCTTGAGTCGGCCATGCCCGGGATGCTCTTGGCCAGCAAGGTGGCCAGGCTGTCCGAGCCCTGGCGCAGTTGCTCCAACTGTTTGTGTTCGATGACATTGACCTGGCGAGCCTGGGGCACCAGGTCGCTGTCGAGCCGCGAGGCGCTGATGGTCAGGCTGGACAGCTCCATTGTGCCTGGCGTGGGGGCCGGCGCCTGGGAGGTGTTGGCGGTATGCCCCTGGACCACCAGGAACGTTTGCTCATCACGCGCCTGCACCGTCAGCCCGCTTTGGCCGAGCAACCGTTCAAGCGCTTCCTGCAATGTGTAGCGCCCGCGCAAGGCCGGTGCGGTCTTGCCGGCCGTGATTTCACTGGCGAACAGGATCTGTGCCGAAGATTGCCGGGCTACGGCATTCAGGGATTTCTCCAGCGATGCGGCCGGGACATCGAAATCAACCGGTGCAGATTCTGCCAACGACCATTGGCTCAGGAGCAAGCTGCTGGCCAGCAAGGACATGCGCACCGGCGCGCGCAGGAAGGACTGACTCACGTTTTTATTCTCCACGAAGTAGGGTTACAGGGAGATAGCCGTCAGCACTGCGGCGCAACCCTACCTCGGTTGAAGATTATTTTTTCTGGCCGGGGGAATCGATCAGGACCGAGCCATCGGTCGCAGTGGAAACGCGCACCGGCAGGATCCCGGGCAACAGCGCCAGCAAGCGATCAACGTGACCACTGTCAAACACACCGGAAACCGGCAGGCGCGCAAGCCTGGGGTCCATGAGCCTTATGGGCTGGCGGTGATAGCGCTGCAGTGTGTCGATGACGTCTTCGAGCGGAGTGCTTTCAAAGACCAGCCGGCTTTGTTGCCAGGCGGTGACGTCATCCACGTCCACCCGTCCCAACCGAGCCTCTTGCCCCTTATGCACACGCAACTGCTGCCCGGGCTCCAGCGCAGCCACTGCCCCCGTAGCGGCCGCACGCACGGCGACCCTGCCTTCAGCCACCGCGACCTGCACATCCTGTTCCTGGCGCCTGACGTTAAAACGGGTGCCCACCACTCGCACCACAGCCAACCCGGCATCGACCAGAAACGGCCGGTAGACCATCGGCGACACTTCAAACAACGCCTGCCCCGCCTTCAGCTCGACCTGGCGGCTGCGCAGGTGCCAACTGATCGTCATCTCGGTGTTGCTGTCGAGCAACACCTGAGTGCCATCAGCCAGCAGCAGCGCCTGGCGCTGCCCTACCTGGCTGGCAACATGCTCGCTGCGGTAAGCAGGATCAATCCAGGCCACACCTGCAACAATCGCCAACAGCAGCAGCCCGAGGGTTTTTCCTGCCGGGCGTTTGTTTTTCGCGGGCGTCGGCGAGGGCAACGGAAATCGTTGCTTGAGGTCCTCACGAACCCGTGCGATGGCCTCGTCTTCCTGGCTGAAGTCCTTGCTCTTGTGCGGGTCGCGACTCATGGCAAGACCTCCGAGCCTAGATGTGCGCGGCAGATCCCCATACCCAGGCGTAGGTGCTTTTCGACGGTCTTCAGGGAAATACCCAGGCGCGCAGCCACTTCGGCCTGGGGCAGTTCATGCACTTTGTGCATGACAAACACCATTTGGCAGCGCGGCGGCAGACTGGCAATCGCCTCGGCCAGCAGCTCCAGGGCCCTTTCCCCATCAAGATGACGCTCCTGGCTCGGCGCACCGCAGACCACTTGTGGCAACACCGAAACACCGACCACCCAACCCTGGCGCCGACGCTCGCTGCGATACCGGCTGATCGCCATATCGCTGGCGATCTTGCGCAACAAGGCCACTGGCGTGCGCACACCTTGCTTTTCATCCTGCTCAAGCAACTGCAGGCACAAGTCGTGTATCACCTCACGAGCGAAAATCCGTTCGCCAAAACGCCGGCGCACATGATCCACCAACTCGTCGTAGTGCCGAACCAATGCTGCCAGCAGTGTGGGTTTTGGAGGGTCGGCCTGCACAATGACCTGCGCGATGAGAGGAACGGATGACCTGGAGAAAGGTGCGATTGCGCGCAGTATAAATGCGAATGTTTTACATTTGAAGCGTAGAGATGGACCTTTAGGCGCAATCGCTAAGCGGGTCAGAAATGGCAAATTTCTCGGGATAAGCAACGCTACCTCTACCGGGTAGGTCGTCGGCCTTCAAGCGCAGAAACATGAAGCTGAAAGCCGACCTGAAGGTGCAGTGCAATTGTCGGGGCGAAGCTTTGCATGAAATCCCAGACAACAAAAAAGGGCCCACCTTTCGGTGAGCCCTTCTAGACCGCCCAGCAGAGCGGATTTTGTTTGGTAGGCGCGATTGGACTCGAACCAACGACCCCCACCATGTCAAGGTGGTGCTCTAACCAACTGAGCTACGTGCCTGCTGTGAGGCGGCATTCTACGGAATTCCCGAGGGGTGTCAACACCTTTTTTGCAGCTAAGCCTATGAATATGCGAATTTTTTATTTTTTATTGGCGCCGCTGCTTTTTCCGGGTGGCTGGCAGGGCATTTTCAACTGAGGTAGGATCGGCGCACTCGTAAAAAATATAAAACAGAGGTTCCAGTATGGCGAACACCCCCTACCCCCAGTCCTATTACGCCGCGTCCGCCAATGCGGTACCTCCCCGGCCAGTGCTGCAAGGTGAAGTCGAAACCGATGTATGCGTGATCGGTGCGGGCTATACCGGGTTGTCGAGCGCGCTGTTCCTGCTGGAGAACGGCTTTCGTGTGACGGTGCTGGAAGCCGCGAAGGTAGGTTTCGGTGCATCCGGGCGCAATGGTGGCCAGATCGTCAACAGCTACAGCCGTGATATCGACGTGATCGAGCGTAGCGTCGGTGCGCAGCAGGCACAGCTATTGGGGCAAATGGCATTCGAGGGCGGCAGGATCATTCGTGAGCGGGTCGCCAAGTACCAGATCCAGTGCGATTTAAAGGACGGCGGTGTATTCGCCGCGCTCAATAGCAGGCACATGGGCCACCTGGAGTCGCAGAAGCGCTTGTGGGAACGCTACGGCCATACTCAATTGGAACTGCTCGACGAGCGGCGCATCCGCGAGGTAGTGGCCTGTGAGAACTACGTGGGCGGCCTGCTGGACATGAGTGGCGGGCATATCCATCCGCTCAACCTGGCATTGGGTGAAGCGGCAGCCGTGGAGTCCCTGGGTGGCACGATCTACGAACAGTCCGCCGCCGTGCGCATCCAGCGTGGCGCCAACCCTGTCGTCCACACCGCCCAAGGCAAGGTGAAGGCCAAATTCATCATCGTCGCCGGCAATGCCTACCTGGGCAACCTGGTGCCCGAGTTGGCGGCCAAGTCGATGCCTTGTGGCACACAAGTGATTACCACGGCGCCCCTGGGTGATGAGCTGGCTAAAAGCCTGCTGCCCCAGGACTTCTGCGTCGAAGATTGCAACTACTTGCTCGACTACTACCGACTGACCAGCGACAAGCGCCTGATCTTCGGCGGTGGCGTGGTGTATGGCGCGCGGGACCCGGCGAACATCGAAGCGATCATCCGGCCGAAGATGCTCAAGGCCTTTCCACAATTGAAGGATGTAAAAATCGACTACGCCTGGACCGGCAACTTCCTGCTAACCCTCTCGCGCCTGCCCCAGGTCGGCCGCATCGGCGACAACATCTACTACTCCCAAGGCTGTAGTGGCCACGGCGTGACGTATACGCACCTGGCAGGCAAGGTACTGGCCGAAGCCCTCAGGGGCCAGGCAGAACGTTTTGATGCGTTTGCCGACCTGCCGCACTACCCGTTCCCGGGCGGCCAACTGCTGCGCACGCCATTTGCGGCGCTGGGCGCGTGGTACTACGGGCTGCGGGACAAGCTGGGTTTCTGATCGATACCCTGTAGGAGCCGGCAAGCCGGCTCCTACAAGTTGCATCATCAAATCGCAGACACAAAAAACCCCGGTCTTTCGACCAGGGTCTTTGCTATCGATCCAATCAAGCATAAAGCTCTTCTTGGCGCTCTCAGGGTGTTCAGTGGACCCTGGAACAGATATGGCGCAGCGGACGGGACTCGAACCCGCGACCCCCGGCGTGACAGGCCGGTATTCTAACCGACTGAACTACCGCTGCGTATCGCTCAGACTGCCGAAGTGTCACCTTCAACCGCCTTCAAACATCTGACTGAGCAGCCTTGGCTGTTCAATCTCAAATCCGAAACATCGGACCTGGAAAATATGGCGCAGCGGACGGGACTCGAACCCGCGACCCCCGGCGTGACAGGCCGGTATTCTAACCGACTGAACTACCGCTGCGCGTCGGTGCAACCTTTAACGTTGCGTCTTGCCCTAGGGCAAAACTCTCAAGAAGTGGTGGGTGATGACGGGATCGAACCGCCGACCCTCTGCTTGTAAGGCAGATGCTCTCCCAGCTGAGCTAATCACCCTTTGCTTCGTTGAGGCCGCGAAATTTACGCAGGTAGCGGACCTAAGTCAAGAGCCTGCTTGAAGTTTTTCTGAAAAAGACAAAATCGCTTCAAGACCGCTCCCCGCTCTACTCGCTGTAAATCATCTTCTTGCTCATGCCACCATCCACCACGAACTCTTGCCCGGTGACAAACCCGGCGCTACGCGACAGCAGCCATGCCACCATGGCCGCCACATCCTCAACCGTGCCTACCCGGCCCGCAGGATGCTGCGCATGATCGGCGTCACTCAGTGGCTCTGCACGGCGCGCAGCGGGATCACGGGCGTCGATCCAGCCAGGGCTGACGGCGTTGACCCGCACCTCCGGCCCAAGACTGATGGCCAGCGCGTGCGTCAGGGCTAACAGGCCGCCCTTGCTCGCCGCATAGGCCTCGGTGTCCGGCTCCGACTGCCGGGCCCGGGTCGAGGCCAGGTTGACGATGGAGCCACCATGGGCCCGCAGATAAGGTGCGCAGTGCTTGGCCAGCAACATCGGCCCACTGAGGTTCACCGCCAGCACCCGGTTCCAGTACGCCAGGTCCAGGCTATCCAGCGTGATATTGCGCGGATCGGCCACAGCAGCATTGCACACCAGCGCATCCAGGCGCCCGAACTGGCCCAGCACCTCGGCAACTCCCAGCGCCACCTGCTGCTCATCGGCCACATCCATGGTGATAAACCAGGCGTTATCGCCCAGCACCTTGGACACCTTGGCGCCCCGCTCGCGATCCAGGTCGGCCAACACCACTTGCCAACCTTCGCTGACCAACCAGGCCGCGATCCCCAGGCCGATACCCCGCGCCGCACCTGTCACCAACGCGACCCTGCCATTACTGGCGCCAGCCGCCTCCAGGGACCACTCGATCACAAGGCAGCCAGCCCGCGAGCCAGGTCGGCCTGCAAGTCAGCCACGTCTTCCAGCCCCACCGCAACGCGGATCAGGCTGTCGCGAATACCGGCCGCCTCACGCTCCTGCGGTGCCAGGCGACCATGGGACGTGGTGCTTGGATGGGTAATGGTGGTTTTGCTATCACCCAAGTTGGCGGTGATGGAAATCAGGCGCGTGGCGTCGATAAAGCGCCATGCGCCCTCCTTGCCACCCTTGACCTCGAAACTGACCACCGCACCGAATCCACGCTGCTGACGCTGGGCCAGTTCGTGTTGCGGATGGCTCTTCAAGCCGGCGTAGTGGACTTTCTCGATGCCATCCTGCTGCTCCAGCCACTCGGCCAGGGCCTGGGCGTTGGCGCAATGGGCCTTCATCCGCAGGCTGAGGGTTTCCAGGCCCTTGAGGAAAATCCAGGCATTGAACGGGCTCAGAGTCGGGCCAGCGGTACGCAAGAAACCCACTACTTCCTTCATTTGCTCGCCACGGCCGGCCACCACGCCGCCCATGCAACGCCCCTGGCCGTCGATGAACTTGGTGGCCGAATGCACCACAATATCTGCGCCCAGCTTCAGCGGCTGCTGCAAGGCAGGCGTGCAGAAGCAGTTATCCACCACCAACATCGCACCTTTGGCGTGGGCCACTTCGGCGAGGGCGGCGATATCCACCAGCTCTGCCAACGGGTTGGACGGCGATTCGACGAACAGCAATTTGGTATTGGCCTTGATGGCCCCATCCCAGGCAGAAAGGTCCGCCAGCGGCACGTAGTCGACTTCAATGCCAAAGCGCTTGAAGTACTTCTCGAAGAGACTGATGGTCGAACCAAACACACTGCGCGACACCAACACGTGGTCACCGGCACTGCACAGGCTCATGACCACCGCGAGGATGGCCGCCATGCCAGTTGCCGTGGCGACGGCCTGCTCTGCCCCCTCCAGTGCCGCGATGCGCTCTTCGAAAGCGCGTACCGTCGGGTTGGTGTAGCGGGAATAGACGTTACCCGGCACTTCGCCAGCAAAGCGTGCCGCCGCGTCTGCCGCAGTGCGGAACACGTAGCTGGAGGTGAAGAACATCGGGTCACCATGCTCACCTTCCGGCGTGCGGTGCTGGCCGGCGCGCACAGCCAGGGTATCGAAAGCCACGCCATCGAGGTCGCTGTCCAACCGACCGGCATCCCATTCCTGACTCATGCTGCCACTCCTTCACTCAATTCTTTATTTAAGATACAAAACCGGCCCCTCAGGGCCGGTAGTTACTCAGTTGTTGTACAGATCGATGATCGCGCTGACCGCCTGGGTCTTGATCTTGGAGGAGTCGTTACGCGCCTGCTCGATCTTGTTCAGGTAAGCCTCGTCGACATCACCGGTCACGTACTTGCCATCGAAAACTGCGCAATCGAAATGCTCGATCTTGATCTTGCCGCCGCCAACCGCTTCGATCAAGTCAGGAAGATCCTGATAGATCAGCCAATCAGCGCCGATCAGGTCAGCCACATCCTGGGTCGAACGATTGTGCGCAATCAACTCGTGGGCGCTCGGCATGTCGATGCCGTACACGTTCGGGTACCGCACCGCAGGCGCAGCGGAACAGAAGTACACGTTCTTCGCCCCGGCTTCACGGGCCATCTGGATGATCTGCTTGCACGTGGTACCCCGCACGATGGAGTCATCCACCAGCATCACGTTCTTGCCGCGGAACTCCAGCTCGATGGCGTTGAGCTTCTGGCGTACCGACTTCTTGCGAGCCGCCTGGCCCGGCATGATGAAGGTGCGGCCGATGTAGCGGTTCTTGACGAAACCTTCGCGGAACTTGACGCCCAGGCGAGTGGCCAGCTCCAGCGCGGCGGTACGGCTGGTGTCCGGGATCGGGATAACCACGTCGATATCGTGCTCCGGACGCTCGCGCAGGATCTTCTCGGCGAGCTTCTCACCCATGCGCAGGCGCGCCTTGTACACCGAGACACCGTCGATGATCGAATCCGGACGCGCCAGGTAGACGTGCTCGAAGATGCATGGGGTGAGTTTCGGGTTGATCGCGCACTGACGGGTATGCAGCTTGCCGTCTTCGGTGATGTACACCGCTTCGCCCGGCGCCAGGTCACGCACCAGGGTGAAACCCAGCACATCCAGGGACACGCTTTCGGAGGCGATCATGTACTCGACGCCTTCGTCGGTATGGCGCTGGCCGAACACGATCGGGCGGATGCCGTGGGGGTCGCGGAAACCGACGATCCCGTAGCCGGTGATCATTGCCACGACCGCGTAGCCACCCACGCAGCGGTTGTGCACGTCAGTCACGGCGGCGAACACGTCTTCTTCGGTGGGCTGCAACTTGCCGCGCTGGGCCAGTTCGTGGGCGAACACGTTGAGCAGCACTTCCGAGTCGGAATTGGTGTTGACGTGGCGCAGGTCAGATTCGTAAATCTCCTTGGCCAGTTGCTCAACGTTGGTCAGGTTGCCGTTGTGCGCCAGGGTGATGCCATAGGGCGAGTTGACGTAAAACGGTTGAGCTTCGGCCGAAGTCGAGCTACCGGCAGTCGGGTAACGCACATGGCCAATGCCCATGTGCCCGACCAGGCGCTGCATGTGACGCTGATGGAACACGTCACGTACCAGGCCATTGTCCTTGCGCAGGAATAACCGGCCGTCGTGGCTGGTCACAATACCGGCAGCGTCCTGGCCGCGGTGCTGGAGGACGGTTAGCGCGTCATACAGCGCCTGATTGACGTTCGACTTACCGACGATACCGACGATGCCACACATGCGACGCAACCCCTACTTAATGAATCTTGACTGAACACTACTTACTGCGGCGTGTTGCCCGGCAAGAGGTGCTCCTTGAACGGAAGATCAGCGGGTACGCTGATTCCGCTGGCCAGCCACTGACTGCTCCACCCCAATATGAGGTTCTTGGACCAGTCTGCAACCAATAGAAATTTTGGCACGAGACTCGACTCCTGCCACCACGAATCCTGCTGTACCGGGCCCAGGCTCAACAGCCCGACCGCAATGACCACCAGCAGCGCGCCACGCGCGGCACCGAAGGCCATGCCGAGAAATCGATCGGTCCCGGAGAGGCCGGTGACACGTATCAATTCGCCGATAAGATAATTGACCATTGCTCCCACCAGCAGCGTGGCGATGAACATGATGGCGCAGCCCGCGATGACACGAGCCGAAGGTGTTTCGATATAACCGGCCAGGTAAACGGCCAGGGATCCGCCGAACATCCAGGCGACGACTCCTGCAACGATCCAGGTCAGCAGCGATAATGCTTCTTTGACGAAGCCGCGGCTTAGACTGATCAATGCGGAGATGGCGATGATGGCTACGATCGCCCAATCAACCCAGGTAAATGGCACAGTACAGCCTACAGACGGATAAGGCGGCGCATTTTAGCAGAGCGCCGGGCTATCGGTAAGCGGTGTTTGGTGGTCCATTGCAAATCAATGGGTTGTGGCAAGCTACGACCATCTCAAGATAGGCAAAAACCAATGTGGGAGCGGGCTTGCCCGCGATAGCGGTGTGCCAGCCAACTGTAATATCGACTGGTGCACCGTCATCGCGGGCAAGCCCGCTCCCACACTGAGACCGCATTGGCAGAATCAGCCGCGCTCTGGCTGGAAGCGCACCACAAAACCTTTCAGGTTCTGCTGGCGACCCAACAGGTCACGCAGGCGGTCCGCCTCGGCGCGCTCGATCAGCGGCCCGACAAATACCCGGTTCTTGCCATCGGCAGTCCGGATATACGCGTTATAACCCTGGCTGCGCAGGGTTTTCTGCAAGGCTTCGGCACTTTCGCGATTGGACAGGCTGGCGAGTTGCACCGACCAACTGATCGGCAGGCCGTTAGGATCGATGCGACTTTGCCCCACATCAGGCTTGCCCGGGGCTGCCGGCTGCGGCGCCACTGGCTTCGGGGCCGGAGCAGGTGTAGCAGGCTTGGCCGCCACCACCGGTGCAGGAGCAGGCTTTACCACCGGCACACTCGGCTGGATCGGCGCCGAAGGTGCTTGCTGTTCGGCAATTTCCGTATCAGTCGGCACCGGCTCTTCCTCGGGCAACGCCTGCGGCTCAGGCACCACCACTGGCTCGACCTGGACCTGCGGCATCACCGGGGCCTGGGGCGCGGCCGGGGCCTCAACCGTGACCTGGCGCTGCTCGTCCTGGCGAGAAAACAGCATCGGCAGGAAAATCACCGCCAATGCCACCAACACCAGGGCTCCGACCATTCGCTGCTTGTATGCGCTATCCAGTAATGCCATGTGCAGCTTCCTCCGTGGAGCGCCGGGCCAACCACTCAAGCGCCTCGGCAACACAATAAAATGATCCGAACAACAGAATTTCGTCCTCGGCCGTTGCCACCGCGCATTGAGCCTCCAATGCAGCGGTTACGCTTGCATGGGACGTCACCGTCGCGCCAAGGTTCTGCAACACCGCCTGCACATCATCGGCCGTACGGGTGCGCGGCGTATCCAGCGGGGCGACTGCCCAGGACTGCACACTGCTCAGTAAAGGCGCGACCACACCGTCCAGGTCCTTGTCCGCCAGCAGGCCGAATACCGCCAGGCGCCGACCCGCTGGCACCTGGCCGGCCAAACGGCGTGCCAGGTACTGTGCAGCATGCGGGTTGTGCCCAACATCCAGCAACAGGTTCAAGCGCTTGCCTTGCCATTCGAACGAACGACGATCCAGGCGCCCGACCACCTGCGTACGCTGCAAAGTATCGGCGATCTGCGCGCCATTCCACGGCAGATCCAGCAACAAATAGGCCTGCAGCGCGAGTGCCGCGTTTTCCATGGGAAGGTTCAGCAGCGGCAGGCCGTGCAACTCGACGCCCTGGCCCCGCGTATCGACACCGCGCCACGACCATTGGTCACCAGACACCTCCAGGGCAAAATCACGGCCCCGCAGGAAAAACGGGCAATCCAGCTCGCGCACCTTGTCCAGCAAGGTATGCGGCGGATCCAGGTCACCACACAAAGCCGGCTTGCCCTGACGGAAGATCCCGGCTTTTTCATAGGCCACGGATTCGCGGGTATCGCCCAGGTAATCGGCATGATCCACACCAATACTGGTGACCAACGCCAGGTCGGCATCCACCACATTGACGGTATCCAGGCGACCACCGAGGCCGACTTCCAGCACCACCGCATCCAGCTGTTCACGCTCGAACAGCCAGAACGCGGCCAGGGTGCCCATCTCGAAATAGGTCAGGGAGATTTCGCCACGCCCGGCATCCAGCGCCGCGAACGCTTCGCACAACTGCTCGTCAGTGGCTTCGACGCCGTTGAGTTGCACGCGCTCGTTGTAACGCAGCAGGTGTGGCGAGCTGTAGACGCCAACCTTCAAGCCCTGGGCCTGCAGCAACGCCGCGACAAAGGCGCAGGTAGAGCCCTTGCCATTGGTGCCAGTGACCGTGATCACCCGTGGCGCAGGCCGACCCAACCCAAGGCGGGCCGCTACCTGTTGCGAGCGCTCCAGGCCCATGTCGATGGCTGACGGATGCAACTGCTCAAGGTAGGCGAGCCATTCGCCCAGGGTTCGTTGGGTCATAGGTTTGCAGGCACCGGCGGCACAACGATGGGTTCGACCTTGGGCGCGACGTACACCGGTGTCGGCAAGCCCATCATCTGTGCCAGCAGGTTGCCCAGGCGCGGACGCAGTTCGGAACGGGCGATGATCATGTCGATGGCGCCGTGTTCCAGCAGGAACTCGCTACGCTGGAAGCCTTCGGGCAGCTTTTCACGCACGGTCTGCTCGATCACGCGTGGGCCGGCAAAACCGATCAGCGCCTTGGGCTCGCCGACGATTACGTCGCCCAGCATCGCGAGGCTGGCGGAAACGCCGCCGTAGACCGGATCGGTCAGCACCGAGATGAACGGGATGCCCTCTTCACGCAGACGCGCCAGCACCGCAGAGGTCTTGGCCATCTGCATCAGCGAGATCAGCGCTTCCTGCATCCGTGCACCACCGGAGGCGGCGAAGCAGATCATCGGGCAACGGTTTTCCAGGGCGTAGTTGGCGGCGCGTACAAAGCGCTCACCGACAATGGCGCCCATGGAACCACCCATGAAGGAAAACTCAAACGCCGACACCACTACGGGCATGCCCAGCAGCTTGCCACTGACGGAAATCAGCGCGTCTTTCTCGCCGGTCTGCTTTTGCGCAGCAGTCAGGCGGTCCTTATATTTCTTGCCGTCGCGAAACTTGAGGCGGTCCACCGGCTCCAGGTCAGCGCCCAGCTCGGCACGGCCATCGGCGTCGAGGAAGATGTCGATACGGGCGCGGGCGCCGATACGCATGTGGTGGTTGCACTTGGGGCAAACGTCCAGGGTCTTTTCCAGCTCCGGGCGGTACAACACCGCGTCGCAGGATGGGCACTTGTGCCATAGACCTTCAGGAACCGAGCTTTTCTTCACCTCGGAACGCATGATCGAGGGGATCAGTTTGTCTACTAACCAGTTGCTCATGCTTTCTTTCTCCAGTACCGGTGGCTTGAACACAGCCCCGCGTATGCCCTTGAGCTAAATTCATTGATGTGGCGATAACAACCACAGGACGGGGTCAGACGTTCGACCAGCCATTTCCTGCACCTGCCCTCAGCCTTCCAGACAACCCGCCAGTGCGTGGCTGCCACTTCATTGGCGCCACCCGAGGGCAACGCCGGCCTGTTTTACACAGTGGTAGTTACTGACGGCGGCAGACTGCCAGCCGTCACATCGCGCCACTGCTGCTGCGCACTGCCTGCATGAATGCGTGAATCTTGCCAGGATCCTTGATGCCCTTGGCCTGCTCCACCCCGCCGCTGACGTCGACGGCATACGGGCGAACCTGGGCAATGGCCTGCGCCACATTGCCAGCGTTCAAACCGCCCGCCAGGATGATCGGCTTGCTCAAGCCCTGGGGAATCAGCGCCCAATCGAAAGCCTCGCCTGTACCACCGGGAATGCCCTCGACATAGGCATCGAGCAATATCCCACTGGCCCCGGCGTAGGCGGCGCAACTGGCGGCGATATCGTCACCGGCCTTGACCCGCAACGCCTTGATATACGGGCGATGGTAGCCGGCGCACTCCTCCGGGGTTTCGTCGCCATGGAACTGCAACAGGTCCAGGGGCACGGCATCCAGGGTTTCATTGAGCTCGCAGGCGCTGGCGTTGACGAACAGCCCCACCGTGGTCACGAACGGCGGCAAGCCGGCAATGATCGCCCGGGCCTGCTGCACCGTCACCGCGCGCGGGCTCTTGGCATAAAACACAAAACCAATAGCGTCAGCCCCCGCCTCGACTGCCGACAGCGCGTCTTCCATGCGGGTAATCCCGCAAATCTTGCTGCGAACGCCTGACATATCGTCAAAACCTCAGGGGGCTGTCCAGGAAAGTCCCGGATGGTAACAAATGCTTTTCCGGGCGTCAGCCGCCAAGTTCAGTGAAACCTGTGAGGAAGTGTGGCCCGATGAAACGCTGCGGCAGCTCGAACTCATCTCGGTACTCCACATCCACCAGATACAGGCCGAACGGGTGCGCCGTCACCCCGCCGGTCCGCCGCACCCGACTCTCCAGCACTTCCCTGGCCCACTCCACCGGGCGCTCGCCAGTACCAATGGTCATCAGCACCCCGGCGATATTGCGCACCATATGGTGCAGGAACGCCCCGGCGCGGATATCCAGGACAATCATCTTGCCGTGACGTGTCACCCGCAGGTGATGGACTTCCTTGATCGGCGACTTCGCCTGGCACTGCCCGGCGCGAAAGGCACTGAAGTCGTGGATCCCCACCAGATGCTGGGCCGCCTCGGCCATGCGCTCGGCGTCCAGCGGGCGGTGGTTCCAGGTGATTTCTTCGTTCAAGTGCGCCGGACGGATCTGATCGTTGTAGATCACATAGCGGTAACGCCGGGCAATGGCCTTGAACCGCGCATGGAAGTGCGCCGGCATGACTTTGGCCCAACTGACGCTGACATCGTGGGGCAGATTGATATTGGCGCCCATGACCCACGCCTTCATCGAACGCTCGGCCTGGGTGTCAAAATGCACCACTTGCCCGCAGGCATGCACGCCCGCGTCGGTGCGCCCTGCGCACATCAATGAAACCGGCGAGTCGGCGACCTTCGACAGGGCCTTCTCCAGGGTTTCCTGCACAGTCGGCACGCCAGAGGCCTGGCGCTGCCAGCCGCGATAGCGCGAACCTTTGTATTCCACGCCCAGGGCGATTCTGAAAAAGCCGGCGGCCGCCATTTCGGCGGCCGCGTTATCTATATTTGCCAAGAGCTGAGAGCCTGATAGTTGCGCAAAGGCGGCCATTATAAAGTGCCGGGCCTGGTCCTGGGGCATTTTGTGGGAGCTGGCTGGCCTGCGATAGCCTCGCCTCGATTCTACCGAAGGACCGAGTCGCCTCTATCGCGGCCAAGCCCGGCTCCCACCTTTGAATGCAAAACGGCGACCCGAAGGCCGCCGCTGCGTTAATTGCCAGTAATCACGCCAGGCGGCTAAGCATTTCCTTGGCTTCGCTGCGTTGGCCGTCGTCGCCTTCGGTGAGGACTTCGGCCAGGATGTCACGTGCACCACCCTCATCGCCCATGTCGATATAGGCCTGGGCCAGGTCGAGCTTGGTGGCGACTTCGTCGGTGCCCGACAGGAAGTCGAACTCCGGCTCATCGTCGCCCTTGGCGGCATCTTCAGCGGTGAAGCTCGGCTCGATCGACGGGCTTTCCAGGCTCTGGGACAGGCGCTCCAGCTCGGCGTTGACATCGTCAAGCTCGGAGGTGAACGCATCAGGCTTGTCCGATGGCGCAGGTTCGTCGGCCAGGGACAGGTCGAAGTCTTCCGGCAGGTCAAAATCTTCCAGCGCGGCGGGTGTCAGGGTCGGCGGCTCTACCGGTGGCAGGTCCTTCATCTCTTCTTCCAGGCCCGAGAGGAAGTCGTCGTCGGACTGGGAAGCCGGTGCATCCAGTTGCAAGTCGAGATCAAAGTCAGACAAGTCGTCCTCGCTGGCCTTGGCTTCGGTCTGCTGCTGCAAGACCGAGTCGAAGCTCAGGTCATCGACCTCGGGGGCGACCACCGCCGGCGACGCCGCCTCGAGGTCGTCCAGGCTCAGGTCGAAGTCGGTGTCGAACGCATCGGTTTGAGGCGTGGCGGCAGGCGCCGGTTCTTCCTGGAGCAGATCCTTGACGTACTGCGCATCCAGCGCGGCAGCGGCGACTGCAGCACTCACGCCCGCAGCCAGCACGGCCATGGCCGGGTAGCGATTTTTCAACAGTTCGACCTGGGCGTGGTTCTCGCCATTGGCGACCAGTTGGCGCTCCTGGGTCACGAAACCATCCTTGTCGCCCTGCTGGCCGTAGACCTCCAGGAGTTTGAGGCGCAGATCGCTGCGCTTGGGCTCCAGCTTGATCGCTTCTTCCAGCACCGCAGCGGCCTGGTTCAAGTGACCACGGTCCAGATGGGACTGGGCCTGGGCCAGGGCATCAGAGGAACCGGGCTCGATGATGGGCTTGCTCGGCGGCGCCATGCTGGTCGCAACTGCAGCTACAGGCGCCACGGCAACCGGAGCTGGAGCTGGAGCTGGAGCTGGAGCTGGAGCCAGCATGACGTTTGCCGCCGGGACTTCAAGGCCTTCGAAGCTATCGAGCGACAAGTCTTGTTCAAGTTTTGCGGAAAACTCTGGCTCTTCCGCCAGCGCCCGCGCCATGCGCAGGTGTTTTTCCTCTTCCAGGCGCGCATTGCGATGACGTGCCCACAGCAGCAGGAGCAACAGCACCAAGAGGCCGGCAGCGCCGCCGATCACCCCGAGAACAATGGGGTTGGTCAGCAGGTCATTGAATTTGCCTTCGGCGCTGGCCTCGGGCGCAGGCTCAGCGGGGATTTGCACGGGCGCAACCACCGGCGTTTCGGCCGCCGGAGCAGGCGCAGTCGGCGCCGCAGCCAGTTCGGCAGGTATTACCGCCGGTTGCGCCGGGGCGCCGCCTTCGGCCTGCAATTTGGCCAATTGGTTGTTCTTCAGTTCGATCAGCCGCTGCAGCTTGTCCAACTGACTTTGCAGGTCAGACATGCGGCTTTTGAGTTCTTCGTTTTCGCGGCGGGTCGAATCCAGGCTTTCCTGGGTCACGGCCAACTTGTTGTTCAGGGCCTTGCTGTCACCTGCGGCGCCTTTGACGCCGGCCTTGGCAGCCTCAGCCGAGACAAGGCTCAGGTTGTCCTTGGCGGCCGTTTGCGACGGCGCTGCGCCAGCCTGGGCGCGCTTGGTGGCGTCCAGTTGCTGACGCCCCGCTGCTTGATTAGCGGCACCGCGACGCCCCTGGCGCCAAGCCGCATTCTGCGCGGTCACTTCGGCAATCGCCTGGGGTTGCGGCAGGCTGGTGCTTTGTACCGGATCCGGCAGGCGCAATACCTGGCCGGTCTTCATACGGTTGATATTGCCGTCGACAAAGGCGTCCGGGTTCAGCGCCTGGATCGCCAGCATGGTCTGCTGGATCGAGCCGCCATTGCGGTTTTTCGCGGCGATTTCCCACAGGGTGTCGCGAGAAGTCGTGGTGTGTTCAGCCGCCTTGGTCACGCTGGCAGCAGCCGGCGTGGCAAGGCGCGGCGCTGGGGCAATGACCTCTGGAGCCTTTTGCTCGAACTTGGCCGGGTCCAGCAAGACGCTGTAGTCCCGCATCAACCGGCCATTGGGCCATTGCACCTGCAACAAGAAGCGTACGTAGGAGTCGGGCAACGGCTTGCTGGAGGTGACGCGCACCACACTGCGGCCACTGGGGTTGAGCACCGGGGTAAAGGTCAGCTCATCGAGGAACGCCTGGCGATCGACACCCGCATCCACAAAGGCCTGGGAAGACGCGAGGCTGGGCACGATATCGGAGGCGCTGAGCCCGCCCACATCGAGCAGCTCGATCTCCACCGACAACGGCTGGTTCAACTTCGACTTGAGGGTCATCTCCCCAAGTTGCAGCGCTTGCGCCATACCGGAGGACAGCGCCGAGACGGCCGCTATTGCTAACACCAGTTTGCGAACTTGAACCATAGCCTCATCCTTTGTTTGAACACTCCTCGGCCCGCGAGAAGGTTGGGTACCGCTGCCATTCGGCATGGCGAGCCGATAGGTCACCGACGCGCAACTTTTCCTGCATGGGGCCAAGCATAGCGCTTGGCTAGAATCAATCTACAAATTGCCGCCAAGTATCTTTTACACAAGGTGTTTTATCAACAACTGTGCCAGTTGCACCGCGTTAAGCGCCGCGCCTTTGCGTACGTTATCTGACGTCAGCCACAAGTTTAGTTCCGCCGGGTCATCAATACCGGCCCGCACCCGACCCACGTAGACCACGTCCTGACCGACCGCATCCCCAACAGCGGTGGGGTAATCGCCCTCTTCCACCAGTTCGATGCCCGGCGCCGCCTCCAACACGCGATTGACGGCGCCAAGGTCCACGGCCCCCGCCAGTTGCAGGGACACGCTCAGGCTATCGCCAAAAAACACCGGAGCTTGAACGCAGGTTGCGGAAATCTTCAGTAAAGGTAATTCAAGCAGGCTACGCAGTTCGTGGACCAGGCGTTTTTCCAGGGCGGTGTGGCCCTGCGCATCCGGCGTGCCGACCTGGGCCAGCAGGTTGAAGGCCATCTGCCGATCAAAGAACTTGGGCTCCAGGGGCCGCACATTCAGCAGCTCGGCGGTTTGCCGGGCCAGTTCGCTGACGGCTTCACGGCCCTGGGCAGACACGGCCAGGTTGGCGGTGACGCTCACGCGCTGGATGTCCAACAGGCCGCGCAACGGTGCGAGCACCACCGCCAGGTGGGTGGCGCAAGGGCTTGGGCTGCCCACCTGGAACGGCTTTTTCAAGCCGTCCAGTACCTGGGCATTGGCTTCCGGCACCACTTGGGGCGCCTGTTCGGCCGGCAGGGCGCCGGACAGGTCGATCAATGAGCAACCGGCTGCCGTGGCGCGCGGCGCGAAACTCAGGGTGACCGCCGGGCCTGCGGCGAAGAAGGCCAGTTGCACCTTGCTGAAATCGAACTCATCGACTTCCCGTACCCGCACGTTTTTGCCGCGAAACGGCACCGACGCGCCGGCCGACTCGCTGCTGGCCAGCAGGTGCAGGGCGCCTACCGGGAACTCAAGTTCTTCGAGGATCTGCACCAGGGTTTCGCCCACCGTGCCGGTGGCGCCGATCACGGCGATATCAAAGGTCTGGGTCATGGAGGCTGCCTCGGGCATTGCGGGGGGAGCGGCACTTTACCGGGTGGTGGGGGGTGAGGCAATTGGCCTGGGGTTTGTGGTGTGGCGCGGGCCGTCATCGCGGGCAAGTCCGCTCCTACATTTGGATTTGTGAACATATTCAAGTGTGGGAGCGGGCTTGCCCGCGATGAGGGCCTAAGGCGCAATAAAAAACCCGCGCCTGTCACCAGAACGCGGGTTTCTTCAACACCACTAAGCGATCAACGCTCCAGCAGAATCCGCAACATCCGACGCAGCGGCTCGGCCGCGCCCCACAGCAATTGGTCACCTACAGTGAAGGCGCCCAGGTACTGGGTGCCCATGTTCAGCTTGCGCAGACGGCCCACCGGTACATTCAGGGTGCCGGTGACCTTGGTCGGGCTCAGCTCCTGCATGCTGATATCACGGCTGTTGGGCACCAGCTTGACCCATGGGTTGTGCTGGCTGATCAGCCCTTCGATATCGGCGATCGGCACGTCTTTATTGAGCTTGATGGTCAGCGCCTGGCTGTGGCAACGCATGGCGCCGATCCGCACGCAAATACCGTCCACCGGGATCGGGTTCTTGAAGCGCCCAAGGATCTTGTTGGTCTCGGCCTGGGCTTTCCACTCTTCGCGGCTCTGGCCGTTCGGCAGTTCCTTGTCGATCCATGGGATCAGGCTGCCGGCCAAGGGCACGCCGAAGTTCTCGGTCGGGTAGGCTTCGCTGCGCATGGCCTCGGCCACACGGCGGTCGATATCGAGGATCGCACTGGCCGGGTCGGCCAGTTGATCGGCGACGGCCGCGTGGGTCGCGCCCATCTGCTTGATCAGCTCGCGCATGTTCTGCGCGCCGGCACCGGAGGCCGCCTGGTAGGTCATGGCGCTCATCCACTCCACCAGCCCGGCTTCGAACAGGCCACCCAGGCCCATCAGCATCAGGCTGACGGTGCAGTTGCCGCCGACATAGTTCTTGGTGCCGGCGTCAAGTTGCTGGTCGATGACCTTGCGGTTGACCGGGTCGAGGATGATCACCGCGTCGTCCTGCATACGCAGGCTGGACGCTGCATCGATCCAGTAGCCCTGCCAGCCGGCTTCGCGCAGCTTGGGGAAGACTTCACTTGTGTAGTCGCCGCCCTGGCAGGTCAGAATGACGTCGAGGGTCTTGAGCTCTTCAATGTTGTAGGCGTCCTTGAGCGGGGCGATATCCTTGCCCACGGACGGCCCTTGGCCACCGACATTCGAAGTGGTGAAAAACACCGGCTCAATAAGATCGAAATCCTGCTCTTCCAGCATCCGCTGCATGAGCACGGAACCGACCATACCGCGCCAACCGATCAGACCTACACGTTTCATCGCAACTACACCTTGTTAAAAAGTGGGCCGCCTTGCAGCAACAACTGCAAGCGGGCCCGAGAGATTACAGATTCCGCAGCGCGGCGACTACTGCGTCGCCCATTTCCTGCGTCCCGACCTTGGTGCAACCCTGCGACCAGATGTCGCCGGTACGCAGGCCCTGGTCCAGCACCAGGCTCACCGCTTGCTCGATGGCATCCGCCGCTTCGCTGAGGTTGAAGCTGTAGCGCAGCATCATCGACACCGACAAAATCGTCGCCAGCGGGTTGGCAATGCCCTGGCCCGCGATGTCTGGCGCCGAACCGTGGCATGGCTCGTACATGCCCTTATTGTTGGTGTCCAGGGACGCCGACGGCAGCATGCCGATGGAACCGGTGAGCATCGAGGCCTGGTCGGACAGGATGTCGCCGAACAGGTTGTCGGTGACGATCACGTCGAACTGCTTGGGCGCACGCACCAACTGCATGGCGGCGTTGTCGACGTACATGTGGCTGAGTTCGACGTCCGGATAGTCCTTGGCCACTTCTTCGACGATCTCGCGCCACAGCTGGCTGGAGGCCAGGACGTTGGCCTTGTCTACCGAGCAGACCTTCTTGCCGCGCACGCGGGCCATGTCGAAACCGACACGGGCGATACGGCGGATTTCACTCTCGCTGTACGGCAGGGTGTCGTAGGCCTGGCGCTCGCCATTTTCCAACTCACGCACGCCCCGTGGCGAGCCAAAGTAGATACCGCCGGTCAGCTCACGCACGATCAGGATATCCAGGCCCGCCACCACTTCCGGCTTGAGGCTCGACGCGTCGGCCAGTTGCGGGTAGAGGATTGCCGGGCGCAGGTTGCCGAACAGGCCCAGTTGCGCACGGATTTTCAGCAGGCCGCGCTCCGGACGGATGTCACGTTCGATCTTGTCCCATTTCGGCCCACCCACGGCGCCGAGCAGCACCGCGTCGGCAGCACGGGCACGGTCCAGGGTTTCGTCGGCCAGGGGCACGCCATGCTTGTCGATGGCAGCGCCGCCGATCACGTCGTGACTCAGTTCAAAGCCCAGGCTGTACTTGCTGTTGGCCAATTCCAGGACCTTGACCGCTTCGGCCATGATTTCCGGACCAATGCCGTCGCCAGGGAGAATCAGAATCTGCTTGCTCATGGGTTCCTCATTTCATCAAGCGACCCGCCCTCGGGCAGGTCGGGAAAATTATTAGCGTTCGGCCCAGACCACCAGCACGTCGGTGCTGAAGGTGCCATCGGCTTGAATCTCAAAATAATCGCGCACTTCCTGGCCCATCGCCTTTTGCAGCTCCAGGATCGCGGCGCGCAATACCTCTGGCGTGCGCATGCGCTCGACCCACGAGGTGTATTCCAGGCGCAGGCGCTGGCGATTGCTGTTGCGTACATGCAGGCCGGCTTCGCTGAGCTGGCGCATCCACTCGCCGGCGGAGTAATCGCGCACATGGCTGGTGTCGCGCAGCACTTCGACGGTTTGCAGGTAAGTGTCCAACAGCGGGCTGCCCGGTGACAAGACATCGACAAACGCCGCTACGCCGCCCGGCTTGAGCACCCGGCGCACTTCGCGCAGGGCCTGGCCCAGGTCGCTCCAGTGATGGGCCGAGTAGCGGCTGAACACGAAGTCGAACTCGCCATCGGCGAATGGCAGGCGCTCGGCGGCGCCGTGCCGGGTACGAATATTGTCCAGGCCACGCTCTGCAGCAGCGCCAGCAACCACGTCGAGCATCTGCTGCGACAGGTCGTAGGCCACCACTTCCTTGACCAGCGGTGCTACGTGGAAACTCACGTGACCGGCGCCACAGCCCAGGTCCAGCAGTCGTGCAGCGCCCTGCCCGGCCAGTTCGGCCTGCAGCAGTGCGAATTCGCTGCCCTGGGCGTGCACGGCACTGCTCAGGTAGGCCGAGGCCTGTTCGCCGAATTGTTTTTGCACGACTTGGGTGTGGGCGGTGTTGGTCATGGTGGCTTTCCTCAGGTTTTGGGGTGGCTGTACGGGCGCTATCGCAGGCAAGCCAGCTCCCACAGTTGGAATGCATTCCAGTGTGGGAGTCGGGCTTGCCCGCGATGGGGCCCGCACGGTTACCGCAAATCAGGCATCACGAAACAACCAAGGCTGGCTGGCCCGGTGCTTGGCTTCAAACGCGGCAATTGCCTCGCCGTCCTGCAAGGTCAGGCCGATGTCGTCCAGGCCGTTGATCAGGCAGTGTTTACGGAAGGCATCCACTTCAAAGTGGTACACCTTGCCATCCGGACGGGTCACGGTCTGTGCAGCCAGGTCGACGGTCAACTGGTAGCCCACGTTGGCTTCCACTTGCCCGAACAACTCGTCCACTTCGGCATCGCTCAGGATGATCGGCAACAAGCCATTCTTGAAGCTGTTATTGAAGAAGATATCGGCGTAGCTCGGCGCGATGATGCTGCGAAAACCATATTCTTCCAGGGCCCACGGCGCGTGTTCGCGGCTGGAGCCGCAACCGAAGTTTTCCCGGGCCAGCAACACGCTGGCGCCCTGGTAGCGCTCGGCGTTGAGTACGAAATCCTTGTTCAACGGGCGCTTGGAGTTGTCCTGGTAGGCGTAGCCCACGTCCAGGTAGCGCCACTCATCGAACAGGTTGGGGCCAAAGCCGGTGCGCTTGATCGACTTCAAGAACTGCTTGGGGATGATCTGGTCAGTGTCCACGTTGGCACGGTCTAACGGCGCGACCAGACCTGTGTGTTGGGTAAAAGCTCTCATCGGGTATTCCTCAGATCAATTCGCGAACGTCGATAAAACGACCGTTGACGGCAGCCGCAGCGGCCATGGCCGGGCTGACCAGGTGAGTACGACCACCGGCGCCCTGACGCCCTTCGAAGTTACGGTTGGAGGTGGACGCGCAATGCTCGCCGGACTCCAAACGGTCCGGGTTCATCGCCAGGCACATCGAGCAGCCCGGCTCGCGCCATTCAAAGCCGGCTTCGAGGAAGATTTTGTCCAGGCCTTCGGCTTCCGCCTGGGCCTTCACCAGGCCCGAACCTGGCACCACAATGGCCTGCTTGATGGTCGAGGCCACCTTGCGGCCCTTGGCGATCACCGCCGCGGCGCGCAGGTCTTCGATCCGCGAGTTGGTGCAGGAACCGATAAACACACGGTCCAACTGGATGTCGGTGATCGCCTGGTTGGCTTTCAACCCCATGTACTTCAAGGCGCGCTCGATGGAGCCGCGCTTGACCAGGTCGGCTTCCTTGGCCGGGTCCGGCACGTTCTGGTCAACGGCCAGGACCATTTCCGGCGAGGTGCCCCAGCTGACTTGCGGCTTGATCTGGGCCGCGTCGAGTTCAACCACCGTATCGAACACCGCATCCTTGTCGGACACCAGGTCTTTCCAGGCTTCTACGGCGGCATCCCAATCGGCGCCCGCCGGTGCAAACGGACGACCCTTGACGTATTCGACGGTTTTTTCATCCGCCGCGACCATGCCCACGCGGGCACCGGCCTCGATGGACATGTTGCAGATGGTCATGCGGCCTTCGATGGACAGGTCGCGAATGGCGCTGCCGGCGAATTCGATGGCATGGCCGTTGCCGCCAGCGGTGCCGATCTTGCCGATCACAGCGAGCACGATGTCCTTGGCGGTGACACCAAAGGGCAAGGTGCCTTCGACCAGCACCAGCATGTTCTTCATTTTTTTAGCAACCAGGCACTGGGTGGCGAACACATGTTCCACCTCGGAAGTGCCAATACCGTGGGCCAGGGCGCCGAACGCGCCGTGGGTCGAGGTATGGGAGTCGCCGCAAACCACGGTCATGCCCGGCAAGGTCGCGCCCTGCTCCGGGCCGATTACGTGGACGATGCCCTGGCGCACGTCATTCATCTTGAATTCGGTGATGCCGTACTCGTCGCAATAGTCGTCGAGGGTCTGGACCTGCAAACGCGAGACCTGGTCGGCAATGGCTTCGATACCGCCCTTGCGCTCCGGGGTGGTCGGCACGTTGTGGTCCGGGGTGGCGATGATCGAGTCGACGCGCCATGGCTTGCGCCCGGCCAGTCGCAGGCCTTCGAACGCTTGGGGCGAGGTCACTTCGTGGATGATGTGACGGTCGATGTAGATCAGCGACGAGCCATCATCGCGCCGTTTCACTTCATGGGAATCCCAGAGTTTGTCGTAAAGCGTTTTGCCGGCCATCAGTCGGTCCTCATCAGCGTCTTTCTATGCCCTGGGCGTTGAACGATTCAATAACCCTTTGGCTTGTGAGGCTGATGCTATGGCGTTACATTAAATAACTCAAATTCATATTTTTCATGCTTTGGATAACCAACTGGAATACGACCATGGACCTGGCCAACCTCAATGCTTTTATTGCCATCGCCGAAACCGGCAGCTTCTCCGGGGCCGGGGAACGCCTGCACTTGACGCAACCGGCAATCAGCAAGCGCATCGCCGGCCTTGAGCAACAACTGAAGGTGCGCCTGTTTGATCGACTGGGCCGGGAAGTGGGCCTGACAGAGGCCGGGCGTGCCCTGCTGCCCCGCGCCTATCAGATCCTCAATGTGCTGGATGACACCCGCCGCGCCTTGACCAACCTGACTGGCGAAGTCAGCGGACGCCTGACCCTGGCGACCAGCCATCACATCGGCCTGCACCGCCTGCCCCCGGTGTTGCGCACGTTCACCCGGGAATACCCGAACGTGGCACTGGATATTCAGTTCCTGGATTCGGAAGTCGCCTACGAGGAAATCCTCCATGGCCGTGCCGAAGTGGCCGTCATCACCCTGGCCCCGGAGCCCCACAGCCTGGTGCGGGCCACCCCGGTGTGGGACGACCCCCTGGATTTCGTGGTGGCGCCCGAACATAGCCTGGCCAGCAACGCCAGCATCAGCCTGGCCGACATTGCCCGGCACCCGGCGGTATTCCCCGGTGGCAACACCTTTACCCACCATATCGTGCACCGGCTGTTCGAGGCCCAGGGCCTGACGCCGAACATCGCCATGAGCACCAACTACCTGGAAACCATCAAGATGATGGTCTCCATCGGCCTGGCCTGGAGCGTGTTGCCGCGCACCATGCTCGATGATCAAGTGGCCAGTATCGCTTTACCGGGCATACAGCTCAGTCGCCAGCTAGGCTATATCGTGCACACCGAAAGGACGCTGTCGAACGCTGCGCGGGCTTTCATGAGCCTATTGGATGCACAGGTCGATCCGGCTGGGATGCCGGCATGAGGCCGTGCGGCCTGTAGACCCTGCTCCCGCGCCGAACGCCCATCGAGCCAAGGCCCCTTGATAATGCCCAACCCTGTCGATCCCGTGCCGCCGCTGCCGCGCATTCACGCCCTGGACCCCCAGCAGGCGGAACAAAGCTGGGAAAACGCCCCGCAACTGCTGGCGGCGCTCAATGCCGCACGGCTTGGCGCCTGGAGCTGGGATATCGACAGCGGGCGGATCAGTTGGTCGCGCGGCACCCAGGCGCTGTTCGGTTTCGACCCCCGGCAGCCATTGCCCAAGGACCTGGACTACCTCGACCTGCTGGCCGCCGAGGACCGCGGCCGCGTGATCCGGGCGTTTCACGCGGTCCTGGCCGGCGCACCCTTCGAACAAGCCATGCATCACCGCATCCAGTGGCCGGACGGCAGCCTGCACTGGCTGGAAATCAATGGCAGCCTGCTGCCGGATGCGTCCGGGCGCCGGCGCATGATCGGGGTGATCCGCGAAACCACTCAGCAGCGCGAACGCGAACATGCCCTGGGCCACTCCGAAAAACGCTTCGCCACGCTGTTCCACCTGTGCCCGAACATGGTCCTGCTGACCCGCCAGGAAGATGGCCTGATCAGCGAAGCCAACCAGTATTTTGAAAGCCTGTTCGGCTGGCCGGTGGCCGATGCCATTGGCCGCACCACCCTCGACCTGGGGCTGTGGGTCCACCCGGAGCAACGGGCCCTGTTGGTCAGGGCGACCCAGCGCAAGGGCGAGCCCATCACCATGGAGGTGCAATTTCGCGCCAGCAACGGGCAAATCCATGACGGCACCCTCAGCGCACAAAAGGTCGAGCTCGAGGGCCAGGCCTACCTGATCAGCACCTTCCTCGACACCACCGAACGCAAGAACGCCGAGCAGGCCCTCAAGGACAGCCAGGAACGCCTGGACCTGGCCCTGGACTCGGCCCAGTTGGGCACCTGGGACTGGCATATCCCCAGCGGCATGCTCTACGGCTCGGCGCGGGCCGCGCAGTTGCACGGCCTGGATCCGCACCCGTTCCATGAGTCGTTCGACGCGTTTTTTGAAGGCATGCCCGATGAAGAGCGCGCCAGCATGCGCGATGCCTATCGCACCTTGCGTGAGGGGCCGGCGGGCAACTACCAACTGACCTACCGCGTGCAACTGGAAGACGGCAGCTCGCGCTACCTGGAAAGCCGCGCCCGCCTCTACCGTGACGCGCAGGGCACGCCGGTGCGCATGGCCGGCACCTTGCTGGATATCACCGACCAGGTGGAACGCGAACAGCGCCTGAGTGCCTCTGAAGAGAAGTTCGCCAGCCTGTTCCTCGCCAGCCCCGACCCGATCTGCGTCACACGCCTGGCCAGCGGCGAGTTCATCGAAATCAACCCCAGTTTCAGCCAGACCTTTGGCTGGGCCGCCGCCGAAGTCATCAACCACACCGCCGAGCAGATCGGCCTGTGGGATCAGCCAACCCAGCGCCTGCAGCGCATCGAGCAGGTGATCCGCGAGCAGGCGCTGAACAACGTGGCGATCATCGTCCACCACAAGAACGGCCAGCGCCTGACCTGCATGATTTCCAGCCGGCTGATCAAGGTCGGCAACCAGCCCTGTGTGGTCACCACCCTGCGCGATATCACCCAGCAACAGCGCTCGGAGGCGGCGCTCAAGGCCAGTGAGGAGAAATTCGCCAAGGCCTTCCATTCCAGCCCCGATGCGGTGTCCATTACCGAGCGCGACACCGGGCGCTATGTGGAGGTCAATGACGGCTTCTGCCGCCTGACCGGCTACCGCGCCGAAGAAGCCATTGGCCTGACCCTGTATCAGATCGGCATCTGGGCCGATGAAAACCAGCGCGCCGCGCTGTTGGCCGAATTGCAGATCAAGGGCCGCATCCACCACCTGGACATGCTCTGGCACAACAAACGTGGCGAGTTGCTGGCGGTAGAAGTGTCGGTCGAGCCGATTACCCTCAATGAAACCCCGTGCCTGCTGCTGACCGCACGGGATGTCAGCCTGCTCAAGAGCGCGCAGGCGCAGATCCGCCACCTGGCCTATCACGACCCGCTGACCAACCTGCCCAATCGCGCCTTGCTGATGGATCGCCTGAGCCAGCAGATCGCCCTGCTTAAACGCCACAACCTGCGGGGTGCGCTGCTGTTTCTGGACCTGGATCACTTCAAGCACATCAACGATTCCCTCGGCCACCCGGTGGGCGACACCGTGCTGAAAATCGTCACTGCGCGCCTGGAGGCCAGCGTGCGCATGGAGGACACCGTGGCGCGCCTGGGAGGGGACGAATTCGTGGTGCTGCTCAGCGGGCTGGAAGGTACTCGGTTAGAGGTCAGCAAGCAGGTGCAGTTGCTGTCCGACACCCTGCGCGAACTGTTGTCCGAGCCGATGTTTCTCGATGGCCAGCGCTTGCAGGTCACCCCCAGCATCGGCGTGGCGCTGATTCCCGACCACGGCTCGACCCCGGCCGACCTGCTCAAGCGCGCGGATATTGCCCTCTACCGGGCCAAGGATTCGGGGCGCAATACCACGCAGATGTTCCATAACAGCATGCAACGCACCGCCAGCGAGCGCCTGCGCATGGAGACAGACCTGCGCCTGGCGTTGTCGCGGGGCGAGTTCAGTGTGCATTACCAACCCCAGGTCGATGCCCGGGGCAATCGCATTGTCGGCGCCGAGGCCCTGGTGCGCTGGCAGCATCCGCAGTTGGGTGCGCAATCGCCGACGGAGTTCATCAAGGTTCTGGAAGACAGCGGGCTGATTCTCGAGGTGGGCACCTGGATCCTCGACGAAGCCTGTGGTGCCTTTGCCCGGCTGATCGCCGAAGGCCTGGTGGAGCCGGACGGCTTCAGCCTGTGCGTGAATATCAGCCCCCGGCAGTTTCGCCAGAACGATTTTGTCGAACGGGTAGAGCGCAGCCTCAAGCAGCATCAACTGCCGTTCACCTTGCTGAAACTGGAAATCACCGAAGGCATCGTGATCCAGAACCTGGACGACACCATCGGCAAAATGCGCCGCCTGAAAAAACTCGGGGTCAGCTTCGCCATGGACGATTTCGGCACCGGTTATTCGTCATTGACCTACCTCAAGCGCCTGCCGGTCGATGCCTTGAAGATCGATCAATCGTTTGTGAGGGACGCCACCCACGACCCGAACGACGCCGAGATCATCCGCGCGATCGTGGCCATGGCGCGCAGCCTGAACCTGGAGGTGATTGCCGAAGGCGTAGAAACGCCCGAGCAACTGGCGTTCCTGCAGGGGCTGGGTTGCCATCTGTATCAGGGTTATTTGCACAGCCGGCCGTTACCCCTGGATGCATTTATAGAGCTGTTACGGCCAGGCGCCGGGACCTGAAGAGCGCTCTGGGTCCCTGCGCCGGGTATCACACTAATTTCAATGCCCGGTGGAAGTGCCCCTGCCAGTGCGAGTTTTCCAGGCTGAGTTTTTGCCCATACAGGTCCAGCTTGCCGTCGATCACCGCCACCGAGTGGTAGGTGTTGGCCAAGGTGCCCGTGGTGCCACGAGCCAGCTCTTCAACCGTGCTTTCACGGATATAGGCAAACAACCCAAGCCGACGCAATGCGGCGCCGGGGTATTCACCGTCGTTGAGTGTTGCCATGGCAACCTCGTAACTTTGGTTGCCACGCGAATCGTTGTTTTCCACCTGGGCCCGCTTGGCACTCACGGCGTACAAGAAGTTGGCATCGTCCAGCAGCGCCGGATTGCTACCCTTCAAGTTGGAGGCAGCCTTGGCCTGTTTCAGTTCATCGTGGGTCAGGGTCAGCTTGAAGGAATCCCTCATGAGCACTTCATAACCCTCAGCCGTGGCGGTGATCTTTTTAAAGATGCCTTGGGGATTTTGTCCAAACCGCATCATGGCCGCCTTGATCGCCGACACGGTGACACAGTTGCCTTCTGCCCCCTGGTAAAAACCGTTCCAGATATCTGCGGGTTGGGTGCCTATGGGCACACTGGATAATTTCAGGTCAGGTAAATCGACGGTTGCGGGCGATACGCCAGGCACAGTCTGGTCATTGAACAACATATAACCGTAACTTCTATCAACCCGCTGTTTTTGCCCATAATTATGTTGGGTATTGTCCATGACAAACGCGGAGCCAAAATTATGGGTTTCCACCACACCCACGGCGCCGCTGGCGGCCATGTAAGTGGCAGGCACAAACTGGGCAAAACCAATCATCCCCATGCCCCGCAGGCAGTTCTGCATCGTTTCACCCTCAAGGCTCTTGTGCAGGACCTTGTCGAAACTGTCATAGCCACCTGCTTGTTGTTTGCGCTTGGCAAAAGCGGCGAGTACAACGTTGGCGTCGTTGATGGCTGCTCGGTCGTTGCCGGAAAATCGCGAGGCCTGCGCCGTAAGTTTTAGTTCATCATGGGACACATGAACCTTAAACTCATCTTTCATCGTAATGTCATAACCATCACCGGTCGATTTAATCTCATCAAACATATCGCGGGGGCTTTGACCAAAGGTCATCATCATCATTTTGATAACAGCCGCATAGGTACTATTGTCAAAATGCTCACCGAATCCACGGGGGGTGGCGGTAAAGGCATTCACGATATCTTGGGGCTTCTCCCCGCCACTAGTTGAAAAAACGTCAGCAGAAACAGCATTGACAGGTTTATCACCCAGCCTATAACTGTCAGTAAATGACCGATTGAGCATATTCACATTCATGACAACCTCCTAACCACAGACTTATTAAAAGTATGACAAGCAAGACATCGCGCAAACCCGCGCATGCCAAGCATCAGGAAAACCCAAAGTAAAATTAACGTTAAAAACCTGCGCAGGAAAACAACAGCCACTCTTATAATTTAAAACGACAACTACACAACACTACTGATCACCCGATTAACGCCACTGCATCCCCATACCGCGGCGCCCTGCCTTTTCGACCCCATAACTCTTCCTTGCCGTCGATCACTGCGACCGAATGCCGGGCGCGGTTGACCATCCCGACCTGGCCGCGGGCCAAGGTATTTACCGGGACATTTTTTATATGCTTCTTTAAGCCCAAGCGCTCGAACCCTTCCCCTGCGCCACGCTCATCTTCACCATCATTGAGACTGCGGATGGCCGCGCTGAAACTTCTCGCCGCTCGACCATCGTTGTTTTCTATCTGCGCACGCTTGGCACTGGCAGCAAACAAAAACTCAGCGTCCTTGAGCATGCCCCTGTCGCGCCCAAAAAAACGTGCGCCCGCTGCCGCCTGTTTCAACTCCTGGCTGGTCAACGTCAAATGAAAACCGTCACGCATCGTCACGTCATAGCCGCGCTCGGTTTTACTGACATTTTTGTAGATATCAGTGGGGCTTTGTCCAAACTTGTGCATGGCGGCCTTGATCGCTGAAACCGTTACGCAATTGCCATCCGGCCCTTGGCGAAAACCACCCCAGATATCATCGCATTTGGCCCCATTGCGCTTGGTCGACAAATCCGGAAGAGGTGTCTGGGGCTTTGGCACTAACGGTAAGGGCTTGATTTCAGGCGTGACAGGCGCGGGAACAACCTTGGCTTTATCAAGCTCCTTGCCACCCGACAGCAGCGCTGTAATTTGGCTCATGAACGTACTGAACATTGAAATGATGGTTTGCAAGTCCGCCGCCTGGTTTGCCCCACAGCCGTCCAGTTCAGCGACATGCCTGGGCGAGTGCTGATGGGAAAACCTGCTGACAGCCGAGCCCTGTAGCGAGGGGCTAGCGGTCTCAATACTAAAGGCTCCTGCCAAGTACCCGGAACCATTACACATGACGCTGGAAGCACGGTTAACGCTTGAAACAGACATGTTTTTTCTCGCACAAAGTGCCCCTCCGGCCGATCGCTGACCGGAGAAGCAACTGATTGAAGTTAGAGGTCTATTGGCCCAAGAGGCGCGTTAAAACCGGCGATAGGGACGCGCCGACCACCCCATTTCATCAGGGCGGCATTCCGGCCCCGCAGCGGTCACATCCGGCTCTGGCCCAGGCTTATCCGGTAGCACTTCAGGGTTTGGCAGCGGGGATACCTCAGGCTTTACGCGGCTGTCATTCGGGACGGTCGGTTCAGGCACCGCGTCGGGTGTCACCGCTGCAACACGGTTGGGCACCAAGCCCGGCCTCGCCCGACCATCACTCCCAGGCACCTGGGTATCAGGCGTCACCTTCGCATCGTTACCGGGCACTACCGTCGGCTTGGACTGCGGGCCAGGCCTCACCTGAGCGTCGTGGCGTATCACCACACCTGGCTCGGGTTCGAAACGAGGCGTCACTGTGACGCCGCCGCGCGGGCTGGGTGGCTGGTGAGTCGATGGGCAGTGGCAGTTGTTCACATTCACGTTCACCTGCACATGGTTGTCCGACGACACCTTGGCCTGCGCTTCTGGAGTCCCTGGCATAACCTTGACCTGCGGCCGCACCACAGGTTGTTTGCCGCCATCCAACATTACCTTGACTTCTTTGCCGGGAGTCGCGGGCTTGGTGTCCGTGTCCAGTTTTTGCTCGGGCTTCTTATCGCTATCAACCAGGACCTTGGCGTCCTTGCCCGCGGGCACGGGCTTGCTTTCGGCGTCCGGTTTTAGCTCCGGTTTCTTGTCGCTATCAACCAGGACCTTGGCGTCCTTGCCCGCAGGTACGGGCTTGCTTTCGGCGTCCGGTTTTAGCTGGGGCTTCTTGTCTGTATCAAGCAGTAGTTTGGTGTCGTTGCTCGCAATCGCAGGCTTGCTCTCAGTGTCGGGCTTCTTCTCGGCTAGCTTGTCCGCATCGAGCTGCTTTTTTAAAGCCTGGCCTGAAATCAACAGTTTGCCGGTGGTCTGCGGTGTGTGCGTAGTAGGTTTGTCTCCACCCACCTGTGCCTTTGCATCCTTAGTGGAAATGGCGGCTCTGTCCCCAAGAGCGGGTCTGGTTTCAGACGGTTTATCCGCCGTGGGCAAGGCCTCGGAAGGATGCTTTTTACCCGACAACACATCTCGCATTGCCTTGAAGAGCAGTTCGAACATATCCAGCAGCTTTGCAAGAGCATCCGTACTGACAGTTGTATTTTCCCGCCCAACTTCAACATGCCGAGTGTGTTCCGGCACTACGCTCGACTTAGTATTTAACAACTTACTCACATCACCACTTCCAGGCGGCGCGACCAGATCAAGCTGATGATTAGCAACATTGACGCTCGGAGGATTATTAACAGACAGATAAGACATTATTCATCCCTCTTTCAGAAAAGCACCAGGACGTTCAGACGCCCATGACAAACACTGTTTTTTTATGACTTGAAACGGCAGCGACCGTATCGAAGTCACTGGATTCGTGGGGAAATAAGCGTTCTGGTTCCAGATATCGCGGAAAACATAAGGACACTAAAAGGTAACTTAGGACTTTTACCCATGGACTTCTGCCGAAAACCTGCTTTTCTACGGCTTGTGCCTGATAAAAACACGTCATACCCGTTAATAAACTGCTGCGAGGAAAAAAACCGTTATGATTCGCCGAGTGTGCATGACAGCGCCCATGATATTTCCCGCGCGACTAAGACTGCTGCCATGCCTCCAAACAAAGAAACACTCTAACTATGCAAACACGCACCCAACCAAGAAAGTTACACACACCTGCTAGCAAACAAATAAAACAACACACCCTCAACTAAACAAAACTCCCCTCGCTATCGATTAAAACACCTGCAACCTCCTTCAAGCCCCTAAACAAAAAAAGGGCGCCAGAGGCGCCCTTTTTGCAGATGATGAAAGATTTAAAAATATGCGCTTAGTGTTGCAGCGCCGGCTTCTGCGCCCCATTGATCGGGATACGCTTGGCCTTCGCTTCTTCCGGCACGACCCGCAACAGATCGATGCTCAGCAAACCGTTACTCAGGTCAGCAGCCTTGATCTCGATATGGTCCGCCAAGCGGAATGACAGCTTGAAGGCCCGCTGGGCAATGCCTTGATGCAGATAGGTGACGCTCTCAGCCTTGGTGTCGCGCTTGCCGCCGCTGACGGTCAACACGCCCTTCTCCACCTGCAACTCCAGATCGTCTTCCTGGAAACCGGCGGCCGCGATCACAATGCGGTATTGGTCTTCGCCATGTTTCTCGACGTTATAAGGTGGGTAGCTGCTGCCCGGCTCATTGCGCAATGCGGTCTCGAACAGGTCGTTGAAACGGTCGAAACCCACGGAAGAGCGGAACAACGGCGCCAGGGAAAATGCGGTACTCATAGGTCAAATCTCCTGAAATATCAGCAAGGTTCTTTATCTCCACGACCCGAGTTCGGCATCGTGTAATCCCTAGATAAGGACCACCCATTACATTTCAAGAGAGGCTGTAAGAAAAATTTCAGGCCGCTTGCGGGTGAGGCATACCGAGCAAACGACTGACCTGCAGCAGATCGGTTTCCCGGCGCAGCGCGGTAAACAGCTCCACGGCTTGCGGGTAATTGCGCGTCAGCATCGCCAGCCACTGCTTCAAGCGGCCAGGAGCCTGGCGCTCAGTCAGTTGCGCTACAGACTGCGTCCAGAACTCCCGGAGCATGGGCTGCATCTCCTCCCAAGTCATCTCTACCACCTCCTCACCTGCACGCGCAGCGGCGATTTGCCGGGCCAGGTCGGGACGCGCTACCAGGCCGCGGCCGAGCATGATGTCTTCGACCCCACTGATCTCGCGGCAACGCCGCCAGTCCTCGACGCTCCAGATATCACCGTTGGCAAATACCGGCACCTTGACCACGTCCTGCACGCGCGGGATCCATTCCCAATGGGCGGGGGGCTTGTAGCCATCGGCTTTGGTCCGCGCATGCACCACGATGTGCGCCGCGCCACCTTCGGCCAGGGCCGTGGCGCACACCAGCGCGCCATCCGGGCTGTCGAAGCCCAGGCGCATCTTGGCGGTCACCGGGATATGCGCCGGCACCGCACGACGCACGTGCTCGACGATCTGGTTGAGCAGCTCCGGCTCCTTGAGCAGCACCGCACCGCCACGGGATTTGTTGACGGTCTTGGCCGGGCAGCCGAAGTTCAGGTCGATTACCTGCGAACCCAGCTCGCAGGCCAGCGCGGCGTTTTCCGCCAGGCACACGGGGTCGGAACCAAGCAACTGCACGCGCAACGGCACGCCCGCAGCGGTCTTGGCGCCGTGCAGCAGTTCAGGGGCAAGCTTGTGGAAATAGGCCGGGGTCAGCAGGCGGTCGTTGACCCGGATAAATTCGGTCACGCACCAATCGATACCGCCCACCTGGGTCAGCACGTCCCGCAGGATGTTGTCGACCAACCCCTCCATGGGCGCCAAGGCAATTTGCATGGAAAACACTCAACGAAAAACGTGGCGCAGTTTACTGGGTTTCCCACAGTAACCGTTAACCCCCTTGTCAGATGTGCAACGCCACGCCATAGCCCTCGATAAACTCCGCCGGCATGCGCTTGGGCTTGCCGCTGGAGAGTTCGATACAGACAAAGGTGGTTTGTGCACGCAGCAAGGTGGTGCCATCGCTGGGGCGTATCAGTTGGAAGCGCCGGGTCATTTTCAGGCGCTGGTCCCAATCGACGATCCAGGTCGCCAATTGCAACTCATCACCTTCGTAGCCCGCCGCCAGGTAATCGATTTCATGGCGCACTACCGCCATGGCCCGATCCAAGCGCCGGTACTCGCTGAGGTCCAGGCCCAGGCGCTGGGAATGGCGCCAGGCGCAACGCTCCAGCCAGGATACGTAGACGGCATTATTGGCATGCCCCAGGCCGTCGATATCCTCAGGGGCCACCTGCAGATCGATGATAAACGGCTTTGCCAAGTCCCAGCCCATGCCCTGCTCCCGGTCGATTAATGTCGGCGGCGAGCAGTGTAACCCATCGTTCGGCTCAAGCGGTTTGCCGCGCTGGTTCACGACAGCCGGCCAGTAGCGCCAGTACGCCTTCGACCACCCGGGGATCGGCCAGGACTTTCTGGTGCCCGCCTTGCTCCAGGCGTAACAGGCGGCTGTCGAACCAGGCCTCGTGGATCATCTGCGAAGCCTTGACCGGGACGAAGGTATCGTCTTCGGCATGCACGATCAGGCCCGGGATGTTCATTTGATAGTGCGCCACATCCAGGTGCTTGAGCGGGATGCCCAGGGAGTACTCGACCTCCTGGATAAACGCCGCCCGTGCCCGCGCCGGCATGCCGACCACTCCGGCAAAGCCGCGCAATACATCGAGCAAGCGGGAAGGCGCGGCAATGCTCACCAACGCATTGGTGCGCAGGCCCAACTGGATGGCCAGCATCGCACTGGCGCCGCCCATGGAGTGGCCGACCACCGCGTGCAACGGCGGCAACTCAGCGGCAGCCTCCAGCATCGCCCGGGCAAACAGCACCACGTGGGCCTCGCGGCCCGGCGAGCGGCCATGGGCCGGACCGTCGAGGGCAATCACCGAGTAGCCGGCACCCACCAATGCGTTGATCAGGCTGGCGAACTGGGTCGGGCGCCCTTCCCAGCCATGCATCATCAGCACCGCCGGGCCCTGGCCCCAGCGCAGGGCCGACAGGCCAAAGCGCAAGGTGATGCGCTCGGCCTGCGCCAGCAGCGGCAATTCCCAATCACGCGGCGGCAGATCCCGCGGCGTCATGAAAGCGCGACGCATCTGGTTGGCGATGGTCTGCGGCGCCAGCCTGCCCACAGTGCCGTTGACACGACGAATCCAGCTCAAGGTGCTCATCCATTCACTCCCCAGGCCCGCAAGCCTTGTTCAGCGCACTGCCGACTTGGAGGCGCGCAATACACGGTCCGACAATTCGCCAGGCCCCAGCGCCCGGGCCAATGCCAGGCCACCAATCATCAAGGCCATGTCGGCCAGGGCCTTATCGGTGTCTTCCGGGCTGGCAGCCAGTTGTGCGGCCATCAGTTCGACGTGCCGGTTCAATACATCGCGAAATTCATCTGGCAGGCGGCTCATCTCGCCGACCGTGGCCGGGATCGGACAGGCCTGAGCGGTGGAATCACGGTGCTTGCGCGACAGGTAGAACGCCGCCACCAGGGCTCGGCGCTCTTCGCCTGTCAGGCTGGGGTCCATATCGTCGATAGACGCCCGACGCGTGGCCAATAGCTGCTCGAACGCCTCCAGCATCAAGGCGTCCTTGCTTTCAAAGTGGGCGTAGAAGCCACCAACGGTCAGCCCCGCCGCTCCCATGACTTCACCCACACTCGGTTCGGCCGGGCCACGCTGGATCAGCGCGGAGCTGGCGGCCTGCAAAATACGTTCACGGGTTTGCGCTTTCTTATCGCTCATGACGGCCTCCGAATATTACGGTTAAAATATTATCTTCATAATAATTTTTAGCAAGCGCTGAATTCGACCGTTGGTCAGAAGAAGTTCTTTGAAAGAGGGAGGGAGAAAACCCAAACGCCAGACAAACAAAAGGGCCATTCAATAATTGAATGACCCTTAAAAATCCCGCAGAGCGGGTAATCGTGGCGTCCCCTAGGGGACTCGAACCCCTGTTACCGCCGTGAAAGGGCGGTGTCCTAGGCCACTAGACGAAGGGGACACAAACCTTCTATACAACTGATCAGGCTGAACCTGATCGATCCAAGGACGGTGTGGCCGGAACCTTGAACCTGTAAATTGGTGGAGCTAAACGGGATCGAACCGTTGACCTCTTGCATGCCATGCAAGCGCTCTCCCAGCTGAGCTATAGCCCCGATTTTTCGCCTGGCGGCGCAGCAGACCTTGCGAGCTGCTTGTTGAAACTGGCGTCCCCTAGGGGACTCGAACCCCTGTTACCGCCGTGAAAGGGCGGTGTCCTAGGCCACTAGACGAAGGGGACAAAACCTTCTGTACAACATGATCAAGCTGGGCCTGATCGATTCAAGGACGGTGTGGCCAGACCTTGAACCTGTAAATTGGTGGAGCTAAACGGGATCGAACCGTTGACCTCTTGCATGCCATGCAAGCGCTCTCCCAGCTGAGCTATAGCCCCTCATCGGTGAGGACGGGGCGAATCTTAATGGCGCTTTGAAAGGCTGTCAAATTTATTTTCAACAATTTCCAAAGTTTTTTGCCGGGATAACAATCACTTACCGTCAAAACCCCGCAAAGCCGGGGTTTTGCCCTCACCAACGCTTAACTAGGCGATAGCAGCCAGCAGCTTTTCCCATTCCTTGTTTTCTTTCTTTGATACACCGCCAAGCAAATCAAGGGCTTGGCGCAGACGGAAACGGGTCAGGTCCGGACCGAGGATTTCCATCGCATCGAGTACCGACACCGAGCTGGCTTGCCCGGTAATCGCGGCAAACATCAGCGGCATGGCATCGCGCAGCTTCAGTTCCAGGGATTCGACCACAGCCTGGATGGTCGCGGTGATGGCCTCTTTTTCCCACTGGCGCAGGCTTTCGAGCTTCCACAGGATCAACTGCATCAACTGGCGAACCTGGTCAGCCGAGAGTTTTTTCGACTCGAACAGCTTGGCATCCGGGTTCACGCCACCGGCAAAGAAGAAGCTGGCCAGCGGGGCGACCTGGCTGAAAGTCTCCACCCTGCCCTGCACCAGCGGTGCGATCTTCATCATGTACTCGGGGTTCAACGCCCACTGCTGCACACGGCTGGCGAACTCTTCCACCGGCAGGTCACGCAGCCATTGGCCATTGAGCCACGACAGCTTCTCGATATCGAAAATCGGCCCACCCAGCGAGACGCGGGACAGGTCGAAGTTATCGACCATCTCCTGCAGCGAGAACTTCTCGCGCTCGTCCGGCATCGACCAGCCCATGCGGCCCAGGTAGTTGAGCATCGCTTCAGGCATGAAGCCCATACGCTCGTAGAAGGTCACCGAAGTCGGGTTCTTGCGCTTGGACAGCTTGCTCTTGTCCGGGTTACGCAGCAGCGGCATGTAGCACAGTTGCGGCTGTTCCCAGCCGAAATATTCGTAAAGCAGGATCAGCTTGGGTGCCGACGGCAACCATTCTTCACCACGCAACACGTGGGTGATGCCCATCAAGTGGTCGTCGACCACGTTGGCCAGGAAGTACGTCGGCAGGCCGTCGGTCTTCATCAGCACTTGCATGTCCATGCGGTCCCACGGGATCTCCACGTCGCCACGCAACATGTCCGGCACCACGCACACGCCTTCGCTCGGCACTTTCATACGGATCACGTGCGGCTCACCGGCGGCCAGGCGCGCGGCCACTTCTTCCTTGGACAGCAGCAGCGCGCGGCCGTCGTAGCGCGGGGTTTCGCCGCGGGCCTGTTGCTCGGCGCGCATCTGGTCCAGTTCTTCGGCAGTGCAGAAACACGGGAAGGCGTGGCCCATATCGACCAGTTGCTGGGTGTATTGCTTATAGATGTCGCTGCGCTCGCTCTGGCGATACGGGCCGTGCGGGCCGCCGACATCCGGGCCTTCAGCCCAGGTGATGCCCAACCAGCGCAGGGCATCGAAAATCTGCTGTTCCGACTCACGGGTCGAACGCACCTGGTCCGTGTCTTCGATCCGCAGGATGAATTCACCGCCGTGCTGCTTGGCAAAGCAGTAGTTGAACAAGGCGATGTAGGCAGTACCGACGTGGGGATCCCCAGTAGGCGATGGCGCGATGCGCGTGCGGACGGTGGTCATGGCGGGTCTCGAATGGGCAATAAAGCTGAAAATAAAACAAGGGGCGAATGGTAACAGCCCCAAGCCCCCTGGCTCCAGCGTAGGCCGATCAACAAAGGGCATATAAGCCAAGGTTGGGGCTGGAACCTCGACATGGCTATTTGCCAAATCGTTAGCTGGCTATATTCCATTACCTTTTGTAACTGACACTGCGCCGCCATGCCTGCCCAACTCAAACGCCGCCTGTTTATCTTCCTGTTTATCGTCGCCCTGGTCGCCGCGGGCTTCTTTGCCCATTGGTTCTTCAAGGGACGTTTTTATGAAAGTACCGATAACGCCTACGTGCAGGGCGAGATCACCCGGGTCTCCAGCCAGTTGGGCGCGCGCATCGCCGAGGTGAAAGTGGGCGATAACCAGCACGTAGAAAAAGGCCAGTTGCTGGTCATCCTGGAGCAGGA
Organism: Pseudomonas sp. MF09156; assembly: GCF_059862305.1. Taxonomy (NCBI): domain Bacteria; kingdom Pseudomonadati; phylum Pseudomonadota; class Gammaproteobacteria; order Pseudomonadales; family Pseudomonadaceae; genus Pseudomonas; species Pseudomonas sp. MF09156. The sequence goes on from NZ_JCBCUR010000005.1 coordinate 130,139, forward strand.
CGACTTCTTGCTGGCCATCGACCGCGCCAACGCCGCCCTCGCCACCCGCGAAGCCGAGCGTTTGCAGGCCACGAGCAAGCTGACCCAACAAGCCAGCCTGATCGCGGCCGCCGATGCCCAGGTGGCGTCCAGCCAGGCGACCCTGGGCCGCGCGCAGATCGACTTGTCCCGCGCGCAAACCCTGCGCAAGCCCGGCTATGTCTCGGAAGAGCGCGTCACCACCCTGTCTGCTGACAACCACATCGCCCGCTCCCAGGTCGCCAAGGCCCAGGCTGACTCCCAAGGCCAGCGCCAGCAAGTCAGCGCCCTGAACGCCGAGATCAAGCGCCTCGACGCGCAGATCGCCAATGCTCGCGCCGACATCGCCCAGGCCGAACTGAACCTGACCCGCAGCGAAATCCACGCGCCCATCAGCGGCCTGGTTGGCCAGCGCGCCGCGCGCAACGGCCAGTATGTGCAGGCCGGCGCGTACCTGCTGTCCATCGTTCCCGACCAGGACATCTGGATCCAGGCCAACTTCAAGGAAACCCAGATCGGCCATATGGCCCCTGGGCAGACGGCCGAGTTGACCTTCGATGCCTACGGCGATACCCCCATCGAGGCGCGGGTCGACAGCCTGTTCGCCGCCTCCGGCGCGCAGTTCAGCCTGCTGCCGCCAGACAATGCCACCGGCAACTTCACCAAAGTCGTACAACGAATCCCGGTAAAACTCACCTTTGCCGCCGACAACCCACTGCACGGCAAGATCCGCCCTGGCATGTCGGTGACCGTCAAAGTGAAGATCCAAGACCCTGACCATGGCCGGTGATCAACTGCTGCGCCCGGTCGGCGAGCCGACCCGGCGCGACTGGATCGCGGTAATGAGCGTCATGCTCGGCGCCTTCATGGCGGTGCTCGACATCCAGATCACCAACTCCTCGCTCAAGGACATCCAGGGCGCGCTATCGGCCACCCTGGAAGAAGGCTCGTGGATTTCCACCTCCTACCTTGTAGCCGAAATCATCATGATCCCCCTCACCGCCTGGCTAGTGCAGTTGCTGTCGGCACGGCGCCTGGCGGTGTGGGTGTCGGTGGGGTTCCTCATCGCTTCGCTGATGTGTTCCATGGCCTGGAGCCTGGAAAGCATGATCGTGTTCCGCGCCCTGCAAGGCTTTACCGGCGGTGCGCTGATCCCGCTGGCCTTCACCCTGACCCTGATCAAACTGCCCGAACACCATCGCGCCAAGGGCATGGCGATGTTCGCCATGACGGCCACCTTTGCCCCCTCCATCGGCCCGACCATTGGCGGCTGGCTCACGGAAAACTGGGGCTGGGAATACATCTTCTATATCAACGTACCGCCAGGGCTGCTGATGATCGCCGGCCTGCTGTATGGCCTGGAGAAAAAGGCCGCGCACTGGGAATTGCTCAAAAGCACCGACTACATGGGCATCCTGACCCTGGCCGTGGGCCTGGGCTGTTTGCAGGTATTTCTTGAAGAGGGGCATCGCAAGGACTGGCTGGAATCGAGCCTGATCGTCAGCCTGGGCAGCATTGCCCTGTTGAGCCTGATCACCTTCGTCATCGTGCAGTTGTCCAAGCCCAACCCGCTGATCAACCTGGGCATCCTCGCCAACCGCAACTTCGGACTTTCAAGCATTTCCAGCCTGGGCATGGGCGTGGGGCTGTATGGCTCGATCTACCTGCTGCCGCTGTACCTGGCGCAGATCCAGAACTACAACGCCCTGCAAATCGGCGAAGTGATCATGTGGATGGGGGTGCCGCAGTTGTTCCTGATCCCGCTGGTGCCGAAACTGATGAAATACGTGTCGCCGAAGTGGCTTTGCGCGGTGGGATTTGGCCTGTTTGGCTTTGCGAGTTTTTCCTCGGGCGTGCTCAACCCGGACTTTGCCGGCAGCCAGTTCAACCAGATCCAGATCATCCGTGCCCTCGGCCAGCCGCTGATCATGGTCACCATTTCGTTGATCGCCACCGCGTACATCCTGCCCCAAGACGCAGGCTCGGCGTCGAGCCTGTTCAATATCCTGCGAAACCTGGGCGGTGCCATCGGTATTGCGCTGCTGGCGACGTTACTGGATGCGCGGACCAAGACCTACTTTGACTACCTACGCGAAGCCATTGTGCCGACCAACCCGCAGGTGGCCGAGCGCATGGCGATGCTGACCCAGAAGTTTGGCAATGAGACGGCAGCGCTGGGCAAGCTCAGTGAGATTGCGCATCAACAGGCCCAGATCATGGCCTACAACGATGCATTTCACTTTGTGGGGTTGGCGTTGGCGGTGAGCATGCTGGCGATCTTTCTGACCAAGGCGTTGCCGGCGGGACTCAAGGCTGGGGAAGCCCACTAGACCGAGTTGCCCCTATCGCGAGCAAGCTCGCTCCCACATTCGACTGCATTCCAAAGGTGGAACTCGATCAAATGTGGCAGCTGGCTTGCCTGCGATGAAGCCCAAGCAGTCAACGCAAATTCAGACCGCCAGCAACCGCTCGCGCAACTTGCCAATCTCATCGCGCATCTGCGCTGCCGCTTCAAACTCCAGGTCCCGCGCCAACTGGTACATCTTCTCTTCCAACTGGCGGATACGCTTGGTGATTTCACTCGGCGAGCGCAGTTCGTTTTCGTACTTGGCGCTTTCCTCGGCAGCCTTGGCCATGCCTTTGCGCTTCTTGCTGCGCGAACCCGGTACGGTGGCGCCTTCCATAATGTCGGCGACGTCCTTGAACACGCCCTTGGGGGTGATGCCATTGGCCAGGTTGAACGCAATCTGCTTGTCGCGGCGGCGCTCGGTCTCGCCGATGGCGCGTTCCATGGAGCCGGTGATGCGGTCGGCGTACAGGATCGCGCGGCCGTTGAGGTTACGCGCCGCACGGCCGATGGTCTGGATCAACGAACGCTCGGAGCGCAGGAAACCCTCCTTGTCCGCATCCAGGATTGCCACCAGCGACACCTCGGGCATGTCCAGGCCTTCACGCAGCAGGTTGATGCCCACCAGCACATCGAAGGTGCCCAGGCGCAGGTCGCGGATGATTTCCACGCGCTCCACGGTGTCGATGTCCGAGTGCAGGTAACGTACACGCACGCCGTGGTCGGCCAGGTAATCGGTAAGGTCTTCAGACATGCGCTTAGTCAGCGTGGTGACCAGCACCCGCTCTTCCAGGGCCACGCGCTTGGTGATTTCCGACAGCAGGTCATCGACCTGGGTCAGGGCCGGGCGGATCTCGATTTGCGGGTCGACCAGGCCGGTGGGGCGCACCAGTTGCTCGATCACCCGGCCAGCATGCTCGGCCTCGTAGTTGCCCGGCGTGGCGGACACAAAGATGGTCTGCGGGCTGATGCTTTCCCATTCGTCAAAGCGCATCGGCCGGTTATCCAGCGCCGAAGGCAGGCGGAAGCCGTATTCCACCAGGGTTTCCTTGCGCGAGCGGTCGCCTTTATACATGGCGCCGACTTGCGGCACGCTGACGTGGGATTCGTCGATCACCAGCAAAGCATCCGCCGGCAGGTAGTCGTAGAGGGTCGGCGGCGGCGCACCGGACTCACGGCCCGACAGGTAGCGCGAGTAGTTTTCGATGCCGTTGCAGTAGCCCAGCTCGAGAATCATCTCCAGGTCAAAACGCGTGCGCTGCTCCAGGCGCTGGGCTTCCACCAGCTTGTTATTGGCGCGCAGGTATTCGAGGCGCTCGGCCAGCTCGGCCTTGATCCCTTCCATGGCATCCAAAAGGGTTTCACGGGGCGTCACATAGTGGCTTTTTGGATAGAAGGTAAAGCGCGGCAGTTTGCGGATCACTTCGCCGGTCAACGGGTCGAAGGCCGACAGGCTCTCGACTTCATCGTCGAACAGCTCGATCCGGATCGCTTCCAGGTCCGACTCTGCCGGGTAAATGTCGATCACATCCCCACGCACGCGGAAGGTCGCGCGGGCAAAGTCCATGTCGTTGCGGGTGTACTGCAAATCCGCCAGGCGTCGCAGCAAGGCGCGCTGGTCGAGTTTGTCGCCGCGATCGACGTGCAGCACCATCTTCAGATAAGTTTCCGGGCTGCCCAGGCCGTAGATGCAAGAAACGGTGGTGACGATGATCGCGTCCTTGCGCTCCAGCAGCGCCTTGGTCGCCGACAGCCGCATCTGCTCGATATGGTCGTTGATCGACGCATCCTTCTCGATAAAGGTATCGGAGGACGGCACATAGGCTTCCGGCTGGTAGTAGTCGTAGTAGGAAACGAAGTACTCCACCGCGTTGTTCGGGAAGAACGCCTTGAACTCCCCATACAACTGCGCGGCCAGGGTCTTGTTTGGCGCCAGCACCAGGGTCGGGCGGTTGATCTGCGCGATCACGTTGGCGATGCTGAAGGTCTTGCCCGAACCGGTCACCCCGAGCAACGTCTGGTGAGCCAGGCCGGCCTCGATGCCTTCGACCATCAGGCGGATGGCCTCGGGCTGGTCGCCAGCAGGTTCAAAGCGGGTGACTAGTTGGAAATCCGACATAACGTACCTCTTGAAGTCACCCCAGACTGTAAACCCGTCGGGGACGAAAAAGACCACAGCCCGCGAAGTTTCAGAGCAGACCGTAGGAAAAAACCATGATAGCTGTAGAAGTGGAGGCGAATGTGACGGGTTTCAAGGCACTCGCCCTACATGCCTGTGGCCATCAATGTTGCAATAAGACTAACGGTCGATAAATAAACCGAAAAACTTGGCCGAAAAGCCGTTTCGGCTGTCGCCGCGAGCGGTGTTGGCCTCTATACTAGCTCCCCGTTTGTGCACCGCTCTAGTGCATTCGGCTGGAGCGCGACACGTCCCTCCATTCCCCCATAGAGCTGCCGCAAAAATGAGCCTGTTCTCCGCTGTCGAAATGGCACCACGCGATCCTATCCTGGGCCTCAACGAAGCATTCAACGCCGATACCCGTACTACCAAGGTCAACCTTGGCGTAGGCGTTTACTGCAACGAGGAGGGGAAGATTCCACTCCTGCGTGCCGTTGCCGAAGCGGAAGCCATTCGCGTGGCGCAACACGCCGCTCGTGGCTACCTGCCGATCGATGGCATTGCCGCCTACGACCTGGCCGTACAGAAGCTGCTGTTTGGCGCCGAGTCGCCATTGCTGAGCGCTGGCCGCGTGATCACCGCCCAGGCCGTTGGCGGCACCGGCGCGCTGAAAATCGGTGCCGATTTCCTCAAGCAGCTGCTGCCCAATGCCGTGGTTGCCATCAGCGACCCGAGCTGGGAAAACCACCAGGCGCTGTTTGAAAAAGCCGGCTTCCCGGTGCAGACCTATCGTTACTACGATGCCGCCACCCACGACGTGAACCGCGCCGGCCTGCTGGAAGACCTCAACGCCCTGCCCGCCCAGTCCATCGTCGTACTGCACGCCTGCTGCCACAACCCGACCGGCGTCGACCTGAGCCCGGCCGACTGGAAAGACGTGCTGGAAGTGGTCAAGGCCAAGAACCTGGTGCCGTTCCTCGACATGGCCTACCAGGGCTTTGGCGACGGTATCGACGAAGATGCCGCCGCCGTGCGCCTGTTCGCCGAGTCGGGCCTGACCTTCTTTGTGTCCAGCTCGTTCTCCAAATCGTTCTCGCTGTACGGCGAGCGCGTGGGCGCACTGTCGATCGTCAGCGAGTCGAAAGAAGAAAGCGCGCGCATCCTGTCCCAGGTCAAGCGCGTGATCCGCACCAACTACTCCAACCCGCCGACCCACGGCGCGGCGATTGTGGCGGCGGTGCTCAACAACCCAGAGCTGCGCGCCCAGTGGGAAGCGGAACTGGCCGAAATGCGCCTGCGCATCCGCGGCATGCGCGAGCAGATGGTCAGCGAGCTGGCCAAGGCAGCGCCGGGCCACGACTTCAGCTTCGTCGGTCGCCAGCGCGGGATGTTCTCCTACTCCGGCCTGACCGTAGAGCAAGTCACCCGCCTGCGTAACGAGTTCGGCATCTACGCCCTCGACACCGGCCGCATCTGCGTGGCGGCGTTGAACCAGGCGAACATCGCTGCCGTGACCAAGGCGATTGTGCAGGTGCTGTAAGCCTGAGTGCGGGGTACGAAGGGGGAAGCCAATGGCTTCCCCTTTTTTGTGCGAGACTCTGTAGGAGCCGGCTCCTACAGAGGCCGTGTTCCTTCACCATTGATATGAGCCGCCTATGAGAAACGACGACCTGGACCTGCGTGCCGACCGCGACGAACTGGACCACTTCACCCCGCGCACGCCCCCAGCCAAGCGGCCAAAAAGCCTGGTCCTGCAAGTCGCCCTGGGCGTCTTCCTCGGCGGCCTGGCCCTGTGGCTGGTACAGCTGGGCGCCACGGCGCTGATGGCGAAACTGGCGATGGGCACCCTGCAATTTGGTGGCTAGCTTGCCGCCTCCTGCAGAGGAATGCGTTCCTCCAGCAGTTGCACAAAGCTGTCCAGACTCTGCGACACCGTGCCCCGGCGCCAGATCAGCCAGGTGTTGAGCAGGCGGAACTCGTCCGCCAACGGCCACACGCTGACCGTGGTAAACCCCGGCATGCTCTCCAGCATACTGCGTGGCATCAGCGCCAAACCGGCGCCGGCGCTGACGCAGGCGAGCATGCCGTGGTACGACTCCATCTCGAAAATCTTCCCCGGCACCGCGCCATCCTGGGAAAACCAACGCTCAAAGTGATGCCGGTACGAGCAGTTGGAGCGAAAGGTATAGATGCTCGCCCCGTTCACATCCTGCCCACGGGTGATCGGCCCGTGATGCAACGGCGCAATCACCACCATTTCCTCTTCAAACACCGCCACGCCTTCCAAGGTGGGGTGCAACACCGGGCCGTCGACAAATGCCGCCGCCAGTCGGCCCGATAGCACGCCTTCGATCATCGTCCCCGAGGGCCCGGTGGTCAGGTCCAGCTCGACCTTGGCGTGTTTCTGGTTGTAGGCCGCAAGCAACGCCGGGATGCGCACGGCGGCGGTACTTTCCAGCGACCCCAGGGCAAATGGCCCCTGGGGTTCCTCACCCGCCACGGTGGCGCGAGCCTCTTGCACCAGGTCGAGGATGCGCCGCGCATAGCCGAGGAAATTCCAGCCGGCAGGCGACAGGCGCAGGCGACTTTTCTCACGGATAAACAACTCCACACCCAGGTCCTGCTCCAGTTGCTTGATACGCGTGGTCAGGTTCGACGGCACCCGATGAATCAATTGTGCGGCAGCGCTGATGCTGCCTTGCTCGGCCACGGCCTTGAAAATCTCCAGTTGCACCAGATCCAAGTCATTCTCCAATCGTGAACGTATTGCTTAATATTATTCAGTTCCCGGAAAAGATACAGCCCCGTACGCTGGGCATCTTCTCCAACACTGCGCAGGACGGTGCCATGACCGCTATTTCTCACCAGACCCATGCCTTGTCGATCAACCCCGCCAATGGCGAAACCGTCGGCAGCTACCCGTACGAATCCGCCGCACAACTGGACGCCGCCCTCACCCGCGCCAGCACCGCCTTTCGCAAAGGTCGCCATACACCCGTGGCACAGCGCGCCGAATTGCTCCTGGCCCTGGCCGGCGCCCTGCGCGAACAAGCTGAAGAAATGGCGCAAATGATCACCCTGGAAATGGGCAAGCCCATCGCCCAGGCCCGTGGTGAAATCGAGAAATGCGCCTTGCTGGCCGAGTGGTACGCCGCCCACGGGCCGGCCATGCTCGCGCCGGAGCCGACCCTGGTCGACAACGGCAGCGCCCGGATTGAATATCGCCCGCTGGGCCCGATCCTCGCCGTAATGCCGTGGAACTTCCCGGTCTGGCAGGTACTGCGCGGTGCCGTGCCGGCCATGCTCAGCGGCAACACCTACGTGCTCAAGCACGCGCCCAACGTGATGGGCAGCGCCTACCTGATGCAACGGGCCTTCCACACAGCCGGCTTCGCCGAAGGCTTGTTTGAAGTGATCAACGTCACCGCGCACGGTGTGTCCCAGGCCATCGCCGACCCGCGCATCGCCGCCGTGACCCTGACCGGCAGCGTACGCGCGGGTATCGCCATCGGCTCCCAGGCCGGCGCTGCGTTGAAAAAATGTGTGCTGGAACTGGGCGGCTCCGACCCCTTCATCGTGCTCAACGACGCCGATCTCGATGCCGCCGTGCAAGCCGCCGTGACCGGCCGCTTCCAGAATTCCGGCCAGGTCTGCGCCGCCGCCAAGCGCCTGATCATCGAGCAAGGCGTAGTCGAGGCCTTCACCGCCAAATTCCTTGAAGCCAGCCGGCAACTGGTGACGGGCGACCCGACATCGAACGACACCTATATCGGCCCCATGGCCCGCTTCGACCTGCGCGACGAACTGCACGCACAAGTCCAGGCGACCCTGGCCGAAGGAGCCAGCCTGCTGCTGGGCGGCCACCCCATCGAGGGGCCAGGCAACTATTACGCCCCCACCGTCCTGGCCGATGTCACCGACCAGATGACCTCGTTCAAGCAGGAACTGTTCGGCCCCGTCGCCTCGATCATCACCGCCCGCGACGCCGACCACGCCGTGGCCCTGGCCAACGACAGCGACTTCGGCCTCACCGCCAGCGTCTTTACCCGCGACCCGGCCAAGGCGCGCGAGATCGCCAACCAGTTGGAAACCGGCGGCATCTTTATCAACGCCTACAGCGTGTCCGATCCTCGGGTGGCGTTTGGCGGGGTGAAAAAGAGTGGATTTGGCCGCGAATTGTCACATTTCGGCGTGCGCGAATTCTGCAATGCGCAGACGGTATGGGTAGATCGGCGGTAGGCCGATCATCAAGATTCCTCATTGCCAGCTTGCGGGTTCAGGATATGATCAGGCCGTTATTTGAACCGGACTGCACTGACCCATGCCCGTTGACCTGCAAGCGCTCTATCCCAAACTGATCCATCTGATGCTGGATACGGTTTTCGTGGTCGACAGGGACAACCAGATTGCATTTGTCAGCGACGCCTGCGAGGCACTGCTCGGCTACCGTGCCGACGAGCTGACCGGCAGCCTGATCACCGACTACATGCACCCCGAAGACCTGGCAGCCACCCGGGCCTCGATTATTCGGGTGATGAACGGCCAGCCCCACGTGGATTTCCGCAACCGCTATATCCGCAAGGATGGCAGCCTCGTCCATATCCTGTGGGCGGCGTTCTGGTCCGAGGATGTCGGCGCGCGGATCGGCGTGGCGCGGGACATCACCGCCCTCACCCAGGCCGAGGAAGAACTGCGCTTCCTCGCCCATCACGACCCGCTGACCACCCTGACCAACCGCTCGCTGTTCAATGATCGCCTCGATTCGGCCCTGCGCAACGCACGCCGGCAGAAGAGCACGCTGGCGCTGCTGTTCCTGGATATCAATGACTTCAAAGGCATCAACGATGTGCATGGGCATGTCGCCGGCGACCGCGTGCTGTGCACCATCGCCAGGCGCCTGGAAGCCTGTGCGCGCGAGACCGACACGGTGGCGCGAATGGGTGGCGATGAGTTCACCGTGCTGTTGACCGACCTTCATTGCGAAAACGCCGTGGCCGAGAAGGTGCAGCAGATCCTCGCCATCATGGCCGCCCCCCTTGGCCCTGAGTTTGGCCCGGTGAAAATGCCGTCGTGCAGTATCGGCGTGGCGCGTTACCCGGATGACGGGGAAGATGCCGACACCCTGCTCAGCCATGCCGATGGCGATATGTACCGGGTGAAAAAACTGCACCGCGCGGCGGGGTGAAAGTCGCCCCTGCCCTGGCGATTATCCACGCTGGCCATCAACGGTTACTGCGCAGGATCGAAAAATTCAACGCCGCGGCAACACACAGCCACGCCAGGTAAGGGAACAGGATCAACCCGGTTATCAGGTCCAGGCGCACCGCCAGCACCACCATGGCCGCCACAGTGAGCCAAAGCAGGGTGATAACCACCATCGCGGCGAAAATCCGATGTGCGCCGAAAAACACCGGCGTCCACAGGGTATTCAACGCAATCTGCGCCGCCCACAAGGCCAGCACCGTTTGACTGCCGGGGATCAGGCTCAGGCGGTAACCGGCCCAGGCGAGCAGCAGGTAAATCAGCGTCCAGGCCACCGGGAACAGCCAGTTGGGCGGGGTGAAGCGGGGTTTGACCAGGGACTCATACCAGGCACCGGGCTTGAACATGATGCCGGTGCTGGCAGCGGTGGCGCAGGCGAGCAGGAAGATAAAGAAGGTCATTGGCGGTCCTTGGCTCAAGTCAGCAATCTGGAAAGTGTCCCAGGATTGGACGCCCCGGGGGCCCTGAAAAGTTCAGTATTTCCCGGTACGACAATCTGAACCGCAACCGTACTGGCTAGCCCTTCAACTCGCCGGCGCGATTACTCGCGGCGTCGTCATAAGCCACATACAGCGACTCGGCGATCTGGCTCTTGATGGCCTTGCTGGCCTCCAGCCCCAACACAAAGCCTTCGGCCTTGCCGCCAGCGCGGTTCAGGTCTTCGGCGGTGCTGGCGCCAGTGATCGCGTCCAGCAATTTGGTAGCGTGCGGGCCAACGCCCTTGGGCAGGCTGATCTGGTCGATGCTCATTGCGCCACCTCGCAGAAGGTTGGGGATGGGGTGCTGCGGGTAAACGAGGTCATATGCGATACCTTGATGGCTTGGGGCCGATAGCGCGTGGAACCACTGCCGGGCAGGCATGGTAGACCGGGACGGAGGAAAAGGGTTGTATAAACGATCAGGCGCCGATGCTGTAGGATCTTTCACCTTTCGTGGCATCGCCAAGGCAATGGAGCGCAGGTCTAAATGGAAAACCCGCAGGGCAAACGAGTCGTGGTGATTGGCGCCGGTATCGTCGGCGCATCCTTGGCCTATCACCTGGCGCAAAAGGGCGCGCAGGTCAGCCTGGTCGAGGCGCATGAGATTGCGTCAGGCGTCACCGCCACGTCATTCGCCTGGCTCCACGCCACCCATCCGGGGCCCGACCCCATTGCCCAATTACGCGGCGCCGCCATCCAGGAATACCACCGCCTCCAAACCCAACTGCCCGGCTTGCAGATCCAATGGACGGGCGCCTTGTCTTACGATGGCTCGCCACCGGCCTCGACAAACCGGGTATCACGCGCGCAGATTCTTGAGCTTGAGCCCAACCTCAAGCAGCCCCCTGACTATGCAACGTACGTAGCCGAAGAAGGTGCCCTCGACGCAGTGGCGGCAACCCATGCGCTGGTCGCCGGCGCCCAGGCGCATGGCGCGAAGCTGCTCACTCAGACGCCGGTGCTGGGGTTTGTCACCGAGGGCCAACAGGTGACCGGCGTCGAAACCTCACGGGGCATCATCCACGCCGATATCGTTGTACTGGCAGCCGGGACAGGCACCACCAGGCTGACAGACATGTTGCACGTATCCCTGCCGATAACCGCATCGCCGTCCATCTTCATCCGCTACAAGCCACAACCCAAGTTTGTGCACACCCTCATTTCCAACCCGCACATGGAAGTGCGGCAAAACGCGGATGGCGCATTGCTGGCAGCCGAGGATTACCTGGGCGACGCCGAGGAAAACCGGGCAGACGCGATAGCACTACGCACAGCCAAGGCGATCGACCATGAGCTCAATGGGCTGGCGTGCCTTGAGCCGGAGCTGGCCTGTGTCGGGCTCAGGCCAATTGCTGCCGATGGCATCCCGATCATTGGCTATCTGCCCCAGATGGCAGGTGTGTACGTTTGCACCATGCACCCTGGGGTCGCACTGGCTGCGGTCGTGGGTCGGCTTGTCAGTGAAGAGATGCTTGAAGACAAGCCAGCAGAGGCGCTTGGGGGATGTCGTCCGGGTCGATTTTTCCGCGGGTAGGCGCCGGCTTGCCTAGGGCAAGGTCGCGCTCTTGAAAATCGGTTCGCTGTGCAGCACTCGCACCCCATCCGGACCGCTTTCAAGCAGCCGGCGCTCGCTATCGGCGACCAGCAGTTCAAGGCCGTACCCCGCAGCCGCCAGGCACCGCGCGATTTCCTGCGCGGCGTCGTGCGCCCACGGGGTGGCGGATTCGAAATGCCCCAGCAGCCTGTCGTTGCTACTAATCATGAGTCGGTATCTATTCATTCTGTTCTCACACGTTCAATTCGGCCAAAACTGACATTAAGCCCAAGCGGGGAAATGGCCAGCAATTGGTCAAGTCGCACCTCACACTGGCCACTGTCGCGGGCCAGCAGCAAAAACTCTTCCTTGCTCGCCGCAGTTCGCGTAGTCAGCGCCCTGGCGACGAAGCTGCGCCCGTCGATCAGTTCTACCTGCAGGCGGTAACGGTGCATGCAGGCGATCTCCAGGTAGTCGTGCACATCGCAGTTCAGGGGCTGATACGCGTTCATGATGTTTTCCAGCGCCTTATTTCAGGTCATCGATGGACGCACCGAAATTCAGGTGCAACACCTGGCCGTCGTGAACAAACGCAGGGACTGACTTGACCCCGGCCAGTTCGGCTTCGCCAATGCGCTGGGGTTGTTGGCCAAGGTGGACGACCTCGACCTTGAGTGCCGGGTCCAGCAGGTTGAGCAAGGTCTGCTCAGCGGAAATACAGACGGAGCAACCAGCGTGGTAGAAGCGTGCGTTAGACATTTTGCGTCTCCTTCATTGAGTTGGTATCGATTCGATACCTAACCAAGAATTACGCGCGCGTCGCTATTTGTCAATATAGTATTTAATCGATACTATATGTCGACAGGAGTGACTCATGTCCGACACAACCCTTTTCGATCTGCTTGAACGGCTTGCCAGCCTCAGCCGCATCTGGTTCCGCCAGCACCCGTTGCTGGCCGATTTGCAACCCATCCAGTTGAGCGCGCTGATGTACCTTTCGCGCTGCAACCGCTACTCCAATACACCGTTGGGCGTGACTGACTATTTGGGCCTGACCAAAGGCACAGTGTCGCAGTCACTCAAGGCGCTGGAGGCCAAGGGGCTGATCGTCAAAACCCAGGATGTGCACGACAAGCGCAGCGTGCATCTGCAGTTGACGGACACGGCGCGCGGCCTGCTGGACGCATTGTTGCCGCCGGACTTCCTCGCCGCCGGTGAGGCACGCATGGGCGCGCGCGGCGGGCAACTGCAGACACTGCTTGGCGAGTTGCTGCGCGAAGTGCAGCGCAGCGCGGACGTGCCCAGCTTTGGCCTGTGCCGCACCTGCCGCTTCCATCAGCACGTCGACGATCTGCCGTTCTGCGGCCTGACCCAGGAACCCCTGGCGCCGAGCGATGCCGCGCTGATCTGTCGTGAACATCAAACCCCGCAGGTGCCTGCATGAGCCTGACCACGATTCGCCTCGACACCCTGCTCACCGGGCGTGCGCAGCCTTTCACCCGGCCCGGTTCCCGCAGCGCCATCGACAAACAGCCGCGACCCGGCCCCCTGAAGGTCGCCACCCTGGGCCTCAGTGGCGACGAACAGGGCGACCTGCGCATCCATGGCGGAGTAGAAAAAGCCATCCACCACTACCCGCTCGAGCATTACGCCCGCTGGGCCGAGGAATTGGGGGCCCATCCATTGCTCGCCCAGCCGGGAGCCTTTGGCGAGAACTTCAGCACCACCGGCTGGAGCGAGCATGACGTCTGCCTGGGCGATCGCATCCGGGCCGGGACAGCGTTGCTTGAGGTGTCCCAGGGGCGTATGCCGTGCTGGAAACTCAGCGACCGCTTCGCCGTGGCCGAACTGGCCCTGCGCGTGCAGCAGTCGGGGCGCACCGGCTGGTACTACCGGGTGCTGGAGGAAGGTGTGGTGAGCGCCGGCGACAGCCTGCAACTGGTCGAGCGGCCATTTGCCGACTGGTCATTGGCACGCTTGTCCGCTGTGCTGTTCGACAAGCGAATGGAGAGCGAACTGTTGCGCGAATGCCTGGCGCTGCCGTTGGTCCCGTCATGGCGGCGCACGCTGGAGCGGCGCCTGGAAAAAGGCATGACCGAAGACTGGGGGCCCCGCCTGTTGGGTTGAAACATTGCATTCCCGCTTCACCTGAGGATTACTGTGATCAGTACCTCGCCCTGGGATAACCCACCATGTTCGAACTCGCCCCCCTCCTGACCTACGTCGCCGTGGTCATTGGTCTTTTCCTAATCCCCGGTCCCGCTGTATTGCTGGTGATCACCCGTACGGTGCAAGGTGGGCGCAAGGTCGGTGTGGCGACCGGGTTGGGGGTTGCCTGCGGCGACCTGATCCATACGCTGTGCGCAGCACTGGGTTTGTCGGCGATTCTGATGACGTCGGCCACCGCCTTTAACGCCGTGAAGTGGGCCGGGGCGTGTTATTTGATCTACTTGGGCGTGCGCGCATTTATGGCCAAATCGAGTGCCTATGGGCGAGCCGAGTTGCCCGCAGTGACGGCGCCCCAGGCATTTTTCCAGGCGGTGGGGGCGGAAGTGCTGAACCCGAAAACAGCGATTTTCTTCCTGGCGTTCCTGTCACAATTTGTTCACCCCGAATCGGGCTCGTCCCTGGTGCAGTTCGCAGTGCTGGGGTTGTTGTTTTCAGCGCTCAGCGCGGTATGCACCAGCCTTATTTCACTCGCCATCCGACCGCTGAGCAGAGCGATCAAGGGGCTTGCCAGACTACGCCGCTGGGAAGGCAAGATCATTGGCAGCCTGTTTGTGGGCCTGGGCGTGAAGATTGCTTTTCAGCAGCGATAGGACTGTGCAGGTAACGTGGGGCACCAGGTACCCCGCGTCGCGCCCAGGCTTTTCGCCGCAAAGCCGGCGCCTACTGGGGGTTGAGCTGATATCATCCAGGCATTAACGCGCTGAGTAGAAAGCATGAACCGTCGTAAGAAACTCAATCAGATATTGAAAGCCAACGCCAAAAAGGCCAATGCCAAACTGGCCCCCAAAAGCAAAGAGAAGTACATCAGCAAGGCCGATCGTCTGAAACTGGAGACCGAGCCCGCTCAGGACGCGCCGATTTCCTCTGACACGCCCAGCTGATTCAGGGCACTCTACGCCGGCGCAGCAGTCTGCTTACAGACACCCCACTCTCGCCCGGCGGAGCTTCCCATGATGATTGTTCACCACCTCAACAACTCACGCTCGCAGCGCATTCTCTGGCTGCTCGAAGAACTCGGCCTGCCCTACGCGCTCAAGCTCTACCAGCGCGACCCAAAGACCAACCTCGCCCCACCAGAGCTCAAGGCGATCAACGCATTGGGCAAATCGCCGGTGCTTGAAGACGGCACCCGCGTGGTGATCGAGTCTGGCGCCATTGTCGACTACCTGATCCGCCGCCATGGCCAGGGCCGCCTGCAACCAGACTCCGCCACGGCCGCCTACGACAGCTACGTGCAATGGCTGCACTTTGCCGAAGGCTCGGCCATGCTGCCGCTGATGCTCAACCTGTACGTCGGCCGCCTGGGTGAAGCCGGCGCGCCTTTGCACCCGCGGATCGAGTCGGAACTGGCCAACTACCTGGGCTACCTGAACGACGCCCTGGCGCAGTCGCCATACCTGCTGGGCGAGGAACTGAGCGGCGCGGATATCCAGATGAGCTTTATCGGCGAAATCGCCAAGGCCCAGGGCAAGTTGCCGGCGTACCCGAACCTGGCCGCGTGGGTCCAGCGGTTCCAGGACCGGCCGGCCTATCGCAAGGCGCTGGAGAAGGGTGGGGAATACGCGTTTGCCCAGTAAATCACCGGGCGTTTGACTCCTCTTCCAGAGCCGGCATAATTGCCGGCTTTTTTTCGGGACGTCCCCATGCCGGCAGGTGGCAGACTTTCTAGATGGATTGCCCCGGCCATTGAATGTTCGCCTTGAGTAACGAAGTCTGAACGTAGGACCAGTCGCCCTTCGCTCCCTGAATAAACACCATCCAACCAGTACTTCCCTCGTAGAGTACACTCCAACATCCCGGCGCAAGCATATGGAAATATGCCTCCTCCAACGAGGCGATTACAATTTCTTAACAACATGAATCTTATTTGGATAGCCTGCTATATCTGAATTTATAATTCCGCCCTCAACAAAAACATTCATATACGGCCCCGTATAGGTGATATTTGTTATCAGGCGACCTTTCGAGCCACCAAAAATCAAATAATTTCCGACAGCGATAGAAACCCTATTACTTACTGTGTTTGCAATGACAAGACCTGAAAAGGCTGTGGATATTCCTTTTGTCCAGTTCGCATCTGAAAGATCGGCTGCCAAAATACTATCCGAAGCAAGCCGCACTTCGGTGCGTTTCCACACTCCTCCTTCCTTATCAAACCTTACGGCATATCCCCCCTCCTTCCAGACTAAAGCACTTAGATACTCAGGGAAATCTACAAATGGCACGCTTGCTGTCAAATGCACACTCGCGCATGAATCTACTGCATCATCCTTAACAACGAGATCAGAACGAGACTCATAAATACCTCGATGAAACAACAGATTTGCATAAGCTCGGACACGCGTGTTCGACGATAAGACAGCACAATCAATATCGACCTCTTTGAGTACAAGCACTTTAAGATCTTGGTTTGCAGCATCCATTGCAGACCAGGCTGAATAACGCTCGTTGTAAACCTTATATGAATAAAATCCGTACATTGCTGAAGCCAGGATAAGAACGAGTAAAACGCTGCGCCATTTAGTATCTAGCCAAGCAAAATAAAAGGACAGAATCATCGCTATGGGCAGTAACATTTTTAAACGATCGAAAGAAAATTCCTGTGCATGCTGAAGCATTACCAAATTTTCTATCAGCGGTATGCTGGCCGCCACCAGCAGGCTCCAGAACACTGCGAGGCGCACATCTTTTTTAGCCGAAAAAAACGCAACAACAGGGAAAAACACAGCAACGACAAGTAAAAACAGGCCATACGAAAGCACGTAACCTTCAAACAGGCTATAGAGGCTACCTGTTGAGGTGTTTCTTGCAAAAAAGCGCGCTATGAATGAATTGATTGACGATTCGAATCCCGTCACTACCCCATAATGCACAATCGTCAATATGCCAGCAAAAAAAGTCGCTATGAAAATTTTGACTGCAAGCGCCTTCGAAAAAGGTACTTTCAATCTGTCAAACAGCAGGATGAAAAATATCCCAGCATTGAAGACATAACCTGTCCATTCTGTGGAGGCTCCCCAAAATGCCAAGCCAACTAAAATCCACCCATAAACACGTGATGCTCGTTCGTTCTCCGAAGATAGGTACTTAAAAAAAACGAATAACGAAAGTACTAATATTACCTGATAAAAACTATGAACCCAATAAAGCACGCCATGCGAGAGGAGCGCTTCACGGCTAAAGATCGCCACCGCCGCCCCGACCACCCCACCCGAGACAGCAGACCACTTGCTGAACCCGCAAAAGAATAACAACTGACTGAGCAAAGTATAGATAATCAATGCACTCAGAGCACCAATCACAAAATTAAATCTTGCCAAATTTTCCAGAGAGAACTCAATATTCAACGCACTAAATGTAAAATATGGAGCCAAAAATCCGCTCGAGGCAAAGCTCGTGTAAACATAGTCTCCTGTACTGGTTGGTATTGTTGCCCCCCAAGGAATGTTTTTATCCAGAGTGCTACCCAATGAAACTGTCGGTAAAAACCAATGATTCACAATTGGAGACTCTTTAAGTGCACTCATGGTCAAAATCACATGATAGCTGGCCTCCATATTCGGTGCGGGCGGAACTTTTTCAAAATCACCAGCCCGGATAAAAAAAGACACCACCAACATTAACAAAACAACTAGCACGCCAGGAATATAGCACTCCCGATACAGTTTTCTAGACATGATACAAATCCCTAACAACCGCTTAATGATTTCCATATGAAAATCAGCATTGACTTTCTAATAGATAGTTTTTCCCGACATGCAATCAATGTATAAACATAAAATAACCCTGCGCCCCCCTCCTTGTTAAACGGGTGCCATAATAGCAAGGTGCCACCAATAAAACATGTGTCTATACATGACTTTCAAAATTTTGCTCACTGGGCTGACGCCGGGGCTAAACGAGGCATGACAACTATGGGCATCCATTTGCAAGCTGGCTAAGTGACTACGGCTCGGCGTTATCGAGGCTCTGTGCTCGTAGACGGGCGAAAGCGCCCTGCCGGGCACCTGACTGCGTGACAGCATCTACCCAGACACAACATTGTGCAGGCACCCGCCCCATGTCCATCGCCGATAATCTGCTCGCCTTTACCCTCGCCGCCACCCTACTGACCCTCACTCCCGGGCTCGACACCGCGCTGGTGTTGCGTACCGCCACGGTGGAGGGCAAGCAGCAAGCATTGCGCGCGGCGCTGGGGATCAATGCGGGCTGTTTCTTATGGGGTGCGGCGGTGGCCTTTGGCTTGGGGGCGTTGATCGCAGTATCGGAGCTGGCGTTCAACCTGTTGAAGTACTGCGGCGCCGCTTACCTGGCCTGGCTGGGGCTGAATATGCTGCTGCGCCCACGTACTTCCCTGACGGTCGGCGACGCCCATGCCACACCCGGCACCCGCTGGTTCTTGAAAGGCATGCTGGGCAATGTGCTCAACCCCAAGATCGGGATTTTCTATGTGTCGTTCCTGCCGCAGTTCATTCCCCAGGGCCATTCGTTGATCGCCTGGACATTCGGCCTGGTGAGCATCCATGTGGTGCTCGGCCTGGCATGGTCCTTGACCCTGATCGGCGCCACCCAGCCACTGGCCGCAGTGCTGCGCCGGGGCAAGGTGATCACCTGGATGGACCGCAGCACCGGCCTGCTCTTTGTGCTGTTCGCGGCCCGCCTGGCATTGAGCAAACGCTAATCAGGGCTTGGACAAAGATCCAGCTGGGCGCTGGGGATCACTACGGCTTCGGGGCCGTCATGTACTGGCTGAAGTTGTTGATGTGATCATCCAGATTGTCTTCGAGCATCATCCGGTACTGCTCACAGAAGTACTTGAGCATCGCTTCTCGCGCCTCGGCCATCTCGGCGCCGGACTTGAAGTTGCGCGCACTCGCCCAGGCGTTGAAACGTGTGGTGCCGAACATCATCGAGGCGCTGACCTGGCCCAGGTTCTCGAGGGTTTTGAGTTGCTCGTTCGACAGCTCGA
The DNA here is from genome assembly GCF_059862305.1 of Pseudomonas sp. MF09156. Classification (NCBI taxonomy): domain Bacteria; kingdom Pseudomonadati; phylum Pseudomonadota; class Gammaproteobacteria; order Pseudomonadales; family Pseudomonadaceae; genus Pseudomonas; species Pseudomonas sp. MF09156. The sequence goes on from NZ_JCBCUR010000005.1 coordinate 149,096, forward strand.
TGTGCGCGTCGGCACGGTCATAAAAGGCTTGGTCTGTAGCGTCTGGCATGGTGGAGCACCTGGATGGGATAAGGGTGTCATCAAAATATTTACCGCAGGCATGACCCTAGACCGGGTGCGGCGCCTCCAGCAACTGGGTAATCCAGCGCACCTCTTGCGCCAGTTCCTGCACTTTCTGTTCGGGCAGCGCCTGTCGCGCCTCGGCGAGCTGGCCCAAGGTGCGTTGTTTGTAGCGCAGCAGGCGCTGCCACTTGGCCAGGAAGGCCGGGCTGCGCGCCTGCATCTGCAAGGGGCCGAAGTACAGTTGCTCGGCGCTGTAGCTCACCGGCCCGCTGCGCTCGGCGACGATGATTTCGTAGTCGAAGCGGTTTTCCCGCAGCAACTCCTCGCAAAGGATGCGGTAGCCGTTGTCCATCAGCCACACACGCAACGGTTGTTCGCCGCCGTTGGGTTGCAGGATCAGGCGTTCCCGGCCGCTGAGATGCGCCTTGCCGCGCTCGAGGATGTCGCGGATGGTCTCGCCGCCCATGCCGCAGATACTCACCGCGTCGAGCAGGTCGGCCGGTTCGATAGCCGCCAGGCCATCGGCCAGGCGCACGTGGATGTGCAGTTCGTGGCCGTTGTCGCACACGGTGCGCTGGGCCGCGCGAAATGGCGTCAACGCCACCTCGCCGGCCACTGCCGCGACAATCGCGCCGCGGTTCATCAACGCTACCGGCAGGTAGGCGTGATCCGAGCCGATGTCGGCCAGGCGCGCACCGGCTGGCACCTGCGCCGCCACGCGCTCCAGGCGCTTGGACAATGTGTTGTGGTTCAACTGCTGTTCCTTTTCAAGGCACCGTTGGCCTCGCTGAGGGCCGCAGGGTAAAGCCTCGGCGCCCGCCAGGCCAGCGCCTTGTACAGGTCCACCGCATTGCCATAGGACGCAGCCTGCGCCTGGGCAATGGCCTGGCGCAGGTTGAGCAGGTCGCGCAGGCTTTGCTGCACCGACAGGTAACTGCCGGAACCCGCGCCATAACGTCGCTGGGCGATGTCCAGTGCAGCTTCGGCATGCCGTGCCGATTGCACCAGGTTGAGCAGGTGTCGCTGATGCTCGGCCAGTTGGGTGATGGCACCCTCCACTTCTTCCACGGCCACCAGCAGCACCTGTTCAAAGTGCGCGGTCTCGCGCTGCGATAGCGCCTGGGCGCCCCGCAGGCGCGCACGCACGGTGCCCAGGTTGAGTGCCGGCCAGGTCAGGCCTGGGGTCAGCTCGAATGCCCGGGATGCACTGCCCAGGTCACCGTCGCGCAAGGCGAAAAAACCGACAAACCCACCCAGGTTCAAGCGCGGGTACAGGTCGGCAGTCGCCGCGCCCACATCCTCGACACGCGCCGCCAGCAGGCGCTCGGCCTGCACCACGTCCGGTCGATTGCGAATCAACTGGTCGACATCTCCCAACGGCAATTGCCGCGCTACAGGCCCCGGCGCCAGGGCGTCGAGGTCGACGCTAAAACTGCCCGGCCGCTGCCCCGACAACACCTGCAAGCGGTACAGGCTGCGTTGCAGCTGGCTTTGCAGCGGCGCAATCGCCGCCTGGGCGCGCAGCGCATTGCCGCGGGCGCTCTCCAACTCTTCAGGCAAGCCACTGCCGGCCTGGCTTTGTGCCTCGGTCAGGGCCACCGTCTCTTGCCAACTGCGCACCGCATCCTGTGCCAACCGTAGTTGTTCGCGCTGGCCCTGCGCCGCGTAATAGGTATGGGCCACTTGCGCGGCAATACTCAATTGCACCTGCTCAAGGTCGGCTTGGGAGGCTTGGGCACGGGATTGCGCGGCACGGTTCAAGTGATCGAGACGGCCAAACAGATCCAGCTCCCATTGCAGGTCCAGGCCGGCACGCCAGGACTCGGACAAGCTGCGGCTCGGCCGCGCGCCCGTCACCGCCTGCTGCTCCAGGCTGCGCTGGTACGCCGCCGTACTGGTGACCGTGGGCAGGCGCTGCAACGCTTGCTCGTCGACATACGCGCGAGCCAGCAGCAGGTTTGCGCGCGCCTGGCGCACATCGTGGTTGTGGGCCACGGCGCTATCGATCAGGCGCGCCAGTTGGGCGTCGTCGAAAAAAGTCCACCACGCGGCCACCGGCTGCACCTTGGGCCCGGCGAATTCCTGGGCCTGCGGGCTGGCCAGTTGAATCGGCGCGATCTCGGGCACGCGGTAGTGTGGCCCCACCGAACACCCGCCCAGGCCGGCCAACGCGCCAAGCAACAGCGGGTAATGGATAAACGTCTTCATGGGCGTACCTCGACATGCCCGGGCGCCAGGTACTGCTCGGCATCGGCCAATTGTTGCTGGCGCAGGCCCCGCACCCGGTGATCACGGGCCAGCCAGGCATAAATAGTGGGAAGGACAAACAGCGTAAACAACGTACCGACCAGCATCCCGCAGACGATCACCACGCCCAGGCCAAAGCGGCTATTGGCCCCGGCACCGTTGGCGAACAGCAGCGGCAGCACGCCGAAGGTCATCGCCGCCGTGGTCATCAGCACTGGCCGCAGACGGATCTGCGCGGCGCGGATGATCGCGCTGGCGCGGTCGAGGTTCTCGCGCACCTGGAGCTCATTGGCGAACTCCACCATCAGGATCCCGTGTTTGCTGATCAGGCCGATCAAGGTCACGAGCCCGATCTGCGTGTAGATATTCAACGTGGCCCAACCCAGCGCCAGCGGAATCAACGCGCCGCAAATGGACAAGGGCACGGTGACCAGAATGATCAACGGATCGACCAGGCTCTCGTACTGCGCCGCGAGCACCAGATAAATCACCACCAGGGCGGCGAGAAACGCCAGCACCAGCGCACTGCCCTCCTGCACGTATTGGCGCGACTCGGACTGCCAGTCGTGGCTGAACCCCGGCGGCAATTCGCCGGCCAGTTGCTCCAGCAGGGCTACCGCCTGCCCCTGGGAAACGCCCGGCGCCGGAATGGCTTGCAAGGTGCTGGCGTTCTGCTGATCGAACTGCAGCAAGCGGTTCGGCGCCACCGTGATATCCAGGTGCACCAGCGCCGACAGCGGGATCAACTGCCCGCCTTCGGTGCGCACATACTGGCGGGCCAGGGCCTGCGGGGTCAGGCGCTGCTCCTCGGTGCTTTGCGCAATCACATCATAAGAGCGTCCATACAAAGCGAAGCGGTTGATGTACTGCTCGCCCACCAGCACCGCCAGCGAATCGCCGATGTCGCGCATGCCAATGCCCAGGCTCGCGGCCTTGGCCCGATCGACCGTGACTTTGACCACCGGGTTGTTGTAGTCCAGGTCGCTGTCGACCACGGCAAACAGGCCGCTGTCACGGGCACGCTGCTTGAGGGTTTCCATGGTCTGGTACAGCACCGGGTAGTCCTGGGCGCTGCGTAGCACCATCTGCACCGGCAGGCCGCCGCTGGAGCCGGGTAGCGCCGCCACTTGGAAGGCAAAGATGCTGCTGCCCTCGACCTCGCCCACGGCCTGCTGCAACTGGGCCTGGACCTGCTCGGCCGAGCGCTCGCGAGCCTGCCAGGCGCTGAGGTTGATCCCACCGAAACTGGCCGCCGGCCCGTCGGTACCATTGATGATCCAGGTGTCGGTGGTTTCCGGCAGGCTTTCCATGACCCGATTGAGCTTGCTCGCAAAGCGTTCCGCGTAGTCGAGGTTGGCGTACTGCGGTGACTTGATGGCGGTCAATATCGCCGCCTGGTCCTCGGGCGGCGCCAGTTCGCGCTGCGGTAGCGTGTACAACCACGGCAGGCTCAGGCACACCAGCACGGCAACGCCGCCGCTGATCCAGCGTCGCGCCAGGGAGTAGCCCAACACCCGGCCATAGGTCGCGGCCAGTGCGCCAAACACCCGCTCGGCCAACTTGGCCATGCGTCCTTCCTGTTGCCCGGGCTTGAGCAGCAGCGAGCTCATCACCGGCGACAGGGTCAAGGCGACCACGCCCGAGACAATCACCGCCCCTGCCAGGGTCAGGGCAAATTCGCGGAACAGCGTGCCGGTCAGCCCGCCGATCAGGCCGATGGGCGCATACACCGCCGCCAGCGTCAGAGTCATGGCAATCACCGGCCCGGCGATTTCCCGGGCGCCGACCAACGCGGCGGCCACCGGCGTCAGGCCTTCTTCGATATGCCGGTGGACGTTTTCCACCACCACAATCGCATCGTCCACCACCAGGCCGATGGCCAATACCATCGCCAGCAGGGTCAGCAGGTTGAGACTGAAGCCGAAGAGCAGCATCAAGGCTGCTGCGCCGAGCATCGACAACGGAATCGCCAGCACCGGAATCGCCACGCTGCGCAGCGAGCCCAGGCACAGCCAGATCACCAGCACCACGATCAGCATGGCCTCGAGCAAGGTATGCAGCACCTCCTCGATGGACGCCTCGATAAACCGTGCGGTCTCGTAGGCCAGGGCCACATTGACCCCCGGTGGCAAGGTTTGCTGGATTTGCGGCAGCAGTTTGCGGATCCCATCAACGATCACCAAGGGGTTTCCCGAAGGCGTGGGGAACAACCCCAGGTGCACCGCCGGGCGGCCATTCATGGTGGCGCTGGTCTGGGTTGCCGCAGCGCCCAGCTCCACGATGCCGACATCGCGCAGGCGTACCAGGGCCGTGCCATCGTTGCGGATCACCAGGTCACTGAAGGCCTCGACGCTGGTCAGGTCGGTGTCGATGTGAATGTCGGCCAGCACGAACTGGCCACGGATCTGCCCCGGCGTGGCCTGGTAGTTATTGCGGCGCACCGCTTGCGCCACGTCGGCGGCGGCCACTCCGCGCCCGGCCATGCGTTCACTGTCCAGCCACAGGCGCATCGCCAGGTTCTGCCCGCCGAAGGTCTGCACCTTGGCTACCCCGTCGATCCCGGACAGCTGCGGTTCGACCACCCGCGACAGGTAGTCGCTGAGCTCGGGAATCGACAGCGTGTCACTGGCAAACCCCACGTAGGCGACGGCGGTGGAGTCGCCGGCCGACAGCTCGACCACCGGGTCGTAGGCATCGTCGGGCAAGCGGTAACGCACCTGGTTGACCTTGGCCATGGTCTCGGCCAGCGCCTGGGTCGAATCGCGGTTGAGGGTCATGCGCAGGGTGATCACGCTGCGCCCCTGGACCGACGACGACGCCAAGTAGTCGATACCCTCTACCGACGACACGGCCTGGGTGATCGGCTGGGTGACGAAGCCTTGCATCAATTCGGCCGAGGCCCCGGGGTACTCGGTACTCACGGTGATGGTCGAGCTTTCCAGCAGCGGGTACTGGCGTACCGGCAACTGGCCGAGGGCAAACAGGCCGGCGAGGACGATCAGGCTGCTGACCACCAGCGCCAGCACCGGGCGCCGCACAAAACTGTCGGTGAAGCTCATGAGGCGGGTTTCCCTTCAACGTCCAGGGTGTTTTGCTCGACCGCTTCGACGGGCATGCCGTCGCTGAGCTTGAGCTGCCCGGAGACCACCACCTGGTCGTCCAGCGCCAGGCCCGAGGTGACTTCCACCACGCCCTGCCAACGCTCCCCGGTAGTCACCTGGCTGCGACGCACACTCAAGGCGCCGGCCGGACCGGCATTGGCGACAAACACGGTCTGCCCGTAGGCGGTATAGGTGATGGCCGTTTCCGGCACCACCAGCACCCTGGGCGACTGCACCGCCGACAGGCGCACGCTGGCATACATGCCGGCCTGCAACGGCCCGCCGGGGTTGGCCAGGGTCGCTTGCACCCGCACCGAGCGCGACTGGCCGATCAGCGGGTCAATGGCGTTGATCTGCGCCGAAAAATGCTGGCCGGGCAAGGCATCCACCGTGAGTTCGGCGGTCTGGCCGATGCTCAAGCCTGGGGCCGACTGTTCACTCAGGGCGAAATTCACGTGCAGGCGCTGGGCATCCACCAGGCTGGCGATGGCTTCGCCGGTCTGCAGGTATTGGCCTTGATGCACACGGCGGATGCCCAACTGCCCGGCGAACGGCGCGCGGATGGCTTTTTGCGCAATCCGCGCGTCGACCTGTTGCAGCTCGCCCTTGGCCATGTCCAGGGCGGCGGTGGCGTTGTCCAGTTGCTCCTGGGTCGCGACATTCACGGCCTCAAGCTTTTGAATGCGCTGGAACAGGGTCTGGGCATTGCGCAGTTGCGCGTGCAGGCGCAAGCGGTCGGCCTGCTCGGGGGCGTCATTGAGCTGCACCAGCAACTGCCCGGCCTTGACCGCTTGCCCGGACTCAAACGCGATCCGCGTGATCCGCCCTGGGGTTTCCGCCGCCACCTGCACCTGGTTGGCCGCCTCCAGTTCCCCGGCGGCAAAGGCCTGGCGAGGCGCCTCGCCCTGGCGCACCTTGGCCAGCGCCACCTTGGCTACCGGCCACGCCGCTGCTGCCTGGGTTGAGGGTTGATTGCCCCATAACGTGATAACCAGGGCCAGCACCGCTACCGCTGCCACGCCCCCGCCCACTAGCATCCTAATGCCCATGCCCTGCTCCGCTGATTTGTGGTGTGTTCGCTGCCGCTCCACCCCACACAGGCGCAAAGCGGTTGCAGCAAAGATCGGGCAGGACTATAAAACCTCAACTTAACTTGAGGGCAACCCCCATGGCAGCAGAAAAGCACCCGGACGGCGTGCGCTCACTCACCATCGGCGAGGTGGCCAGGCGCAGCGGCGTACCGATCTCCACCTTGCACTTCTACGAGTCCAAGGGCTTGATCGCCAGCACCCGCAACGCGGGCAACCAACGGCGCTTCCCGTCGCTGGTGCTGCGCAGCATCGCGATTATCAAAGTGGCGCAACGTACCGGCATCCCTCTGGAAGAGATCAAGCGCGCCCTGGGCCGCTATCCGCCGAACAGCAAACTGACCGCCGCGCAATGGTCAGAAATGTCCTCGGCCTGGCGCGACAACCTCAACGAACGCATCCGAACCCTGCAAGCCCTGCGCGACAGCCTGGACAACTGTATTGGCTGCGGTTGCCTGTCGCTTAACGACTGCCCGTTGCGCAACCCCGGCGATACCTTGAGCCAGGAAGGACCGGGCCCGAGGATCCTCGAACGCGCCGCTAGCGCATCTGAAATGCAATCTTCCAATCCCTGAAGATCGAGGTGGGAGCTGTCGAGCCTTGGCGAGGCTGCGATGGCGGCGGCATTGCTGGAGTTGATGTTGGCTGACCCACCGCTATCGCTGGCAAGCCAGCTCCTACATTGGATCGTCGTACATTGAGTACCGTATGCATCCTGCGGTGGCAGTGAAATGCAATCTTCCAGACCCTGAGGATCAATGTAGGAGCTGTCGAGCCTTGGCGAGGCTGCGATGGCGGCGGCATTGCTGGGATTGATGTTGGCTGACCCGACGCTATCGCTGGCAAGCCAGCTCCTACATTGGATCGTCGTACATTGAGTACCGTGTGCATCCTGCGGTGACAGCTGAAATGCAATCCTCCAATCCCTGAGGATCAATGTAGGAGCTGTCGAGCCTTGGCGAGGCTGCGATGGCGGCGGCATTGCTGGGATTGATGTTGGCTGACCCGCCGCTATCGCTGGCAAGCCAGCTCCTACATTGGATCTTCAGTACATTGAGTACCGTATGCATCCTGCGGTGACAGCTGAAATGCAATCCTCCAATCCCTGAGGATCAATGTAGGAGCTGTCGAGCCTTGGCGAGGCTGCGATGGCGGCGGCATTGCTGGGATGGAAGTTGGCTGACCCACCGCTATCGCTGGCAAGCCAGCTCCTACATTGGATCGTCGTACATTGAGTGCCGTATGCATCCTGCGGTGGCAGTGAAATGCAATCCTCCAAACCCTGAGGATCAATGTAGGAGCTGTCGAGCCCCAGCGAGGCTGCGATTGCGGCGGTATTGCTGGGGTTGATGTTGGCTGACTCGACGCTATCGCTGGCAAGCCAGCTCCTACATTGGATCTTCAGTACATTGAGTGCCGTATGCATCCTGCGGTGGCAGTGAAATGCAATCCTCCAATCCCTGAGGATCAATGTAGGAGCTGTCGAGCCCCAGCGAGGCTGCGATGGCGGCGGTATTGCTGGGATTGATGTTGGCTGACCCACCGCTATCGCTGGCAAGCCAGCCACATTTGATCTTCAGGGCCTTGCCAGGTCGGTGCTGACTACGCCGATGACACTTTTGAAGTAAGCCGCCCCGGGCGCTTTCCCGATAATCGAGGGCTTACTGACAAAATGCCGAGGCCCCGCCATGACGCGCGCATCTACCGAACAGGTCCCGCCGCAAACCCTGAGAAAAGTCATCGTCGCCGCCGGTATCGGCAATTTTGTCGAGTGGTTCGACTTCGCCGTGTATGGCTTTCTCGCCACCACTATCGCGCAACAGTTTTTCCCCAGTGGCGATGCCAGCGCGGCGTTGCTCAAGACGTTCGCGGTGTTTGCCGTGGCTTTTGCCTTTCGGCCCCTGGGCGGGATTTTTTTCGGCATGCTGGGCGATCGCATCGGCCGCAAGCGCACCCTGGCGATGACGATTTTGCTGATGGCCGGGGCCACCACCCTGATCGGCCTGCTACCCACGTATGCCGCGATTGGCGTTACCGCGCCGATCCTGCTGTCGTTGATCCGCTGCGCCCAGGGCTTTTCCGCCGGCGGTGAATACGCCGGTGCCTGCGCCTACCTGATGGAACACGCGCCCAGCGATAAACGGGCGTGGTACGGCAGCTTTATCCCGGTGTCGACCTTTGCCGCCTTCGCCTCGGCGGCGGTGGTGGCCTATGCGTTGGAGGCCTCGCTGTCGGCCGAAGCCATGGGCAGCTGGGGCTGGCGCCTGCCGTTCCTGATTGCCGCACCACTGGGCCTGGTTGGCCTGTACCTGCGCTGGCGGCTGGATGAGACCCCGGCGTTCCAGGCGGTCAAGCAGGAGCACGCGGTGGCCCATTCGCCGCTCAAGGAAACCCTGCGCAACCATGGTGCGGCGATCTGCTGCCTGGGCGCCTTTGTGTCGCTGACGGCGCTGTCGTTTTATATGTTCACCACCTACTTTGCCACGTACCTGCAAGTGGCCGGTGGCCTGAGCCGGGCGACGGCGTTGCTGGTGTCGCTGATTGCACTGATCTTCGCTGCGGCAATGTGCCCGCTGGCCGGCTGGTATTCCGACCGCGTCGGGCGGCGCATCACGGTGATGACCGCCTGCGGGCTGTTGATGGTAGTGGTGTATCCCTCGTTCCTGATGGCCAGTTCCGGCTCGTTCGCCGCGTCCATCGTCGGCGTGATGCTGCTGGCGGTGGGCGCGGTGTTGTGCGGCGTGGTCACGGCGGCCCTGCTCTCGGAAACGTTCCCGACCCGCACGCGCTACACCGCTTCGGCGATTACCTACAACATGGCCTACACGATCTTTGGCGGCACTGCGCCACTAGTGGCGACGTGGCTGATCAGCACCACCGGCAGCAACCTGTCCCCGGCGTTTTACCTGATTGCCGTGGCCCTGCTCGCGCTGGCCGGGGGCCTGGCCTTGCCGGAGACCTCGCGCATTTCCCTGCACGACGCGTAAGGCGCGGCGAACCTTTCTTGCGCAAACACCGTCCGAGCTAGGGCACTGATGCTTTTCGCCCGCTCGGAGGTTTGTGTTTGAAAGCTGCCATCGTCAAAAAGTACCGCCTGATTATCAAGACCATGGGTTATGTCGGCTGGGCACTGTTCTGGCTGCTGCTTTGGGATATTGCGGTCACCGTGGACTTCATGCTGTTTCTCAACGCCAAGATCAACCTACCGCTGATGCCCCTGACGCTGCTCGGTTCAGCGCTGGTGGTGCTGATCAGTTTTCGTAACACCAGCGCCTACAACCGCTGGTGGGAAGCGCGCACGCTGTGGGGCGCGATGGTCAACAATTCGCGCAGCTTTGCGCGGCAGGTGCTGACGTTGCTCGACGACCCCGACAGCGAGGTCAACCCGATCAAGTCGACCCTGCTGCGCCGCCACGTGGCCTATGTGAACTGCCTGGCGGCGCACCTGCGGGGCGAGCCGTGCCCGGAGGAAGTGCGGGCGTTTATTCCTGGGGATGAGTTTGCGCGCAACGGCGCTACCAACAACTTTGCCAACGATATCCTGACCGGCTCCGCCGCCCTGCTGGCGCGCGAGTACAAGGCCGGGCGCCTGGACAGCATTCGCCTGGCGCGGCTCGAATCAACCATGGTGGACTTGTCCAACAGCCAGGGCGGCATGGAGCGCATTGCCAATACGCCACTGCCCTACCCGTATGTGTATTTTCCACGGCTGTTTATCTCGCTGTTCTGCCTGATCGTGCCGGTGGGGCTGGTGGAGTCCCTGGGCTGGTTCACCCCGCTGGCATCGACGGTGGTGGGGTTTATGCTGCTGGCCATCGAACGTATCGGCACTGACCTGCAAAGCCCGTTTCGCTCCAGCGAACACCAGATCCAGACCGAAGCCATCTGCGAAACCATCGAGAAAAACCTGCAGTCGATGCAGCGTGATTCGTTGGGGGATGTTCGCAGGGGCCACTAAAAAGCCTGCATTTTTCGAGCATCTATATAATAATGCGTCGCATTAAACGATTCGTTTATCACACCGCGCTCTTCCCCGCCGAGTGAGCGTCGCATTAGTCAGAAGGATCTCTATGCAAGGCTTTTACCTGCCCTCTGTGCGCCTGCTGGGCGCACTGTTTTTGGCTGTCTGTTCACTGACGGCCCAGGCCGCTACCGATGAAACCGACCACTCGGCCACCTTCGAAAAAAACCAACAGTCCTACGTGATCAATGCCGATGGCAGTTTCGTCCAGACCATCGAGCTGGTCACGCGGATCAACGAAGAACGGGCGATCAAGCACAACGCGCAACGTTCGCTGAGCTACAACCGCTCCCTGGAAAACCTCGAAGTGCTGCAAGCCTTCACCCAGAAACCCGATGGCCGCAAGGTGAAGGTGGGCGCCGAACAGATCAAGGAGCAGCAGGAAACTGCCTCTTCCCAGGCGCCGATGTTCCAGGACTCGCGGGTCAAGGTGGTGATTTTTCCAGAGGTGGCGGTCGGTGACCGGCTGGTCCTGCGCTACCAGCGCCAGCGCACTACGGCGCTGTTCCCGCAGCAGTTCGAAGACTTCTTCGTGCCGGACTTCTACGATGCCGAGCAGTTGAGCCTGAGCTACGACTTGCCAGCCGACAAGCCGCTGTTCGTCGATGCCCGGGGCTTCAAGGCCAGCACCCCGGCCGCGGCAGCCGGGCGCAAGGTGTACCGTTGGGACTACGTACCGCAGGAAAAAGCGCGCATGGAAAACGGCGCCGTGTCCTATGTCGATTACGGCCAATTCCTCGCGGTCTCGACGTTCGCCAGCTACAAGGACTTCGCCCAGGCCTATGAGGCCAGGGCCCAGGTCGAAGTGACGCCGGCCATTGCCGCCCTGGCCAAGCAACTTACGGCCAACCTGAGCACCCCGCGCAGCAAAGCCCTGGCCCTGAGCGACTGGGTGCGTAAGAACATTCGTTATGTCGCGGTGTATGTCGGCGCTGGCGGCGTAGTACCGCATCCAGCCCAGGCCGTGCTGGACAACCGCTATGGCGACTGCAAGGACCATGTGGCCCTGCTGGAAGCCATGCTGCGCGCAGTAGCGATCGAGAGTTCGCCGGTGCTGGTCAACCTGGGTAACAGCTACACCCTGGCCAAAGTACCCACCCTGGGCGTGCTCAACCATGCGATCACGTATGTGCCGGCCCTGGATCTGTACCTGGACTCCACCGCCACGGCCATCGCCGCCGGCTACCTGCCGATCCCGGTGCTGGGCAAGCCAGTACTGCTGACGCAGTCCGGCGAACTGGCCAAGACCCCGGCCGCGCAAACCGGCAAGGTTACCAACGACCTGCTATTCAAGGTCGACAGCAACGGCGCGGCGGACTTTGTGCATGCCACTACCGTGGAAGGCTGGGGCTCGGAGTTCAATCGCTACCTGCTCAATGCGATGAAACCGGCTGACCGCGACTCGATGATCCGCAACGTCCTCGGCTGGTACGGGCAAACGGGCCAGGGCACGTTCAAAAGCGACTCCCTGCAGGATGAAGTCAACCCATTCAAGAACACCCTTGAAGGGCGCACCGACAACCTGGTCAACCTGCCAGGCCCCACCGGCGTGCCAGCGCTCAGCAGCCTGGTCGGCGGCATTGCGCAGAACGTGTTTGCCTTCGCCTCCGAGAAAGACCGCACCCAAGGCTTCGGTTGCCTCTCCGGAGAAACCCAGGAGCAGGCCCGTTTCGAGTTCCCCAAGGAAGTCACCGTGCTCGCCGTGCCCAAGCCGCAGTCCCTGCAACAGGCCGGCTTTGACTACCAGGCCACCTACGCCAAGGAAGGCAACACGGTGCTGATCACCCGCCACTTCAAGTTCGCCCATGCCAATACGGTGTGCAGCCCCGAGGACTTCAAGGCGATGAAGCCGGTGATCGAAAGCATGGTCAACGACCTCAAGAGCCAGATCATCGTGCAGACCCTGTAAGCAGGAGCAGCGCCCAGGCGGCCAGATACAGACCCACCCCAAACACCCCATGGGCCACCGTGCTGCGCAACCGCGCAGTATTGGGCCTGGGGGTTCTGGACGCTGCGATGCCGGCACCCATCGCCGGTTGCAAGATGAAGAACGGCGCGACCACCGATAGCACACCGAAGGTCAGGGCCGGCAGCAACGTAGGCTGTCGCGCCCATTCAAGACCCACCATCAACAGCAGCAACGCCGCAAAGAACACCCCGATCAGGTAATGGGTGACCCAACCCAGCAGCCCCTCCCCCGGCACGGGTGATGATTGGGCGATACCGGCATGCATCCAGCGCCCACGCGGCAGGTGGCCGACCCAACGACCGACCATGGAAAAATCCAGGGACGGCATGCCAAGGCAGCGCTTGAGCAACAACGCCCAAAGATCCATGACCAGGGTCGCACCGGCCCCGATAAACACCGAAAACCCAACAAACTCAAGCACGTCCCTACTCCCTTTGACCATTGGCGGTGAGCGCAGCAGCGGTGCTGAAGCGCCAGCAAAAAAACATTCAATTAATTGATTGAATGTTTGGCCGATGCTAGGATCTTTGCCATGAAACCGTCAAGCCCCTTATTCCCCGCCGATCACTTCATCGCCCTGGCCGACATTGCCCGGACCCTGGGCCACGCCCATCGCCTGGCGCTGCTTGAACACATTGCCCAGGAGGAGCGCTCTGTCGAACAACTGGCGCAACTGTCCGGCGTGTCTGTGGCCAATGCTTCGCAGCATTTGCAGCAACTCAAGCGCGCGGGCATCGTGCAGACGCGCCGTGATGGCAAACGGGTGCTGTACAGCCTGGGGGCCGGTCCGGTGGCGCCTTTGCTGGAAGCATTGCGTGGCTACCTGGCGTTCCAGCATGCCGAGATACGCGAGGTAGCCCTCGATAGCCTGTCGCGACGTGACCGCCTGGAGGGTATATCCATCGAGGAGTTGCTGCTGCAGATGCAAAGCCAGAGCGTGGTGCTACTGGATGTGCGCCCCGAAGACGAGTTCGCTTCAGGGCACTTGCCAGGCGCGCTCAACATCCCGGCTGAGGCCCTGCAACAGCGTTTGGCAGAGCTGCCCAAAGGCAAGCACGTGGTCGCCTACTGCCGCGGGCCTTATTGCGTGCTGTCCACCGATGCCATCAACACCTTGCACGCCCATGGCTTGCCCGCACGCCGGCTGCGCGCCGGGTTTGACGACTGGAAAGCGGCCGGCCTGAGCGTCGAATAACCCATCGCAAGACTTAAAAAATGATCAGACCCCTTGACCCCAAAGACCTCGATTGCGTCCTGCAGATCTGGCTGGATGCCTCGCTCATAGCCCACGACTTTATCGACGCCGCCTTCTGGCAGTCGCAGGTCGAGAACATGCGCAACCTTTACCTCCCTGCATCCCAGACCTTCGTCATTGAGCGTCAATCGACGGTGGTGGGGTTTTACTCGTTGCTCGAGCAGCAGATGGCCGCGCTGTTTGTCGCCCCCGACTGCCAGGGCCAGGGCCTCGGCAAACAGCTGGTGGCGCACGCCAGGAAGCAGCAGCCCGTACTGACCTTGGCGGTTTATAAAAACAACAGCGCCAGTTACCAGTTCTACCTGTCACAAGGGTTTGTGGTCACCCATGAGGAGATCGATGAGCACAGCGGCCAAGCGCAATACTGGATGAGCAGCGTCGCCAGCACACCTCAGTAATCCGTCATCACCACCATCACTTCAGCGTCCGCCTCGCTTTCGGCGAGGTAGATATGGCCGATGCCGCTATTGAAATAAGCGGTTTCGCGACAGCCAATGCTGATGGACTCGCCCGTTTCGAATTGAATCCGCACCCGTCCGGACAGCACCACCGCGAACTCCTGGCCGGGGTGGCGGATGTAGTCGTCAAACTGGGTCAGTTCACGGGCGAAGATGCGTGCGTACATCGGCGTCATGCGCCGCCCGGGGAAGTCCCCGGCCATCGGGTGATAGTCATAATTGCCCGTGCTGTAGCCCGCCGCGCTATCTATGGCGGTGCTGACCACGGTGGGCTGGACCTGGTTGGGCGCGGTCGTTTCCGGGCTGAATAACTGCGCAATATCCACGCTCAGTGCCCGCGCCGCCGCCGCCAGTTTTTCGTAGCTCACCGATACCTGCGCCAGTTCCATCTTCGACAAGGTCGACAGCGCCACGCCCGAACGCTCAGACAATTGCTTGAGCGTCAGCTGCTGGTTTTTGCGGATTCCCCGCAGGCGGGCGCCTACCTGGCTGCGATCTATCAGCGGATGGGCCGTGGAACACGAAGCGGGCGCTGTCTGATCGGAACTCATGCTGACTCTCTGTCGTGGACCAAGCCCGGAATATTAACCCACGAGGAAGGCTTGACTGGGAAATTCTCATACCCTACATTTCTCTTATGTGAGAATTATCAAAAACGAGAAAAACCCATTCGCACACAGAAGGTACTCAGGCATGCAGGACCGCGATTGTTTCGATTTCGCCATTATCGGCGGGGGCATTGCAGGCGCTTCACTGGCCTATCGCCTGGCAAGTGAGGCCAGTGTGGTGGTGCTCGAGCGTGAGAGCCAGCCGGGTTATCACGCCACTGGCCGTTCTGCCGCCATGTTCATGGAAACCTACGGCACCCCGCAGATTCAAGCGCTGACCCGCGCCAGCCGGGCCTTCTACGAGCAACCACCGGCAGACTTTACCGAGCACGCACTGCTTGAACCTCGCGGCTGCCTGTATGTTGCCAATCACGAACAGCAGCCATTGCTGAAAAAAACCTTCGACAGCCACTTGGCTACCGCAGCCAATGTGTCGCTGATCGATCGTGAACAGGCGCTGTCACTGGTGCCTTGCCTGCGCCCGGAGGCGATCGCCGGTGCCATGCTTGAAACCGAGGCCCGTGACCTGGATGTGCATGCGCTACACCAGGGTTTCCTGCGGGCGATGCGCCGTGCCGGTGGGGTCTTGCAGTGCAACGCGCAGTTGAGTGGCGCCACCCGCCAGGGCCGTTACTGGCTGCTGACATTGGCCGACGGTCGGCAAATACGCGCACGTAATCTGGTCAACGCCGCTGGCGCCTGGGCCGACCAGGTTGCACAGCAATGCGGTGTAGCACCGGTCGGCTTGCAAGCGTGCCGCCGTACCGCATTCACCTTCGATGGCCCCGAGGGCGTCGACTTTTCACGCTGGCCCGCCGTTATCGGCATCGATGAAAGCTTTTACTTCAAACCCGACGCCGGCCAACTGCTGGGCTCACCGGCCAACGCCGACCCGGTCCCGCCACAGGACGTGATGCCCGAAGAGCTGGATGTTGCCACCGGGATTTATCACATCGAAGCCGCCACTTCCCTGAGCATTCGGCGGCCACGCCACAGCTGGGCCGGCCTGCGCTCATTCGTGGCCGATGGCGACCTGGTGGTCGGCTGGGACGAACAGTGTGAAGGCTTCTTCTGGCTTGCCGCCCAGGGCGGTTATGGCATCCAGTCGGCGGCAGGCGTTTCGCAACTGGCCTGCGCCCTATTGCTCGATCAACCCTTGCCTGAAGCGCTGCGGCGCCAGGGCGTAGAACCACAGCGCCTGGCTGCGGCCCGCTTGCGCTGATCATTCACTCTGCCGAGGTTCCTTGTCATGTCAGAAAGTCTCCAGCGTTATCCCAGTCACCTGCCCTACCCGTTCTCCAAAGCCATTCGGGCGGGCGATCTGCTGTACCTCTCCGGACAAGTGCCCATGGACCCAAAGGGCGAAGTGGTACGCGGTGATATCCAACTGCAAACCGAAGCCGTCATGAGCCGCATCGGCGAAACCCTGGCCGAATGCGGTGCCGGGTTTGACCAGGTGGTGAAGGCCACGGTGTGGTTATCAGATATGCAGTATTTCGCCGGTTTCAACGAGGTGTACGCACGCTACTTCAAGCAGGGTTTCCCGGTGCGCTCCACGGTGGGTGGTACGCAACTGGCGCTGGGGGTCGATGTAGAAATCGAAGTCCAGGCCTGGGTCGGCCCGCCTACCCGCTGATAGTTCGCCACAAACCTCAAGGCAACGCGTTGGTTCAAGGACTGCGCGTTACGCCTGCGGTGTTTCACAAGCAAGCTCGCACGCCCCTTAACAAAAACAATTCAAGGGAAGTCGTCATGAAAGAGAGTCTGAAGATTGCCGGTGCATTTGTCGGCGTGATCGTTGGTGCGGGGTTCGCCTCGGGTCGGGAACTGTTGCTGATGTTCGTCGATTTCGGCGTATGGGGATTGCTCGGCGCAGTGCTCAGCGCGGCGTTGTTCACCTTCCTTGGGATGGCGCTGGCGGGCATGGGAAACCGCCTGCGCGCCACCTCCCATAAAGATGTGGTGTATGCGTTGTGCGGGCGGCACCTGGGGGTGCTGGTCGACCTGATGATCACCTTTTTCATGTTTGCGGTAACGGTGGTGATGCTCGCGGGCGGCGGCGCATTACTGGAACAGCAGTTCGGCATCCCGGCCACCCTGGGCAGCGTGGCGGTCACCCTGGTGGTGATCGTTATTGTGTGCCTGGACGTGCACAAGGTCATCGGCCTGATCGGCTCGGTCACCCCGTTCTTGATCCTCACGGCAGTCGGCGTGGCGCTGTACGGCGTTGCCACCCGAGGCCTGAGCTTCCCTGAGCTGGACCAACTGGCCGCCCGCCAGAGTGCCGGCGCCAGCCATTGGCTGCTCGGCGCATTGCTGTACGTGTCCTACAACATTGTGGCCGGCGTACCGATCCTGGCAATCATGGGCGGCGCGGCGAAAAGCGAAAAACAGGCAGTCTGGGGCGGAATTCTCGGCGGTGCCATATTGGGCCTGCTGATGCTGGTCATGAGCCTGGGCTTGTTGTCGCGCCTGGACAGCGTGGCGGATCTGCCGATGCCGATGCTGTCCATCGCCAGCGAAGTCTCGCCGGCGCTCGGGCTGCTGATGGCGGTGATTATCTTCCTGATGATCCTCAATACCGCCGTCGGCACTTTGTACTCCTTCTCGGCCCGCCTGCTGCCACCCGGCACCCGTACATTCCGGGTCGGTTCGGCGGCCTTTGCCACACTGGCCTTTGCCGGCAGCCTGATCGGTTTTATCAGCCTGGTCGGCCAGGTTTACCCGCTGTTTGGCTACCTGGGTTTCTTGCTGATCGCGGCCGTGTTGATTGGCTGGTTGCGCCTCGGGCGCCTGGCCGGGGCCACAAGCTAAACCCAAGGCTGATGGCTGGTCACGCAGTGAATGCCACCACCGCCGGCCGCAATGGCGTCGATATCCAGCTGCACCACCTTGCGTCCCGGATAGAGCCGGGACAGCAGGTCGAATGCCTTGCGGTCGGCGGCCTTGTCGCCAAACTGCGGGGCGATCACGGCGCCATTGATCACGAAGTAGTTGATGTAGCCGGCGGCGTAGTCCGGATTGTCACGGCTGAAACGGTTGCTGCGCGGGTTGAGCGGCGGCGATACGGTGTGTATTTGCAACGGCCGGCCATCGGCATCGGTGGCCTGCTTGAGAATATCCAGGTGGGCCAAGGTCACCTGGTGGTCGTAGGACTGGGGGTCGGTGTCCAGGTTGGCGATGACCACGCCCGGCGAGACAAAGCGTGCGTAAAAGTCGACATGGGCGTCGGTAATGTCCTTGCCCTTGATGCCCGGCAACCAGATGATCTTGCGCAAGCCCAGCCGGCTCTTCAGTTCGGCCTCGACGTCGGCCTTGCTCCAGCCGGGGTTGCGGTTGGTATTGATCCAACTGCTTTCGGTCATGATCCCGGTGCCGTGGCCGTCCACTTCGATGGCACCGCCCTCGCCCACCAGTTCGCTGCGGATATAGGTGGCGCCTGCCAGCTCGGCAACGTGAGCTGCCAGTTCGGCATCGTCGGCGTGCTGCTGCTTGTTGCCCCAGCCGTTGAAGTTGAAGTCCACCGCGCCCAACTGGCCATTATCATCCACGACAAAGTTGGCGCCGGTGTCACGCATCCAGATGTCATCCAGTTCGGTGTGCACGAAGGTGATGTTGCGGGTGCCGCATTTTTCTTCGGCCAGCTCACGCTCTTCTTCGCGGCAGAACACCGTGACCGGCTCGTACGCGGCAATCGCCCGGGCGATACGGCCCAGGGCGTCCTGCACAGCGGGGGTAAAGTCCTGGTGAATCGCCTCCTGGGCGCCGAAGGCGATAAAGGCACGCTGGTGTTTCTCACCCTCGTCGGGCATGAACCAGCGGCCCAGGAGTGCCGCCTGCACGGGCAGCCCCATGGAGGCGGCGGCGCCCAGGCTGGCCACCACCGCGGCCTGTTTGATGAATTGGCGACGTGTGCTCATGTGTACCTCTGTAGGTGCCGTCATTGACCGACGGCCGTCTTGAATTTAGTCCAAACCCGCATGCGTGCGCGCATATCGGCCTGGGGAATATCCTGGCCGGCCACCAGTCGCTTGAAGGTGGCGTCGTCCGGGTAAATGTCCGGGTTGTTGCCCATGGCCGGATCCACGCTGGCGCGGGCCTTGGCATTGGCCGTGGGGTAGCCGGTGAAATTGCTGATGGCCGCCATGTTCTCCGGGCGCATGACAAAGTTGATAAACGCGTAGGCATATTCCGGATGCCGCGCATCCACGGGAATGGCCATGGTGTCCATCCACACCGTCGTGCCCTCGCGGGGGATGTGGTATTGGAAGCGCGCCTTTTTACCCGCCGCATCCGCCGCCCGTTGCGCCTGGGTCATGTCGCCGCTGTAGCCCAGGGACAGGCACAGGTTGCCATTGACCAGGTCAGTCACCGGCTGCGACTGGAACTTGCGGATGTATGGCCGCAGCTTGAGCAACAGGGCGCTGGCCGCGGCCAGGTCTTCGGGCTTGGCACTGCGCGGTTCGCGCCCCAGGTAAATCAGCGCGACGGCCAGTACTTCGTCGGGCGAGTCGATCAGCGAGATGCCGCAATCGGCAAATTGGCGCGCCAGTTCCGGCTTGAACAACAGGTCCAGGCTATTGACCGGCGCATTCGGCATGCGCTGTAGGATTTGCTCGGCGTTATAGGTCAGGCCAATCGTGCCCCAGGTGTAGGGCACTGTGGCCTGATTTGACGCGCGGTAATGACTGCGCAGTTGTTGCAGGCCTGGTTCGATATCCTCCAGCGCCGCAAGTTTCGCCGAATCCAGCGGTTGCAGGCTGCCGGCGCGCATCAAGCGCTCGCCCACCGTATCGCCGGGGAAGATCAGATCATAGCCACTGCCACCGGCCATCAGCTTGGCCTCCAGGGTCTCGCTGCCATCCATCACGTCGTAGATCACCTGGATCCCGGTTTCGGCAGTAAAGCGAGCCAGGGTGTCTTCGGCAAAATAGTCGGCCCAGTTGTACAGGCGCAGGATCTTTTCGTCGGCCTGTACCGTCGGGATGACGATGCTCAGGGCCAGGGTGCAGTGGATCAGCTTCATGTCATACCCCTTGGGTCTGCCAGCGTGGATGCAGATGGCGACCGTCCTGGGTCAGCAAGCCGCCATACATGTCCGGGCGGCGGTCGCGGTAGATGCCCCAGGTCAGGCGCTCTTCGGCCATGGCCGCCAGGTCCAGGCACTGGAGCAGCACGCCGCTGCTGGCGCGGTCGGCCTCGGCCAGCAGTGCGCCTTTGTGGTTGCAGATAAACGACGAGCCGTAGAACTCCATCTGCAAGGCCGGGTCGCTGGTCGCCACTTCCCGGCCGACACGATTGGCCGCCACCACCGGCAACAGATTGGCGGCGGCGTGCCCGCGCATGGTCATCTGCCAGTGATCACGGGAGTCCAGGCTGGCACAACCCGGCTCGGAGCCGATGGCGGTGGGAAACAGCAACACCTCGGCGCCCAGCAACGCCAGGCAACGCGCGGTCTCGGGGAACCACTGGTCCCAGCAGATACCCACGCCGAGGCGGCCGAACGCGGTGTCCCAGACCTTGAAGCCAGTGTCGCCGGGGCTGAAGTATTCCTTCTCCTGATAGCCAATGGCGTTGGGGATATGGGTCTTGCGATACACCCCCAGCAGTTGCCCGTCGGCATCGGCCACGCTCAGAGAATTGAAGTAGGCGTTGCCGGCCTTTTCGAACCAGCTCAACGGCAGCACCACGCCCAGCTCCCCGGCCAGCGCGGCGAAGCGCTTGAGCACCGCGCTATGGCGGTACTCCTCAGCCAAGGCCAGGTGTTTGTGTTGCTGTTCGATGCAGAAATACGGCGTGGCAAACAGTTCTTGCAGCAGGATGACCTGGGCGCCCTGGCTGGCCGCTTCACGCACCAGCCGTTCGGCTTGATCAAGGTTGTGCGGCAAATCCCAGGTGCAGGGCATCTGGGTGGTGGCGATGGTCATCAAGGTCATGGCATCAGCCCTCCACCGGCCAGGCCGGCTGCTGCTGGGTGATGCAATGCACGCCGCCGCCGCCATGGGCCAGGTGGTTGATACGCACCGGTACCACCACGCGATCCGGGAATGCCTGGGCCAGTACCTCGGCGGCCACCTGGTCGGCCGCAATGCCATAGGCCGGCATGATGATCGCGCCGTTGGCGATGTAAAAGTTGGTGTAGGACGCGCAAAACACCTCGGCGTCGGCATCCACCGCCTCGCTGGCCTCAAAGAGTTCGATCAACTCGAACCGGCGGCCCTTGGCATCGGTGGCCAACTCCAGGGCGCGGCGGTTTGCCCGTGCCACCTCGGCGTACACCGAACCCTGGTCGTGGGTGGCGTCCACCAGCAACACGCCGGGGCGGGCAAAGGCGCACACACCATCGACATGGCCGTCGGTCATATCCCCGGTGACGTAATCCGGATCGCCCGGCAGCCAGATGGTTTTTGTCACCCCCAGCCAGCGCGCAAAGAACGCCTCCATCTCGGCCTTGCCCATGCCCGGGTTGCGATTGGGGTTGAGCAACACCGACTCGGTGGTAATCAACGTGCCCTCACCGTCCACATGAATCGCCCCGCCTTCATTGCTCAACGGCGTGCCAAAGCATGGCAGGCCCAAGTGGTTGAGGGTGCGCCGGGCCAGGCTTTCGTCCAGGTCGTGGGCCGACTTGCCGCCCCACGCGTTAAAACGCCAGCTCACACCGGCCAGGCCCAATTGCGGGTGAGCAATGAAGCTGGGGCCGGAGTCGCGGCACCAACTGTCGTTGACCGCCAGCGCGATCAGTTCGATGTTGGGGCCGCACAGGGCTTTGGCCGTGTCGAGTGCACAAGGGTCAACCACCAGCTTCACCGGCTCGAACCGCGCGATGGCATTGGCGACCCGCGCAAAATCCGCCTGCACCTGGGCCAGGGTCACGCGCCATCCCGCCTCCCAGAGTGCCTGGTTATGGGGCCAGACCATCCAGGTCGCAGCATGCCTGGCCCATTCCGCCGGCATTCTCCAGCCGCTGTGTGGCATCTCGTTCTGCAGCATGACAACCCCCTTCTGAGTTAAGCCTTTGTGTTCACCGAAAACGACGTACACGCTATGGGGATCCATGCTACGTTTGGCCAAACCGCCAAACAAACGATGGATTTTGCAGGCAAATGATTAGAGAAACTTATCAGCATGCTTAAACACTGGCCGCCCCTGGGGGCACTGCGCGGCTTCGAAGCGGCGGCGCGGCTGGGCAGTTTTCACAAGGCTGCCAACGAACTGCACCTGACCCAATCGGCCATCAGCCAACAGATCCGCAGCCTCGAAGCGTACCTGGAACAGCCGCTGTTCTTCCGCAACGGGCGCAGCGTCGCCCTGACCGATGCCGGCCATGATTTCCTCAGCACCACCCAGGCCCTGTTGCAACAGTTGTCAGTGGGCGTACGTCGGCTGGGGCAGTACCGCAAGGCCAATCAACTGGTGCTCAACACCACGCCCGCCTTTGCCCGCCACTGGCTGTTGCCGCGCCTGGCCGACTTCCGCCGACACCACCCGGACGTGGATTTGTGGCTGTTCAGCACCGACGAAGTACCCGACATGGCCACCCAGACCATCGACCTCGCCGTGCGCGACGACATCAGCGCCCAGGCCGAGTGCAGCTTCAAAGTGCTGCACACCGACCGTCTGTATCCCGCCGCGCACCCCAGCGTACTGGCCCTGCCCCGCGAGCAACGCACCACCCTGCATGGCGAGCGGGAAATGGACTGGAGCCATTGGGCGGTGGAAGCCGGGATCGACGTGGGCCAGCAGGACCAGGGCCTGAACTTCTCCGACCCCGGCCTGCTGCTGGACGCAGCCTGCGGTGGCCTGGGCATCGCACTGGTCAGCCAGTTACTGAGCCAGCACGCGCGGGACAACGGCCTGCTGCAACCTTTGGTCGACGCGACCATTCGCGGCCCCAACTGGGCCTTGCTGACCCACCGCGACAGCGAAAACGACCCACTGGCGCGCAGCTTCAGCCAGTGGTTGCTGGACAACCTGGCGCAGGGTGCCCCGACATGAGTCAAGGACTGGAAGACATCCTGGCCGAGCGGCTGGCCGTGATTTTTTGCGGGATCAATCCGGGCCTGCTGGCAGCCGCCCAGGGCCATCATTTTGCCGGACGCAGCAACCGCTTCTGGCGCACCTTGCACCTGGCTGGGTTTACCCCACATCAAGTTCAGCCCGAGGATGATCGAACAATCTTGCAGTACCACTGCGGGCTGACGACCGTCGTGGAACGGCCAACGGCGCGGGCCGATCAACTGTCCCAGGATGAATTCAAGGCGGCGGCCGAGGGCTTTGAAAACAAAATCCGCCAGTATTCACCGCGCTATGTGGCGTTCCTGGGCAAGGCGGGTTATTGCGCGCTATCGGGGCAGCGCGAGGTCGCGTGGGGGCTGCAACCGCGGACGTTGGGGGATGCCGCGGTGTGGGTGCTGCCCAATCCCAGCGGGCGGAATCTGGCGTTTACGTTGGAGCAGTTGGTGGCAGCGTATGGGCGGCTCTGTTTGGCAGCATTCCCCGAGACGGGCAAGTAGCGTCAGGGACCAAATCGCGAGCAAAAAAAAGCCTGCATCGCTGCAGGCTTTTCTCTATCTGGCTCCACGACCTGGACTCGAACCAGGGACCCAATGATTAACAGTCATTTGCTCTACCAACTGAGCTATCGCGGAATGCGGCGTATCTTACTGATTGAAAAGGATAAGTCAAATATTTAATGCACTTTTACGTACGCGATTCCAGCGAGTCTGGCAAATTTGGGGAGATTCAACTTTCAGCAGCCTCACTCACAACCTACAAAAAAGCAGGAACCCTCCGACTGGATCATCAAAGCGCTTGAGCTGAATATTTCGCCGGTGTCGCCGAAACTCTTTACCATCCCAGCCAACATTAACCCACCAAGACCTACCCATTCGACAAGGAGTCGGACTACGTGAAAAAACTGCATGACCATCCCTTTTTCAAACCGCGCCACCCCATCACTCCCCTGACGCCGGAAACACCCAAGCTATCTTTAGGCACGCTGCTCTCACTGGCAGCCGTGGTGATCTCGATTGCCGCCGCGTCGATTTCCTTCTGGCAACTGGACCTGATGCGTGAGCACAACCGACTGTCCGTACGGCCCTACCTGATGATCACTCCGCATTTAACGGCACAAAAAAGCGGCCTGTACCTGTCCAATGAAGGGATTGGGCCGGGCATCATTACTGCGTTCAGCATTCGCGTTGGCGATGAACACTTCGATGGGCTGGGGGACAGTCGCTGGCCCGCCGTGCTGGAGAAGGCGCGCTTGAATCCTGAATGTTTCGCCAAAGGCTGGCCCACCAAAGGCTCAGCCGTAAGGCCGGGAAATGACATCGCGATTCTGGAGCCGACTAAAAGCACCCAGTTCGGCCCCTTGTGCCTGCTGCAAATGAGTCTGTTCCTACAAAGGAATGACGTATTTGTGCAGATGGACTACGAGTCACTCTACAAGGAGCCCTTCACCTTTTCTGCGCCCTTGAAAATGAATGAAGCCATGGATATGGGCGCGTTGAGCAAAATATTTCAGTAGCAACCCAACGCGCGCCCATCACGGCAACTGCTCAATAACCCCGTTACTCTTCAGTTGCCCCAACTGCTCACCAGACAACCCCAACCGCCCCGCCAACACCTCATCCGTATGCTGCCCCAGCATCGGCGCTGGTCGCACGTACTCCACTGGCGTGCCAGACATCTTGATCGGGCTGCCAACCATGGCGAAGTCGGGGTTTTGCGGATGGGGGATCTTCACCATCAAGCCACGGGCAATCACCTGCGGCTCTTCCAGGGATTGCGCGATGTTGTTGATCGCACCCACCGGCACTTTCGAGGCATGGATGCAGCTGACCCACTCATCTGCCGTGCGGCCAAGGAAGTGCGCCGACAGCAGCTCGACGATTTCGGCCCGATGGGCGACACGGTCGGCATTGCGCCGAAAACGCGGGTCGTCCGGCAGGTGTGGCAGACCGATGCTGTGGCACAAGGCGATAAATTGGCTGTCGTTGCCACAGGCGATGATGAAGTCGCGGTCGGCGGCGCGAAACACCTGGTACGGTACGATATTGGCGTGGGCATTGCCAAAGCGCTGGGGCACTTTGCCGGAGGCCAGGTAGTTCATGCTCTGGTTGGCCAGGGTTGCCACTTGCACATCCAGCAGGGCCATATCGATGTGCTGGCCGACGCCGGTGCGTTCGCGGCTGAGCAGCGCGGCCTGGATCGCCACGGTGGAATACAGCCCGGTCATCAGGTCAGAAAATGCCACGCCGACTTTTTGCGGGCCGCCGCCCGGCAAGTCGTCGCGCTCACCGGTAATACTCATCAGGCCGCCAATGCCCTGGATGATGAAGTCGTAGCCGGGCTCTTGCGCACGCGGGCCGGTCTGGCCGAAGCCGGTGATGGAGCAATACACCAGGCGCGGGTTGATCTGGGCCAGTGTCGCGTAGTCCAGGCCGTAGCGCGCCAGGGAACCGGCCTTGTAGTTTTCGATCAGCACATCGGAGCTGGCCGCCAGCGCCCGTACCAGTTCCTGGCCTTCGGTACTGGCCAGGTCGATGGCCACCGACAGCTTGCCGCGGTTGGTGGACTGGTAATACGACGCCTGCCCGGACGACTCGCCGGTGTCGGTCTTCATCCATGGCGGCCCCCAGCCCCGAGTGTCATCGCCGCTCTGCGGGCGCTCGATCTTGATCACTTCCGCGCCGAGGTCCGCCAACACCTGGCCACACCATGGGCCGGCCAATACCCGGCTCAAATCCAGTACACGCAAACCTGTTAATGCACCCATTGTTTTTATTCCTGAAAGTCTGTGTCAGCCGATTGCCGGCTCTGGATGGCGCAAGGAAATCCCCAGCAACGCACGGCGTCTCAGCCAGGGGCTGGGGCGGTAGCGTGGGTCGTGGGTGATCTCGCACAGGCGCTGCAAAATCGTCAAAATCCTGCGGGGCCCGAGGGCGTCGCCCCAAGCCAGCGGGCCGTGGGGGTAACCGAGGCCCAGGTGTACCGCCTGATCGATATCCTCGACGCTGGCGATGCGCTGCTGCGCAATGTCGCAGGCCAGGTTGACCACCATCGCCAAGGTACGCTGGGCCACAAAGCCAACACTGTCGCCAATCACCGTCACCCCCACGCCATCCCTGGCGAGCAAGGCGTGGGCAGCGTCGCGCATCGGCGCGGCGGTCAGCGGGTTTTGCATCAGGGTGCGATGGCGCGACAGGTCGGGCAGAAGGTCAACGCACAAGGTGCGCGCCGGATCGGTGTGGAACCACTCGCAGGTGGCGGTCGCGTCGCGGCCGTAAGGTGCCAGCAGGCACAACGCAGCGGGCGACGGCTGCGCGCCAGTTTCCAATTGCGCGCCGAGGTTGATCAGCAAGGTGCTGAGGCGTTCGTGATCTTCGGGGTTTTCCGTGGCGATCCACACCGGTGGCAGCGTGGTAACAGTCGGCACCGGCTGCGGCTGTGGGCCGTCGATCCTCTGGCCATTTTCGTAGCGGTAGAAACCCTGGCCGGTCTTGCGCCCCAGGCGCCCACCCACCAGCATCTGCCGGGTCAGGGCCGAGGGTTTGTAGCGCGGCTCCTGGTAGAACTGGTTGTAGATTGATTCCATGACCGGGTGGGAAACGTCCAGGCCGGTGAGGTCCAGCAGCTCCAGCGGCCCCATGCGAAAACCCGCACCGTCGCGCAGGATGCGGTCGATATCGCCCCCCTCGGCAATGCCTTCATCCAGCATCTTCAAGGCTTCGGTGCCGTAGGCACGGCCGGCGTGGTTGACGATAAAACCGGGAGTGTCCTTGGCCCGCACGCCACGATGGCCGGTGCGCGCGACAAATCCCAGCAAGGCCTCGCCGACGGCTGGCGCGGTGGCCAGGCCGTCGATGACTTCCACCACGCGCATCAGCGGCACCGGGTTGAAAAAGTGCAGGCCGGCGACTCGCCCAGGATGCTGGCAACCCGCGGCAATCGCCGTGACCGACAGCGATGAGGTGTTGCTGGCGAGGATGCACCCCGGCGTCACGATGGACTCCAACTGGTGCAGCAGGCCACGCTTGGCATCGAGGTTTTCGACAATGGCCTCAACCACCAGGTCGCAATCGTGCAGGGCGTCAAGGCTGGAGGCCACGTGCAGGTTGCACAACGCGCTGTCCATGGCCGCCTGGGTGAGCTTGCCCTTGCCGACCAGCTTGGCGAAGGTCGCGTCGAGGCTGTCGCGAGCCGCCTGCGCCGCGCCATCGCGGGCGTCGAACAAGCGCACGCGCACGCCGGCCTGGGCGGCAATCTGCGCGATGCCAGCGCCCATGACGCCAGTGCCCACCAGGCCCATGATGTTGATCGAATCGGCCATGGTTATTCCCCGAGGTAGTTGGGTGTGCGTTTCTCGAAGAACGCCGCGGCGCCCTCCTTCTGATCCGCAGAATCGAACAGCAATTGGAACGCCTTGCGCTCCAGTACCAGGGCGCTTTCCAGCGGCAGGTCGGCGCCCGCAAGCATCACTTCCTTGATCTGCTCCACCGCCAGCGGCGGCAGCGCGGCGATCTGCGCCGCCAGCTCCAGGGCTCGTGGCAAGGTCTGGTCGTCGGCCACCACCTCACTGAGCATGCCCATGGCCAGGGCTTCGGGGGCCTTGACCATGCAGCCAGTCAGGGCAATACGCATGGCCTGGAATTTTCCCACCGCACGCACCAGGCGTTGTGTGCCGCCGGCACCCGGCATCAGGCCGAGCTTGACCTCAGGTTGGGCAAAACGCGCCGATTCGCCGGCCACGATCATGTCGCAATGCATCGCCAACTCGCAGCCACCGCCCAGGGCAAAGCCGTTGACCGCAGCGATCACCGGTTTCGGGCAACGGCTGATGGCTTCCCACAGGTACTCGGTGTGCCGGCGATACATCTCGATAGGACTGGCGCTGGCGAACTCCTTGATGTCGGCGCCCGCCACAAAAAACTGCTCGCCACCGGTCAGCACAATGACGCGCACATCCCGGCGCCGGGCCAAGGCACGAAAGTGCCCGGCCAGTTCCTCCCGCACCTGGGCGTTAAGGGCGTTTTTGACGTCGGGGCGATGGATGCGCACCACGGCAACGCCATTGTCCTGGACGTCGAGGTAGACCACGGGTTGATCAGGATTAGCCACATGTACTCCTGCTGCAATGTTCTTGTTAGTGCGATCAACGTTAGTTTCGCTATGCGAAATAACATTCCGTATTTAGCCATGATCATAGGTATCGACCCGGCGGGTGTAAATGCAAAAACCGCAACGCCCAATGAAATCTCGGTTAACTCATTGTTTATTGAAGGTTAATTAGGAACGCACGGAGAAAACCAATCAGTTGCTTAGTTTCGCACTGCGGAATACAATTTTGTTTTGTTGATTTTATAAAAAAAGAGGGACTACCATGCGCCGCACACCAGAGGCACCTGCAGGCAGCAACGGGTTCGAACATCTGCGGGTGGATCCGATGAATAGCGAGGAGGAGGAAGACAAGGACCGCCAGTTCATCACGGCCCTGGCCCGTGGCCTGGAACTGCTGCGCTGCTTTACCCCCAGCGAAAGCGTGTTGGGTAACCAGGAACTGGCGCGCAAGACCGGCCTGCCCAAGCCGACGATTACCCGCATGACGCACACCCTGACCCGC
Organism: Pseudomonas sp. MF09156; assembly: GCF_059862305.1. Lineage (NCBI taxonomy): Bacteria > Pseudomonadati > Pseudomonadota > Gammaproteobacteria > Pseudomonadales > Pseudomonadaceae > Pseudomonas > Pseudomonas sp. MF09156. Next base: position 177,533 of record NZ_JCBCUR010000005.1, read on the forward strand.
TTGGGTTACCTCAAGCACCTGCCGCAGTCGGGCCGGTACCAGTTGGATGTGGGGGTGATGGCGTTTGGTTACGCGATGCTTTCCAACCTGTCGGTGCGGGCCGTGGCCCACCCGCTGATGGAAACCATGGCCAAGTACGCCCAGGCCGCCGTCGCAATGGCCACCCGGGACCGCCTGGACATGGTGTACCTGGACGTGGTCCAGGGCGAAGCGAACATGACCATGCGCCGCCAGGTCGGTACGCGCCTGCCGCTGCACTTGAGTTCGGCAGGCCGCGCTTGCCTGGCGGCGATGCCGGAAAACGAGCGTGAGTTCATGCTCGACCATATCCGCCAGCGCCATCTGGAGGATTGGCCGACGATTCGCAAAGGGCTGGAGCGCGCGTTAAGGGACTACACCGACTTCGGCTATTGCATGTCGATCGGGGAATGGCACCGCGATGTCAACGCCATCGCCGTGCCCATGCTGCACGCACAACATGGGCTGTTGACGTTCAACTGTGGCGGGCCGAGTTTCCACCTTTCCCGGGAAAAACTCGAAGACGACATCGGGCCGCGTCTCAAGCACATGGTCAACAACATCGAGGCCGCCGCCCGCTAGACAGATCGGTGCACGGCCTCGGCAGATCAAACAACAGGCCCGCCGAACGGGCCGCCGAGGAATGCACATGATCCGAGACCCGCAAACGCTGCATCTGCTGCTGGATTCCATTCGCCAGTTCGTCAATGAAGCGCTGATCCCACGGGAAAACGAAATCGCCGAGACCGATGAGATCCCGGCGGACATTGTCCAGCAATTCCAGGACATGGGCCTGTTCGGCCTGACCCTGCCCGAAGCCTATGGCGGCCTGGGCGTGACCATGGAAGAAGAAGTCTGCATCGCCTTCGAGCTGGGGCGCACCTCGCCGGCATTCCGTTCCTACTTCGGCACCAATAATGGCATCGGCTCCATCGGCATTCTGCTGGACGGCACCGAGGCGCAGAAACAGCACTACCTGCCCAAGCTGGCCAGTGGCGAGTTGCTCAGTTCGTTCTGCCTGACCGAACCGGACGCAGGCTCCGACGCCGCCTCGCTGAAGACCACCGCCGTGCGCGATGGCGAGCATTACCTGATCAATGGCACCAAGCGCTTTATCACCAATGCGCCCCATGCCGGGATTTTCACGGTGATGGCCCGCACCAACCCGGATACCAAGGGCTCGGGCGGGATCAGCGCGTTTATCGTCGAGCGCAATACGCCGGGGGTGTCCCTGGGCAAGCGCGACCACAAGATGGGCCAGAAAGGCGCCCATACCAGCGACGTGATTTTCGACAATGTGCGGGTCCCCGTCGGGCAACTGATCGGCGGCGTCGAAGGCGTGGGGTTCAAGACCGCGATGAAGGTGCTCGACAAGGGCCGCCTGCATATCGCAGCGGTCAGCGTCGGCGCCGCCGAGCGCATGCTCGACGATGCCCTGCACTACGCCATCGACCGCAAGCAATTCGGCCAGCCGATTGCCGAGTTCCAGTTGATCCAGGCGATGCTCGCCGACAGCAAGGCTGAAATCTACGCGGCCCGCTGCATGGTGCTGGACGCGGCGCGCAAGCGTGACGACGGCCTGAACATCGGCACCGAAGCCTCCTGCGCGAAGATGTTCGCCACCGAAATGTGCGGCCGGGTGGCAGACCGCTGTGTGCAGATCCATGGTGGCGCAGGTTATGTGAGCGAGTATGCGATCGAACGGTTCTATCGCGATGTACGGCTGTTCCGGCTGTATGAGGGTACGACCCAGATCCAGCAGTTGGTGATTGCACGCAACATGATTCGCGAGGCCCAGCACTAACCCCGCCTCTACGGTGGGAGCCGGCAAGCCGGCTCCTACAAACCCCCATAAACCGTGCCCTACAACTACAACAAGGTATCGCTATGGAAGTCGCCGCATCGGCGGGTGCGTTGTCGCCCGCAAAAAACAACCTGTGGATCATTGTTTTCATTTTCTGCTTCCTCGGCCTCTTGATCGATGGCGCAGATTTGATGCTGCTGTCCTACAGTCTCAGCAGCCTGAAAGCCGAGTTCGGCCTGACCAGTGTCGAGGCCGGCAGCCTGGGCAGTTTCACCCTGGCCGGGATGGCGGTCGGCGGGATTTACGGCGGCTGGGCCTGTGACCGCTTTGGCCGGGTCAAGACCGTGGTGTGGAGCATCGTGCTGTTCTCGGTGGGCACCGCGATCCTTGGCCTGACCCACAGCTACTGGCAGTTTGCGGCCACCCGTTTCTTCGCCTCCCTTGGCCTGGGCGCGCTGTATGTCGCCTGCAACACCCTGATGGCCGAATACGTGCCGACCCGCTACCGCACCACCGTGCTTGGCACCTTGCAGGCCGGCTGGTCGGTGGGCTATATCGTCGCGACCTTGTTGGCCGGCTGGATCCTGCCGGACCACGGCTGGCGCTGGCTATTCTACGTGGCGATCATCCCGGTGATCCTCGCCGTGCTGATGCAACGCCTGGTGCCGGAGCCCCAGGCCTGGCTCAACGCCCAGGCCGAACGCGCGCGGGAAAAAGCCGAAGGCACCCAGCGCGTCGCGGCGAAAAAGCCCGATGGCATGTTCAAGCTGATTTTCAGTGATCCCAAGGCCAGCCGCATGTTCCTGCTCTGGGCGCTGACCGCAGGCTTCCTGCAGTTTGGCTACTACGGGGTCAACAACTGGATGCCCTCCTACCTCGAAGGCGAGTTGGGGATGAACTTCAAGTCAATGACCAGCTACATGGTCGGCACCTACGCGGCAATGATTTTCGGCAAGATCCTCGCCGGCCTCGCGGCCGATCGCCTGGGGCGGCGCGTGGTGTTTGCCTTCGGGGCATTGGGGACGGCGGTGTTCCTGCCGGTGATCGTGCTGTACCAGAGCCCGGAGAATATCCTTTGGCTGCTGATTGTCTTCGGCTTCCTGTATGGCATTCCCTACGGCGTGAACGCGACCTACATGACCGAGAGTTTCGAGGCGAAATTCCGCGGCTCAGCCGTGGGCGGCGCCTACAACATCGGGAGGATCGGCGCGGCGGTCGCGCCGGCAGCCATTGGCTTCCTGGCGTCCCACGGCTCGATTGGCGTGGGCTTTTTGGTGATGGGCGCGGCGTACTTCATCTGCGGGGTGATCCCGGCGCTGTTCATCCGCGACAAGCAGTTTGACCCGCAAAAACAATAACCCCGCTGTCGGCGCCGGATTGCCGGCGATAGCGGCGCCTCAGGCCAATACGCTATCGCCGGCAAGCCGGTTTCTTCGCTGGGCACTCACACCAATCCCCCTGGAAAACCTAGCCGTTTTGCCAGTTACTTAAACGTTTTGTTCAAACTATCGTGTACCCCACCAATTTTTGATGGCAGGGCCGGAAATGGAATTCATCGAACAGATCCGCCAGGGCTACGCCGCCTTTCGCGGTTACCAGACCTGGTACCGCGTGACCGGCAATCTCGACAGCGGCAAGACCCCACTGGTCGTCCTCCACGGCGGCCCCGGTGGCACCCATGACTACCTGGACGCCTTCAAGGACGTGGCCGCCAGTGGGCATGCGGTGATTCACTACGACCAACTGGGCAATGGCCACTCCACCCACCTGCCCCACCAGCCCGCCGGTTTCTGGACGGTTGAGCTGTTTCTCGAAGAGCTGGACAACCTGCTCGACCATCTGCGCATCAGCGACCATTACGCAATCCTTGGGCATGCCTGGGGCGGCAGGCTCGGCAGTGAACATGCGCTTCGCCAACCCCGGGGCTTGCGCGCCTTGATCGCCGCCAACCTGGCGGCCGGCTTCGATGACCAACCCTTGTGCCGGATCAACCCGTGGCCCGAAGAAGTGGCACGTACCTTCGCCCAGATGGCGGCCGATCCTACGGTTTACAACGTCCTGCACGGCCCGATCAGCATTGGCCGGCTGACGCAGATCCAAGTGCCAACCCTGATAATTTCCGGGCGGCATGACCAGGCCACACCGCTGGAATTCAAGGCATTCCTCGATGAAATCGCCGATGTACGCGCAGCGCTGTTTGAAGACTCCAGCCATATGCCCCATGTGGAGGAGCGCCAGCCGTGCATGGGCACGGTGGTGAAGTTTTTGGATGAGGTGTGCTCACCAACGGTCTTCTAAACACCACCAATCAAATGTCGGAGCGATCCGACAAGCCCGCTCCCACATTCAGATTTTTGCGGTGTTTTGGCTACACCTCGCTGGTTTCAGCCCGCCCCGCCACCGTCGCTTTCTGCAGTGATGCATCCACCAGCGGGATCTCCTTGCCCTCGGCATCAAACAATTTGCCCTTGCTGAAATAATCCCCGTCGCGCAGCGCCGCCACATCCTGGAAGCACAGGCTGCGCTCGGTGCCGGCGACGAACACCGACTGCTGGTCCGAGTTGCCGGCAGTGAAGTGGTTGAACGCCAGGTTCAGCAGGATAGCCATGATCGCCGAGGAACTGATCCCCGAGTGGAAGATGGTCGCGAACCAGCTGGGGAACTGATCGTAGAAGCTCGGCGCGGCGATGGGGATCATGCCGAAACCGATGGAGGTGGCGACGATGATCAGGTTCATGTTGTTACGGTAATCAACCTTGGACAGCGTGCGTATACCACTGGCCGCCACGGTGCCAAACAACACGATCCCGGCGCCGCCCAGCACCGAGGTCGGTACTGCGGCAATCACCCGGCCCATGAAGGGCAGCAGGCCAAGGATCACCAGGAACAGGCCGCCCGTGGCCACCACATAACGACTCTTGACCCCGGTCACCGCCACCAGGCCGACGTTCTGGGCGAAGGCGCTTTGGGTGAACGAACCGAAGATCGGCGCGAACATGCTCGACAGCATGTCGGCACGCAGGCCGTTGCCCAGGCGCTTGGAGTCAACCTTGGTGTCGATGATCTCGCCCACCGCCAGAATGTCCGCCGAGGTTTCCACCAGGGTCACCATGACCACGATGCACATGGACAGGATCGCCGCCACATGGAAGGTCGGCATGCCGAAATGGAACGGCGTAGGGAAGCCGATCATCGGGCCCTGGGTCACGGTAGAGAAGTCCGCCATGCCCAAAAACACCGCGATCAATGTGCCAAACACCATCGCCAGCAGGATCGACAGGCGCGAGATGGTGGCGCTGCCCACTTTGCTCAGCAACAGCACCAGCACCAGGGTGATGGCCGCCAGGCCGATGTTCGGCATGCTGCCAAAATCAGCGGCACGGCTGTTACCGCCCATGGCCCAGCGGGCGGCGACCGGCATCAGCGTCAGGCCGATGGTGGTAATCACGATCCCGGTCACCAGCGGCGGGAAGAACTTGGTAATTCGCGAGAATATCGGGGTAATCAGCAGCCCGATCAGCGACGCGGCCATCACCGCCCCCAGGATCGCCGGCACACCGCCTGCGCCATCGCTGCCGACAATCGCCACCATGGTCGCCACACCGGCAAACGACACCCCTTGCACCAAGGGCAACTGACAGCCAAAAAACGGCAGGCCCAGGGTTTGCAACAGCGTGGCCAGGCCACCGGCAAACAACGACGCGGCGATCAACAGGCCAATATCGGCGGGGGATAGCCCGGCCGCCTGGCCGACAATCAACGGCACGGCCACGATACCGCCGTACATGGTCAGTACATGCTGCAGGCCGTAAGCCATGTTGGCAGCGACGCCAAGATTCTCATCTTCTGGCCGTTGCGGTGACGCCTTCGGGATAGTCATGGTGAGGGGATCTCTGTTTTTGTTGTGCGCTCACTGTATGCAATAGAAAGATTGGATGTCCATAGAGTTGTATACAATCATTTCCACAAGATACCCGGCATCGACGTTACAAAAATCCATTCAGCCGCCCTGCCCCAAGGCTTGAAGCCGTGCCCACAAGGATCTGAAAAAAATGCTCAACCGCACGCTGCGTATCCACTCTGCGGCCATTTGCTACTTCGATATGGTCCGCCGCTGCCATTCGATCCGCGAAGCTGCGCGCCGGCTGAACGTGGCGTCGTCGGCGGTGAACCGGCAGATTCTCAAACTTGAAGACGAAGTCGGCGCGGCCTTGTTCGAGCGCTTGCCCGGTGGGTTGCGCCTGACCGCTGCGGGGGAAATCCTGACCCGCCATGTCACCCTGGTGTTGCAGGATGTGGAACGGGTGCGCGGCGAACTCGAAGGCCTGAACCAGGTGCAGACCGGGCATGTGGAAATCGCCACGGTGGAAGGCGCGACAGTGGAGTTGCTGCCAGCCGTGCTCAAGCGCATGCGCCAGCGCTACCCGGCGGTGACCATCGGGGTGACCGTGCAGGGTTCACAATCGATTCCGGCGGCGGTGATCAACGGCCAGGCAGACCTGGGGCTGGCCTTTGCCCTGCCACGCAGTGCGGAAACCACACAGTTGTGTGTCGGGCATTTCCGCCTGGGTGCGTTGGTGGCACCGGGACATCCACTGGCCTCACACGCCAGCGTCAGCTACACCCTGTGCGCTGAACACGGGGTGATCCAGGCCAACAGCGAGCTGTCGATCCATCACCTGATTGCCCCGCTGCACAAACGTTCGCCGGCTGCGCACAAGCCGTTGCTGCAAAGCAACTCCATGGAACTGGCGCGGCAGTTGGCGCGCCAGCAATTGGGGGTGGCGTTCCAGACGCGGATCGGGATCGAGGCCGATTTGGCCAGGGGTGAGTTGCTGCACATCCCCTTGAGCGACCAGGGTGGGATGTTCAGCGACCTGGGGCTGTATGCGCGCAAAGGTCGGGATTTGCCTACGGCGGTGGAGTCGATGGCCCACCTGATCAGCGAGGAAATCGCTTTGCGCGAACGCGAAGAATCACCCTGTACACCGCGTATTTCCTGACCTTCAGGCCAGCTTCAGTGCTGCCGATTCGGCAGCAGCCCAGTCGATATTCTGTTCTTTGAGCAGCACGGCGGTTGTGTCGATACTGCGCCCGGCGGCCCCTGCACGGCTGCCATGAGCCAAACGCCAAAGGAACTAAAACAATGAAAAAGGCACTGCACGGCGCAACCGTATTACTCACGCTCCTCGGCGGCGGGGAGGCTGTCGCGGTGGAATGGATGAACAACAGCGTAGGATTTCGCTACGGGCAACAGTTCACCAATCCGAACAACCCTGACGATTTCAGCAAGCGCATCTACAGCTTCACCCACGCCAGCGGCTACCAGTACGGCAGCAACTTCCTACATCTCGATGTATTCCTGTCCGACAGCCGCGATCCGCGCAAGGGCACCGATCACGGTGGCAGCGAGGTGTATGCGGTCTACCGGCACCAGTTGTATGCATCACGGGTATTCGACATGCCGCAGGGCACCGGGCTGATCAAGGATTACGCGCTGACCCTGGGGTTCGACGCCAACCGCAACAACAACCTGGCGTCGGCGAAAAAACGCGCCCTGGTGATCGGGCCGACCCTGAAGTTCAATACGGTCGGGGTGCTGGACCTGAGCCTGATGTACTACAAGGAAAACAACCATTCCGGCATACCAGGCGCGAAAGATCCGAACCACACCTTCGACGACACCTACATGCTCAACCTGACCTGGATGCGCCCGTTCGAGCTCGGCAACCATGGCGCGAAGTTCCAGGGGTTTATCAACCATGTCGGCGACAAGGGCCACGACTACAACAGTCGCGACACCGCCGCAGAAACCCTGATGCGCACGGCACTGATGGTCGCCGTCCGGCCGGGCAAAAGCGTCAAGCCCAACCTGTACCTGGGCGTGGGCTACGAATACTGGCATAACAAGTTTGGCGTGGACGGCGGCCGTGGCAGCCGCACCTCAACGCCAACCCTGAATATGGAAGTGACGTTTTAAGCTGCCGCCAACTGCGACTCGTCCGACTTGGGCCGCGCCAGCCAGTAACCCAACACCGCCAGCGGCGCGGTCGCCAGCATCACGATCACCGTGACCAGCAATGGCTGCTCCAGCAACGACGACACCAGCAGGCTGGCGACAAAGCACAAGCCCAGTTGCAGGGTGTTTTGCAGTGCCGCAGCCTTGCCGGAGTTTTCCGAAAACGGCATCAGCGCATTCGCCACTACAATCGGGTAGCTGGCGCCGTTGACCAGGGCCATCAAGCAGAACGGAATCAGCAAGGTGGTCAGCGTCGGCACCGTCAAGGTCGCTACCAAATACAGCGCCACCATGCTCACGCAATACGCCACCAGCAACCAGGGCAACAAGAGTTTGCCCTGGAACCGTTGCAAGGCGCTGCGGCAACTGTAGCCACCCACCAGAAACGCCAGGGTCGGCAGCACATAGCTCAGGCCGATGTCATTGGGGCTGTAGCCCATGCCACCGAGAATAAACGGCGAGGCCGTGAGCCAGGCGAAGAAGCTGGCGGAGCACGCGGCGAAGATCAGCACATTGCCGATGAACACCCGCGACTTGAACAGTTGCCCGTAGCTCAGCCGGGCTTTTTCGCCGTCGGCGGCCAGGCGTTTGGGCATGGATTTGAGAAACAGGGTCGGTAATAGCAGCAACAGCGAAATACCCAGCAACACGGCGAAGATCGCCTGCCAGCCCCAGTGATTCAATACCACCGCGCCCAACAGCGGCGCCAGCGCCGGTGACAGGGACATCAGCGGCATGATGCTGGCAAACACCCGGTGCGCCTTGTCAGCCGGGTACCGGTCAATCACCAGCGCCTGCCAACTGACTGCGGCGCTGCACACCCCAATCGACTGTACAAAACGCAAGGCCAGCAGTTGCGGCGCGGTCTCGACCCAGAACATCCCCAGGCAGCCGAGCACGAACAGACTCAGGCCGGCCAACAGGATCGGCTTGCGCCCCAGGCGATCAGACAGCGGGCCCCAGAGCAGTTGCCCCACGGCAAAACCGGCGAGGAAGATGCTCAAACTGGCCCCCACCGCACCGGGGGAAATCTGCAAGTGTTCGCCCATGGCACCGAACGCGGGCAAGTACATATCCATGGCCAGATAGCCGAGCATGCTCAGCCCCGCCAGGTACCAGGTGAAACCAAAAGAGTTTTTCATTGAAGCCTTGTTAGTCCTGCCATCAAACAATTTGCTGACTGGCGCCTATTATGAGGCTGACAGTTGCGCTGTGAAGCGATAATAATTGAACACTCTTATCAATATTTTTGAAGGCAATGCCCATGTGGTCCGAATACTCCCTGGACGTGGTGGATGCCGTGGCCCGTCACGGCAGCTTTAGCGCCGCCGCCCAGGAACTGCACCGCGTACCCTCGGCCATCAGCTACACCGTACGGCAAATCGAGGAGTGGTTGGCGGTGCCGTTGTTTATCCGTCGCCACCGGGATGTGGAACTGACCCCCGCCGGCCGCCTGTTTATCGACGAGGCCCGTGGCGTGATGAAAACCATGCTGGGCACCCGCCGACTGTGCCAGCAAGTGGCCAATGGCTGGAGCGGCCAGCTGAAAGTGGCGGTGGATTCCATCGTCAAACAGCAACGCTGCCGGCAACTGGTGCTGGATTTCTATCGCCAGTTCCCGGAAGTGGAACTGCTGCTGGAGTACGAGGTGTACAACGGTGTGTGGGATGCCCTGGCAGACGAGCGCACCGATATTGTGATCGGCGCCACCAGCGCGGTGCCGGTGGCCAGCCACTTCACGTTTCGCGACATGGGCTTGTTGAACTGGCTGTGCGTGGTCAGCGCCCGGCATCCGCTGGCACAGGTCGAGGGTTTGCTCAGCGACGATCAATTGCGGCCCTTTGCGTCGCTGTGCATGACCGACACCTCACGCAACCTGCCCAAGCGCGACACCTGGACCCTGGATAACCAGCGACGCCTGGTGGTCCCCAACTGGGCCTCAGCCATGGATTGCCTGCAGGACGGGCTGTGCGTGGGCATGGTCCCGGCGCACCTGGTGCAGCCATTGATCGACAGCGGCGAACTGGCCGCCCTGGAACTGTCCCGGCCCTTCCCGGCCAGCCCGTCCTGCGTGGCCTGGGCCCAGGACAAACTGTCACCGGCCATGGCCTGGCTCCTGGACTACCTGGGAGATAGCCAGACCATGAACCAGGAGTGGCTCAACGGGCCCGTTTCACAGTAACCGAGCGATGCCCCGCACAATCATGGGCGGCCTGGGGTGAAGAGCTTGGCCACGCAGGCGCACCGATAGCCCGTCGCTGGCGGCCATGGTGCCCAGCGTGCGGCCGTCGAAGGCATGGGCATCGTGATGCTGCCCGACGCGCTGGTTGGCGCCGACCTGCAGGCCGGCCGGCTGGTGGCGCTACTGCCAGGCTATCAGTCACCCTCGCGCTCGATGCACCTCTTATATGCACAGGATCGCTATCGCCTGCCCAAGCTGCGGGCCTTCGTCGACTTCGCGATCGAACAATGGGCGCGCTAGAAACTCACTCCCAGGGCCTGTAGCTCACGACGGGTCTGCGCGGGTGATACGTGATGAATACCGTGCCAGCCCAGGGCGCTGGCGGCATGGGCGTTTTCGGCCACATCGTCGATAAACACCAGCTCCTCGGGCTGGATATCCGGCAGATGGGCGCACACCTGGTCGAGGCTGGCATGGTAGATCGCCGGGTCAGGCTTGATTAGCTTTACCTCGCCGGACACCACGATATTGCGAAAGTGTTTCAGGAAGGGATAGTTGGCGCGGGCGTAGGGGAAGGTTTCTGCGGACCAGTTGGTCAGGCCGAACAGCGGCACTTTGGCCTCATGCAAGTCTTCGAGAATCGCCACGCCGTCGGCGAGCGAGCCGCGCAGCATTTCATGCCAGCGGTCGTAGTAGGCCCGGATCAGCGCCTCATGTTGCGGGTGTTTGGCAATCAGGCTGTGGGTGCCTTCAGCCAGGGTGCGTCCAGCGTCCTGTTCGGTATTCCAGGCCTGGGTGCAGATGTTCTCGAGGAACCATTGGCGCTCCTCGTCACCGGTAATCAGTTTGCGGTACAGATGCTGCGGGCTCCAATCGAACAGGACACCGCCAAAGTCAAAAACTACTGCACGAATCGTCATGAAGATCCTCCGTTAGCCGAGTGTGATAACGGACGCAGTCTGGCACACCGAGGTCAAGAAGGGGCAAGCAAGGAAAGGTAGGACGGTTCCTAAATGTGAGCTTTTGTAGGAGCCGGCTTGCCGGCGAAAAACCCGAGAACGCCACGGGGCGCCAAGCACCTCGCGTAATCGTTGACGATTTTCGCCGGCAAGCCGGCTCCTACAAGGGGTTAAGCCTGGACCAGACCTTCGATCTTCACGGTCGGATTGACGTCAGCGTCGTAATCCACGCCATCAATCTCGAAACCGAACAGGCGCAGGAACTCTGCCTTGTAGCCGGCAAAATCGCTGATCTCGTTGACGTTGTCATCGGTCACCTGGTTCCACAGCGCCGCCACGGCGTCCTGGACTTTCGGTTCCAGCTCAGCCAGGTCAGCACGCAGGCGGCCATCGGCATCAAGCTTCGGCTCGCTGCCGTACAGGCTGTCCTTGAACAGGCCGTAGACCTGCTCGATGCAGCCTTCGTGGGTGCCCTGCTCTTTCATCACCTTGAACAGCAGCGACAGGTACAGCGGCATGATCGGGATCGCCGAGCTGGCCTGGGTAACCACGGCCTTGAGCACCGAGACACGGGCATCGCCCTTGAGTGCGGCGAGGTTGTCGCGCAGGGTCAGGACTTTCTTGTCGAGGTCTTTCTTGGCCTCGCCGATGGAGCCGTTCCAATAGATATCCTGGGTGAGCTTTTCGCCCAGGTAGGTGAACGCGGTGGTCTTGGCGCCTTCGGCCAGCACGTCGGCGTCACGCAGGGCGTCGATCCACAGCTGCCAGTCTTCGCCGCCCATCACTTTGACGGTGCCGTCGATTTCTTCCTGGGTCGCCGGCTCCAGCGTGGTGTCGACCACAACGCCCTTGTCGGTGTTGATCCCGCGCAGGGTCACGGCCTTGCCGATCGGCTTGAGGGTGGAGTTGTGCACCACGCCCTGCGGGTCGGTACGGCGTGGCGCGGCCAGGCTGTAGACCACCAGGTCGATCTTGCCCAGGTCTTTCTTGATGGTTTCGATGGTCAGGCGCTTGATCTCGTCAGAGAACGCATCGCCATTGATGCTCTTGGCGTACAGGCCTTTTTGTGCGGCAAACTTGTGGAAAGCGGCGCTGTTGTACCAGCCGGCAGAGCTGAGCTTGCCTTCCTCGCCTTCTTTTTCAAAAAACACACCAAGGGTGTCGGCGCCACAACCAAAAGCGGCACTGATACGCGCAGCCAGGCCGTAACCGGTGGACGCACCGAGCACCAGGACTTTCTTCGGGCCGCCTTCGATGGCACCGTGCTGGGTCACGTAGTCGATCTGCTCTTTGACGTTCGCTTCGCAGCCAACAGGGTGGGCGGTCACACAGATAAAGCCACGAACCCGCGGTTTGATGATCATAAAATTTCTGCCTCTTCCAAGGTGCCGATGGCCAATGGTGGCCATTACGGCGTCAATCGTACTGGTCTATGACGTCCGAAAAACCGAAGCGTCACGATAGTCGCAATTCTTCTGTTCGCAAAATCCAATCCACACTGGCCAAAGGCACTATATTTTTCCGACAAGGGCGTGAATTCAGCAAATTCTGCGGCATGATGAGGCAGAGCGGAGTTTGCGTCCTGCCTGTAGGGCAGGGAAAATGCCCGTCCTGTGCGACCGTATTCGGCGCTCGTCATCCTCATGCCACTGGCTGTTCAGCGCCCGGTGGCTGCGCTTTCAGGGAATAAGAATGCCTCAACGCCAAGTCATCAATGCCTCCGTCAGCCCCAAGGGCAGTCTCGAAACGCTGTCGCAACGTGAAGTCCAGCAACTGAGCGAAGCCGGTTCCGGCAGCATCTATACGCTGTTTCGCCAGTGCGCCCTGGCAATTCTCAACACCGGCGCCCATATCGACAATGCCAAGACCATCCTCGACGCCTACAAGGACTTTGAAGTACGCATCCATCAACAGGATCGCGGCGTGCGCCTGGAACTGTTGAACGCGCCCGCCGACGCGTTCGTGGATGGCGAAATGATCGCCAGCACCCGGGAAATGCTGTTCAGCGCCCTGCGCGACATTGTCTACACCGAAAACGAGCTCGATAGCCAACGCATCGACCTGAGCACCTCCCAGGGCATCACCGACTACGTGTTCCACCTGTTGCGCAACGCGCGTACGCTGCGCCCCGGTGTCGAGCCGAAGATCGTGGTGTGCTGGGGCGGGCACTCGATCAATACCGAAGAATACAAATACACCAAGAAAGTCGGGCACGAACTGGGCCTGCGCAGCCTCGATGTGTGCACCGGTTGCGGCCCTGGCGTGATGAAAGGCCCTATGAAGGGCGCGACTATTTCCCACGCCAAGCAACGCATCACCGGCGGGCGCTACCTGGGCCTCACCGAGCCTGGCATCATCGCCGCCGAAGCGCCGAACCCGATCGTCAACGAACTGGTGATCCTGCCGGATATCGAAAAACGCCTGGAAGCCTTTGTGCGTGTCGGCCACGGCATCATTATCTTCCCGGGCGGTGCCGGTACGGCCGAAGAATTCCTGTACCTGCTGGGCATCCTCATGCACCCGGACAACCGTGACGTGCCCTTCCCGGTCATCCTCACCGGGCCAAAACAGGCAGCGCCGTACCTGCAACAGTTGCATGCGTTTGTCGGCGCGACCCTGGGTGAGGCGGCCCAGGCCCACTACCAGATCATCATTGATGACCCCGCCGAAGTCGCCCGGCAGATGACCGCGGGCCTCAAGTCCGTCAAACAGTTCCGCCGCGAGCGCAACGATGCCTTCCACTTCAACTGGCTGCTGAAGATCGACGAAGGCTTCCAGCGCCCGTTCGACCCGACCCACGCCAACATGGCCAGCCTGCAACTGAGCCATGCCCTGCCGCCCCATGAACTGGCGGCCAACCTGCGTCGGGCGTTCTCGGGGATTGTGGCGGGTAACGTCAAGGACAAGGGTATCCGCCTGATCGAACAGAACGGCCCGTACGAGATCCACGGCGACCCGAGCATCATGAAGCCGCTGGATGAGCTGTTGAAGGCGTTTGTGGAGCAACACCGGATGAAACTGCCCGGTGGCGCGGCGTATGTGCCGTGCTATCGCGTGGTGCAGTAAGGCACATCGCCAGATCATAGGTTGGATTGCTTTAGGGCTGTCTGATGGGTGTCGAGGGTATGAAGGCGGACTAGGGTTTTACCTATTCAGACCAGCGACACCTACCATAGCGTCCAGGACCTCAAGGGCCTGATTCGCAAACCCGCCACGGCCGTCAGCATTGAACAGGTGAGCCAGGCAGTCGCCGCGCAGGGAGCAAAAGCGCGATGATTGGCCAAGATACCTTGGCGTTGCTGCAACGGACCTGCTTTGGTAAAACCTGTGTTCCACCGCCCTTATTAGAGACTGCCCAACGTGCGCACGCTTCTGCTCGCTGCCCTGCTCCTGACACCCACCCTCGCCCTGGCAGAAACCATCGCCTGGCCGGACCTTCCAGAGACCTGTTTCGTCAGCGGCCGTTCTGCCACCAACGACGATGTCGACAATGGCTGTGCGGCGTTTCTGATCAATGTGAAAGGCAAGGCGGCAGGCACGCCCATCAAGCTGGATATCCCCCAATACGCCATGCACGTCGAAGCAGTTACAGGCAAGGAGACGCCGGTGATCATCATCCAGGCGGAAGAGAACGGCGAGATCAAGGCGGTTGGGTACAAGGAGCTAGGTACCGAACAATTGGGGGCGGCACTGTTCAAGGAAGTGCGGCTGCTGGGAACGAAAAAGCCGGGCTAAAGCCAGCCCAGTTGCGCTCCAATAAAGCTCCACAATCAAAAAACCCGCTGACCGTTACCGGTTCAGCGGGTTTTTAACTGTCGATTCAATCCTGTCTCAGGACTGTGTCGACCGCTTACAGCGCGATGTCAGCCGCCGGCTTGCTCGGCTCGGCCGCAGGCTTGGCAGCCTCGGTCGCCTGTGGGGCAGCCATTTGCGGAATGGCTGGCGGAGGCGTCAGTTGCAGAACCTTGGCAGTGTAGGCCCATTCTTGCGCAACGCGCTCAGGGCTGCCGTTCAGCTTGGTGCCATAGCTCGGCACGATCTGCTTCAGCTTTTCCTGCCAGGCCGGAGTAGCGACCTTGTCCTTGAACACTTTTTCCAGCACGGTCAGCATGATCGGCGCTGCAGTGGACGCACCTGGCGATGCACCCAACAGGCCGGCGATGGTGTTGTCGGCGGAGCTGACCACTTCGGTACCGAGTTTCAGGACGCCGCCCTGCTCTTCGTCACGCTTGATGATCTGCACACGCTGACCGGCTTGCCACAGGCGCCAGTCTTCTTTCTTGGCGTTCGGGAAGTACTCTTGCAGCGCCTTGAAGCGGTCGTCATCGGACTGCATCAGTTGGCCAGCGAGGTACTCGACCAGTGGGTATTCACGAATACCGACTTTGGTCATTGGCCAGATGTTGTGGGTGGTGGTGCTGGTCAGCAGGTCCAGGTACGAGCCTTCTTTGAGGAACTTGGTGGAGAAGGTCGCGAATGGGCCAAACAGGATCACGCGCTTGCCATCCAGCACGCGGGTGTCCAGGTGCGGTACCGACATCGGTGGCGCGCCAACCGAAGCTTTACCGTAGGCCTTGGCCAGGTGCTGCTCGGCAATCGTTGGGTTCTCGGTCACCAGGAACGAGCCACCCACCGGGAAGCCTGCGTATTCCTTGGCTTCAGGAATGCCCGACTTCTGCAACAAGTGCAGGGCACCGCCGCCCGCGCCGATGAATACGAACTTGGCGTCGGTCTCGGTCTTGCTGCCATCTTTCAGGTTTTTGTAGCTGACACGCCACGAACCGTCGGCGTTCTTGGTGATGTCCTGCACTTCGCTCGACAGTTTCAGGTCGAACTTGGGCGTGGTCTGCAAGTGAGCGACGAACTGGCGGGTGATCTCGCCGAAGTTCACGTCAGTACCGATTGGTGTCCAGGTCGCGGCGATTTTCTGGTTCGGGTCACGCCCTTCCATCATCAGCGGAACCCACTTCTTGATCTGTACCGGATCTTCGGAGTATTCCATGCCAGCAAACAGCGGGCTCGCCTGCAGCGCTTCGTAACGTTTTTTCAGGAACTTGATGTTGTCATCGCCCCACACAAAGCTCATGTGCGGAGTGGAGTTGATGAACGAACGCGGGTTCTTCAGAACGCCTTGCTGAACCTGCCACGACCAGAACTGGCGGGAGATCTGGAACGCTTCGTTGATCTCGACCGCTTTCGGGATCTCAACGGTGCCGTCCTTGTTTTCCGGGGTGTAGTTCAGCTCAGCCAGGGCCGAGTGACCGGTACCGGCGTTGTTCCAACCATTGGAGCTTTCTTCGGCGACGCCATCCAGGCGCTCGACCATCTCCATCGACCAATCCGGCTGCAGCTCATTGAGCCATACACCCAGGGTCGCACTCATGATGCCGCCGCCGATCAGCAGCACATCGACTTTCTTTGCCTCTTCCGCCTGGACGGAAGTAATCCCCATCGACAAAGCCAGACCCAGCAGGGCAGTGTTCACTTTTTTAAACATCGTAGCACCTATGATAAAACGCCTTCCGCCCTACCGCCCTCGACCTTCCGGCAACCGTGGTGCGCCAAACATCAGGCAACGTCTGGCGGGTTCCCGTACTCGCAAGTACTGCAGGGTGGGCACACAAGGCCGACGTATCGACCTCACTTTTATGTCCCTTCTGCGCTGACTTCTTATCATTATTGGCTTCAGCTACCTCGGCGACAGCTACCCTGCCGGTACGCATTCGGGAGTGCGTACCAGAGAGAGAATAGACCAAGATGGCGCGCAGAATATCATGCTCCGGCGGGATCGGGCGTCTGTTCTGGACTTGACGGTCGTGTTGGCAACAGGCTCAGCGCCACCTCGACAGACTGGCGAAGACGCTCAGGTGTAACGCCATCCCTCGCCTGGATGGAAATACCGTGCAAAAAGGTCGCATAAAAGTCCCCCAGTGCCTGCACGTCGGCACCCGCGCCAAGCTCGCCGCTTTCCTGCCCGCACTGCAACCTGTCGATAATCGACTGGGTACGTTGTAGGCGGTGCTCGCGCAGCCATTGCTGAACCTCGGCGCCGTCCGGGCTGGTGCTGCTTGCGGCACTCACCACCAGGCAGCCGCCGGGCCGACCCGATTGCGTGTAAGTGCTGATGGCATCGTCCAGCATGCCCCTGATCGCGCTTTTCAGGTCTGCCTGCGCCAACGCATAGTCGGCAAAACCACCCTCGCCGCTTTCATATAACGCCACCGCCTCACGGAACAGCGCCTGCTTGCTGCCAAAAGCGGCGTAAATCCTCGCCGAGGCAATGCCCAGCGCCTCAACCAGCGCCGACATGCTGGTGCCCTCGTACCCTTGCTCCCAGAACAACAACATGGCGCGCTGCAATGCCGCTTCCCTATCAAATTCGCGCGGACGTCCGGCCATTAATTGCTTACCTGTGGGTGTGATTTCATCACTTTAACCCATATCGAGTTGACGGTAATGAATGGACGGGCCTATTCTTTGTCAATCGACAAACAATAGGAACACATGATGCGTACGCTTAAAGGACCCAGTTTGCACCTGGCACAATTCAGTGCCGCCGAGCCGCCTTTCAACAACCTGGAGAACATCGCTCAGTGGGCCAAGGCGCAAGGCTTCAAGGCGCTGCAGATTCCGGCCTGGGACAGCCGACTCTTCAATATCGAACTGGCCGCGCAAAGCCAGGCGTACTGCGATGACATCAAGGGCATGCTCGGCGACCACGGCCTGCAGATCAGTGAATTGACCAGCCATATTTTTGGCCAACTGGTGGCGGTGCATCCTGCCTACGACGCGTTGTGGGACGCATCCATTCCAGCGCCGCTGCGGGGCAAACCCCAGGCCCGTACCGAATGGGCGATCGAACGCATGAAATGGACCATCACGGCCTCGCAACGGCTTGGCCTTGAAGACCTGGGCACGTTTTCCGGCTCCCTCGCCTGGCCCTATCTGTTCCCCTTCCCGCAACGCCCGGAAGGTCTTATCGATGCTGCATTCGATGAGCTGGCCCGACGCTGGCGACCGCTGCTGGACCTTGCCGACGAGCAAGGCGTCAACCTCTGCTACGAAATCCACCCCAGCGAGGACCTCCACGACGGCACCAGTTTCGAGCGTTTCTACGAACGGGTTGACCAGCATCCGCGCTGTCGGATCCTGTTCGACCCCAGCCACTTCGTGCTGCAACAACTGGACTACTTGAGCTACCTCGACATTTAAAAGTCGTTCATCCGCATGTTTCATGTCAAGGACGCCGAGTTCAACGCCACCGGCCGCCAAGGTATCTACGGTGGCTACAGCGACTGGGCCAACCGTGCCGGGCGTTTTCGCTCACTGGGTGATGGCCAGGTGGATTTCAAAGGCATTTTCTCCAAACTCGCCCAATACGACTATCCGGGCTGGGCCACGCTGGAATGGGAGTGCTGCTTGAAAAACCAGGAGGACGGAGCCCGCGAAGGCGTCGAGTTCATCAATCGACATATCATTAAAGTCACCGACCGGGCCTTTGACGACTTCGCCGGTGCGCCGGTCGATCAGCGGCAGATCCAGGCCATGCTCGGCCTTCAGCACGAGGCACGACCATGAACGCTCGCACCGCCCTACCCCTCGATACCAGTGACGATTTCACACACCACTACGTGCGAATCGACGGCAAGAAAATCCACTGCGTCATGGCCGGCGCCGGGCAACCGGTGTTGCTGGTCCCGGGCTGGCCACAAACCTGGTACGCCTTCCGGCATATCATGCAAGCCCTGGCAATTCAGGGCTTCCAGGCCATTGCCGTCGACCCGCCAGGCCTGGGCAACTCAGACCGTCCTGCACTGGGCTTCGACACCGGCAATATTGCCGACGTGCTCCATCGGACGATGCTGGAGCTCGGCATCCCGCGCTATCACCTGGTCGGGCACGATGTCGGCATGTGGATCGGCTATGCGCTGGCAAGTGACCAGCCACACGCCGTGCGCACACTGACCGTAACCGAAGCCGTCATACCCGGCCTGGCCCCGCCGCCGCCGATTTTTGTGGCGCCGGAACAGAACATCTTCCTGTGGCACTTCCTCTTCAACCAGATCCAGGACCTGCCCGAAGCCCTCATCACCGGACGGGAGGAAACGTACCTCAACTTCATGTTCGACCGCTGGTCATTTCACCGCGACTGCGTTGCGTCCGACGTCTACATTCGCGCCTATTCGACACCCGGTGGCTTGCGCGCAGGGTTCGACTATTACCGCGCGATTCCCGAAACCATCCGGCAAAACACCGAGCGCGCTACCCGCATGCTGGAAATGCCGGTACTGGCCATCGGCGCCGAACATGCCACTAACGACGCCCCCCTGGTGACGCTCCAGGGGCACGCAACCGACCTGCGCGGGGCGATCATCGCCGATTGCGGGCATTTTGTGATGGAGGAGGCACCGCAGGCATTCGTGGAACATCTGCTTGGTTTTCTGCAGGCGCATCCTGAAAGCTAAAGGCTCAGGCCAGAGGAGTGACGGAACAACCTCGGGCGTGCTGGAATCAGGAAAGTCGATGGGAATCATCAAGTTTTTATGGTTTTCAGCCCTGCCCAATTGTCGATAATCGCGCCTACTCAAAAGGGAGGCGCGTATCCAGATGACACAGGCAAAAAGCTATACAGCCACGGCAAAGTGGCTGCACTGGAGCATGGCACTCATCTGGATTGCCGCCTGGCTGGTGGGAATCGTGGCCGTTCACTGGCGCGATGAATTAAACCCGCAGCATCAACTCACTTTTTTACACAAGGCGATGGCTAGCACCCTGATATTGCTTATCGTCCTACGCATCGCCTGGCGCCTGACCCATGCAGCGCCGGCGATGCCCGACACCATGACACCGAGGGTCAAGCGTGCTGCGCTCATTGGCCACCTGTTGCTATACATCGTGGCGCTAGTCGGACTGCCGATATCCGGCTGGTACTGGAGTTCGGTGGCGGACAAACCCATCCTGGTTGCCGGTTTATTCCTGCTACCGCCGCTGGTGGAGGCGGATAAGAGTCTCTATGACCTGGCAAAGGCAATTCATACCTACAGCGCGTGGTTATGCGGTGCTCTTGTGGGAGGGCATGTGATGGTGGCGCTGAAGCATCACTTTGTTGATAAGGACAAGGTACTGGCGGGGATGCTGCCGGGGCGCGTCGACTGATGTGGAAACGCCCCGGATACCTGGCCTCAACGAGGCCACTCCGTTCCTGATAAACTGATCGCCCTTCGCCTTCCCCGTCCAGATACTTCAATGCCCCTACAAATTGCATCAATGCCACTTTCCCGCCGGTTTTCGGTTGCGCCGATGATGGATTGGACCGACCGCCACTGCCGCTTTTTCCTACGTCTCCTCTCCAAGCACGCCCTGCTCTACACCGAAATGGTCACCACCGGCGCCATCCTCCGCGGTGACCACGAACGTTTCCTGCGCCACAACGAGGCCGAGCACCCACTGGCGTTGCAACTGGGCGGCAGTGTTCCAGCCGATTTGGCTGCCTGTGCCCGCATGGCCGAGGATGCAGGCTACGACGAAGTGAATCTGAACGTCGGCTGCCCCAGCGACCGGGTGCAGAACAATATGATCGGCGCGTGCCTGATGGGGCACCCCGCTCTGGTGGCGGACTGTGTAAAGGCGATGCGTGATACGGTGTCGATTCCGGTGACGGTCAAGCACCGTATCGGGATTAATGGCCGGGATAGTTATGCCCAGTTGTGTGATTTCGTCGGGCAGGTGAAAGACGCGGGTTGCACCAGTTTTACAGTGCATGCGCGGATTGCGATTCTGGAGGGGTTGTCGCCCAAGGAGAATCGGGACATTCCGCCGTTGCGTTATGACGTAGCGGCGCAATTGAAGCGGGATTTTGCCGAGTTGGAGATTATTCTCAATGGCGGGATCAAGACGCTGGAGCAATGCGAAGAGCATTTGCAGGTGTTTGATGGGGTAATGCTGGGGCGTGAGGCTTATCACAATCCGTATTTGCTGGCAGAAGTGGATCAGCGGCTGTTTGACAGTACGGCGCCGGTGATCAGTCGGGCCGAGGCGTTGGCGAAGTTGCGGCCTTATATCGCCGAGCACCTGGCCACCGGTGGGGCGATGCATCACATTACGCGGCATGTGTTGGGGTTGGGCACCGGTTTTTCGGGGGCTCGCAGGTTTCGGCAGTTGTTGTCGGTGGATATTCATAAGGCCAGCGATCCGTTGGCGTTGTTGGATCAGGCTGGGGCGTTGCTGGAGGGCCACTGACGGAGCCGGTCAGTCGGTTTATTGGACGACTGGTCCAGCGCTATCGCGGGCCAGCCCCACATTTTGATCGCGGTGCAGGCGGAACCTGATGGCGATTCTGCCCTCCTATCTAGCAGCACGGCCGGTCATTCAAACGGCTGTTTTCAGGTTGTTGCCCTCGCAAACGATCGAACGCATTTGCGCCCTTGAGCGGCTAGCAACCCTCGGGTAATGTCATCAGACCCATAGGACAGAGCACGCCCATGACTTCCAAGCTGGAACAACTCAAGCAATTCACCACTGTAGTTGCCGACACCGGCGATTTTGAAGCTATCGCTCGCGTCAAGCCACAGGATGCCACCACCAACCCTTCCCTTTTGCTCAAGGCTGCGTCAATTCCAGGCTACGCCAAGTTGCTGGATGCCTGCGTGCAGGATTGCAACGGTGATGTGGGCCTGGCCAGTGACCGCTTTGCGGTGGCTGTGGGCCAGGAGATCCTGAAAGTGGTGCCCGGACGCATTTCCACCGAGGTGGATGCGCGCCTGTCGTTCGACACTGACGCGGTACTCAAGCGTGCGCATCGTCTGATCGACCTGTACGAAAAGGCAGGTATTGGCCGCGACCGCGTGCTGATCAAGATCGCGTCCACCTGGGAAGGCATTCGTGCCGCCGAGCAACTGGAAAAGGAAGGCATCCAGACCAACCTGACCCTGTTGTTCTCCTTCGCCCAGGCCGTGGCCTGTGCGGAAGCCGGGGTGTTCCTGATTTCACCGTTTGTCGGTCGTATCTACGACTGGTACAAAAAGGCCAACGGCAACGACTACATCGGCGCCGATGATCCAGGCGTGCAGTCGGTCACCCGCATCTACAACTACTACAAGGCCAATGGCTACAAGACTGTGGTGATGGGCGCGAGCTTCCGCAACCTGAGCCAGATCGAGGAGTTGGCCGGTTGCGACCGCCTGACCATCAGCCCGGACTTGCTGGAGAAGCTGGCGGCCGACAATGGCAAGCTCGAGCGCAAGTTGGCGCCAGGCCACGCCGGCGAACCTCGCGTGCATATGACCGAGGCGCAGTTCCGTTGGGAGTCCAACGAGGATGCGATGGCCACTGAGAAGCTGGCTGAGGGGATTCGTCAGTTTGCCCGGGATCAGGAGAAGCTGGAGGCGTTGTTGAGCGCCAAGCTGTAAAAAGCGAGCGCGGCAAAAAGGGCGGCATCTTTGGGATGCCGCCCTTTTTTGTACCCGCTCAATATGAGTGGTTGGGCTGGCGCTATCGCAGGCAAGCCAGCTCCTGCATTTTGACCTTGCTCAACAGTGAGATCAGTGACGCTCTAGGGCGTTGACCAGGTCGTGAAACGCCTCGCGGTTGGATTCGTTCAGGCCCATCAGGATCTTGTGCGCTTCCAGCACCTTGAGCCGCACCACTTCCTCGGACTGGTCCTGGGAAGGCAAGTCGGTCAGGCATTCCGGACAGGGGATCGGGCGATCGACGATGTTGAACACCTGGTCGAAACCCATCGACTGCAACAGCCGGGTGATGTCTTCGTGTGTGGTGACGACGGTCGGCAGCAGTCCAACCTTCTGCCGCGACAGAATGGACAACTTGGCCAACAGCCCAAGGGTGGTGCTATCGATGCTGCGGGTTTCGGTCAGATCGATCACGATCGCCGAGAAATTCAAGGCTGTGAAAATCCGCTCAATCGTTGCATCCAGCGCCGAACACAAGGTCAGGCGCACTTCACCGACAAACTTCAGGACGAAGGTCCCGTCTTGCTCGGCGAATTGGATTCTTCCGGTACTCATCAAAGATTCCTGCTCAACACCAATAGGGCGATATCATCCGGCATCTCCCCTAGCGTGGCCAATCCAAAAACCTGCCGCAGGCCATCCAGGCTGCCGCCCGCCGACCTTACCCGTTGGGGCAAGGCGGCTTCTTTCTCTTTGAGTGTAGGCTCTGGAAGAAGGTCCAGGATGCCATCGGACATCAGCGTCAGGCTGAAGGCCGGTGGCAGTTCCAGGATGTGATCTTCATAGGTGGCTTCGTTGAACAAACCCACCGGCAGACCACGCCCTTCCAGATAACGCACACTGTCTGGAGTGTATAAAACCGGCAATGGCAGGTGACCGCCAATGCTGTAGGTCAAAAGACCCGTTTCTTCATCAATCACGCCGCCCACCATCGTCACGTGCTTGCCCAGCTTGCAGCTGATCAGGCCCCGGTTGATGTGGCCCAGCACTTGCGAGGGAGTGAACTCCGGCAAAGTGCCGTTGCGCTTGGATTCGAACAACAGCCGTGTGGTCATGAACTTCAACAACACAGTCACGAATGCAGAAGATGCGCCGTGCCCGGAGACATCGGCCAGGTAGAACGCAACACGGCGCTCATCCACGCGGAAGTAGTCGACAAAATCCCCCGACAGGTACAGCGACGGGATGATCTGGTGGGCGAACTGGAACTCGTCGATGCTCCACGGGCTGACCGGCAGCATGTTCATCTGCACCTGGCGACCGGCGTTCTGGTCTTCCTGGAGCAGGTTGAGGCTGGCCTCGAGTTCACGGTTGGCGGTTTCGAGCTTTTCGCGGTAGCGCTGGTTTTCCAGCAGCAGGCGGGCACGGTCCAGTGCACGGCGCACCGAGTGTTCCAGGACGGCCAGGTCTTCCAGGGGCTTGATCAGGTAATCGGCGGCGCCCAGGCGCAAGGCTTCCACGGCGTCGTTCATCACTCCGGCACCCGACACGACAATGACCGGCGTCTGCGGGGCAAGCTCGGTCACCTGGCGGATCAGCTCAAGGCCGCCCATCTGGGGCATGCGCAGGTCGCAGATCACCAGGTCGGGCTGGTCGCGCTCGAACACCTGGAGACCCTGAAGACCATTGCCGGCCTGCAGGACGCTGAAGCCACTGTCTTCCAAATAGGCCGCGAGGCTCGCGCGCACTACTTCGTCGTCATCGATTATCAGCAGCGTGGCACTGGTTTTTTGCATGTGGGCAAACGGCGCCAGAATTAGGTTGGCGTAGGCAGTCAGGCAATGGCCCGGCTCGCACTACTGGATTCGCTTTCTAGCCTCTCTGTCCTACAAAACATGAGCTGTTGGCCCACGCACAAAGGTAAAGCAGAGGTGCCCTTCTAAGGCGCAGACGGTACTCCCATCCGCCAGGGGTTTCAAGCTCATGCCGATGGTCGCTGGGCGTCTTTACATCGCAAATCACCGGGAGTTATAAGAACAGGCAAAACCACAACGCAATGGAAGGATGAAAGCTATGAGCGCAAATGAACGTGACTACGCAGAAAAGCGCGATTTCATCCGCATGCGGGTGGATGCGGACGTGTCGCTGATCCATGCCGGGCAAGAGATTGCCGGGGTCTGCCTGGACCTCTCCAGCTCTGGCATGCAGGTCCAGGCGCAGCATCCATTCAACGTTGGCGACCAACTGAAGGTGCGTATCGACTCAGAACACGCCGCGCTCAAGGGCCTTGAGGCAGACACCGAGGTGGTCTGGGCCAGGAAAGAAGGCGACGACCAACACCTGGGCCTGAAAATCCTCACGATGTACTGAAATCAATGCACACAAAAAAGGCGGCCTTAAGGGCCGCCTTTTTCATTCAAGGTTTAACCTTAAAAGTCATCCACTACATTGCCGTCCTTGACCTTGAACTCGCGGTTCTGCAGGTAGGCATTGCGAATAAAGGTGTATTTGTCGCCGTTGATCAGCTTTTCAGCCGACAGCAGGCTGGCGCGGGTATCGATGATATCCAGGCCCATGGCGCTGTTGCGCGTAGGAATGTCGTTCATGTAGCGGTACGGTTCGGTGTAGCTGTCGACATACTTGGACGGTGCATCACGCAGGGTGCTCGGGCCCAGCAGCGGCAGCATCACGTACGGACCGCTGCCCACGCCCCAGTAACCGAGGGTCTGGCCGAAGTCTTCATCGCTGCGCTGCAGCCCCATTTTGGTGCCGACATCAACCAAGCCCAGCACGCCAAACGTGGTGTTGACCAGCAAGCGCGCGGTATCGACACCGGCCTGATGCGGCTTGAGTTGCAGCACGTTGTTGGCCAGGTTGCCCACATCGCCGATATTGCGGAAGAAGTTGTGGATACCGTCTTCGACAAATTGCGGGGTGATGAACTGGTAGCCCTGGGCCAATGGCTTCAGTGCATAGGTATCAACGGTGTCGTTGAACGTGAAGATCGGGCGGTTGATGCTCTCCCACGGATCTTCTTCTGCGGCCTGGGCGGCGAAAGGCACCAGCAGGACACTGGCACATACCGATAGTTGAGCAAGACACTGGCTCCAGCGCATAGCTTGAACTCCTTGAATGATCTGTCATGGGCGCTATGCCCTGAATAAGGCGGCAGTATATGACGGAAGTGTAGGATTAGGCAGCTTGACGGAATTGTCATTCAGAAAATGTACAAATTCCCTACAATCTCATCAGGTGTCATCTGCCTGTCACGGACCTCCGATAGCGTCACAGCTATTTTCAGGGACGTCGAAATGCCCCACCCCCAGATCGTTGCAGACAACGCCCCTTCCCTGACCGCCGTGTTGTTTGGGCTCAGTGGTTGCCTGGTGGACTTCGGTTCCACGGCCCACGCCAACACCGTCCCCGCAGCCGAAACCCTGGCCACCCCTGGTGCCCTGAATATCCTGCAATGGCTCAACACCCAAGGCACCCCCTGCGCCTGGCTGGATGAGTTGCCTTGCGCCGTCACCACGCCGTTGGCCGCAGCCCTGCCCGGCTGGGTGCATGGCTGCCGCCCTGCGACCGCCCCCTGGCCTGCGCCCCATGCCTGCTGGCAAGCGTTGATGGAGTTGAACATCGCACACCTGGATGGCTGCGTGCTGGTCAGTGGCGAGCCGCGGCTGCTGCAATCAGGGCTCAACGCTGGGCTCTGGACGATTGGCCTGGCGTCCTGCGGCTCCCTCTGCGGGCTCTCCCCTGGCCAATGGCAAGCGCTGGACGAACAGGCACGCGAACACAAGCGCGCCAAGGCCACCGTCGCGCTGTACGGGCTTGGCGTGCACTCGGTGATTGATCACCTGGGTGAACTGGGCACCTGCCTGGCGGACATCGGCCTGCGCCGGCTCAAAGGCGAGAAGCCCTGATCAAGATCATGCACAGTCGCCGCCAGTGGATTAATCTACAGGTCGTCCCGTAGACCTTTCTCGGCGTGCCGTGGTCTATGCCAGTGCCTATTGATAAAAGGAAGAACGCCATGCCTGCCCGCGAAAAACTGCAAGAACAGGTTTCCATCCTGCGCGAGCAATTGAACCAGGACCCGCCTCTGTCGCTGGAAAAACGCGAAGCGCTGGAAGCGTTGATTGCCAAGTTTGAAGTGCAACTGGAACTAGAACCTGCCACTCAGAACCCCAGCCTTGCCGACGGTGTCAACCTGGCTGTAGAACGCTTCGAGCTGGAGCATCCGGGCATAGCCGGGACATTGCGCAATATTGTGGTGACCCTGGGCAATATCGGGATCTAATCCGCATCCAGGCCAAACCCAGAACCAAAAAATGTGGGAGCGGGCTTGCTCGCGATAACGGAGTGCCAGTCACCGAAGATATTGACTGAAACACCGCTATCGCGAGCAAGCCCGCTCCCACATTTGTGTGGTGTAAAGCTTACTGGCGAGCCAGGCGCAGGTTCTGGAACTGCACAGCCTCGGTACTGCGATAGGGGTTGATATCCAACCCACCGCGACGCACATACCGCGCATACACCGTCAACTTCTGCGGCTTGAGCAACCGCTGCAGGTCGAGAAAGATCCGCTCCACGCACTGCTCATGAAAGTCCGAGTGCTGGCGGAAGCTCACCAGGTATGCCAACAGGCTCGCATGGTCCAGCGCCGCGCCACGGTATTCCACCGCCACGCTGCCCCAGTCCGGCTGGCTGGTCACCGGGCAGTTGGACTTGAGCAGGTGGCTGTGCACGCTCTCCTCCACCACACGGGAATCATCGCAACGCAGCAATTCCGGACGCGGATGCTCGTAGTTGCTGACACTGATATCCAGGTCATCGATGCACACCCCCGGCAGGCGCACCACGCCTTCGTCTTCCACCTCGGCCAGGCTGCGGATGCGCACACCCACGGGTTTGCCGGCCGCTGCGCTCAAGTCGGCACGCAAGGTCGCCTCAAGGTTGGACACATCGGCAAACGGCGTCTGGTTCAACGAGTTGAGGTAGAGCTTGAAGGACTTTGACTCGATGATGTTCGGCGAGTCAGCCGGGATGCTGAACTCACCGATAGCCACCACCGGCTTGCCAGACGGCAGCAGCCAGGACAGTTCAAAACAGTTCCAGAAATCCACGCCCTTGTAAGGCAGCGTCTGGGCGGTGAGGCCCAGCTCGGCCCATTTGGCGGCGCGAGGGATAGGGAACAGCAATGAAGGGGTGTAAGTGGAGATGTATTCACTGGACTTGCCCAGCGGCGAATGTTCGGCTGCGGGATGCATGGCGGAAACCTGGCTAAATAAACCCCGCCAGTCTACCAGCCTTTGCTCCCGGCCTTAACCCGCGCGTCAGGGGGCAACAGTCAGCTTGCCGACCATCCCCGCCTGGTAATGCCCGGGGAGGTTGCAAGCGAACTCCAGGGCCCCAGCCTTGCTGAAGGTCCAGGTCAATTGCGCGGTCTTGCCTGGCTCCACCAGCACGCTGTTGGGATCGTCATGCTTCATGCCACCCATATCACCATGGCCCATCGCCGCGTGATCCATCTGGCCCATGCCGGTGGCGGTCAACATGCCGCTGGCTTGCATCTTGAGCATTTCTTTCTGGTGATCGGCATGCATGCTTGCGTCACCCAGGTTGAACTCATGCAGCAACTGCCCCTTGTTGACCAGCACAAAGCGCACCGTCTCACCGGCCTTTACATCAAGTGAGGTGGGTGCAAAGGAAATATCCTGCAGCACCACTTCCACCGTACGAGTGGCCTTGGTCGCCGGCGCCGCCTCGCCAAAGGCAAACGTGTGAGCGCCATCGGCCAGCGCCGGGACGCTCAACATCATCAAGCAACCTGCCAGCCACCCAGATTTACGCAAAAACATGTTTATCCTCCAAAGGTATAAGACCAGCCTGTGGGACACTCTAATAATGCACCGCTGCCAGTTACCTGACTGCTAGATTACAACTTTGTCAGGTTGCGCCAGCCCACCGGCGCACACGGTATAAAGCCCGCTGCTACCCCGCCATGAGTCGCCTATGAAACTGCTGATCGTCGAAGACCAACCCAAAACCGGCCAATACCTGCGCCAGGGCCTGGCCGAAGCCGGGTTCAATACCGAACTGGTGGCCGACGGCACCACCGGCCAGCACTTGGCGCTGACAGGTGACTACGACTTGCTGATTCTCGATGTGATGCTGCCGGGCCGCAGCGGCTGGCAGATCCTGCAGGCGGTGCGCAGTGCCGGCCTGGAAATCCCGGTGCTGTTCCTGACGGCACGGGATGCGGTGGAAGATCGGGTCCACGGCCTGGAGTTGGGCGCTGACGACTACCTGGTCAAGCCATTCGCGTTCTCCGAACTGCTGGCCCGGGTGCGCAGCCTGTTGCGCCGCGGCAGCAGCACACCCCAGGAAACCAACCTGCACCTGGCCGACCTGCGCCTGGACCTGATCCGGCGCCGCGTGGAGCGCAGCGGCCAGCGTATCGACCTCACCGCCAAGGAGTTCGCCCTGCTGGAAATGCTCCTGCGCCGCCAGGGCGAAGTGTTGCCCAAGTCGCTGATCGCCTCCCAGGTCTGGGACATGAATTTCGACAGCGACACCAATATCATCGAAGTGGCCATCCGCCGCCTGCGCTTGAAGATCGATGACGGCTTCCCCAACAAGCTGATCCACACCGTGCGCGGCATGGGCTATGTGCTGGAAGAGCGATTCAGTTGATGAAACGCCTCTCCCTGGCCAGCCGCCTGGCCCTGCTGTTTGCCGGCTGCACCGCCGTGGTCTCGCTGCTGGCAGGCGTATTGTTCAGCCAGGCCAGCGAAAAGCACTTCATCGAACTCGACCAGCAATTGCTCGACAGCAAGCTGCTGGCCCTGCGCAGTGCCCTGCAAGGCGCCGACACCCCGGCGCTGTTCGCCCAACGCGTGGCCGCACTGACAGACGAACTGAGCCATCAACCGGACCTGGCCGTGCGCGTCAACGCCGCCGACGGCCAGCGCTGGTTTGACAGCGCGCCGCGCATCCCCGTCGACCTGCCCACCGCGCCCGGCCTGCACAGCCTGCAAAGCGCCGGCACCAGCTACCGGGTGTACAACGCTGCGTTGAACCCCGCCCAGCCCGGTTCTGCGCAGTTGGTCCTGATGCTCGACATCACCCATCACCAGCACTTCCTGCAACGCATGCAACACCTGATCTGGCTGACAGTCGGCCTGTCCGCCCTGGCGACCGCGCTCCTTGGCGCCTGGGCCGCGCGCAGCGGGCTGCGGCCCCTGCGGCGAATGACCGAAGTGGCCAGCAATATCCGCGCTCACTCCCTGACCCAGCGCCTGCCCCAGGAACAGATGCCCGCCGAACTGGCGGAACTGGCCCAGGCCTTCAATGCGATGTTTGGCCGCCTCGATGATGCGTTCCAGCGGCTATCGGCGTTCTCTGCCGATATCGCCCACGAACTGCGCACGCCGTTATCCAACCTGCTGACCCAGACCCAGGTGATCCTCACCCAACCCCGGCCGCTGGAAGACTACCGCGAAGCGCTGCACAGCAATCTGGAAGAGCTGCAATGGATGGCCCAACTGGTCAACGACATGCTGTACCTGGCCAAGGCCGACCACGGTTTGCTCAACCCCAAACGCGAACCCCTGGCCCTGGCCGACGAGGTGGATGCCTTGCTGGAGTTCTTCGCGCCGTTGGCCGAGGACGCCCAGGTCAACCTGCTGCGCGACGGCAGCGCCAGTGCCGCCGGTGACCGCAGCATGCTGCGCCGGGCGTTTTCCAATCTGTTGGACAACGCCGTGCGCTTTACCCCGCCGGGTGGCGAAGTACGAGTGAGGATCAGCGAAAACGCCCAGGGCGTGACACTAAGTGTGGAAAACACCGGGACCGGGATTCCCCAAGGGCTGCTGCCCAAGCTGTTTGACCGGTTCTACCGCGCAGATCCGGCTCGGCATGAAGGCAGCAGTGAGCATGCGGGGCTGGGGTTGGCGATTACCCAGTCGATTGTGCGGGCGCATGGGGGGAGGATTTTCTGTGAATCACAACCGGGGTGGACGCGGTTTGTGATTGAGTTGCCACAGGGGGTTTGAGGCAATCTGGGCGGGCCTCATCGCGGGCAAGCCCGCTCCCACATGTTGATTTGCGAACACCGTCAAATGTGGGAGCTGGCTTGCCTGCGATAGCGATCTCAAGACCTACGAATATCTCAGGGCATGCGCCGGCTCGATCTTCGCCGCCCGATACGCCGGGTAGATCGTCGCCAAAAAGCTCAACACAAACCCCGCGCTGCAAATCAGCAGCACATCGCCACCTTGCAGCTCCGATGGCAGGTTGCTGACGAAATACACGTCCGAACTGAAGATATGCTGCCCGGTCACACGCTCCATCCAGCCCACCAGCTCACTGACGTTGAGCGCGGCTATCACCCCCAGCACGCCGCCAATCAGAGTGCCGACAATACCGATCACCGTGCCCTGGACCATGAAGATCGCCATGATCTGCCGTGGCGTGGCGCCGATAGTGCGCAGGATCGCGATGTCCGCGCCCTTGTCGTTCACCACCATGATCAGCGTGGCGATGATATTGAAGGCCGCGACGGCGACGATCATCAGCAGCAACAGGCCGATCATGGTCTTTTCCATCTTCATCGCGCTGAACAGGCTGCCCTGGGTATGGGTCCAGTCATCGGCCTTGTAGGCCGCACCCAGCCCACTGGCGATGTCTGCCGAAACCTTGGGCGCCGCATACAGGTCCTTGACCGCCAGGCGCACGCTTTGCACCTGGTTGGGCTGCCAACGCAGCATCTGCGCGGCATCGGCGACGTGGATCAGGGCCATCGAGCCGTCCAGCTCGGCACCGACCTTGAACACACCGACCACATTCAAACGCTGCATACGCGGAGTAATGCCGCCGGGAGCCGTGCTGATTTCCGGGACGATCAATGTCAGCTTGTCACCCACATTCAGGCGGAAACGGCGTGCGGTGATTTCCCCGATCACCACGCCAAACTCACCCGGCTGCAGGTCTGCCAGGTTCCCCTGGACGATATGCTGGGTGACGATGGAGACCTTGCCTTCCTGCGCCGGGTCGATCCCGCTGATCTGGATCGGCTGCATCGAACCCTTGTAGGACAGCATGCCCTCCATCTCGGTGAACGGCACGGCGGCGGTCACTTCGGGGTTTTTCAGGGCGGCGGCGGCCACGGGCTGCCAGTCGCTGATCGGGTTTACGCCGACGATGGTGGCGTGCGGCACCATGCCCAGAATGCGTGAACTCATTTCCCGCTGGAAACCGTTCATCACCGACAACACCACGATCATCGCCAGCACGCCCAGGGCGAGGCCGATCATCGAGGTCATCGAAATAAACGAGACAAAACGGTTGCGGCGCTTGGCGCGGGTATAGCGCGCGCCGATAAAAATCGATAACGGTCTGAACATTCGCTTGCACCGCCTGAAAAAAAAGAAAACCCAGGCACAGGCGCCCGGGCTTGAAACAGGTCAGATGGCGACCAGATGACCTTCCTGCAGGTGCAACACGCGGTCCATCTGCCGGGCCATGCTCATGTCATGGGTCACCACCAAGAACGCGGTGCGCATCTGGGTACTCAGCTCCAGCATCAAGTCCTTGATGCCCTGGGCGGTGTGGGAGTCGAGGTTGCCGGTCGGCTCGTCGAGCATCACCAGGCCTGGGTTGTTCACCAGGGCGCGGGCAATCGCCACACGCTGGCGCTCGCCACCGGACAACTCTGAAGGCTTGTGCTCCAGGCGATGGCCAAGGCCGACGCGCTCCAGTAACGCCGTGGCACGCTGGCGCGCCTGCGGGATCGCGGTCTTGCCGATCAAGAGCGGCATGCACACGTTTTCCAGGGCGGTGAACTCTGGCAGCAAATGGTGGAACTGGTACACAAAGCCCAGGGAGCGGTTGCGCAACTGGCCACGGGCCTTCTCGTTCAACGCCGAGAGCTCTTCACCGGCCAGCCACACGCTGCCGTGGGACGGCGTATCAAGGCCGCCCAACAGATTGAGCAAGGTACTTTTGCCGGAGCCGGAACTGCCGACGATCGCCACGCGCTCGCCGGGATGCAGTTCCAGTTGCAGGTTGGACAGCACCACTACCGATTCCGGGCCTTCCTCGTAGGATTTGCCCAGGTTGCGGCAGCTCAGGATTGCTTTTTCACTCATGCCCGATTCACTCATAGCGTAAAGCCTGCGCCGGCTGGGTACGTGCCGCGCGCCAGGCTGGATATAGGGTGGCAAGGAAACTCAGGACCAACGCGGCGCCGCCGACCATCAGCACATCCTGGCTCTGCACCTGGGATGGCAAATAGTCGATGAAGTAGACGTCGGCGTTGAGAAACTTGTGGCCGATCAGGGTTTCGACGCCGGCGATGGCGGCGCTGACGTTCAGCGCGGCAAAAATCCCCACCGCCGTACCGATCAAGGTGCCGACCACGCCAATCACCGTGCCCTGGACCATGAAAATCGCCATGATCTGCCCCGGCGTGGCGCCAAGGGTACGCAGGATGGCGATATCGCCCTTCTTGTCGTTCACCACCATCACCAGGGTGGAGATGATGTTGAACGCGGCCACGGCGACAATCAGCAGCAACAACAGGCCGATCATGGCTTTTTCCATGCGGATCGCCTGGTACAGATTGCCGTGGGTACGGGTCCAGTCGCGGGCGTAGTACTGGCTTTCACCCAGGTGCTGGGCAATTTCCCAAGCGCCGCGCGGCGCTTCGAACAAGTCGTTGAATTTCAGGCGCAGGCCCTGCACCTGGTCCGGCTTCCAGCGATGCAGGCGGGCCAGGTCGGTGAGGTTGGTCAGGCCGAGGAAGCCATCGATCTCGCCGGCGCCGACATGAAAAATGCCGACCACGGTAAAGCGCTTCATGCGCGGGAACATCCCGGCCGGGGTCACCGTGACCTCGGGGGCGACAAACGTCAGCTTGTCGCCGATAGCCACGCCCAGCTTGGCTGCCGCCCGGTCGCCAATCACGATGCCGAAGCTGCCAGGCGTAAGGGCATCGAGTTGGCCCTGCTGCATGAACTGGTCAATGATCGAGACCTTGCGCTCCTGCGCCGGGTCGATGGCATTGAGCAGGACTTTCTGCACCTTGCCGTCGTTGGTCAGCAGGCCCTGCATCTGGGTAAATGGCGCGACGGCCAGCACCTTGGGGTTCTGCTTGACCTTGTCGGCCAGGCCTTGCCAGTCACCCAGGGGCTCGCCGGACTCGATGGTCGCGTGGGGCACCATGCCCAGCACGCGGGTGCGCATCTCATGATCGAAGCCATTCATCACCGATAGCACCACGATCATCACGACAACGCCCAGGGCGAGTCCGATCATGGAGGTCAGGGAAATGAACGACACAAAATGATTGCGACGCTTTGCACGGGTATAACGCGTGCCGATAAATACGAAGAGAGGTCTGAACATGTCGGGGCTTGTTCGGAGGAAAAGAAGACGTCCCGGTGGCGGGGTCTGGTAAGCAGCTTTACACTCAGACCATTACCGTTACCTGGGGTTCGCCATGACGACATTAGATGAAGAAGATCGCCGCGAATACTACCGTATCGACGACATGATCGCACTCCAAATCAAAAGCCTGTCGGCCCCGCAAGCGGCGAGCAAGGAAGTGTTGCTGGATGATTCCCCGCTGTTCAACCTGCTCAGTGAACTGCACCTGAGCGAATTCGAGTCCCAGCACCTGCTGCGCCAGCTCGGCGAGCGCGACCGCACCCTCGCCGCCTTCCTCAAGGTGCAGAACAAACGCATGGACCTGCTCAGCCAAGTCATGGCGCAAAGCCTGCTGGGTGAGATCGGTGCGCCGCAGCCGGTGATCATCTCCGAAGGCGGTATCGACTTCCAGCACCCCACGGTGCTCGCGCCGGGCAGCCACCTGGCAGTCAAGCTGGTGCTGATGCCCCAGGCGCTGGGCCTGTTGTTACGGGCCAAGGTCACCCACTGCGATCCAAAGGGCGATGGTTTTGACGTGGGCACCGAATTCGAATCCATGACCGACGCCCAGCGCCAGTTGCTGGCGCGCTATATATTGCAAAAACAGGCCCAGGAACGGCGCCTGGCCCGGGAACAAAGCGACGGCCAAGACACCTGATTTGATATTCATCCAGCCATACACCTGGCGAAAAGGAGCAACTGTGACCCTGATTTATGGCCACCGCGGCGCTAAAGGCGAAGCACCGGAAAACACCCTGACCAGCTTCCAGCAATGCCTCAAGCACGGCGTGCGCCGTTGCGAGCTGGACTTGCACCTGTCCATGGACGGCGAGCTGATGGTAATCCACGACCCAACCCTCAAGCGTACCGCCGACCGGCGCGGCAAGGTGGTGGAATATGCCGCCGCCGACCTGGTGAAGATGGACGCGCGCAACGGCGGCCCGGGCTGGGTCAGCCCCTGCCCGATCCCGCGCCTGGAAGAGCTGTTCGAGAAGTGCGACTTCGATCACTGGCAACTGGAAGTCAAGAGCGCCTCGCGCACCCGCGCCGCGACCACTGTGCTGGCGATCCGCGAAATGGCCCAGCGCTTTGGCTTGCTGGACAAGGTCACCGTGACCTCAAGCTCGCGGGAAGTGTTGAAGGCTGCCCTGGAGTTGACGCCGGACCTGTCCCGTGGACTGGTGGCCGAATACGCCTGGCTAGACCCGCTGAAGGTCGCGCAGAACTATGGCTGTGAGATTTTGGCGTTGAACTGGACGTTGTGTACCCCTGAACGCCTGGCCAAGGCCCAGCGCCAGGGGTTGCACGTGTCCGTGTGGACAGTCAACGAACCCGCGCTGATGCGCAGGCTCGCCGACTTCGGCGTAGATAGCCTGATTACAGACTTTCCCGGTTTGGCCACTGCCACTCTCGGGAATTACTGAAATCGGTCTCCCCGGCCGGCTCAGGCCACCGGCCGGAGCCGCTCAAAAAAGCCGGTTGAGGCCGTCGTAGGCCGCTACCCGATAGGCTTCAGCCATGGTCGGGTAGTTGAACGTGGTGTTGACGAAATACTTCAGGGTATTTTGCTCGCCCGGCTGGTTCATGATCGCCTGGCCGATGTGCACGATCTCCGAGGCCTGGTAGCCGAAGCAGTGCACGCCGAGCACTTCCAACGTCTCGCGGTGGAACAGGATCTTCAGCATGCCTTGCGGCTCGCCGGCGATCTGCGCACGCGCCATGCTCTTGAAAAACGCCTTGCCCACTTCGTAAGGCACCTTGGCCTTGGTCAGCTCGTGCTCGTTCTTGCCGATGGAGCTGATCTCGGGAATGGTGTAGATCCCGGTCGGCACGTCGTTGACGTAACGCCAGCTGCCGTTGTCGACAATGCTGCCAGCGGCAGAACGGCCCTGGTCGTGGGCGGCACTGGCCAGGCTCGGCCAGCCGATCACATCGCCGGCACCATAGATATTGGTGACGCAGGTGCGGTAGTTCTCATCCACCTCAATCTGGCCACGGCTGTTGACCTTGACCCCGATGTTTTCCATACCCAGCTTGTCGGTGTTGCCGGTACGGCCGTTGCACCAGAGCAAGGCGTCGGCCTTGATCTTCTTGCCGGACTTGAGGTGCAGGATCACTCCGTTGTCCAGGCCTTCAACGCGATCGTATTCCTCGTTGTGGCGCACGGTGATGTTGTTGTTGCTGAAGTGGTAGCTCAACGCCTGGGAGATTTCCGAGTCGAGGAAGCTCAGCAACTGGTCACGGTTGTCCACCAACTCCACCAGTACACCCAGGCCACTGAAGATCGAGGCGTATTCACAGCCGATCACGCCGGCGCCGTAGATGATCAGTTTGCGTGGGGTGTGGCCCAGGCTGAGGATGGTGTCGCTATCGTAGATACGCGGGTGGTGGAAATCGATATCGGCCGGGCGATACGGGCGCGAGCCAGTGGCGATGATGATGTGCTTGGCCACCAGTTTCTCGACCACGCCATTGGCGCAGACCACTTCGACGGTTTGCTCGTCGGCGAAGCTGCCGGTGCCGAAGAACAGGTCGACACGGTTACGGGCGTAGTAGCCGGTACGCGAGGCGACTTGCTTGGAAATGACTTTCTCGGCGCTTTTCAGCACATCCGGGAACGAGAACCAGCGCGGCTCACCAATGGCCCGGAACATCGGGTTGGTGTTGAACTGCATGATCTGGCGCACCGAGTGACGCAAGGCCTTGGACGGGATGGTGCCCAGGTGGGTGCAGTTACCGCCGACCTGACGACGGCTATCGACCATCGCCACCTTGCGTCCTGCTTTGGCGGCATTCATCGCCGCACCTTCTCCAGCTGGGCCAGAACCCAGTACCACCACGTCGTAGTTGTAGACAGCCATGCGTACTCCTCAGAACAGGCCAGGGCGCACGGTTGGGCGCCTGGCTAAATCATGCCGCGGCCAGCGGTCATGAAGGATCAAATAGGCTCAGGTGTGTGAGCCGGGGCACAGTCTATATAAGGCTCAACGCCGCGCACATTAACCCTTGGTCGCGTCGTAGGCCAGTTTTGCCTTTACTACACAGTATTGATTACGGCTTGACCGCCGTCAGTTGTTCGAACGCTTTGTTGCTGCGTGTGACGAAAGCATCCCCCTCTCGCATCACAAAAAACGCCGCGATCTGGTGTTTTTCTGCATAGTCCCAGCCTTCTTCAGGCCCCAGCACCAGCAGCAACGTCGACAAGCCATCGGCCATCAACGCCGAAGCCTCCAGCACCGTGACCGACGCCAGGTGATGGGTGATCGGCGCACCGGTTCGCGCATCGAGGGTGTGGGAATAGCGGCGACCATCCTGCTGGAAATAATTGCGATAGTCACCTGAAGTAGACACGCCAAAGCCGTCCACTGCGATAACGCGCTCAGCGACCTGCTGATCATCGCGGGGCTCCTCCAGGGCCACACGCCAGGGCGTACCGTCAGGTTTGCGCCCGGCGGCCTTGAGCTCGCCGGTCACTTCGACCAGGTACCGCTCAATGCCCAACTGATCAAGCCGCTCGGCAATCCGGTCCACCGTGTAGCCGGCGGCGATGCTGTTGAAGTCCACCTGTACCGCCGCATCCTTGCACAACTGGCCAGCGTCGATACGCAGGTGTTGATGGCCGACCCGCTGGCGCGCCAGGGCCAGCGCCATGGGCTCCGGGACTTTTACCTGGCGCGCCTGGGGACCAAAACCCCACAGGTTCAGCAGCGGCTCGACCGTCAGGTCAAAAGCGCCGCCACTGGCCTGGGACAGTTGCTCGCCTGTGCGCACCAACCGCAGGATCGATTCGGGCATCGCCTGACAGCGGTTGGCAGGCAGGTCGTTGAAACGCTCGATATCGGAATCGCTGCGATAGGTCGACATCTGCCGGTCGACCTCGGCAAGGATGCGCTCGACTTGCGGCTGTACAGCACTGGCCGCCGGCGTACCGGGGGTGCGGACGTACTTGATCGAATAAGTGCTGCCCATGGTCGGGCCGCCAAAAGCCTCCAGGGGCTCACCTTTACCGCAGCCCGCCAGGACCGCCAGTGCAGCGCCCACCACTACGTATCGCAAACCGCCCATAAGCCACACAACCTTCTCGCTGCTGAAAACCAAAATGATGCCGCACTCAAGCATATTTCCCGGGCGAGCCATTATGCGGCATGTCGTCGCCTGCTCAGGACCACTTGCGGCAAATAGCCAGCGTGCTAACGGTTTTTGTTGCTCGGCAACACGGATACACATATGGTTACAAAACTCTTTGGCGCCACCGCGCGCCCAGATTCTGCAGCACGGACGAACAACAACCAGGGATTTCCAACAAGATAGCCAGTTGAGTAAATGACATGTCCAGCACCACGGGCAAAGGCAAGGCGATCTTTCGCGTTGTCAGCGGTAACTTCCTCGAAATGTTCGACTTCATGGTCTACGGCTTCTACGCCACGGCCATCGCCAAGACCTTCTTCCCTGCCGACAGCGCCTTTGCCTCCCTGATGTTGTCCCTGGCGACCTTCGGTGCCGGGTTCCTGATGCGCCCGCTGGGGGCGATTTTTCTCGG
Organism: Pseudomonas sp. MF09156; assembly: GCF_059862305.1. Taxonomy (NCBI): domain Bacteria; kingdom Pseudomonadati; phylum Pseudomonadota; class Gammaproteobacteria; order Pseudomonadales; family Pseudomonadaceae; genus Pseudomonas; species Pseudomonas sp. MF09156. The sequence continues at coordinate 215,893 of NZ_JCBCUR010000005.1, forward strand.
TGCCTACATCGACCGCCATGGCCGTAAAAAAGGCCTGGTGATCACCCTGGCCATGATGGCCGCCGGTACGGTGTTGATCGCCTGCGTGCCCGGCTACGCCACGCTCGGGGTGGCCGCGCCGCTGATCGTGCTGCTTGGCCGGTTGCTGCAAGGCTTCTCCGCGGGTGTCGAGCTGGGCGGGGTTTCGGTGTACCTGGCAGAAATCGCCACGCCGGGGCGCAAGGGCTTCTTCGTCAGTTGGCAGTCCGCCAGCCAGCAAGCCGCCGTGGTCTTCGCCGGCCTGCTGGGCGTAGGCCTGAACCACTGGCTAAGCCCCGAGGAAATGGGCGAATGGGGCTGGCGCGTGCCGTTCCTGATCGGCTGCCTGATCGTGCCGGTGATCTTCGTGATTCGCCGCTCCCTGGAAGAAACGCCTGAGTTCCAGGCGCGCAAACACCGCCCTACCCTGCAGGAAATCATCCGTTCCATTGGTCAGAATTTTGGCATCGTCGTGGCAGGCATGGCGCTGGTGGTGATGACCACCGTGTCGTTCTACCTGATCACTGCCTACACACCGACCTTTGGCAAAGCCGAGTTGCACCTGTCGGACCTGGATGCGCTATTGGTCACCGTGTGCGTGGGCATTTCCAACTTTATCTGGCTGCCGGTGATGGGCGCCGTGTCCGACAAGATCGGCCGCAAACCCTTACTGCTCGGCGCGACGATTCTGGCGATTCTCACGGCATACCCGGCGTTGTCGTGGCTGGTGGTCAATCCGAGTTTCAGCCACCTGCTGATCGTGCTGTTATGGCTGTCCTTCCTGTATGGCTCGTATAACGGCGCCATGGTCGTTGCACTGACCGAAATCATGCCGGTGGAAGTCCGCACCACAGGTTTTTCCCTGGCCTACAGCCTGGCGACCGCAACCTTTGGCGGCTTTACCCCGGCCGCCTGCACTTACCTGATCCATGTGCTGGATAACAAGGCAGCGCCGGGGATCTGGCTCAGTGGGGCGGCGGTGCTGGGGTTGATTGCGACCCTAGTGCTGTTCAAGGGGAATCGGCATGAACTGCGCACTGCACAGGCTTCGGTAGTCGGTGGGGCCTGATAGATCGCTATCGCGGCGATGCGGCGGCCCGACAAGCCCGCCCCCACATTTGAATGTATTCGCAAATCAAACTGTGGGAGCGGGCTTGCCCGCGATGAGGCCTTCAAATCCAACACAATCCCCCAGACACAAAAAAGCCCCGAACCAGTCGGGGCTTTTTCATCTACCGCTAATGCTTAGCGCGGAAACGCCGGCGGGTTGACCCCTGCCATGTCTTCCATCACACGCACCACCTGGCAGCTGTAACCGAATTCGTTGTCGTACCAGACGTACAGTACAACGCGGTTATCCTGGGTGATGGTCGCTTCAGCATCGACCACACCGGCGTGGCGCGAGCCAACGAAGTCGGTGGACACCACTTCCTGGGAATTGACGAAGTCGATTTGCTTATGCAGATCGGAGTGCAGCGCCATGTAGCGCAGGTACTCGTTCATCTCTTCACGGGTGGCGGCTTTCTCAAGGTTGAGGTTGAGAATGGCCATCGACACGTTCGGCGTAGGTACACGGATCGCGTTACCGGTCAGCTTGCCGGCCAGCTCAGGCAGGGCCTTGGCAGCAGCGGTGGCAGCACCGGTCTCGGTGATCACCATGTTCAGCGCGGCGCTACGGCCACGGCGATCGCCCTTGTGGAAGTTGTCGATCAGGTTCTGGTCGTTGGTGTACGAGTGAACGGTTTCGACGTGACCGTTGATGATGCCGAACTTGTCATTCACAGCCTTGAGCACCGGCACGATGGCGTTGGTGGTGCAGGAAGCGGCAGACACGATCTTGTCGTCAGCGGTGATTTCGTTGTGGTTGATGCCGTGAACGATGTTCTTCAGCTTGCCCTTGCCAGGCGCGGTCAGCACAACGCGGTCGATACCTGGGCACGCCAAGTGCTGGCCCAGGCCGTCGGCATCACGCCAGACGCCGGTGTTGTCCACCAGCAAGGCGTTCTGGATGCCGTACTGGGTGTAATCCACCTCGGTCGGGTTCTTCGCGTAGATCACCTGGATCAGGTTACCGTTGGCGGTGATGGTGTTGTTTTCTTCGTCGATGGTGATGGTGCCATTGAACGAACCGTGTACCGAGTCGCGGCGCAAGAGGCTGGCGCGCTTGGTCAGGTCATTCTCGGCGCCTTTGCGCACGACAATGGCCCGCAGGCGCAGGCCGTCGCCACCGCCGGTTTTTTCGATCAGGATGCGTGCCAGCAGGCGGCCGATACGACCGAAGCCGTACAGCACCACGTCGGTGCCTTTGCGGGACGCGGCATTTTGCTGGCCAACCACGTCGGCCAGCTCTTCACGCACGAACTGCTCGGCGCTGCGGCCATTGCCTTGAGCGCGGAATTTGAACGCCAACTTGCCCAGGTCTACCGAGGCCGCGCCGAGCTTGAGCTCGCTCATGGCTTTAAGCAGAGGGAATGTTTCGTGGACGGAGAGTTCGCTATCGTCGGCAGAACGATGGCGAGCAAAGCGATGAGCCTTGAGAATCGCGATGACTGATTGGTTGATCAGGCTGCGGCCATAGATCGAGCTCACCACATTGTTATTGCGGTACAGCTGACCGATAAGCGGGATCATCGCTTCTGCGAGTGCTTCACGGTCGATCCATTCACCAAGACACTGGTCGGGCTTCTGAGTCACGGGAACCTTCCACATGTAGGGGCTGAAAAAAGGGGCTACATTATGCCGCCCGACCGCCCCCTGAGCAATGCGCGTCACGCAACAAAAACCCTTGCAAATAATTTTCACCGCGCTACAGGCCAGTAAATACGCGGCTTCCAGCGAACCCCTCGGAGAGAGCCACAGGCGACTTGTCCGTAACCCTCCGAAACATATGTGCATTTCGGCACTACATATTGAGTCAAAACCGCGCATTGTTTGTCTTAGCCACTACATTTCCTACAAACCGTAATAGGCACAGTCAGCAACTGACAGGCGGCACTCCAGGCCGTTACAATTACCGACTTTGTCGCAACGCTGGAGCTCAACCTTCCGTGCCCGTCCTGCGTCTACCGCTACTCCCTGCCCAGGCAGGTAAACAGCATTGGGGCAATCTGCCCGGTGCCGCCCTGAGCCTGGCCATAGCCGAGGCTGCCAGTGCAGCCAAGCGCTTTACCCTGCTCCTGACCGCCGACAGCCAAAGTGCCGAGCGGCTGGAGCAGGAGCTGAGCTTCTTCGCCCCCGATTTGCCGGTGCTGCACTTCCCGGACTGGGAAACCCTGCCCTACGACTTGTTCTCGCCGCACCAGGACATCATCTCCCAGCGCATCGCCAGCCTGTACCGCTTGCCGGAACTGGCCCACGGTGTACTGGTGGTGCCGATCACTACGGCGCTGCACCGCCTGGCGCCGACCAAGTTCCTGCTGGGCAGCAGCCTGGTGCTGGATATCGGCCAGAAGCTCGACGTGGAACAAATGCGCACGCGCCTGGAAGCCAGCGGCTACCGCTGCGTCGATACGGTGTACGAACATGGCGAGTTCGCCGTGCGCGGGGCACTGATCGACTTGTTTCCGATGGGCAGCAAACTGCCCTACCGCATCGACCTGTTCGATGACGAAATCGAGACCCTGCGCACCTTCGACCCGGAAAACCAGCGTTCCATCGACAAAGTACAGTCGATCAAACTGCTGCCGGCCAGGGAGTTCCCCCTGCAAAAAGACGCGGTCACGCGCTTCAAGGCGCGCTTTCGCGAGCGCTTTGACGTGGACTTCCGTCGTTGCCCGATCTTCCAGGACCTGAGCAGCGGGATTACGCCCGCCGGTATCGAGTACTACCTGCCGCTGTTCTTCGACGAAACCTCGACCCTGTTCGATTATCTGCCCCAGGACACCCAGGTGTTCTCGCTGCCGGGTATCGAGCAGGCGGCGGAAAACTTCTGGAACGACGTGCGCAACCGTTATGAAGAACGCCGCGTCGACCCCTCCCGGCCTTTATTGCCGCCTGCCGAGCTGTTCCTGCCGGTAGAGGACTGCTTCGCCCGCCTGAAAAACTGGCCGCGCGTGGTCGCCAGCCAGCAGGATGTGGAAGCCGGCGTCGGTCGCGAGCGTTTCCCGGCCCAGACCCTGCCCAACCTGGCCATCGAGGCCAAGGCCAGCCAGCCGCTGCAAGCGTTGTCCGACTTTCTCGGTGACTTCCCCGGTCGTGTGCTGTTTACCGCCGAATCCGCCGGGCGCCGTGAAGTGCTGCTGGAGTTGCTGGAACGCCTGAAGCTGCGACCAAAAACTGTCGACAGCTGGCCAGATTTTGTCGCCGGCAAGGATCGCCTGGCGATCACCATTGCGCCGCTGAACGAAGGCCTGCAACTGGATGATCCGGCCCTGGCGCTGATTGCCGAGAGCCCGCTGTTCGGCCAACGCGTGATGCAGCGCCGGCGCCGGGAAAAACGCGCCGACGCCAACAACGACGCGGTGATCAAGAACCTCACCGAACTGCGCGAAGGCGCGCCGGTGGTGCACATCGACCACGGCGTGGGGCGCTACCTGGGCCTGCAGACCCTGGAGATCGACAACCAGGCCGCCGAATTCCTCACCATGGAATACGCCGAGGGCGCCAAGCTCTATGTGCCGGTGGCCAACCTGCACCTGATCGCGCGCTACACCGGCAGCGACGACGCCCTCGCACCGTTGCACCGCCTGGGCTCCGAGACCTGGCAGAAGGCCAAGCGCAAGGCCGCCGAGCAGGTGCGCGACGTGGCCGCCGAACTGCTGGACATCTATGCCCGCCGTGCGGCCCGCGAAGGTTATGCGTTCGCCGACCCGAAGGCCGACTACGCCACGTTCAGCGCCGGCTTCGCCTTCGAAGAAACCCCGGACCAGCAAACCACCATCGATGCGGTGCGCGCCGACATGCTTGCGCCCAAGCCCATGGACCGCCTGGTCTGCGGCGACGTGGGCTTTGGCAAGACCGAAGTGGCGATGCGCGCCGCGTTCATCGCGGTGCATGGCGGCCGCCAGGTGGCAATCCTGGTGCCGACCACCCTACTCGCTCAGCAGCACTACAACAGCTTTCGCGACCGCTTCGCCGATTGGCCGGTGACCGTGGAGGTGATGAGCCGCTTCAAGTCGACCAAGGAAGTCAACGCCGCCGTCGCCGACCTGGCCGAAGGCAAGATCGATATCGTGATTGGCACGCACAAGCTGCTGTCGGACGATGTGAAGATCAAGAACCTGGGCCTGGTGATCATCGACGAAGAGCACCGCTTTGGCGTACGCCAGAAGGAGCAACTCAAGGCCCTGCGCAGCGAGGTCGATATCCTGACCCTGACCGCCACGCCAATCCCGCGCACGTTGAACATGGCGGTGTCGGGCATGCGCGACCTGTCGATCATCGCCACGCCGCCGGCGCGACGCCTGTCGGTGCGCACCTTCGTCATGGAGCAGAACAACAGCACGATCAAGGAAGCCCTGCTGCGCGAGTTGCTGCGCGGCGGCCAGGTCTACTACCTGCACAACGATGTGAAAACCATCGAGAAATGCGCCGCCGACCTCGCCGAACTGGTGCCGGAAGCACGGATCGGCATCGGCCACGGGCAGATGCGCGAGCGCGAACTCGAACAGGTGATGAGCGACTTCTACCACAAGCGCTTCAACGTGCTGATCGCCTCGACCATCATCGAGACCGGCATCGACGTGCCGAGCGCCAACACCATCATCATCGAGCGCGCCGACAAGTTCGGCCTGGCGCAACTGCACCAGTTGCGTGGCCGGGTCGGCCGCAGTCACCACCAGGCCTACGCCTACCTGCTGACGCCACCGCGCCAGCAAATCACTGGCGACGCCGAAAAGCGCCTGGAAGCCATCGCCAACACCCAGGACCTGGGCGCAGGCTTTGTGCTTGCCACCAACGACCTGGAAATCCGTGGCGCCGGCGAACTGCTGGGCGACGGCCAGAGCGGGCAGATCCAGGCCGTGGGCTTTACCCTCTATATGGAGATGCTCGAGCGGGCGGTAAAGGCCATCCGCAAAGGCGAGCAACCGAACCTCGATCAACCCCTGGGCGGCGGCCCGGAAATCAACCTGCGCCTGCCGGCGTTGATTCCCGAGGACTACCTGCCGGATGTGCATGCACGGCTGATCCTGTACAAGCGCATCGCCTCGGCCACCGACGAAGAAGGCCTCAAGGACCTGCAAGTGGAGATGATCGACCGCTTCGGCCTGTTGCCGGAACCGACCAAGAACCTGGTACGCCTGACCCTGCTCAAACTGCAGGCCGAGCAACTGGGGATCAAGAAGGTCGACGCCGGGCCGCAGGGCGGGCGTATCGAGTTCGAAGCGCAGACGCCGGTAGACCCGCTGGTACTGATCAAGTTGATCCAGGGCCAGCCCAACCGCTACAAATTCGAAGGCGCCACGCTGTTCAAGTTCATGGTGCCGATGGAACGTGCAGAAGAGCGCTTTAATACATTGGAGGCGCTGTTTGAGCGCCTCATCCCGAAATCTGCTTGAAGGACGCCCCATGCGCCTGCTTCGTATCCTGAGCCTGTTGTTGGTGGTAGTTGCACCTTCGGCGTTTGCCGACAGCCTCTACCAGGTGGAAATGATCCTGATCCGCCAGAATGCGGAGCCGGTGATCAACAGCCGGCCAGCCCCGGAAGACTGGGCCGCCGGGGCGCCACGCCAAGGGATCGAGAAAATCAGCCCGCCGCGCCTGAACAACATCGTCGAGAAACTAAAGGCCAACGGCGACTACACCGTACTGCTGCACAAGGCCTGGGAACAGAACCTGGGCGAGCAGCCGGTAAAGGTGAAAATCACCGACGGCCAGGAACAGTTCGGCCAGTACCCCATCCAGGGCACCCTGGACCTGCAACTGGGGCGCTTTACCCGTATTGACGCAAGCCTGTGGCTCAATCAGTTCGACAACAACGGCAGCGTGATTGCCAGCGAACACCTGAGCCAGCCAGACGTGCGCACCAAGAACAACCAACTCAACTACCTGGACGGCGGCCACCTGGCCTTGCTGATCAAGATCACCTCCCTCACCGCCAAGCCACCGAGCGCACCGCCGCCCGGCCTCGCGGACTGATCCAGCGCCATGCCCCTGACGCCCTCGCTGACCAAGCCCCTGGCCCCCTCCTGGGCCAACCGCTTCAAGGAACAAAGCCTGGAGCGCGGCCGGCGCTACGCCCTGGAAAACCGCGTGCGGATTGTCGAGTCGGGCGACAGCACCATCATCGCCAGTTGCGAAGGCTCGGGCGGCAATGTGTATCGCCAGACCATCTCTCTGCGCGAGTCGGCCAAAGGCACCTTGATCCTGGTGGACAGCCGCTGCACCTGCCCCGTGCACACCAATTGCAAACACATCGCGGCAGTGCTGCTGCAGGTCCAGGAAACCCTGGCCTACCCGGCAGCGGCCAAGGATGCCGAACTGCTGGAGAAGCTGCAGGCCGTGCTGGATAACCGCGTGGTCCTGCCGCAAGTGGTGCTTGAGGACGTGCAGCCGATTCCACGGCTGTGGCTGGCCAGCATCGAGTTCAGCGCCTTTGAGCCGCGCAACGGCAAGATGCAGCGCTATATCCAGCACCGGGCGGCGCTGTCGTTCAATTACCTGGGCAATTACGTCAGCGGCCAGAAAAACGCCGATATCATCGTGCGCCAGGAAACCCAGAGCCTGCGGATCAAGCGTCACCCCGAGGTGGAACAAGGCTTTCGCGAACACCTGCGCCTGCTTGGCTTCAAGATCGCCACCCGCCAGAGCAAGGCCCTGCCGGAAAGCGCCGGCGAGTTGTTTGAGATGGTCAATGACAGCGCCTGGCTGAACTTCACCCTCAACGCCTCGCCGAGCCTGCGCGCTGAAGGCTGGGAGCTGCAGATCGATGAGGATTTCGGCTTTGACCTGAGCCCGGTCGATGACTGGTACGCCAGCGTCGATGAAGTGCCGGAGCGCGACTGGTTCGACCTGGAGCTGGGGATCATCGTCAATGGCGAACGGCTGAGCCTGTTGCCGATCCTGTTGAACCTGATGCGCTCCCACACCGAAATCCTCAACCCGGAAAAACTCGCGCGCCGTCGCGACGACGAACTGATCCTGGTGAACATCCCCGGCCTACCCAACGGTGGCCACGGCCCACTGCAAGTCGCCCTGCCCTATGGCCGGCTCAAACCGGTGCTGGCGACCCTCGGCGAGTTCTACCTGCAAGAGCCCGGCACAACTACCTTGCGCCTGGCCAAGGCCGACGCCACTCGGCTCAACCCGCTGGAAGACCTGCCCCTGCAATGGGAAGGCGGCGAGCAGATCCGCAGCTTTGCCCAGCGCCTGCGCGACATCAAGGACTTCACCTGCATCGCCCCCGAAGGCCTGAACGCCACGTTGCGCCCCTATCAACTCGAAGGCCTGAGCTGGATGCAGTCCCTGCGCCAACTGGAAGTGGGCGGGATTCTCGCGGACGACATGGGCCTGGGCAAAACCCTGCAGACCCTGGCGCATATTCTCAGCGAAAAAATCGCCGGGCGCCTGGACCGGCCGTGCATGGTGGTGATGCCCACCAGCCTGATCCCCAACTGGCTCGACGAGGCCGCGCACTTCACCCCGCAGCTCAAGGTATTGGCGCTGTACGGTGCCGGGCGCAAGAAACACTTCGCCCAGTTACAGGATTACGACCTGCTGCTGACCACCTACGCCCTGTTGCCCAAAGACATCGAGCAACTGGCCGCGCAGCCGCTGCATGTGCTGATCCTCGACGAAGCCCAATACATCAAGAACCCCACCAGCAAGGCCGCCCAGGCCGCCCGCGAGCTGAATGCACGCCAGCGCCTGTGCCTGAGCGGCACGCCCCTGGAAAACCACCTGGGCGAACTGTGGTCGCTATTCCACTTCCTGCTGCCGGGTTGGTTGGGCGATGTAAAAAGCTTCAACCGTGATTACCGCGTGCCCATCGAAAAACGCGGCAGCGACGTGCGATTGCAACACCTCAACGGTCGGATCAAGCCCTTCCTGCTGCGCCGCACCAAAGAACAGGTGGCCACTGAATTGCCGCCCAAGACTGAGATCATCCACTGGGTCGATCTCAACGAAGCCCAGCGCGATGTGTACGAAACCATGCGCCTGGCCATGGACAAGAAGGTGCGCGACGAGATCACCCGCAAGGGCGTGGCTCGTAGCCAGATCATCATTCTGGAAGCGCTGCTCAAGCTGCGCCAGGTCTGCTGCGACCTGCGCCTGGTGAACGACGCCACCCCGCCCGCGCGCGGCAGCAGCTCGGGCAAGCTCGACAGCCTGATGGAGATGCTCGACGAACTGTTTGCCGAAGGGCGCAGGATTTTGCTGTTCTCGCAGTTCACCTCAATGCTCAGCCTGATTGAGATCGAACTAAAAAAACGCGGGGTCGCCTATGCCTTGCTGACCGGCCAGACCCGCGACCGGCGCACGCCGGTCAAGGACTTCCAGAGTGGCAGGCTGCAGATCTTCCTGATCAGCCTCAAGGCTGGCGGCGTGGGGCTTAACCTGACCGAAGCCGATACCGTGATCCACTACGACCCCTGGTGGAACCCAGCCACGGAAAACCAGGCGACTGACCGTGCGTATCGCATCGGCCAGGAGAAGCCGGTATTCGTCTACAAGATGATTGCCCGGGGCACCGTGGAAGAGAAGATCCAGGCGTTGCAGCAAGAAAAGTCAGACCTGGCGGCGGGTGTGCTGGATGGTCGTACCACGGGCGACTGGAAGTTGGGCAACGAAGATATCGAGGCGCTGTTCGCGCCATTGCCCCAAAAGCTAGAGAAGCGTTGATAGTTAGATAGCTATCGCGGGCAAGCCCGCTCCCACAGGGGGGGGGCTCACTGGGGCAGAGATTTTTGGTACCGCCACAAATCAAATGTGGGAGCGGGCTTGCCTGCGATGGGCGCAGCTCAATCTCATTCGATCAACTGCGCATCCCGAAGCGCGCCGAGCGCCGCCAACCAACGTGGGTCCTGCTTGTAGTCAGTCGACGCAATCGCCTGCCCACGCATACGGGCAATGCGCGCCGACGGCGTGACCTTCATGCGCTGGGCGGCACTCAGGGCCAGCTCGGCGGCCGCACGGTCATTGCACACCAGGCCCATGTCGCAGCCAGCACTCAACGCAGCCTCGATCCGACTTGCCGCATCCCCCACCACATGGGCACCGGCCATGGACAGGTCATCACTGAAAATCACCCCGTCGAACTGCAACTCGCCGCGCAGGATGTCTTGCAGCCAACGGCGCGAGAAGCCGGCCGGTTGGTTATCGACCTGCGGGTAGATCACGTGGGCCGGCATGACCGCGGCCAATTGCTTGCTCAGGCGCGCAAAGGGCACCAGGTCGTGGGTGCGAATCTGTTCCAGGCTACGTTCATCATTGGGAATGGCGACGTGGGAATCTGCCTCGGCCCAGCCATGCCCTGGGAAGTGCTTGCCGGTGGCGGCCATGCCGGCGCTGTTCATACCCCGGATAAAGGCACCGGCCAGCAGCGCTGCACGTTCGGGATCACCTTCGAACGAACGCGTGCCTACGACGGCGCTGCGCTGGTAGTCGAGGTCCAGCACGGGGGCGAAGCTCAGGTCCAGGCCAACCGCCAGTACTTCCGTGGCCATGACCCAGCCACACTGCTCGGCCAGGTATTCGGCGTTCGGATTGTCCGCCAGCGCACGCATGGCCGGCAGGCGTACAAACCCCTGGCGCAGGCGCTGGACCCGACCGCCTTCCTGGTCGACGGCCAGCAGCAGGTCCGGGCGCACCGCACGAATGGCGGCGCTCAATTCCCGCACCTGGCGCGGATGCTCGATATTGCGCGCAAAAATGATCAGGCCGCCCACTTCAGGCTGGCGCAACAAGTGGCGATCTTCAGCTGTCAGCCAGGTGCCGGCGACGTCCACCATCAAAGAGCCTTGCAGGGCAGCAGTCATAAATTTTCCTTGAATGACGCGCGCACCCCGCCGCTTCGCCAGGTCGAGCCGGGCAAGGCGATGGGGTGCGGGTAACTAGTTGAAATCGGCATGGGCGGCTAGCTTAGCGGATGCAAGCGGTTGCGCCCAGACGCCAGTGGCTAAACCTTGGCCGCCACCGGTACGGACTTGCTGCGCGGGCGCAGTTGGGCGGCCGCCATGGCCGGGTCGGTAACACCGCTTTCAGCGCGCATGCCAGCGGCCAGGAACGGCACCATCAGGCGCATGACCTGCTCGATGGAGGTGTTGACTCCAAAATCGGTCTCGGCGATGGCGCGCAAGGCCTTGATCCCGGACATGCTGAACGCCGCTGCGCCGAGCATGAAGTGCACGCGCCAGAACAATTCGATAGGCGGAATACGTGGCGCCGCCTCGTTGACCAGCAACATATAGCGACGGAAGACCTTGCCGTACATGTCTTCGAGGTAACGGCGCAAGTGGCCCTGGCTCTGGCTGAAGGCCAGGCCCAGCAGGCGCATGAAGATCGACAGGTCGTTGCCGCTGCGTGGCTGCACCACCAGGGCTTGTTCGACGAGGATTTCCAGCAGGTCTTCCAGGCTCGGCTTATTGTCGGGCTTGGCTTGGCGCCGCTCCAACTCACGGTCGAGGCTGATGCAGAACGGCCCCAGAAAACGTGAGAAGACGGCCTGGATCAGGGCTTTTTTCGAGCCGAAATGATAGTTCACTGCCGCCAGGTTGACCCCGGCTTTGCTCGTGATCAGGCGCAATGAGGTTTCAGCAAATCCTTTTTCCGCGAACAACTGCTCGGCAGCATCGAGAATGCGTTCAACGGTTTCCGACTGGGCCATGGCTACTCCGCCTGACAAACACTTGTTTGAAACATACGTTTCACCTTGTGCAATGTCAAGCCTGCAGGTCCGTTTTCCGGCCGGGCAGTCACCCGATTCGCACCTATTTAATCACATCTTCAACGGCCTGTAGGCCGCGCTATCTCCGGGCTTTGCAAGGACCGACGGATGACCGTCCGGCGGAGTCGGCAAAAACGATGATTGCCAAGCACAGTTCACTGTATATAATCCCAGTCACTGTATAAAAAGACAGAGCGATCAACATGCTAAAACTGACGCCACGCCAAGCTGAGATTCTCGCTTTTATCAAGCGCTGCCTCGACGACAACGGCTATCCGCCGACCCGGGCAGAAATCGCCCTGGAGCTGGGGTTTAAGTCCCCCAATGCTGCCGAAGAACACCTGAAAGCCCTTGCCCGTAAGGGCGCGATCGAAATGACCCCGGGTGCATCCCGTGGCATTCGTATCCCTGGCTTCGAAGCCAAGGCTGACGAATCGACGCTGCCGATCATCGGCCGGGTCGCTGCCGGTGCGCCGATTCTTGCACAACAGCACGTCGAAGAGTCCTGCAATATCAACCCGACCTTCTTCCATCCTCGCGCCGATTACCTGTTGCGGGTCCATGGCATGAGCATGAAGGACGTGGGTATCTTCGACGGCGACCTGCTGGCCGTACACACCACCCGCGAAGCGCGCAACGGCCAGATCGTCGTGGCCCGCATCGGCGATGAAGTGACGGTCAAGCGCTTCAAGCGCGAAGGCAGCAAAGTCTGGCTGCTGGCAGAAAACCCCGAGTTTTCGCCGATTGAAGTCAACCTGAAGGATCAGGACCTGGTGATCGAAGGCTTGAGTGTCGGCGTTATTCGCCGCTAACGGAGGCATCATGCAGTTCCCACATGCGCAACAACATACACAACTGCCACTGTTTGAGGCCTTTTTGGCCCAGCCGCTTGCACCTATCCTCAGCGAGACGGTGGAGTCCCCATGGACCGCCCCCGCCGAACCGGAGGTATTCAGTGAATTGTCGTTGCGTGGCGCTGCCGGGAACTGCCTGAGCTTGCTGGCGCCAATCCTGCGTGACCTGAGCGAGGAGCAGGACGCCCGCTGGCTGACCCTGATCGCCCCGCCGTCCAGCCTGACCCAGGCTTGGCTGCGGGATGCGGGCCTGAACCGCGAGCGTATCCTGCTGCTGCAACCGCGCGGCACCCAGAGCGCCCAGCAACTGACCTGCGAAGCGTTGCGCCTGGGGCGTAGCCACACTGTTGTCAGCTGGCTGAATCCGCTGGGTGCTTCGGCCAAGCAGCAGTTGATCAGCGCAGCGCGCACGGGCGATGCACAAAGCTTGAATATTCGATTGGGATAAGCCCGAGACTGACGCACAACGCGTTATCGGGAGTGGTACAGGTCGTCCGATTGCAGCCTGACGTCAGGTCAGTGCCTGCGATGGACGCAAGGCTTCTACAGAATTGAGAAGCCGATTGAACATTTGAATCTTAAAAACGACAAACGGACTCAGTGAAGAACCCGTGGACCGTCGTCTTTCTCTGGCTCACCTTCAGCCAGGCGCCCCGCCATCTGCACACCCACGCTCAACATGGCTTTTGCCACTTCCACATGCTGGCCTTGCAGGAACGCCTTGGCGTCCTCGGAAAAGTCCAAAGTCACCAGAGAACCCTCGTCCTCAGCCCTGCGCAGCTCAATTCGGCCGTCGGGCAATTCAACAATTTCCAGAAAGGACGTTGGCATAAAAATCTGTTCTCCACGAAAGGCCGGCATTATATCAGTCATCAACGCGGCCTCGCTCAGGATCTGAACAGCTTTCTTTACGGCTTGATGAATGGTCTGTAGGCGTTGGCTTGCCAGCGATAGCGCTCTGGCAGTCAACTTGGCATTGCTTGATCAATTGTTATCGCCGGCAAGCCGGCGCCTACATTGTCTTGCCGCTCAGCACTCGTTCAAGCCATCCCGAAAGCGGATCGCCAGCTTCTTCAGCTCCTGGCGCCAGCTCTCCAACTCAGCCCGGCTCAGCGGCTCCGGCCCTTCTTCTTCCAGGCTGACCGCAACGATCAACGGCTGGGTCACATCGCCCTTGGGCTTGTGCGGCACACGCGGCGGCTGGAACAGCGCCGAATGGGCAGCCAACAAGCGAGCCAGCCAACTGTCAGGGCTGCGGGCCATTTCCACCAGCTCGGCCAACTCGGGGATGGCCATAGACTCGAGCACCTCACGGGTCAGGATATCCTCGGCCCGAGGCGCATTCGCCTGGGGCAGGCGGTAGAAACCTGCAATTTCATGACACAACCCCAGCAAAGCCCCATATAGATGGAACAAGGCCGACTCTCGCCCCGCCTGGACCAGCGCAATAGCATTCATCTCCTTCCCTTCCTCGGCACGACCAAGGGCTTCCAGGGACAAACCCGCGAAGTAAATTTTCTGGTTGGTACGGGTATAGAGTTCGTTGGCCATGACGGCAGTCTCCACAACGACATAAACGTGATGCTGGCTGAACAGTGTCACGGATGAGACAAGCCCACTGCAAGCGCAAAACAAAAGGCCGCCTGTGAAGGCGGCCTTTATTTCAATGCAGGAGCGGGATTAAGCGCCCTGGCGCTTGTCCTCGACCTTCCACTTGCCACCGTCGTAGAACGCCTTCCAGCCCGTAGGCTTGCCGTCCACTTCAGTCTGCACGTACTGCTCCTTGGTCTTGCGGCTGTAGCGGATCACGGCCGGACGACCGTCGGGATCCTTCTTCGGCGCTTCGCACAGGAAGTGGTACTTGGGATCGATCTCGTCCTTGTGCGGCACGATCTCCATCACCAGCGGTGCACGGGTCTCGCGGTTTTTCGGGAACTGGCTGGCGGCCAGGAACAGGCCCGAAGCGCCGTCACGCAGGATGTAGGTGTCGTTGACCTTCTCGCACTTGAGCTCGGGCATCTTCACCGGGTCCATCTTCGGCGGCGCCGCGTCACCGCTTTTCAGCAGCTTGCGGGTGTTCTTGCAGGTCGGATTGGTGCAACCGAAGAACTTGCCGAAGCGACCGGTCTTGAGCTGCATCTCGCTGCCGCACTTGTCGCACTCCAAGCTCGGGCCTTCATAGCCCTTGATGCGATAGGTGCCTTCTTCGATCTCGTAGCCGTTGCAATCGGGGTTGTTACCGCAGATGTGCAGCTTGTGCTTCTCGTCCAGCAGGTAGGCATCCATGGCCGTGCTGCAGATCGGGCAACGGTGCTTGCCACGCAAAACCAGCGACTCGGATTCACCCTCGTCGTCGGCGGCGATTTCATCACCCGGCACCAGGTTGACGGTGGCCTTGCAGCGCTCTTTGGGCGGCAGGCTATAGCCCGAGCAACCCAGGAACACACCGGTAGACGCGGTACGGATCTGCATCGGCCGGCCGCAGGTGGTGCACGGAATATCCGTCATCACCGGCTGGTTGGCGCGCATGCCGTTTTCCGGGCTCTCGGCTACTTCGAGTTTTTTCTTGAAGTCACCGTAGAACTCGTCGAGGACGTTTTTCCAATCGCGCTCGCCCTGGGCCACGTCATCGAGGTTCTCTTCCATGCCGGCGGTAAAGCCGTAGTCCATCAGGTTGGAGAAACTCTCGGACAAACGCTCGGTAACGATATCGCCCATCTTTTCCGAATAGAAACGACGGTTATGCAGGGCCACGTAGCCGCGGTCCTGGATGGTGGAGATGATCGCCGCGTAGGTCGAAGGACGACCAATACCGCGTTTTTCCATTTCCTTGACCAGGCTGGCTTCCGAATAACGGGGTGGCGGCTTGGTGAAGTGCTGGCTCGGGTCGAGCTTGATCAGCTTCAGCGCATCGCCCTGGGCCATGTCTGGCAGGACGTCGTCATCGCCCGGCTTGGCAATTTGCGGCATCACGCGGGTATAGCCGTCGAACTTGAGGATACGACCCTTGGCGCGCAGCTCGAAGTCCCCGGCACCCACTGTGACGGTCGTGGACAGGTATTGCGCCGGCAGCATCTGGCAAGCCAGGAATTGGCGCCAGATCAACTCGTAGAGGCGCTCAGCGTCGCGCTCCATGCCGCTCAGCTTGCTTGGCTCGGTATTGGCATCGGAGGGACGAATCGCTTCGTGGGCCTCTTGTGCGCCTTCCTTGCTGCTATAGACGTTTGGCTTCTCCGGCAGGTACTTCTTGCCGAATTCGCTTTCAATATAAGTACGCGCCATCGCCACCGCGTCCACCGACAGGTTGGTGGAGTCGGTACGCATGTAAGTGATGTAGCCCGCTTCGTACAGACGCTGGGCCATCATCATCGTCTTCTTCACGCCAAAGCCCAGGCGGTTGCTCGCGGCCTGTTGCAGGGTGGAGGTGATGAACGGCGCCGACGGCTTGCTGCTGGTGGGCTTGTCTTCACGCTTGACGATGCTGTAGCTGGAAGCTTTGAGCTTCTCCAGCGCGGCCATGGCCTGGGCTTCGTTGAGCGGCTTGAAGGCCTCGCCTTTCTCGCGGGCCACTTCAAAGCGCACGTTATTGCCCTTGGCGGTGCCGAGGTCCGCGTGGACTTCCCAGTACTCTTCAGGGTTGAACGCACGAATCTCGCGCTCACGCTCCACCACCAGCTTGACCGCTACCGATTGCACACGACCAGCGGACAGGCCACGGGCGATCTTCGCCCACAACAGCGGCGAGACCATGTAGCCGACCACGCGATCGAGGAAGCGCCGAGCCTGCTGGGCATTGACGCGGTCGATGTCCAGTTCGCCCGGCTTGGAGAAGGCTTCCTGGATCGCCTTCTTGGTGATTTCGTTGAACACCACGCGTTTATAGCGGCTGTCGTCCCCACCGATGGCTTCGCGCAGGTGCCAGGCAATGGCTTCCCCTTCGCGGTCCAAGTCCGTCGCGAGATAGATGGTGTCAGCATCCTTGGCGAGCCGGCGCAGCTCCTCGATCACCTTTTCCTTGCCCGGAAGGATTTCGTACTTGGCCTTCCAGCCATGATCCGGGTCCACACCCATGCGCGAGACCAGCTGCTTGCGCGCTTTTTCCTTGGGCGAGAGCACCGGACCTTCGCCCGCAGCCGCCTTGCCGCGCTTGGCAGCAGGCTCCTTGCTGGCGCTAGCCGAACCGCTGGTGGGCAGGTCTCGGATATGGCCGATACTCGACTTCACCACGTACTCGTTACCCAAGTACTTGTTGATGGTCTTGGCCTTAGCCGGGGATTCCACAATGACCAGCGATTTGCCCATGGATCGGAAAATTCCTGAATTCGAGAAGAGAAAGGCGGTTGGCGCCTGACGCGGCAACGCTATATATAGTGGCAACACAGTGAGGTCAAGCACAGCATTCTGCGCAACCTGCCGTTATTGCCCTGAAAAAAGACTGGGTTCGACCTGCACCAAAGCAAAGCGCGGGACCTGCTTGCCGTCAACTTCGACGGTCTCCAGGAACATGCTCAAGGGGCGCACCCAAAAGCCGTAATCGCCATACAGTGCTTGGTAGAACACCACTTCTTCTTCGGTCTCGGAGTGCCGCGCCACATTAAAAACGCGGTACCTGGGACCTTTATAATGCTGGTAGAGCCCTGGTTCGACTTTCATGCTGTGGCCCTCTTACAAAATTTATAAAAAAAAATTAAAAATTCCAAAAAACAAAAGCCGGGGCACTGGGCCCCGGCTTCCGTCAACCCAACGCTTAGACGCGTTCGAAGACGGTAGAAATGCCTTGGCCGAGACCAATGCACATGGTTGCAACCCCAAGGTTGCCGCCATTTTGCTTCATCACGTTAAGCAAGGTGCCGGAGATACGCGCACCGGAGCAACCAAATGGGTGGCCCAGGGCGATTGCACCGCCGTGCAGGTTAACCTTCTCGTTCATCTTGTCGAGTACTTTCAAATCTTTCAGCACTGGCAGGGCCTGTGCGGCGAAAGCTTCGTTGAGCTCGAAGAAGTCGATGTCGGAGATACTCAGACCTGCGCGCTTCAAGGCTTTTTGTGTGGCCGGTACTGGACCATAGCCCATGATCGCCGGGTCCACACCCGCCACAGCCATGGAACGGATCACTGCCAGAGGCTGGATCCCCAGGTCCTGGGCGCGCTGGGCCGACATCACGATCATGCACGAAGCACCATCGGTGATCTGCGACGAAGTACCGGCAGTCACGGTGCCGCCCTTTGGGTTGAATGCCGGCTTCAAGGCCGCCAGGCTTTCCAGGGTGGTGTCCGGACGAATGGTTTCGTCGTAGTCGAACAGTTTCAGGAAACCGTTCTCGTCATAGCCGTTCATCGGGATGATCTCATCCTTGAACTTGCCTTCCACAGTCGCCTTGTGGGCCAACTGGTGGGAGCGCAGGCCGAAGGCGTCCTGGGCTTCACGGGTGATGCCATGCATCTTGCCGAGCATTTCTGCGGTCAGGCCCATCATGCCCGAGGCTTTCGCCGCGTACAGCGACATGTGCGGGTTAGGATCGACGCCGTGCATCATGCTGACGTGGCCCATGTGCTCCACGCCACCGACCACAAACACATCACCGTTGCCGGTCATGATCGCCTGGGCGGCGGTGTGCAGTGCGCTCATGGACGAACCACACAGGCGGCTGACGGTCTGGCCGGCAGCGGTGTGCGGGATCTGGGTCATCAAGGAGGCCATGCGCGCGATGTTCCAGCCCTGCTCCAGGGTCTGGTTGACGCAGCCCCAGATCACGTCCTCGACTTCGTTCGGGTCGACCTTGACGTTGCGTTCCAGCAGCTTGCTGATCAGGTGCGCCGACATGTCTTCGGCGCGGGTGTTGCGGTGCATGCCGCCCTTGGAGCGGCCCATCGGAGTACGACCGAAGTCGACAATCACGACGTCTCTTGGATTCAAGCTCATAAATATTCTCGCTCTAGTCGTCTGGGCACTTAACCGAAGAAGCTCTGGCCATTCTTGGCCATCTCGCGCAGCTTCGCGGTCGGGTGGTACAGCGGGCCCAGATCAGCGTACTGATCAGCCAGGGCAACGAACTCGGCCACACCGATCGAGTCGATGTAACGCAGCGCACCACCACGGAATGGAGGGAAGCCAATACCGTACACCAGGCCCATATCGGCTTCGGCAGCGGTTTCGACGATGCCATCTTCCAGGCAACGCACGGTTTCCAGGCACAGGGCGATCATCATCCAGTTGATGATGTCCTCGTCGGACACCTCACGCTGCTCGTAGACGATTGGCGCCAGCACTTCGTGAACCGATGGATCGGCAACTTTCTTCTGCTTGCCTTTCTTGTCGGTCTCGTAGGCATAGAAACCCTTGCCATTCTTCTGGCCCAGGCGCTTGGCTTCGTACAGCGCATCGACAGCCGAGCGACGGTCGTCTTTCATGCGGTCCGGGAAGCCTTCAGCCATGACGTCGCGACCGTGGTGGCCGGTGTCGATACCGACCACGTCCATCAGGTACGCCGGGCCCATTGGCCAACCGAATTTTTCCATGACCTTGTCGATACGCACAAAGTCCACGCCAGCACTGACCAGCTTGGCGAAACCACCGAAGTACGGGAACAGCACGCGGTTGACCAAAAAGCCCGGGCAATCGTTGACCACGATCGGGTTCTTGCCCATTTTCTTGGCGTAGGCAACGGTGGTGGCAACTGCCAGCTCGCTGGACTTCTCGCCACGGATCACTTCTACCAGCGGCATCATGTGCACCGGGTTGAAGAAGTGCATGCCGACGAAGTTTTCCGGACGCTTGAGGGCCTTGGCCAGCAAGGTGATGGAAATGGTCGAGGTGTTGGAAGCCAGTATCGTGTCTTCTTTGACCTGGGCCTCAACTTCAGCCAGGACCGCCTGCTTGACCTTCGGGTTCTCGACAACGGCTTCGACCACCAGGTCGACGTGGCCGAAATCACCGTAGGAAAGCGTAGGACGAATGCCGTTAAGCACTTCAGCCATCTTCGCAGCGGTCATGCGACCTTTATCAACGCGGCCTACCAGCAGCTTGGCGGCTTCCGCCAGACCTTGCTCGATACCGTGCTCATTGATGTCTTTCATCAGGATCGGTGTGCCTTTGGACGCCGACTGATAGGCAATACCGCCACCCATGATCCCGGCACCGAGGACGGCAGCCTGTTTCACGTCTTTGGCAATTTCGTCGTAGGCCTTGGCCTTTTTCTTCAGCTCCTGATCGTTCAGGAACAGGCCGATCAGGCTCTGCGCAGCAGAAGTCTTGGCCAGTTTGACGAAGCCGGCGGCTTCGATTTCCAGGGCCTTGTCGCGACCGAAGTTCGCGGCTTTCTGGATGGTCTTGATCGCTTCGACCGGGGCCGGGTAGTTAGGGCCCGCTTGACCGGCGACGAAACCCTTGGCGGTTTCGAACGACATCATTTGTTCGATGGCGTTGAGCTTGAGTTTTTCCAGCTTCGGCTGACGCTTGGCCTTGTAGTCAAATTCGCCGCTGATGGCGCCCTTGATCAGGTTCAGTGCAGCTTCTGCGAGTTTGTCCGGAGCAACCACTGCATCCACGGCGCCGACTTTCAGCGCGTCTTCAGCACGGTTTTCCTTGCCGGCAGCAATCCACTCGATGGCGTTGTCGGCACCGATGATACGCGGCAGGCGTACGGTACCGCCGAAGCCCGGGTAGATGCCCAGCTTGACTTCCGGCAGGCCGATTTTCGCGCTGGAGGCCATGACGCGAAAGTCCGCGGCCAGGCACATTTCCAGACCGCCGCCCAGAGCGATGCCATTGATCGCGGCAACGGTCGGCACGTTGAGGTCTTCGAAATCGCTGAAAATCTTGTTGGCTTCGAGGTTGCCAGCCACAAGCTCGGCATCGGGCAGCTTGAAGTTGTCGACGAATTCGGTGATGTCAGCGCCGACGATGAACACGTCTTTGCCGCTGGAGACGATCACACCCTTGATCGATGCATCAGCCTTGATGGTGTCTACGGCCTGACGCAGTTCGTTCAGGGTTAGACGGTTGAACTTGTTGACGGACTCACCCTTGAGGTCGAATTTCAATTCGACGATGCCACTTTCAAGAGCCTTAACCGTGATGGCTTTACCTTCGTAAATCATCAACTGATCTCCACGATATGGAAGCTGAACAGTACACATCGGACGCTGGCCCCTGGTCGGGCATTGATCACTTCGTCAATGCTCATACCAACGCGCCAGGCACACCCGCCAATGCGATAGTCGGGATTATGTATGAGATGCCTGACAGACAAACACTCAATTCATACGCCCGTTTGATTTGGGTACGCCACCTTCAGCCAATTCCAGGCAATTGTCAATCGCCCGAAAGCACCGTAAAAACGCGACTTTTCAGTCATTTCATAACCGCCAAGGCTAATCAATGCGCAGGCATTCACCCGATCAATAATGCGAAAGAGCCAGCCACGGCCTGTACAGCGGCGGATATCCGGCTAGGCTAGCCGCATGTGAGAACGCCTGTGCGAATGCGCGGCGTGACGAATTACAGATTTACCGGCCTGCCTGGCCAGTTCCAGCCCGATGATGATGTCGGGCTTTTTATTGCCTACGTTTTATTGCCGGCGATGGCGTGCTCAACGGCCCTATCGCCGGCAAGCCGGTTCCTACGGGTGTGTCAGGCCAAGGCCTTGAGTAACGCACTGATGGCCTGCAAGTCGCTGGACTCGCCCTTCTCACCCCAATACACGGCGATCATTTGCTTGTCCGCCTCCACTTTGTAGACATTGGCCGGCAGCGTTGCAAAATGCGGCAACAACTTCTCGTCCACGCAGGTTTCCTGCCATTGGTTGACCCACACCCCCGGCTCCTGCTGCCAGTAAACCCAGAGTGCGGGTTTGCTGCCGCGCCGTGGCCGACAGTACTGCGCACAGGGGCTGGGCGGCTCTTGCTTGAGCCAGTGCGGCCACTCCTGGGGCGACAATTGCATCGCCAGGCCGATGCGGCGCGCCTCCATGCGCAGGGCCATGCGCCCGCTCTGGTGGCGCGACGGTCGCAACCATGCCAGGGGGCTCAAGACCACTAGAAGGATTGACACCACTATCCAGACCGTCATATGTGTACTCCCGAATTTCTAGATGAGCGGATTTGACCTGACTCAACCCCATCCGCTTGAAAGCAGCCATACTGAACTTATTGCAGTCCCCTGGAGGAACGCCTCATGACTTACGAACATATTCTGGTCGCCGTGGACCTGACCGAAGAGTGCGATCCGGTGATCAAGCGCGCCGTGGCCATTGCCGGCGATACCGTGAAGCTGTCCCTGGTGCATATCGTCGAACCCATGGCCATGGCCTTTGGCGGCGACGTGCCGATGGATCTTTCGCAACTGCAACAGCAGCAGTTCGACCAGGCCAAGGAACGCCTGGACCGACTGATTGACAAGTATCCCGCGCTGAAAAAAGACCAAAGCCACCTGACCTATGGCCAGCCGCGCCAGGAAATCCACCACCTGGCCAAGGAACAGAGCTGCGACCTGATCGTGGTCGGCAGCCATGGTCGTCACGGCTTGGCGTTGCTGCTGGGCTCCACTGCCAACGATGTACTGCACGGCGCGCCTTGCGACGTACTGGCAGTGAAGCTGGTAAAAAGCTCGTAAGAACACTGCAAATCAAATGTAGGAGCTGGCTTGCCTGCGATAGCAGTCTGTCAGTTGATACATCTGGTGGCTGGCATACCGCTATCGCAGGCAAGCCAGCTCCTACCTATTGAAGTGCATTTCATATAAAAAAACCGGTGCTCGTAAGAGCGCCGGTTTTTTATTGCCGCTAAATCAATCAGGCATCCAGCTCGGCCCAACGCTCAACCAATACTTCCAGCTCCTGGTTCAGCTTCTCAAGGGACTCGATGACCTTGGCCGTTTCTGCCGCAGGACGCAGGTAGAAACCCGCGTCAGCCATGTCGGCCTCCACGCCAGCGATCTGCTTTTCCTTGGCCTCGATCTCACCCGGCAGGGCTTCGAGCTCACGCTGCAGCTT
Organism: Pseudomonas sp. MF09156; assembly: GCF_059862305.1. Taxonomy (NCBI): domain Bacteria; kingdom Pseudomonadati; phylum Pseudomonadota; class Gammaproteobacteria; order Pseudomonadales; family Pseudomonadaceae; genus Pseudomonas; species Pseudomonas sp. MF09156. Next base: position 238,581 of record NZ_JCBCUR010000005.1, read on the forward strand.
GTAGCTGAGCTTCTTCTTGGCGGCCGGCGCGGCTTCTTGAACCGGCGCAGCAGCCGCCGGTGCAACCACCGCAGAGTTCAAGTCGGCCTTGCCGGACTTGCTCTCGGTGACACCCAGCAGGCGCGGCGAGCCGCCCTGGCGTAGCCAGTCCTGGTAACCACCGACGTATTCGCGCACCTTGCCTTCACCCTCGAAGACCAGGGTGCTGGTGACCACGTTGTCGAGGAATGCCCGGTCGTGGCTGACCATCAGCACGGTGCCGTTGAACGTCAGCAGGACCTCTTCCAGCAACTCCAGCGTTTCCACGTCGAGGTCGTTGGTCGGTTCGTCGAGCACCAGCAGGTTGGCCGGCTTGCTGAACAGCTTGGCCAGCAGCAGACGCGCACGCTCACCGCCAGACAACGCCTTGACCGGCGTACGCGCACGTTGCGGGCTGAACAGGAAGTCCCCCAGGTAGCTCAACACGTGGCGGCTCTGGCCGTCGATGTCGATAAAATCGCGGCCTTCAGCGACGTTGTCGATCACGGTCTTTTCCAGGTCCAACTGGTGGCGCAGTTGGTCGAAGTAGGCCACGTCGATGCGCGTACCCTCTTCCACGGTACCGCTGGTCGGTTGCAGGCCACTGAGCATCAGCTTGAGCAAGGTGGTCTTGCCGGTACCGTTGGCGCCCAGCAGGCCGATGCGGTCGCCGCGCTGCAGGACCATGGAGAAGTCCTTGATCAGGAACGGGCCATCCGGGTGATGGAAGCTGACGTTCTCCAGGACCATGACCTGCTTGCCCGACTTGTCGGCGGTATCGAGCTGGATATTGGCCTTGCCAGTGCGTTCGCGACGCTCGCTACGCTCCACACGCAAGGCTTTCAGGGCCCGTACGCGGCCTTCGTTACGGGTGCGGCGGGCCTTGATGCCCTGGCGGATCCAGACTTCTTCCTGGGCCAGTTTCTTGTCGAACAGCGCATTGGCGGTTTCTTCGGCGGACAGCGCGGCCTCTTTGTGCACGAGGAAGCTGGCGTAGTCGCCGTTCCAGTCGATCAGGCCGCCGCGATCCAGTTCGAGGATGCGCGTGGCGAGGTTCTGCAGGAAGGAACGGTCGTGCGTGATGAACAACACGGCGCCCTGGAAGTCCTTGAGGGCTTCTTCAAGCCAGGCAATCGCGCCGATATCCAGGTGGTTGGTCGGTTCGTCGAGCAGCAGCAGGTCCGGCTCGGAAACCAGGGCCTGGGCCAGCAGGACGCGGCGACGCCAGCCGCCGGACAATTCGGCGAGGGTCTTGTCGGCCGGCAGTTGCAGGCGGCTCAGGGTGCTGTCGACCAATTGCTGCAAGCGCCAGCCATCACGGGCTTCGAGGTCTTGCTGGACGTGCATCAGTTTATCCAGGTCGGCATCGGTGACGCAGTTCTGCGCCAGGTGATGGTATTGGGCAAGCAATGCGCCCACGCCGTCGAGGCCTTCGGCAACCACGTCGAACACGGTCCGTTCGTCGGCCACCGGCAATTCTTGCGGCAATTCGCCGATCTTCAGGCCCGGCGCGCGCCACACGGAGCCGTCATCGGGCTTCTGGTCGCCTTTTACCAGCTTCATCATGCTGGACTTGCCGGTGCCGTTGCGGCCGATGATGCACACCCGCTCACCACGGGCGATCTGCCAGGACACCTTGTCCAACAACGGCATAGCGCCGAAAGCAAGGGACACATCGCTGAATTTGAGCAGGGTCATACGCTTCTCCAAAAACTGGGCGCGCATTCTACCTGAGTTGGGGGGTGAAGCGGCCGGCATTTTCGTGCCCGACACGTTCTGTAGGACATTTCTTGAGAACTTCAGCGAAGCGGCCTGCAAAGCTTTCACCGGCTGCGGGCAAAAGGCTAAGCTAGGGGCAATCAGTGTCGGCGGCGCCGGCACTAGTCCTGATTTCTTTGCACGGACGTCTCATGCGCAGTCGCCTTTTCAGCTTTTTATCTTGCCTGCTTCTTTCCTCCACCGCCGTCCAGACCGCCCAGGCAGTGGACCTGACCACCCAACGCCAATATTACGACCAAGCCAAGCGCGCCCTGGCCAAAGGCGATACCGGCCCCTACATGCAATACAGCCAGGCCCTGGCCGATTACCCGCTGACGCCGTACCTGGCCTACGACGAGCTGACCGCTCGCCTGAAGTCCGCGAACAACCAGGAAATCGAACAGTTCCTGGCCAAGCATGGCGACCTGCCCCAGGCCAACTGGATGAAGCTGCGCTGGTTGCGCTGGCTGGCCGAGCGTGGTGATTGGCAGACCTTTGAAAAGTACTACGACGCCAAGCTCAATTTCACCGAGCTGGACTGCCTGCATGGCCAGTACCAGTTGAGCCACAACCTCAAGGCCGAAGGCTACAAGACTGCCGAAGCCCTGTGGATGACTGGCAAATCCCAACCGGCCGCCTGTGATGCCACCTTTGGCCAGTGGGCCGCCGCTGGGCAATTGACCGAACAGAAAATCTGGGACCGCGCCAAGCTGGCCGCCGAGGCCCGCAACTATCCCCTGGCCAACAGCCTGGTGAAAACCCTGCCCACCCTGGGTGCTCAGGGCCGCCTGATGGTGGATGTAGCGCAAAAGCCCACCATGCTCAGCGACCCATCGCGCTTCCTGCCCGCCACTGAAGCCATGTCCGACGCCGTCGGCCTGGGCCTGCGCCGCCTGGCGCGCCAGGACCCGGAACAAGCCATGGCCCTGCTGGATGGGTATGCCAGCAGCATGCACTTCTCGCGCGACGAAAAAGTGTCCATCGCCCGGGAAATCGGCCTGACCCTGGCGCGCCGCTACGACCCGCGCGCCCTGGACGTGATGACCAAATACGACCCGGAGCTGCGTGACAACACCGTCTCCGAATGGCGCCTGCGCCTGCTGCTGCGCCTGGCCCGCTGGGAAGATGCCTATCAGTTGACCCGCAAGCTGCCCCAGGACCTGGCCACCACCAACCGCTGGCGCTATTGGCAGGCCCGCGCCCTGGAGCTGGCCGAGCCGAAGAACCCGCAAGCGCTGGTCCTGTACAAAGGCCTGGCAAAGGAGCGGGATTTTTATGGCTTCCTTGCCGCAGACCGCTCCCAGGCTCCGTATCAACTGAATAACCAGCCGCTGGTGATGAGCCAGGCCCTGGTCAACAAGGTGCGCAATACCCCGGGTGTACGCCGCGCCCTGGAGTTTTATGCCCGCGGCCAGATCGTCGACGGCCGCCGCGAGTGGTATCACGTCAGCCGTCACTTCAACCGTGACGAAATGGTCGCCCAGGCCAAGCTCGCCTATGACATGAAGTGGTACTTCCCGGCGATCCGCACCATCAGCCAGGCCAAGTACTGGGACGACCTGGACATCCGCTTCCCCATGGCCCACCGCGACACCCTGGTGCGTGAAGCCAAGGTCCGTGGCCTGCATTCGAGCTGGGTGTTTGCTATCACCCGCCAGGAAAGCGCGTTTATGGATGACGCCCGTTCCGGCGTCGGCGCCAGCGGCCTGATGCAATTGATGCCCGCCACCGCCAAGGAAACCGCACGCAAGTTCAGCATTCCGCTGGCGTCACCGCAGCAGGTGCTGGACCCGGACAAAAATATCCAGCTCGGCGCCGCCTACCTGAGCCAGGTCCACAGCCAGTTCAACGGCAACCGCGTGCTCGCCTCCGCCGCCTACAACGCCGGCCCTGGGCGCGTACGCCAATGGCTGCGTGGCGCGGACCACCTGAGTTTCGACGTGTGGGTGGAAAGCATCCCGTTCGACGAAACCCGCCAGTATGTGCAAAACGTGCTGTCTTATTCGGTGATCTACGGGCAAAAGCTCAATTCACCACAACCGCTGGTGGACTGGCACGAACGTTATTTCGATGACCTGTAGGAGCCGACCTGGCGATGGCGATCTCACGGACGCCATCGCCAGCCCCCCCTCCCCTACACGGGTTCTTCGCTAAATTGCAGGGCCGCCAGCCGCGCATACAGCGGGTTGCTGGCAATCAGCTGCTGATGTGTGCCCACAGCCACCAATTTCCCCTGATCCATCACCGCAATCCGGTCGGCGTTTTTCACCGTGGCCAGGCGGTGGGCGATCACCAGGGTGGTACGCCCCTGCATCAATTGCGGTAATGCCTGCTGGATCAGGTGTTCACTCTGCGCGTCCAGGGCGCTGGTGGCCTCGTCCAGCAACAGGATGGGCGCATCCACCAGCAAGGCCCGGGCAATCGCCAGGCGTTGGCGCTGGCCGCCGGAAAGGCCCATGCCGCCATCCCCCAGGTGGGTCTGGTAACCGTCAGGCATTTGCAGGATGAAATCGTGGGCGTGGGCAATGCGCGCCGCCTCTTCGACCTGGGCAAAACTGGCCTTTGGGTTGCCGTAGCGAATGTTGTCTTCGACGCTGCCAAAAAACAGCGCCGGGCTTTGGGACACCAAGGCAAAACAGCGGCGCAGGTCCAAAGGATCGAGGCTGGTCAGCGGCTGGCCTTCGAGCAGCACCTGCCCCTGTTGCGGGTCGTAGAAGCGCAGCAGCAAGTCGAACAGAGTGGACTTGCCCGCCCCGGACGGCCCGACCAGGGCCAGGGTTTCTCCGGCCTTGATACTCAGGCTCAGGCCCTCGATGGCAAAGCGATCGGGACGCGACGGGTAGGAAAAGTACAGATCCTGTAGCTCCAGGCGGCCACTGACCCGCTGCGGTAACGTGATCACGCCCGTGGCAGGCGCGTGGATGTCATTGTTCGACTGCAACAGCTCGGCAATCCGCTCCGCCGCCCCGGCGGCCCGTTGCAACTCGCCGATCACCTCGCTCAAGGTGCCAAAGGCGCTGCCGACGATCAAGCTGTAGAACACAAAGGCCGCCAGCTCACCGCCGGAGATGCGCCCGGCGATCACATCCATGCCACCCACCCACAGCATCACGCCGACAGCGCCCAGCACCAGCACAATCACCAGGGTGATCAGCCAGGCCCGCTGCACGATGCGTTTGCGCGCCGTGGTGAACGCCTCCTCCACCGTCACCGCGAAGCGCTGCTCATCCTGCACCTGATGGTTGTAGGCCTGCACGGTCTTGATCTGGCCCAGGGTCTCGGACACGTAGCTGCCGACGTCGGCAATCCGGTCCTGGCTCTGGCGCGACAGGCTGCGCACGCGGCGGCCAAAGACCAGGATCGGCGCCAGCACCAGCGGCAATGCCACCACCACAATGCTGGTGAGCTTGGGGTTGGTGATAAACAGCAACACAATCCCGCCGATCACCATCAACGCATTGCGCAGGAACAGCGACAGGGATGAGCCGATCACCGATTGCAGCAGGGTGGTGTCGGCGGTCAGGCGCGACTGGATTTCCGAGCTGCGATTGTTCTCGTAGAACCCCGGATGCAGGTAGATCAGGTGATTGAACACCTGCCGGCGAATGTCCGCCACCACCCGCTCGCCGATCCACGACACCAGGTAGAAGCGTGCAAACGTGCCCACCGCCAGGCCCAGCACGAGGATCATGAACAGACCGATGGACTGGTTGAGCAGGTGCGGCGACTGGGTCATGAAGCCCTGGTCCACCAACAGGCGGATGCCCTGGCCCATGGACAACGTAATGCCTGCGGTGACAATCAGCGCCAGCAAGGCGCCGACGGCCTGCCAGCGATAGGGGGCGATAAAGCGCATGGCCAGGCGAATGGCGCGGCGTTGACGGGCTGAAAGCATGGAGAGCATCACCTGAGGAAGACAACCTCAAGCCTACACCGCAATCGGATTGAACTTGGGTAAATCACAATGAGTCAGGTTAATTATGCCCGGCAAGACTAGGCCCTAGAGGCTATCGGTCTAAAGTGCGGCTGGAAATCCAAAGTGATTTCTGCTGGACTGGGCATTCGATCCGTCGACGGGCCATGGAGTTGTAACAGCTCGGTCACGCGGGGGAATTAGAGTAGGTACACAACCTGATGAGGAGACAGGCCATGTCCTTGCAAAACAGCAGCACTGACAAAGTTGAAGTAATCCGCCAGCCACAACAGTTGCCTTGCTCGTACATCGATGCCCAGGGCCGCGAAGTGCAGATTACCGAAGAGATGATCCAGGGCGCGTGCGCCGAACTGGAGCAGAAACTGGTCAAGCCTGCCCAGCAAGGCTGATACGCCCCAGCTCTTTCAGACCCGGCCCCGGTGGCCGGGTTTTTTATGCCTACGCTGTGTACATCAGCAAAGGTTTGCGCCCAGGGCGTTGACGAGGCTGTGCAACGCCGCCGACTCCCCGCTGATCCGCACCTTCAAGCCGTCAATCTCGCGGCGATCCGGGTAGTGCTTGCGCAGCAGGTCGAAGGCCTTGCGCTGCTGCTCCACAGTGCCCACCAGGCTGCGGCGAAAATCCGCATCGTCACGGCGCGGGTCGTAGACGCTGCGGCACAACGTCGCCAGGGCCCAGGCCGGGTCGGTGCTGGCATGCAGGTTGACCTCGGCCAGCCAAGGCTCGGGCAGCAAGTCACTCAGTTGGATGCGCGCCGGCTGGCCAAGGTGCGCGCACAGCGCCTGGTAGATCTGCGCCGTGCCGCGCTGCTTGCCGTCCAGGCTGTAGCCGGCGATATGCGGGGTCGCCAGCACGCACAACTCGGCCAGCTCGACATCCACCTCAGGCTCGCCTTCCCACACGTCCAGCACCGCCTGCAGGTCTTCGCGCTCAAGCAACACCTCGCGCAGCGCCGTGTTATCCACCACCGGGCCACGGCTGGCGTTGATCAGCCAGGTACCGGGCTTGAGTTGCTCCAGGCGCTGGCGATCCAGCAGGTGCCAGGTCGAGCCACTGCCGGATTTTTTCAGCGGGGTATGCAGGCTGATCACATCACATTGCTCGATGATCTGCTCAAGGCTGACGTAGTCACCGTCTTCGGCAATCTGGCGGGGTGGATCGCAGACCAGCACCTTCCAGCCCAGGCCCCTGAGCACCTTGACCAGGCGCCCGCCCACTTCACCGGCACCGACGACGCCATAGGTGCGCTGGTTCAGGTCCGCACCCTCGATTTCAGCCAGGGTCAGCAGGCTGCCCAGCACATAGTCCACCACCCCACGGGCGTTGCAGCCCGGCGCGCTGGACCATTGGATACCGGCCTTTTGAAAGTAGTCGAGGTCCAGGTGATCGGTGCCGATGGTGCACGTGCCGACAAACCGTACCGGCGTGCCTTCGAGCAGCGCCCGGTTGACGTTGGTCACCGAACGCACCAGCAGCACATCGGCCTGTTCAATGGCGGCGCGGTCGATGGCGCGGCCCGGCACCCGGCGGATCTCGCCAAAACCTTCAAAGAACGCATCGAGCAGCGGGATATTTTCGTCGGCAACAATCAACATGGCAGGCTCCTTTGGCGGACCCGCAGTGTACAGGCACCAGCCTGTGGCGCGTTTACAAATCCGCTACACAGGTATTTTCCTGACCTACCCGTCAAGGCGTAGAATGCGCCGTCCTGCGCTCCCCCTTATCGGACATCTGCACGTGAACACTGCCACTCTGCCCCTCTCCCGCCCTGCCCGCGTTCGCCGGGAAGTCCACAGCCTGCTGGCGCTGGCCCTGCCGATCATGATCGGGCAACTGGCAACCACTGCCATGGGGTTTGTCGATGCAGTGATGGCCGGGCGCGTGAGTGCGCGGGACCTGGCGGCGGTGGCCCTGGGCAATTCCATCTGGATCCCGGTGTATCTGTTGATGACCGGCACCTTGCTGGCCACCACCCCCAAAGTCGCCCAGCGCTTTGGCGCCGGCAGCCACACCGAGATCGGCCCGCTGGTGCGCCAGGCGTTGTGGCTGGCGCTGGTGGTGGGGTGCACTGCGGCATTGCTGTTGATCAGCGCCGAGCCGATCCTGCATGCGATGAACGTCGACCCCGAGCTGATCGCCCCCTGCATGGGCTACCTGCACGGCATCGCGGCGGGCATGCCGGCGGTGGCGCTGTATTACGTACTGCGCTGTTTCAGTGACGGCCTGGGCCGCACGCGCCCGAGCATGATCCTCGGCCTGGGCGGGCTGGCGTTGAATATCCCGCTGAACTACGTGTTCATCTATGGCCATTTCGGCGTGCCGGCCATGGGCGGCGTGGGCTGCGGCTGGGCCACCGGGATCGTGATGTGGGCAATGATGCTGGGCTTCGCCGCCTGGACGCGCTGGGCCCCGGTCTATCAAGCCAGCGAGCTGTTCAAGCGCTTCGACTGGCCGAAATGGTCGGTGATCAAGCGCATCCTGGGCATCGGCCTGCCGATTGGCATCGCCGTGTTTGCCGAGTCGAGCATCTTTGCGGTGATCGCCCTGCTGATCGGCAGCCTGGGCGCAACTGTGGTGGCCGGGCACCAGATCGCCCTGAACTTCAGCTCCCTGGTGTTCATGATTCCCTACTCCCTGAGCATGGCCGTGACCGTGCGGGTCGGCCAGGCCCTGGGCCGTGGCGAACCCCGTGAAGCGCGCTTCGCCGCAGGCGTGGGGATGGGCACCGCACTGGCTTATGCCTGCCTGTCGTGCAGCCTGATGCTGTTGTTTCGCGAGCAGATCGCCACGATCTACACCGCCGACCCACAGGTGGTCCAGGTGGCGGCGATGCTGATTGTGTTTGCGGCGCTGTTCCAGTTCTCCGATGCGATCCAGGTGACCGCCGCCGGCGCCCTGCGTGGCTACCAGGACACCCGCGTGACCATGATCCTGACCCTGTTCGCCTATTGGGGCGTGGGCCTGCCGGTGGGTTACTTGTTGGGCCTGACCGACTGGCTGGGCCAGGCCAACGGCCCGAGCGGCTTGTGGCAGGGGCTGATCGTCGGCCTCAGCTGCGCGGCGGCGATGCTGGTAGTGCGCCTGGCACGCAGTGCGCGCAAGCGCATCCGCACGGCGGTTTAAGCGAGCTTCTTGCGGATCCAGTACAGGTAAGTACCGGCCTCTTCGCGCTGCTCTACCAGTTCATGGTCCAGGAACACGCAGAACTTGGGGATATCGCGACGGGTAGAGGGATCGGTCGCGATGACCTTGAGCAGGCCGCCCGGTGCCAGGTCGCGGATGTGCTGGTGCAGCATCATCACCGGTTCCGGGCAGTTGAGGCCGGTGGCGTCGAGGGTGCCGTCGACGGGTACATCCGAAAACTGACTCATACTTCACTCCGAAAACAGATCCGCCCCTGTGTGGGAGCGGGCTGCCCGCGATGACGTGGGCACATTCAACATTGATTTCGATTGTTATAACGCTATCGCGGGCAAGCCCGCTCCCACATTTTGGAGCGGTGCCCGCCACAGGATCAACGGGCCTTGGGTTTCTTTACATCCAGGCGGCGCAGGTGGCAGGTCACTTCCTCGCGGTCGTGGTACAGCTGCTTGCAACCGATTTCCACGCGGATGCCTCGCGCCTTGAAGCCTTCTTCGATGCGCTCCAGCAGGCGCTTCACTTCGGCATAACGCTGTTTCATCGGCAACTTGAGGTTGACCACCGCTTCGCGGCAATGCCCCTCGCCAATCCAGGTTTCCAGCAGGGCTGCGTTGCGCGCCGGCTTCTCGACGATATCGCAGACCATCCAGTCCACCGGCTGCTTGGGGGTGAAGGTAAACCCATCCGCCATCAAGTGTTGCACCAGGCCGGTGTCCATCAGGCTTTCGGCCATGGGGCCGTTATCGATCGCCGTCACCAGCATGCCTCGGTTGACCAACTGCCAGGTCCAGCCGCCCGGCGCTGCGCCAAGGTCCACGCCGGTCATGTCGCCGTGCAGGCGCTCGTCCCACTGGTCCCGGGGGATAAAGTGGTGCCAGGCCTCTTCCAGCTTGAGGGTCGAGCGGCTTGGCGCGTCACGGGGGAATTTCAGGCGCGGGATGCCCATCGGCCACATGGCCGAGTTATTTGACTCGGCCAGGCCCATGAACACTTCGCGGCCGCTCTTGAAGGTCAGCAGCAGGCGCGGCTTGCTCGGGTCTTCGACCAGTTTGCCGGCGGCCAGCAGGGCCTTGCGCAGGTGCACTTCGAATTTCTTGCAGAAGTTCGACAGCTCCTTGCCGTCGTTGGTATCGACCATTTCCAGCCACAGGCTGCCGCACACCGGGAAATCGCGCAGGTGCGCGAGGATCACGCTGATGCGGTCGGTCTCTGGCAAGTCGATGAACACCCCACGCGCCCACTGCCTTGGGAAGATCAGCTCGGCAAACCGCTGGCCGCGCATCAGGCGCTGGGCGCCGTCTTCTTCGGTGCAGACAAATTCGGCGCAGGCGCTGCCGGTCTTGGCCTTGGCATAGCCGGAAACGTTCAGGCGCGCGGCGTGTTCCGCGATCTCGGAACAGACTTCGCCTTCAAAACCCGGGCGGCAGTGCATAAAAAGGGTGTTCATTGAATCTCCTGGCAACTGGCTTGCTCTATCGCAATGCCTGTCATGAAAACGCGCGCATGATAGCTGAGTTCGGAACCTTGGACTTGTCCATAGAGTCCAGTTATTAGCCTGCTACTGAAAACAGGGCTAAGTTGAAAGCTCTGTTCGTCCCGTCAGGTCCGTAGCCGTGCGGACCATAAGGAGTCATGTAATGTCATCCGTTGATAGCCTGAGAACCCTTAAGACCCTGCAAATCGACAGTAAGACCTACCACTACTTCAGCTTGCCCGAAGCCGCCAAGAGCCTGGGTGACCTGGACAAGTTGCCGATGTCCCTCAAGGTGCTGCTGGAAAACCTGCTGCGCTGGGAGGACGAAAAAACCGTGACCGGAGCCGATCTCAAGGCGCTGGCCGCCTGGCTCAAGGAGCGTCGCTCCGACCGCGAGATCCAGTACCGCCCGGCCCGGGTACTGATGCAGGACTTTACCGGCGTACCCGCCGTGGTCGACCTGGCCGCCATGCGCGCCGCCGTGGCCAAGGCCGGTGGCGATCCGCAGCGCATCAACCCGCTGTCGCCGGTGGACCTGGTGATTGACCACTCGGTGATGGTCGACAAGTTCGGCAACGCCGATGCCTTCGAGCAAAACGTCGATATCGAAATGCAGCGCAACGGTGAACGCTATGCGTTCCTGCGCTGGGGCCAGAGCGCCTTTGATAATTTCAGCGTGGTGCCACCGGGGACCGGCATCTGTCACCAGGTCAACCTGGAATACCTGGGCCGCACGGTGTGGACCAAGGACGAGGACGGCCGCACCTACGCCTTCCCGGACACCCTGGTGGGCACCGATTCCCACACCACCATGATCAACGGCCTCGGCGTCCTGGGCTGGGGCGTGGGTGGGATCGAGGCGGAAGCGGCGATGCTCGGCCAGCCGGTGTCGATGCTCATCCCGGAAGTGATCGGCTTCAAGCTCACCGGCAAGTTGAAAGAAGGCATCACCGCCACCGACCTGGTGCTGACGGTCACGCAAATGCTGCGTAAAAAAGGTGTGGTGGGCAAATTCGTCGAGTTCTATGGCGACGGCCTCGCCGACCTGCCCCTGGCCGACCGCGCGACCATCGCCAACATGGCCCCGGAATACGGCGCCACCTGCGGCTTTTTCCCCGTCGATGAGGTGACCCTGGACTACTTGCGCCTGTCGGGCCGGCCTGCGGCCACCGTCAAGCTGGTCGAGGCGTACACCAAGGCCCAGGGCCTGTGGCGCAATGCCGGTGAAGAACCAGTGTTCACCGACAGCCTGGCCCTCGACATGGGCACCGTAGAAGCCAGCCTGGCCGGGCCCAAACGCCCGCAGGACCGAGTCTCGCTGCCGGATGTGAGCCAGGCGTTCACTGACTTCCTCGACTTGCAGTTCAAACCTGCCAGCAAGGAAGAAGGTCGCCTGGAAAGTGAAGGCGGCGGCGGTGTCGCGGTGGGTAACGCCGACCTGGTGGGTGAAGCCGACTACGACTTTGAAGGCCAGACCTATCGCTTGAAAAACGGCGCGGTGGTGATCGCCGCGATCACCTCCTGCACCAACACCTCCAACCCCAGCGTGATGATGGCTGCAGGCCTGGTCGCGAAAAAAGCCGTGGAAAAGGGCCTGAGCCGCAAGCCCTGGGTAAAAAGCTCGCTGGCGCCAGGCTCCAAGGTGGTCACCGACTACTACAACGCCGCCGGCCTGACCCCCTACCTGGACCAATTGGGCTTCGACCTGGTGGGTTATGGCTGTACCACCTGCATCGGCAACTCCGGGCCATTGCCCGAGCCTATCGAGAAAGCCATCCAGAAAGCCGACCTGACCGTGGCGTCGGTGCTGTCCGGCAACCGTAACTTCGAGGGCCGCGTGCATCCGCTGGTGAAAACCAACTGGCTGGCCTCGCCGCCGCTGGTGGTGGCCTATGCCCTGGCCGGGACCGTGCGCATTGATATCAGCAGCGAGCCCCTGGGCACCGGCAAGGATGGTGCGCCGGTCTACCTGCGCGATATCTGGCCCAGCAGCCAGGAGATCGCCGACGCGGTGGCCCAGGTCAGCACCAGCATGTTCCACAAGGAATACGCCGAGGTGTTTGCCGGTGACGCACAATGGCAAGCCATTGAAGTGCCACAGGCCGCGACCTATGTGTGGCAAAAAGATTCCACCTATATCCAGCACCCGCCGTTCTTCGATGACATCGCCGGGCCGCTGCCGGTGATCAAGGATGTGCAGGGTGCCAATATCCTGGCCCTGCTTGGCGACTCGGTAACCACCGACCACATCTCCCCGGCCGGCAATATCAAGGCCGACAGCCCGGCCGGCCGTTACCTGCGCGAACAGGGCGTGGAACCGCGGGACTTCAACTCCTACGGCTCGCGCCGTGGCAACCATGAAGTGATGATGCGCGGTACCTTCGCCAACATCCGTATCCGCAACGAAATGCTTGGCGGCGAAGAAGGGGGCAACACCCTCTACATTCCCACCGGCGAGAAGATGCCGATCTACGATGCGGCCATGAAGTACCAGGCGTCCGGCACGCCACTGGTGGTGATCGCCGGCCAGGAATACGGCACTGGCTCCAGCCGCGACTGGGCCGCCAAGGGCACCAACCTGCTGGGGGTCAAGGCGGTGATTGCCGAGAGCTTCGAGCGCATCCACCGCTCCAACCTGGTGGGCATGGGCGTGCTGCCGCTGCAGTTCAAGCTGGACCAGAACCGCAAGGCGCTGCAACTGACCGGTAAGGAGAAGATCGACATTCTCGGCCTGACCGATGCCCAGATCGAGCCACGGATGAACCTGACGCTGGTGATTACCCGCGAGGATGGCCGCAGCGAGAAGGTCGAGGTGCTGTGCCGGATCGACACCCTCAATGAAGTTGAATACTTCAAGGCGGGTGGGATTCTGCACTATGTACTGCGTCAACTGATCGCTTCGTAAACCGCGCAGCACACCTCTCGCTGAGGGGTGTGCTGTTTGTTCAGCACAGGTTTATTGGTCTTTAAATCCCAGTTGTTTGAACAACGTGGCCATATTGTAGTAATCCGTGCACTCGATGATTTTACTATTGGCGGTTTTAATCACGCACACCCCGCGAACCAAAATCTCTTTATGGGTTGCAGCCCGATCAAACAACGTCCCTTTGTGCGTGCCTGTCATATGCCATTGAATAGTGCCGCCGCCCTCTCCCAGGCTGATCACTTCCTCGAACACCTTGAAGTCCGGCAAGGCTTGCCTGATCAAGTCGAAAAACCCGCCTAACTCGGGTTTTCCCTTCATTTTCATTTCAGCCGCGACATCCTCGTAAATGCAATCATCTGCAAAGATCGCGAGAAATCGCTGTTTGGAGGAAGTGGACCATGCGTCGGCCCATTCTTTAATCAGTTGATGATCATTCATTGTAAAAGCCTCTGAAAGTCGGGAACACGCCTCTTGCGCTGCATACTCCGCCTGACAGATACACCTTCAACTCCTGCTGAGCAGATACTCCCTCTGTTCGTAAGCGTGAAAAAAGCTTAGTTGCCGCCGCGCCATCCAACCAATGTCCAGATGGCGGTTTTTTCATTTAAGTGATCAATGGCGCTCCGTATAATCGGCCGCTGATTCCTGGGCGCCGATTAATGCTGAGCGCCCGCTTGACCGTCACAAGGACTTCTCATGTTTGCTGCTTTACCCTGGCTGTACCTGGCGCTTCTTTCGATTGGCTATGCGCTGGCCCTGACCTATGGACAACTGGGGTTGCTGGCGCTGGTATCGGTCGGTTTACTGGGGGGCGCCGGGTATGCCGTGCGCCAACAACACATCCCCTGGGCCCGCTACCTCGGCCATGGCCTGTTCATCGTATTGGCCCTGGGCCTGGCGATGCACTGGCTGCCCGGTTTCTACAACGGTCGCGGCATCGACCCACAGCGCTTCACGGCCGATGCCGTGCCCTTTTCGATGTACCTGAACCAGGACAAGCCGCTGATCGGCTTCTGGCTGCTGCTCGCCTGCCCGTGGATCGTCGCTCGCCGCCCGTTGCGCCTGTCGATCTACGCCACGGCCCTGGCCTTGACCCTGACCACCATCGCCGCCCTTGGCGGTGCGGTACTGCTGGGCATCATCAGTTGGGCCCCCAAATGGCCGGACCAGGCCTGGCTCTGGGTGTTGAACAACCTGTTGCTGGTGACCCTGGTTGAGGAGGCACTGTTTCGCGGCTACATCCAGGGCGGCCTGAGCCGGCGCTTCAAACAACTGCCCTATGGCGAAAACCTCGCCTTGCTACTGGCTTCGCTGCTGTTTGGCCTGGTGCATGTGGGCGCGGGTTGGCAGTGGGTGCTGCTGGCCAGTATCGCCGGCGCGGGGTATGGCCTGGCCTACCGCTTCGGCGGCCTGGGCGCAGCGATTGCCACGCACTTTGGCTTGAACCTCCTGCATTTCGGTTTGTTTACCTACCCGATGCTGGCGGGCTGAGCAGTCCCTCTGCACTGAGCACAAAAGCCGCCTTCGGGCGGCTTTTGTGTGTTCGGCGCTCGATAAAACCTAGCCGGACGGTCAGTGGTCGCCCCTCCCCCCGTTCGGCAGAATGCCTAGGAGCTTTCGTACTCACCCAACCAGCAGCGTTTCAATTGCCGGGGTTGCGATGAGGCAACCCACGCCTGTGTGTCAGGCATCCAATAAGAACCCACGCCCATGCCTCTCAAGACCCTGTCCATCTTCGGCACTCGCCCGGAGGCCATTAAAATGGCACCGCTGGCGATCCAACTGGCAAGCGATGCCCATTTCGACTCGAGAGTCTGCGTCACCGCGCAGCACCGCGAGATGCTGGATCAAGTTCTCGAGCTGTTTGAACTGGTGCCGGACTATGACCTGAACATCATGAAAGCCGGGCAAAACCTGACAGATGTGACCACGGCCATCATCCAGGGACTCCAGGCAGTGCTGGATGACTTCAAGCCGGATGTGATCCTGGTCCATGGCGACACCGCTACCACCTTCGCTGCCAGCCTGGCGGCCTATTACCGGCAGATCCCGATTGCCCACATTGAGGCCGGGCTGCGTACCAACGACCTGTATTCACCCTGGCCGGAGGAAGGCAATCGACGCCTGACCGGCAGCCTGGCGACGCTGCACTTTGCCCCCACGCAAACCTCCCGGCAAAACCTGCTCAAGGAAGGCGTGGCCCCGGACAGGATCCATGTCACGGGCAATACCGTGATTGATGCGCTGCTCAGCGTGGTAGAGAAGCTGATGCCGATGCGCGCCCGGCTTGATCGACAGTTTTCGTTCCTGCCCAAGGGGCAACGCATGGTGCTGGTAACCGGGCATCGCCGGGAAAACTTTGGCGAGGGTCTGGAGCGTATCTGCCAGGCCCTGGCAGACAGCGCCCGGTGCTTTCCAGAGGTGGCCTTTGTTTACCCGATGCACCTGAACCCCAATGTGCAGAAGCCGGTAAAACGCCTGTTGGCCGGGATCGACAATGTGTACCTGATCGCCCCGCAGGATTACCTGCCCTTCGTGTACCTGATGACCCGCGCCTACCTGATTCTCACCGACTCGGGCGGCATCCAGGAGGAAGCGCCCGCCCTGGGCAAGCCGGTACTGGTGATGCGCGATACCACCGAGCGCCCCGAGGCTGTGGCGGCAGGCACCGTCAGGCTGGTCGGCACCGAGGTCAGTTGCATCACCCACCACCTTAACCAGTTGCTGGAGAACGAGGCCGCCTATCGGCAAATGAGCATCGCCCATAACCCTTATGGCGACGGGAATGCTTGCGTGCGTATCCGGGCTGCGTTGCTGGACCTGCCGCAAAAAAGCGAGGCCGCTGCATGAATGTCGAGAAGATTTGCGTCATGGGCCTGGGCTACATTGGCCTGCCCACCGCGGCCATTTTTGCCTCGCGCAAAAAGCAGGTGATCGGCGTGGATATCAACCAGCGCACCGTGGACATCATCAATCGCGGAGCCGTGCATATTGTCGAGCCCGAGCTGGAGCTGCTGGTCCACGGGGTGATCACCCAAGGCTACCTACGGGCAACCACTACGGTGGAGCCTGCCGAGGCGTTCCTGATCGCCGTTCCCACGCCGTTCACGGGCAACCATGAACCTGACCTGAGCTACATCCGGGCCGCTATCGAAGCCCTGGCTCCGGTGCTGAAAAAACACGACCTGGTCGTCCTCGAATCCACCTCACCAGTGGGCACTACCGAGCGCATGGCCCAGTGGCTCGCCCGGGCACGACCCGACCTGACCTTCCCGGCGACCCACGGCCAAGCCAGTGATATCCGCGTTGCCCACTGCCCGGAGCGTGTGTTGCCGGGCCATGTACTGCGCGAGCTGGTGAGCAATGACCGGATCATCGGCGGCCTGACGCCGGCGTGCTCGGCGGCCGCCACCCAGTTGTACCGGACATTCGTCAAAGGCCAATGCATCGAGACCGACGCACGCACGGCAGAGATGTGCAAGCTCACGGAAAACAGCTTTCGCGACGTCAATATCGCCTTTGCCAATGAGCTTTCAATGATCTGCGCACAGTTGAAGATCAACCCCTGGGAGCTGATTCGCCTGGCCAACCATCACCCACGGGTGAACATCCTCCAGCCAGGGCCGGGTGTGGGCGGGCACTGCATTGCCGTCGACCCGTGGTTCATCGTCAGCAAGAGCCCGGACCTGGCGCGCTTGATCCGCACGGCGCGGGAGGTCAATGAGCATAAGCCGCAGTGGGTGATCCAGCAGGTCAAGCTGGCGCTGGCATCCCTGCTGCTCAAGCGTACCGACCTGCAGGCCGGCAGCGTGCGCATTGCCTGCTATGGCCTGGCATTCAAGGCCGATATCGATGATTTGCGTGAAAGCCCGGCCTTGAGTATCGCCCGGCAACTGGGCCAGGAACTGGGGGTCAAGCTGCTGCTGGTGGAGCCCAACATCGAGGCGCTGCCCGCCGACATGGCCATGCACTCGCTGACCGACACCGTCGACGCCCTCGAGCGCGCACAGATTCATGTGTTGCTGGTCAGGCACCGCGAGTTCGTCTCGATGCCCGCCCTGCGCGATGGCCTTCTGGTGATTGATGCTGCCGGCGTGCTGGCAGCCTGAGAGGTACCGATAATGAATGCGATGGAACGCGCCGCACACAAGCAAGTGCGCCACGACCTGGAGGAGCAACGCGCTACCAGCGAACAGCTGCAGGCTGCCCTCAGCCAAGCCCGTGAGCAGATCGCCACGCTCAATGACAACCTGCACAGTGCCAATGCCAAGCGCCATCTGGCAGAACAGCGGCTGATCAAGACGCGCGCCAGCCTCACCTATCAATTGGGTTATCAATTGAAGGCCGGCACCCGCTCGCTGGGCGCATTGCTGCGCCTGCCAGCGACCTTGTTCAGGCTGTACCGCCAGGCCCGCAGGAGCCGTCCGAACACCCAGCAAGCAAGCGCTGAGCACCCACGACAGCCGCTGCCAGCCACGGCACCGGTTACAGCGACATCCCGGCCCCGTCCGCTGGCAGAGGCCGACTACATCCACGACCACCTGTTGCCAGGCGCCCAGGACAATGCCCAGCCACTGAGAGTGGCCTGCGTGATGGACCCGTTTACCTACGATGCCTACCGCCACGAATGCCAGTTGCTGCAACTGACCCCGGCCCACTACCTGGCAGAACTTGAAGCGTTCCAACCCGAGCTTCTGTTTATCGAGTCGGCTTGGCGCGGCAAGGATGACTTGTGGCATAACAAAGTGGGGCACAACTGCGAGGAACTGCGGGGCACCTTGCAGTGGTGCAAGGAGCACGGCGTGCCCACGGTGTTCTGGAACAAGGAAGACCCCGTGCACTACGAAACCTTCCTCAACACGGCCAAGCAATTGGACTTTGTATTCACCACCGATATCGACTGCATTCAGCGCTATAAAGGCGCATTGGGTCACGAGCGTGTCTACCTGCTGCCCTTTGCCTGCCAGCCCGTGGTGCACAACCCGATTGAGCTGTATGAACGCAAGGACGGGTTCTGCTTTGCCGGTGCCTACTACGTCCGTTATCCCGAACGGACCCGTGACCTGGTCAATCTCATCAGCGAACTGCCACGCTTGCGCCCCTTGGAGATCTTTGATCGCAACTTCGGCAAACAAGACGCCAACTATCAGTTCCCCGCCGAATATCAACCCTACATCGTCGGCACGTTGAGCCCTGCACACATGGACCTGGCCTACAAAGGCTATCGCTACGGGGTCAACCTCAACTCGATCAAGCAATCCCAGTCCATGTTCGCGCGGCGCGTCTTCGAGCTGCTGGGCTCCAACACCCTGACTGTCAGCAATTTTTCCCGCGGCCTGCGCGTATTGCTGGGTGATCTGGTAATTACCACCGACAACAGTGCGCACATGCTCAACCGGCTCAAGGCGCTGGCGGATAACCCGCAACATAGCGCCAGACTGCGCCTGGCCGGCTTGCGCAAAGTGATGCAGGAACATACCTACGCCCATCGCTTGCGCTATGTCATGGCCAAAGTCAGCGGCACGCCCCAAGACGATCCCTTGCCCAAGATTTGCATCATCGCCAATGCGCTCAACAATGCCGAGCTGCTGGCACTGACCCGGCACCTGCAGCGCCAGCGCTACAGCAATATCATCATGAAGGTCGTGGTGAACACGGGCGTAACCGCAACAGACCCGCGATTACACCTGATCAGCCGCACGCAATTGAACGCCGTTACCGTGGCTGAACTGGCCAACGGCGCCGCCTGGGTTGGCGCGATGGTCGCGCAGGACTACTACGGCCCCCACTACCTGCTCGACCTGGCCCTGGCCACGCGCTACAGCCAGGCCAACGTGATCGGCAAGGCGGCGCACTACGTAGCCGATGAGCATGGCATCCACCTGCACAATGCCGGGCAGGACTACCGCTGCGCCAGCGCCATCGCCGCCCGTTGCGCGCTGATCAAGCCCTCATTGCTGGCCAGCCAAACGGTTGGCGACTGGCTCCACGCCCTGCCCTCCCTTGAGTACCGCAACCCGAAGGCCCTGGCGAGCGACGTCTTCAACTACTGCAAAAACGCGGCGGGCACCCACCCGCAGCAGGTCAGCGCCATGGTGGATGATCTTGCGGTGGATAGCGGTGTGAGCCTCGCCACCCTGCAACGGCACGCCGAAACCATTCCCCCGCTGCAAGCGAGCGCCAGTACGCCGTACATCAGTGGTGCAGCCCTGGCGAAACTGTTTGCCCCTATCGCCAGCAAGTTCCTGCAAACCAAGGTCGATGCCGATACCTGGCATATCTCCTCATCCCTGGCGGACGGTAGGCACGAGTACCATTACGCCAGGCAGGAACTGCCCGTGGCCCAACTGGCAACCGACGCGCCTCTGCAACTGTTCCTCGACGCCACCCCAGGCTTGAACATTCAGTTGGTCGTCCTGTTCCTGGATGCACAGAAACAACGCATCAGCCATCTGCTGCAAACGGCCAATCGCAACCAGAGCTGCGAGGTCCCTCCCGAAACCGCCTACGTGCGCCTGGGAATCCGTGCTTACGCAAGCGGCAGTTCCACGATTAAGGAACTGGTCCTCGGCCATCGTGATATCCAGCCATCCACACTGCTCGCCAAGGCCGGGCACCTACTGCTGACCAACCACTACCCGGCCTATGACGATCTGTACCGCAACGGCTTTTTGCACACCCGTGTGAGCGCCTATCAAGCACAAGGCTTGCCGGTGGATGTGTTTCGCCTGCGCGCAAATGAGCCGGTCAGCTATCAAGAATTTGAAAACGTCGATGTCATCACTGGCTCCCAGGCAGCCCTGGCCAACATGCTTGGGTCAAGGTGTTATCAATCGGTGCTGGTGCATTTTCTGGACCCGCAGATGTGGGAAGTCCTGCGCCTGCACGCCATCCCCACCATCGTCTGGGTGCACGGTTCCGAAATCCAGCCATGGTGGCGTCGGGCGCACAACTATGGCAGCGATGCGCAACGGCAACTGGGCAAGCTCGAAAGCGAGCGGCGCATGGGCTTCTGGCGCAAGCTGCTAAACCCCATGCCGGCCAATTTGCAGTTGGTCTTCGTATCGCATCACTTTGCCGAAGAGGTCATGGAAGACCTGGGCTTTCGCCTGCCAAAAAGCCAGTACCGGATCATTCACAACCCGATCAATACCCAGTTGTTTTCCTATCAGGAAAAACCGCCGGAACAGCGTAAGAAAATCCTCTCGATCCGCCCTTATGCATCGCGCACCTATGCCAATGACCTGAGCGTCAAGGCCATCCAGTTGCTGGCGCAAAAGCCCTGGTTCAGTGAACTGCAGTTTCGCCTGATCGGGGATGGGCCGTTATTCGAGGAGACATTGGCGCCCCTGCGCCAATACCCCAACGTACAGATTGAAAGGGGCTACTTGAAACAGTCCGAAATCGCCGAACTGCACAAACACTATGGGGTATTCCTGTGCCCCAGCCGCATGGATACCCAAGGTGTCTCTCGTGATGAAGCAATGGCCTCGGGCCTGGTACCGATCACCAATCGAGTCGGGGCAATACCGGAGTTTGTCGATGACAACAGTGGTTTTCTAGCGGCCCCGGAAAGTTTCATCGAGCTGAGCGAAGCCATTGAAACCCTGTTCCTGCACCCCTGCACTTTCCAGGAAAAATCCCTGAGCGCCAGACAACGCGTGGTCATGCAAAGCGACACGCTGCAGATTTCAAAAGCTGAACTCAACCTCATACGAGACACAAATGACCATCGAGAAAGAGTCGACACTCCAGATAATCCTGCTATCGACACTCGGCTGGTGCATGTCATTGGCTCGTAAATTCATACGAGTCACTCCGACCGCAACTTTCACCGCCCATACCGCACATTTTTGCGCGCAAGGCCTATTGATCGTAACGTTCCTGTTACCGCTGAAAATCCTCATCCTGCTGGGCTCCGAGTCAATTCCCGAATATTTGCCGCAGGCATTCAAGTCGTTCAGCAAACCCTGGCTGATTATTGGCCTCAGTTTATTGACCGCTGTGTTTTATGGCCTCTATTTGCTGTCGGAAGTTATCGCGTCACGTTATTCGAGAACGGGCGCCTACCAACTAATGAACCACAACCAGAAGTCCAACAGTCTGGGTAACCAGCGACCTCTGGCAGTATTGGCGTTCTCCAGGCTCACCCGAGGCTTGTCTGCGGCCAGTTTTGTGACCATTGCCCTGAGCCTATTGCTTTACATCTACCCGGCGCTGCTGACCATTGCCCTGGCCTATATTGCGGGGGTCACGACACTGATCATCGTTTTATACAACCGTAAACACCGCATACGTTCAATTGTGCAGCGCCACCATCATGCGTTGCTCAATGCACTTTCGTCCCTGGGGTTCCTGGGGACATTTGCCTTCATGGTCATGGACTTTCTGTACATGACACCTGCCCCCATCTCTATCGCGCTCATTTCATTGATTCTGGTCCGGCAAAGCCTTGCCCGGCTCAAGTCGATGATTGAGGACGCTATCTACCTGAAAAACCATCAACAGAAAATCAATGCGCTGTTCTTCGCCTATTGATTGCCAACGTGCCGAACAGGAGTGGGTTCCCGTGACTCGTATTGCCATGCTCGTATGGAACGAATTTCGCAACGACGCCCGCGTGTTGAAACAGGCCCAGACACTTCAGTCGGCGGGCTATCAAGTCACGGTGTTTGCCCTGCATACCCCAGGTATAACCTGCCAAAAAGAAACCCTCGCGGATGGCACTCAGGTGATACGGGTCGCGCGGCGTCCGTTATGGCGGTGGCGCAGCGCCAAGGCGCAACAATCGAGGGGCGCGTCGGCGACTGGCAAGCCAATGTCAGTGCTGCGCGTACTTGCGCGGGTATGGACACATATCGGCCTGGTGACCCGTATCGCCTGGCATCGCGCAACGGTGATCCACGCCCATGACGTCAATACCCTGCCCAGCGCCTGGCTCGCCGCCCGGCTCAGCGGGGCCAAGCTGGTGTATGACGCCCACGAAATCAGCACCAGCCGCGAAGGTTACGGGCGCTATCGCCAGTGGGTGGCGCGGGTCGAGCGCACGCTGATGCCCAGGACTGACGGCAACATCACCACCACCGAGACGCGGGCGAAGTTCTTTGCCCGCGCTTACGCCATTGCCCGCCCGCTGGTGCTGCAGAATCGGCCACGGTTGAGCAGCAGCCCGCCAACACAACGGATCCGCCATGAACTGGGGCTGGTGCAGCCCTGGCCGATCATCGTCTATCAGGGCGGATTGCAGCAGGGACGCGGGCTGGAGCGCCTGCTGCGGGTAGCGGCAAGCGTACGGGATGCCTATTTCGTGTTGATTGGGGGCGGAAATCTGTGCGGGCCGCTGCTGGCATTGCGCGATGAACTGGGCCTGGCCGAGCGCGTGCATTTTATCCCCGTGGTGCCCCTGGCGGATCTGCCCAGCTACACCGCATCAGCCGATATTGGCGTGCAACCCATCGAACACACCTGCCTGAACCACTTCACCACCGACTCCAACAAGCTGTTCGAGTACGTGATCGCCGGGCTGCCGTTAATAGCCACGGACTTCCCGGAGATTCGCCGGATTGTCAAAGCCCATGACATCGGGTTGCTGGTACCGGCCGGTGACGACCTGCAATTGCGCGCGGCTCTCAGGCATTTGCTGGATGACCCTGTGCTACGCCGCAGGTATGCCGGCAACACACGAATTGCCGCCAGGTACCTGAACTGGGAACAGCAGGAGCCAGAGCTGGTAACGCTGTACTACCGGTTGACGGGCATGGGCCAGGTGCATCCATGACGATGCGTATCCTGTTGTTGAGCTACTACTACCCACCTGACCTGGCAGCATTTCGGGTCGAAGCGATGGTCGAGGCCCTGCTCGCACGCCCTGGCGGCGAGGCGCAGATCGACTTGCTCACCACTTGTCCCAACCGCTATGCCGCCTCTTACGTGGCAGGCAGCGATGGCCCACAACGACCGGGGCTTTGTATTACGCGCATAGCCCTGCCCAGGGCCCCCAACAACTTCCGCGATCAGGCAAGGGGGTTTGCGGCCTATGCCCATGGCGTACGCAAGGCGATAAAAGGCAAGGAGTACGACTTGATCCTTGCCTCCTCCTCCCGGCTGATGACCGCCGCGCTGGCGGCCTCTATTGCCCGGGCACGCAAGACCCCGCTCTATCTGGATATCCGCGATATTTTCGTCGATGTGCTGCCCGAGCTTTTCCCTGGCCTGCGCGGCAACATCCTCGCCCGGCTGTTTGCCGTGGTCGAGCGACTGACGATCAACCAGGCCTCGCGGATCAACCTGGTGTCACCGGGGTTTCTCGGTTACTTCGTCGCGCGCTATCCGCACAAGAGGTTTGCCACCTTTACCAATGGCATTGACGATCTGTTTTTCCAGTCAGCGCTCTCCCAAGGCATACCCTGCGCACCTGCCGACCGATTGAAAATCGTGTATGCCGGCAACATCGGCGCCGGCCAGGGCCTGGAGAAAATCATCCCGCAACTGGCGCAACGGTTGACCGACCGTGCCAGCTTTTATGTGATTGGCCATGGCGGCACACTGCACAAATTGCGCGATGAGCTGCAACGCCTGCACATCACCAATGTCGAGCTGATTGCCCCCATGCCCCGCGCCCAGCTCATCAATCACTATCGCCAGGCCGATGTGCTGTTTTTGCACCTGAACACGTTCAAGGCATTCCTCAAAGTCATACCCTCAAAATTGTTCGAGTACGCCGCCACCGGCAAGCCGATCCTGGCGGGCCTGGATGGTTACTCAAAACACTTCGCCACCACCCATATCGCCAACACCGCAGTGTTTGCCCCCGCAGACCTGGAGTCCGCCATCGCCGCCCTGGCTCGACTCAGGCTCGAACCCACCGACCGTTCGGCATTCATTCGCGATTACGCGCGCACGACCATCCAGCAACACATGGCGATCGACATCCTGAGCACCCGATAAGCGCCCGCCGATTATTGCAAAAATAAGTTAAATAAAAGCCCGCCGGGGCCGACAACCTGTCAAAGCCTTGCGGATTGATCAATCATGCGTAATAACCAACCCGTTACCCAGCGCGAACGTACCTTCCCCGCTCAACAACGGTTGATCTCCACGACCGATGCCAAAGGCGTGATCACTTACTGCAACGACGCGTTCGTCGAAATCAGTGGGTTTTCCCGGGATGAACTGATGCGCGCCCCGCACAACCTGGTACGTCACCCGGATGTGCCGGCCGCGGTGTTCGCGCATATGTGGGCGACGCTCAAACAAGGCTTGCCATGGATGGGCATCGTCAAGAACCGCTGCAAGACCGGCGATCACTACTGGGTCAACGCCTATGTGACCCCGGTGTTCGACGGCGAACAGGTGATCGGCTACGAGTCGGTACGGGTCAAGCCGACCGCCGAGCAGATCCGCCGTGCCGAAGCGCTGTACCAGCGGATCAACCAGGGCAAGTCGGCCATCCCGCGCAGTGATAAATGGCTGCCGGTGTTGCAGGACTGGCTGCCGTTTATCCTGGTCAGCCAGTTGAGCTTCCTGATCGGCATCTGGTTCAACTCCCACTGGGGTTTTGCCCTGGCCGCCGCACTGTCGGTGCCGCTGGGCCTGCTCGGCCTGAGCTGGCAGCAGCGCGGTCTCAAGCGCCTGTTGCGCCTGGCCGAACAGACCACCTCCGACCCGCTGATCGCGCAGATGTACACCGACAGCCGTGGCGCGCAAGCACGCCTGGAGATGTCGATCCTCAGCCAGGAAGCCCGCCTGAAGACCTGCCTGACCCGCTTGCAGGACACCGCCGAACACCTCAACGACCAGGCGCGTCAGTCCAACACCCTGGCCCACAACAGCTCGACCGGCCTGGAACGCCAGCGCGTGGAGACCGAGCAGGTAGCCACCGCCGTCAACCAGATGGCCGCCACCACCCAGGAAGTCGCCAGCCATGTACAACGTACGGCTGACGCCACCCAGGAGGCCAATCGCCTGACTGGGCGCGGGCGTGATATCGCGGGCGAAACCCGCGAAGCCATCCAGCGCCTGTCAGTGGTGGTTGGGGAAACCGGCGTGACCGTGACCCAACTGGCCAAGGACAGCGACGAGATCGGCGGCGTGGTGGATGTGATCAAGGGCATTGCCGACCAGACCAACCTGCTGGCCCTGAACGCCGCCATCGAAGCGGCGCGCGCCGGTGAAATGGGCCGCGGGTTTGCGGTGGTGGCCGATGAAGTGCGGCAACTGGCGCAACGTACCAGCGAATCCACCGGGCAGATCCATGCCCTGATCGCCAAGTTGCAACAGACCGCCAGCACCGCCGTGCAGACCATGGATGCCGGGCATCGCCAGGCCGAAGAAGGCGTGGCGCGAGTGATGGAAGCGGACGCGGCGCTGGTGGGGATCAGCGAGGCGGTGGCGCACATTACCGACATGACCACCCAGATCGCCGCCGCGACCGAGGAGCAAAGCTCGGTCGCCGAAGAGATCAGCCGCAATATCAGCACCATTGCGCTGCTGGCGGACCAGACTTCGGAGCAGGCGTTGAATTCGGCGCAGTTGAGTGAAGAGCTGACCCATACGGCCAATACGCAGTATTCGCTGGTGGAGCGGTTTAACCGCTAGATCGCTACCGCAGGCAAGCCAGCTCCCACATTTTGATCTGTGAATACATTCAAAATGTGGGAACTGGCTTGCCTGCGATGAGGCCCTAACGGGTGCCGAAAAAACCAGCCACCTTCCCCGCCGCAGCTTCCAGATGCTGCTCATGGGTAAACCCCGAAGCCTTCAACGGCTTCAAATCGTGATCCCCCGCCACCAGCCACATCACCTCGATGCTCGGCGACAATACATACCCCTCCACCGCCGCCCGATTGCCCAGCGCATCGCGTTCGCCCTGCACAATCAAGGTCAGGGTCTTCAGCCCTGCCAGATGCTCGACCCGTGGCTTCTCTGGCTTGCCCACCGCATAGAACGGATACCCCAGGCACACCAGTGCATCAGCCGCCAATTCATCGGCCACCAAGCTGGCCATTCGCCCGCCCATGGACTTGCCGCCAATCGCCAAAGGCCCAGCGACATGACGTCGCACCTGGGCATATACCCCGCGCCAGCATTCCAGCAGTTTTGGCGCCGGGTTCGGCGGGCGTTTGCCGCCATCCACACGGCGCTGGGCCATGTAGGGAAACTCGAAGCGCAACACGCTCACGCCATGCCCGGCAAGGCGTACAGCCATGTCGTCCATAAAGCCCGAGTCCATCGGCGCGCCGGCACCGTGAGCCAGGATCAGCGTCGGTGATTGGCCCGCGTCAACGCTCGTGGCCGCATTCCACAACCACCCGTGTTCACGCACACACTGCGCCCATTGATCCCCGTCAATACTGGCCTTGTGCTCTTTGCCCATGCTTGCCTCGCTTTTTAGTCTGCCTATAACTCCAGCCCAAGTGCCGCATCTGCTTGGGTTGAACCGTGGATGGGGAACCATGAACACTACTTTAAGTACCGCCTATAACTACAAGGTGGTCCGCCAATTCGCCATTATGACGGTGGTGTGGGGCATCGTCGGCATGGGGCTCGGGGTTTTTCTCGCCGCCCAGTTGGTATGGCCCGAACTCAACTTCAATCTGCCTTGGACCAGTTTCGGTCGATTGCGCCCACTGCACACCAACGCGGTGATTTTCGCGTTTGGTGGCTGCGCGCTGTTTGCCAGCTCCTTCTACGCGGTGCAACGCACCTGCCAGACCCAGCTGTTCGCGCCGAAAGTCGCCGCGTTCTGCTTCTGGGGCTGGCAGTTGGTGATCCTGCTGGCAGCAATCAGCTTGCCACTGGGCTACACCAGTTCCAAGGAATACGCCGAGCTGGAATGGCCGATCGACATCCTGATCACCATCGTCTGGGTCGCCTACGCCATCGTGTTCTTCGGCACCGTGGCCAAGCGCAACACCAAGCACATTTATGTCGGTAACTGGTTCTTCGGTGCGTTCATCATCACCGTGGCGATTCTGCATATCGTCAACAACCTGGAAATCCCGGTCAGCCTGACCAAGTCCTACTCGCTGTACGGCGGTGCGACGGATGCCATGGTGCAGTGGTGGTATGGCCACAACGCCGTAGGTTTCTTCCTCACTGCGGGCTTTTTGGGGATGATGTACTACTTCGTGCCCAAGCAGGCCGAGCGTCCGGTTTACTCCTATCGCTTGTCCATCGTGCACTTCTGGGCACTGATCACCCTGTACATCTGGGCCGGTCCTCACCACCTGCACTACACCGCGCTGCCGGACTGGGCACAGTCCCTGGGCATGGTGATGTCACTGGTTCTGCTGGCGCCAAGCTGGGGCGGCATGATCAACGGCATGATGACCCTCTCGGGCGCCTGGCATAAGCTGCGCAGCGACCCGATCCTGCGCTTCCTCGTTGTATCGCTGGCGTTCTACGGCATGTCGACCTTCGAAGGGCCGATGATGGCCATCAAGACGGTCAACGCCCTGTCCCACTACACCGACTGGACCATCGGCCACGTCCACGCCGGCGCCCTCGGTTGGGTAGCGATGATCTCCATCGGCGCGCTGTACCACATGATCCCGAAAATCTTCGGTCGCGAGCAGATGTACAGCCTCGGCCTGATCAACGCGCACTTCTGGCTGGCTACCATCGGCACCGTGCTCTACATCGCTTCGATGTGGGTCAACGGCATTGCCCAAGGCCTGATGTGGCGTGCGGTCAACGAAGACGGCACCCTGACCTACTCCTTCGTCGAAACCCTGGTGGCCAGCCACCCAGGCTTCATCGTGCGGTTGGTGGGCGGTGCGATCTTCCTCAGCGGCATGTTCCTGATGGCTTACAACACTTGGCGCACCGTGCGTTCGGCACAACCTGCCGAAGTGGCCGCTGCGGCGCAGATGGCCTGAGGAGTCGATGATGAAACACGAAACGATTGAAAAGAACGTCGGCCTATTGATGCTGCTGATGGTGCTTGCCGTGAGTATCGGCGGCCTGACGCAGATCGTCCCGCTGTTCTTCCAGGACGTCACCAACAAGCCGGTCGAAGGCATGAAGCCCTACACCGCACTGCAACTGGAAGGCCGTGACATCTACATCCGCGAAGGCTGCGTACAGTGTCACTCGCAGATGATCCGGCCGTTCCGCGCCGAGACCGAACGCTACGGCCACTACTCGGTCGCCGGCGAAAGCGTGTGGGATCACCCGTTCCTGTGGGGTTCCAAGCGTACCGGTCCGGACCTGGCCCGCGTTGGCGCGCGCTACTCCGACGACTGGCACCGCGCGCACTTGTACAACCCGCGCAACGTTGTGCCTGAGTCGAAGATGCCGGCCTACCCTTGGCTGGTCACCGCCCAGGTCGACAGCAGCCACACCGAAACCAAGCTCAAGGTCATGCGCACCCTCGGCGTGCCGTACACCGACGCAGACATCACCGCGGCCGTGGACAGCCTCAAGGGCAAGACCGAAATGGACGCCCTGGTCTCCTACCTGCAAGTGCTCGGCACTGCAATCAAGAGCAAGAGGTGAACCATGGGTTTTGAACTGGATACCGGAATGATCCGCGGCCTCGGCACGCTGGTGGTGGCAATTGCCTTCATCGGCCTGTCGCTGTGGGTGTTCAACTCCAAGCGCAACCCGGAGTTCGCCGAGGCCTGCCTGCTGCCATTTGCCGATGAGCCTAAGCCTGACGCCATCGACACCCCATCCGACGCTCAAGAAGAGCCTGTAACAAGGAGCATTCGGCCATGACTACCTTTTGGAGTACATGGATCTGTGTACTGACCCTCGGCAGCCTGATCGGCCTGACCTGGCTGCTGTTCGGCACCCGCAAGGGCGAGACCAAGGGCAGCGTCGACCAGACCATGGGCCACGCCTTCGACGGGATTGAGGAGTACGACAACCCCCTGCCCCAGTGGTGGTTCATGTTGTTCGCCGGCACCCTGGTGTTTGCCGTCGGCTACCTGATCCTCTATCCGGGCCTGGGTAACTGGAAAGGCGTGTTGCCGGGCTATGAAGACGGCTGGACCCAGACCAAGGAATGGGACAAGGAAATGGCCAAGGCCGACGCCAAGTTCGGGCCGATCTTCGCCAAATTCGCAGCCATGCCCGTGGAAGAAGTAGCCAAGGACCCGCAAGCGTTGAAAATGGGCGGCCGCCTGTTTGCCTCCAACTGCGCGGTGTGCCACGGCTCCGATGCCAAGGGCGCCTATGGCTTCCCGAACCTGGCGGACGACAACTGGCGCTGGGGTGGTTCGGCAGACGCGATCAAGCTGACCATCATGAACGGGCGCCACGCCGCCATGCCGGCCTGGGGTGAAGTGCTGGGCGAGGACGGGGTGAAAAACGTCGCGGCCTATGTGCGCCACGACCTGGCCAAGTTGCCACTGCCGGCTGACAGCAAGGTCGACCTGGCTGCTGGCAAGCAAGCGTTCGACACCACCTGCGTGGCTTGCCACGGCCCAGAAGGCCACGGCGTTGAAGCCATGGGCGCGCCAAACCTGACGCAGCCTGCCGGTTTCATCTACGGCACCAGCCTTGCGCAGTTGCAGCAGACCATCCGTCACGGCCGCCAGGGCCAGATGCCGGCGCAGGAAGCCCTGCAAGGCAACGACAAGGTCCACTTGCTGGCGGCCTACGTCTACAGCCTGTCGCAGAAAGAGCAGAAGTAAGCTTCAAGCTACACGCTGCAAGAGAAGAGTTCTCAACTCGGCTCTTGCAGCCCTCCCTCTCCCCGCTCCAAACCTGCCCATTGCAGCTTGCTACTAACCGCTGCGCCCTGCGCCAGATTGTCACACCCTTCTAAAGCACACCTTTCCCCTCTCGCCATTCGGGTCTACGCTTGTTTCCACAGTGGGCCGGTGTTGATCGGTCGCAGCTCGACTTGCACTCGATGAGTCAGACACTCCAGCAGGGTGACAGGCGCAAAGGCTGGCAGTTACCGGCTGTCGTGCCATTGACCATTCGTCACTCCGCCAGCTTGTTTGTACATACCTCGCTACAAGTAACTGCGCCCCCTCAAAATTCCTGTCCAACCCGTCAGCTTTTCATTTTTGATTTTGTCCTTACGCCAAACATGGAAAGGGCGCAGAATCTGGTTTGTAAAGCATTGACGCAGGTCAGCGTTACGTTGCAATGGCACCTCGCTTTCTCCATACTTGCGACCGATTTTTATCCTAATAAAACACCTAAACCGTGGAACCTTAGAATGAGCACAGCAATCAGTCCGACTGCTTATAACTATAAGGTAGTCCGCCAGTTCGCCATCATGACGGTGGTCTGGGGGATCCTTGGCATGGGGCTCGGTGTCTTCATCGCCTCGCAACTGGTCTGGCCGGAGTTGAACTTCGACCTGCCATGGACGACGTTTGGACGCCTACGCCCACTGCACACCAACCTGGTGATCTTCGCCTTCGGCGGATGTGCACTGTTTGCCACTTCCTACTATGTCGTGCAGCGAACCTGCCAGACGCGACTGATTTCCGATGGTCTCGCCGCCTTCACCTTCTGGGGATGGCAAGCGGTGATTGTCGGCGCCATCATCACCCTGCCAATGGGCTTCACCACCACCAAGGAATACGCGGAATTGGAATGGCCCCTTGCCATCCTTCTGGCGATCGTCTGGGTGACCTACGGCATTGTGTTCTTTGGCACCATCGTCAAGCGCAAGACCAAGCACATCTATGTCGGCAACTGGTTCTACGGCGCATTCATCGTCGTGACGGCGATGCTGCACATCGTCAACCACGCGTCCCTGCCGGTGAGTTTCTTCAAGTCCTACTCGGCCTACGCCGGTGCGACCGATGCGATGATCCAGTGGTGGTACGGCCACAACGCCGTAGGGTTCTTCCTGACCACCGGCTTTTTGGGGATGATGTACTACTTCGTGCCGAAACAGGCCGAGCGTCCGATCTACTCCTATCGCCTGTCCATCGTGCACTTCTGGGCTCTGATTACCCTGTATATCTGGGCCGGTCCGCACCACCTGCACTACACCGCACTGCCAGATTGGGCACAGTCCCTGGGCATGGCCATGTCGATCATCCTGCTGGCTCCGAGCTGGGGCGGCATGATCAACGGCATGATGACCCTGTCGGGCGCCTGGCATAAGCTGCGCACCGACCCGATCCTGCGCTTTTTGGTGGTATCGCTGGCGTTCTACGGCATGTCGACCTTCGAAGGGCCGATGATGGCCATCAAGACCGTCAACTCGCTGTCCCACTACACCGACTGGACCATCGGCCACGTCCACGCCGGCGCCCTCGGCTGGGTAGCGATGATCTCCATCGGCGCGCTGTATCACATGATTCCCAAGCTCTATGGCCGGGCGCAGATGCACAGCACCAGCCTGATCAATACCCACTTCTGGCTGGCCACCATCGGCACCGTGCTCTACATCGCCTCGATGTGGGTCAACGGCATCACCCAGGGCCTGATGTGGCGTGCGATCAACGACGACGGCACCCTCACCTACTCCTTCGTCGAAGCGCTGCAAGCCAGCCATCCTGGTTTCATCGTCCGTGCCCTCGGTGGTGCGTTCTTTGCCAGCGGCATGCTGTTCATGGCCTACAACGTATGGCGCACCGTGCGTGCCTCCAACCCTGTAGAGGCTGAAGCCGCCACCAAGATCGCCGTCGTGGGAGCTCACTGATGAAGCATGAAGTAGTCGAGAAGAATATCGGCCTGCTGGCCTTCTTCATGGTCATCGCCGTGAGTATCGGCGGCCTGACCCAGATCGTTCCGCTGTTTTTCCAGGACGTGACCAACAAGCCGGTCGAAGGCATGAAGCCACGTACCGCCCTTGAACTGGAAGGTCGCGATGTGTACATCGCCAACGGCTGTGTCGGCTGCCACTCGCAGATGATCCGCCCGTTCCGTGCTGAAACCGAACGCTATGGCCACTACTCGGTCGCCGGCGAAAGCGTGTGGGACCACCCGTTCCTGTGGGGCTCCAAGCGTACCGGTCCGGACCTGGCCCGCGTGGGTGGTCGTTACTCCGATGACTGGCAGCGTGCGCACTTGTACAACCCGCGCAACGTGGTGCCCGAGTCGAAAATGCCGGCGTACCCGTTCCTCGTGGAAAACAAGCTCGACGGCAAAGACACTGCCAAGAAAATGGAAGTCTTGCGCACCCTCGGCGTGCCTTACACCGACGAAGACATCGCCGGTGCCCAGGCAGCCGTCAAGGGCAAGACCGAAATGGACGCGCTGGTGGCCTACCTGCAAGGCCTGGGCACCATCATCAAAAGCAAACGGTGATCTGAATGGATATCGGGATGATTCGAGGCCTGGGCACCGTTGTCGTGATGGTGGCCTTTATCGGCCTGGCGTTGTGGGTGTTCAGCCCCAAGCGCAAGTCAGAGTTTGAAGACGCGACCTTGCTGCCTTTTGCGGATGATCCCGAAGCCATCAAGCACGTCGAGCAAGCTTCTAGGAGTAACAAAGAATGACTACGTTCTGGAGTCTGTACGTCACAGTCCTCAGTCTGGGTACCATTTTTGCCCTGACCTGGCTGCTGCTGTCGACCCGCAAGGGCCAGCGCGCCGAACAAACGGACGAGACGGTTGGCCACTCGTTCGATGGCATCGAGGAATACGACAACCCACTGCCAAAGTGGTGGTTCATGTTGTTCGTCGGCACCATCGTGTTTGCCCTGGGCTACCTGGTGCTGTACCCGGGCCTGGGCAACTGGAAAGGCCTGCTGCCGGGCTATGCCTACCTCGATAACGACAAGCAAACCCCATTCGCCAACGGCCAGAGCGGCTGGACTGGCGTGCACGAGTGGGAAAAGGAAATGGCGCGCTCGGACGCCAAGTTCGGGCCGATCTTCGCCAAATTCGCGGCCATGCCTATTGAAGAAGTGGCCAAGGACCCGCAAGCCCTGAAGATGGGAGGCCGCCTGTTCGCCTCCAACTGCTCGGTCTGCCACGGTTCCGACGCCAAAGGTGCCTACGGCTTTCCCAACCTGACCGACGCCGACTGGCGCTGGGGCGGCGAGCCGGAAACCATCAAGGCCACCATCATGGGCGGCCGCCATGCAGTGATGCCGGGCTGGGCTGAAGTCATCGGCGAACAAGGCGTGGCTGATGTGGCCGGCTTCGTGCTGACCAACCTCGATGGCCGCAAGCTGCCGGAAGGCGCCAAGGCCGACGTGGCCAACGGCGAGAAACTCTTCGCCGCCAACTGCGTGGCCTGCCACGGACCGGCCGGCAAGGGTACGCCAGCAATGGGCGCACCCGACCTGACCCACCCGGGCGCGTTCATCTACGGCTCCAGCTTCGCCCAACTGCAGCAGACCATCCGTTACGGCCGCCAGGGTCAGATGCCTGCGCAAGAGCAACTGCAAGGTAACGACAAGGTGCACTTGCTGGCAGCGTATGTTTACAGCCTGTCGCACAAAGAGCAGCAAGAGCAGAAGTAAGCTGCAAGCCCCGATAAAAAGCCCCGTACAGCGCATGCTGGCGGGGCTTTTTTGGTTCTGGTGAAGCCTATCGACCGTTTGTAGCTTCAAGCTTGTGGCTTGCAACTGCGTAGTAGTAACGTAACTACATTCACCCATCCCGCTGGGAGGCGCCCCATGACTATCACGACAATCTCCAGCCGCGAATTCAACCAGGACACAAGCGGTGCCAAAAAAGCCGCGCGCCAAGGACCGGTTTTTATTACCGATCGAGGCAAGCCTGCCCATGTACTGCTAAGTATTGAGGACTACCAAAAATTGACAGGTATCAACGCCGATATCGTTGACCTGTTGGTGATGCCCGAAGCGGCGGATATCGAGTTTGAAACCGAGCGTGCCGTGATTACACACCGACCCGTGGACCTCTCCTGATGTATCTGCTCGATACCAACGTCATTTCCGAGTTACGCAAACCCCAAGCCGACAAAAATGTGGTGGCCTGGGCCAGAACCGTCGCCGCACCGCGCATGTATATTTCGGCGATTACCTTGAAGGAACTGGAGACGGGGGTGCTGCGAATGGAGCGCCGTGACCCCGCGCAGGGCAAGGTCTTGCGCACCTGGCTCAAACGCCACGTCATGCCGGCCTTCGATGCCAGAATCCTGCCAATTGACGCTGCCGTGGCATTGCGCTGCGCCAGCTTGCATGTGCCCGATTGTGCCAACGAAAGTGATGCGCTTATCGCCGCAACCGCTCTGGTTCATGGCCTGACCGTGGTCACCCGCAATGTCACCGACTTCCAAAGCAGCGGTGTGACACTGATCAACCCATGGGACGAATGACCTTCGAGCCCTGAAAAACCGTCCATACTCATCCTGTCAATTGATTCAAGTCACGTACACCATCAATTGATTTCCCCCAACGCGACCAAAGGTCGCACCCGTTCATCGGTACTACAGGCGTATCATTACGCCACTGCAAGACCCCTATTTTGACCCCGGCTGGCACGTACTGGCCGAGGCAAATCTCCACTGCCGTGGGATGCAATGATGAGCAACCAGATTCCGGTACATGACGTTACCCCGCCTGCCAAAAAAACCAGCGACACCGTCGATCTCTACGCCTCGCGGGAGAAAATCTACACCCGTGCGTTCACCGGGATGTTCCGCAATCTGCGGATGCTCGGCGGTGCCGGGTTGTTCCTGCTGTACTTCGGTACGGTGTGGCTGAACTGGGGCGGGCACCAGGCCGTCTGGTGGAACCTGCCAGAGCGTAAATTCTTCATTTTCGGTGCGACATTCTGGCCCCAGGACTTCATCCTGCTGTCGGGCATCCTGATCATCTCGGCCTTTGGCCTGTTCTTTATCACCGTGTACGCCGGGCGGATCTGGTGCGGCTACACCTGCCCGCAAAGCGTGTGGACCTGGATCTACATGTGGTGCGAAAAGGTCACCGAAGGCGACCGCAACCAGCGGATCAAGCTGGACAAGGCGCCGATGAGCGCCAACAAGTTCCTGCGTAAACTCAGCAAGCACAGCCTGTGGCTGATCATCGGTTTTGTTACCGGCATGACCTTTGTCGGCTACTTTTCGCCGATCCGCGAACTGGTCTTCGACTTCTTCACAGGCCAAGCCGATGGCTGGTCGTACTTCTGGGTCGGCTTCTTCACCCTCGCCACCTACGGCAACGCCGGCTGGCTGCGTGAACAAGTGTGCATCTACATGTGTCCGTATGCGCGCTTCCAGAGCGTGATGTTCGACAAGGACACCCTGATCGTCTCCTATGACCCCCGTCGTGGCGAAGTGCGTGGCCCACGCAAGAAAGGCATCGACTACAAGGCCCAGGGCCTGGGGGATTGCATCGACTGCACCATGTGCGTGCAGGTCTGCCCCACCGGGATCGACATCCGTGACGGCCTGCAGATCGAGTGCATTGGCTGCGCCGCCTGCATCGACGCCTGCGACACCATCATGGACAAGATGGACTACCCTCGCGGGTTGATCAGCTACACCACCGAACATAACCTGTCGGGGCAAAAGACCCACAAGTTGCGCCCGCGCCTGATCGGCTATGCGCTGGTGCTGCTGGCGATGATCAGCCTGCTGGCCACGGCGTTTTTCATGCGCTCGCTGGTGGGTTTCGACGTCAGCAAGGACCGCGTGCTCTACCGCGAAAACGCCGAAGGGCGGATCGAGAACGTCTACAGCCTGAAAATCATGAACAAGGACCAGCACGACCACACCTACGTGCTGGACGCCAGCGGCCTGCCGGACCTCAAGCTGCAAGGCAAGCGCGAGATCAAGGTCGCCGCCGGGGAAATCTTCACCATGCCGGTGGAGCTGTCGAGCGCGCCGGAACAATTGCCATCGAGCACCAACGAGGTGAAATTCATCCTCAAGGATGCTGACGATGACAGCGTCCACGTTGAAGCCAAGAGCCGGTTCATCGGCCCACAAATTCGTTAAAAGAGAGCAGAACAATGCCCGTAGCAACTGCCGCAAGCCCCTGGTACAAGCACCTCTGGCCCTGGATCATCATTGCCATCCTGGCCTGCTCGGTGACGCTGACCTTGTCCATGGTGACCATCGCGGTGAACAACCCGGACAACCTGGTCAACGACAACTACTACGAGGCCGGCAAAGGCATCAACCGCTCCCTGGACCGCGAACTGCTGGCCCAGACCCTGCAAATGCGCGCCACCCTGCACCTGGATGAACTGACCGGTGAAGTGGAACTGTTCCTCACCGGCAACAGCGGGCCGACTACTCTGGAGCTGAACCTGATTTCGCCGACCCAGCCGGAGAAAGACCGCAAGGTCGTGCTCACCCGCAGCCAGAGCGAGCCGGGGCGGTACATCGGCCAGGTGACCGACAAGGTCGAGGGGCGGCGCTTCGTCGAACTGCTGGGGGTCGAAGGCGACAGGACCTG
The DNA here is from genome assembly GCF_059862305.1 of Pseudomonas sp. MF09156. Taxonomy (NCBI): domain Bacteria; kingdom Pseudomonadati; phylum Pseudomonadota; class Gammaproteobacteria; order Pseudomonadales; family Pseudomonadaceae; genus Pseudomonas; species Pseudomonas sp. MF09156. The sequence continues at coordinate 275,128 of NZ_JCBCUR010000005.1, forward strand.
GCGCATGTTTGAAGAGGAAGAAGTCAGCCATGGCACCGACTTGAATTTAGGTGACGAGCCGTTGCAGGGTGCTGAAGACCTGAAGAACTGACAGCCGCGCTTCGCGCATCGCCGGCAAGCCGGCTCCTACAGGGAGTGTGCGATAACCTTGTAGGAGCGGGCTTGCCCGCGATGAGGCCCTCCCCGCCCACACAGATCCAAAACCATGACCACCCCAACCCCCTGCTACCACTGCGCCCTCCCCGTCCCGCCCGGCAGCCGCTTCACTGCGGTGATCCTTGGCGAGTCCCGCGAGCTCTGCTGCCCGGGTTGCCAGGCGGTGGCCGAGGCGATTGTCGCAGGCGGGCTGGAAAGCTATTACCAACACCGCAGCGAGGCCTCGGCCAACCCCGAAGCGCTGCCCGTGCAGTTGGTCGACGAACTGGCGCTGTACGACCGCGCCGATGTGCAAAAACCCTTCGTGCGCCACGACGGCGACCTGGCCGAAGCCACCCTGTTGATGGAAGGCATCAGTTGCGCCGCCTGCGGCTGGCTGATCGAAAAACACCTGCGCAGCCTGCCCGCCGTGGCCGAGGCGCGACTGAACCTGTCCAACCATCGCCTGCATGTGCGCTGGGCCGATGGGCAGTTGCCGTTGAGCCAGGTGCTCAGCGAGCTGCGCCAGATCGGCTACGCCGCCCACCCCTATCAAGCCGACCGCGCCGCCGAACAACTGGCCAGCGAAAACCGCCTGGCCCTGCGCCAACTCGGCGTCGCCGGCCTGCTGTGGTTCCAGGCGATGATGGCAACCATGGCCACCTGGCCGGAATTCAATATCGACCTGAGCCCCGAGCTGCACGTGATCCTGCGCTGGGTCGCGCTGTTTTTGACCACCCCCATCGTGTTCTACAGCTGCGCGCCGTTTTTCAAGGGCGCCATGCGCGACCTGCGCACTCGCCACCTGACCATGGATGTCTCGGTGTCACTGGCCATCGGCGGCGCTTACCTCGCGGGGATCTGGACCGCGATAACGGGAGTGGGCGAGCTGTATTTCGATGCCGTGGGCATGTTCGCCCTGTTCCTGCTGGCCGGCCGCTACCTGGAGCGCCGTGCCCGCGAGCGCACGGCCGCCGCCACCGCCCAGTTGGTCAACCTGCTACCGGCCTCGTGCCTGCGCCTCAAAGGCGATGGCCAGAGCGAACGCATCCTGCTCACCGAACTGGCCCTGGGCGACCGGGTGCTGGTGCATCCGGGCGCGATCCTGCCGGCTGACGGGGTGATCCTGGAGGGCCAATCGAGCATTGATGAATCCCTGCTCACCGGCGAATACCTGCCACAACCGCGACAGGCCGGCGATAGCGTCACCGCTGGCACCCTCAACGTCGAAGGCGCGTTGACCGTGCAAGTGCGCGCCCTGGGCCACGACACCCGCTTGTCGGCCATCGTGCGCCTGCTGGAGCGGGCCCAGGCCGAAAAACCGCGCCTGGCAGAAATCGCCGACCGCGCCGCGCAATGGTTCCTGCTCTGCTCACTGATCGCCGCCGCTGTGATCGGCCTGCTGTGGTGGGAGCTGGATTCATCGCGAGCATTCTGGATTGTCCTGGCGATGCTGGTGGCGACTTGCCCGTGCGCCCTGTCCCTGGCAACCCCCACGGCCTTGACCGCCGCCACCGGCACTCTGCATAAACTCGGCCTGCTGCTGACCCGTGGCCATGTGCTGGAAGGCTTGAACCAGATCGACACAGTGATTTTCGACAAGACCGGCACCCTCACCGAAGGCCGCCTGGCCCTGCGCGCCATCCGGCCGCTGGGCAGCATGAGCAGCGATCTCGCCCTGGCCCTGGCCGCCGCCCTCGAAAACCGCTCCGAACACCCGATTGCCCGGGCCTTTGGCCGCGCGCCGCTGGCAGCTGATGAGGTGCTCAGCACCCCTGGCCTGGGGCTCGAAGGGCGTGTCGGCGAACGCCTGCTGCGCATTGGCCAACCCGCTTTTGTCTGTGAATTAAGCGGCTGTGGGATTCCCGATTCGCCGCAAGACGCTGGCCAATGGCTGCTGCTGGGCGATACCAGCGGGGCCCTGGCATGGTTTGTCCTGGATGATCGCCTGCGCAGCGATGCACCGGCGCTGCTGGCCGCGTGCAAGGCGCGGGGCTGGCGTACCTTGTTGCTGTCGGGTGACAGCTCGCCGATGGTCGCCAGCGTCGCCGCCGAATTGGGGATTGATGAAGCCCGTGGCGGCCTGCGCCCGGATGACAAGCTGCAGGTGCTGCAACAACTGCACAAGGAAGGCCGCAAGGTGCTGATGCTCGGGGACGGCGTGAATGACGTGCCGGTGTTGGCCGCCGCCGATATCAGCGTGGCCATGGGCTCGGCCACTGACCTGGCGAAAACCAGCGCCGATGCGGTGCTGTTGTCCAACCGCCTGGACGCCCTGGTGCAAGCCTTCAGCCTGGCCCGGCGCACGCGCCGGGTAATCATTGAAAACCTGCTGTGGGCCGGGCTGTACAATGGCCTGATGTTGCCGTTCGCCGCCCTCGGTTGGATCACGCCGATCTGGGCTGCGATCGGCATGTCCCTCAGTTCGTTGACCGTGGTGCTCAACGCCCTGCGCCTGACACGCCTGCCGCGCGCCAGTGCCGCGAGCACCACCCCACAGCCCCGCCCGCTGCCGGCTTGAGCCGCGCGGGCATGGAGTAGCGATGCCAGCTCTTTACGTAATGATTCCAGCGGCGCTGCTGATCGTCGCCATCGCCATCTACATCTTCTTCTGGGCGGTGGACAGCGGCCAGTATGACGACCTCGACGGGCCGGCCCACAGCGTGTTGTTCGACGACCAGGACCCCAAGCACCTGGCCGCTGTCGACGAAGCCAGCAGCCATGCGCAACCACCGACCAAGCCTGACGAGCCGGCGCCGCCCCATGCTTGACCTCGCGCCGCTGCTGGTTTCTGCGCTGATCCTCGGCCTGCTGGGCGGCGGCCATTGCCTGGGCATGTGCGGCGGCCTGATGGGCGCGCTGACCCTGGCCATCCCCCCGGAGCAACGCAGCCGGCGCTTTCGCCTGCTGCTGGCGTACAACCTGGGACGCATCCTCAGCTATGCCTGCGCCGGCGTATTGATTGGCCTGGCCGGCTGGGCCGTGGCCAACAGCCCGGCGGCGATGTTCATGCGCATCCTCGCGGGCCTGCTGTTGATCACCATGGGCCTGTACCTGGCCGGCTGGTGGAGCGGCCTGACCCGTATCGAAAGCCTCGGCCGCGGCCTGTGGCGCCATATCCAGCCGTTTGCCAGCCGTTTGCTGCCGGTGTCCAGCCTGCCCCGCGCCTTGCTGCTGGGCGCGCTGTGGGGTTGGTTGCCGTGCGGCCTGGTCTACAGCACCTTGTTGTGGGCGGCCAGCCAGGGCAATGCGATGGATAGCGGGTTGCTAATGCTGGCCTTCGGCCTTGGCACCTGGCCGGTCTTGCTCGCCACCGGGCTGGCGGCGGAGCGTGTCACCGCGCTGTTGCGCAAGCGCAGTGTGCGCGTGGCGGGCGGCCTGCTGGTGATGGTGTTCGGGATCTGGACCCTACCCGGCCCCCATCAGCACTGGCTGATGGGCCACTAAAAGGCCATGTGGCATAGCGCCGCTCCCCTTTGATACAAATCAAGATGACCGCCCGGCCATGCCCCTAGACTCGGCCCACTAGCCAATCCGGGGAACGCCCGCATGCTCGACGCCATTCGTTGGGATACTGATCTGATTCATCGCTACGACCTCGCGGGGCCGCGCTACACCTCCTACCCCACCGCCGTACAATTCACCAGCCAGGTCGGCACTTTCGACCTGCTGCACGCCCTGCGCGACAGCCGCAAGGCGGTGCGCCCGCTGTCGCTGTATGTGCACGTGCCGTTCTGCGCGAACATTTGCTACTACTGCGCCTGCAACAAAGTCATCACCAAGGACCGCGGTCGCGCCCAGGCCTACCTGCAACGCCTGGAACAAAAGATTCAACTGGTCGCCTGTCACCTGGACCCCAACCAACGGGTGCAGCAACTGCATTTTGGCGGCGGCACGCCGACCTTTCTCAGCCACGACGAATTGCGCCAACTGATGGCGCAACTGCGCCAGCATTTCAACCTGCTGGATGACGACTCCGGCGACTACGGCATCGAGATCGACCCCCGGGAAGCCGACTGGGCCACCATGGGCCTGCTGCGTGAACTGGGTTTCAACCGCGTGAGCATCGGCGTGCAGGACCTGGACCCCGAAGTGCAGCGGGCGGTCAATCGCCTGCAAAGCCTGGAAGAAACCCGCGCGGTGATCGATGCGGCGCGCACCCTGCAGTTTCGCTCGATCAATATCGACCTGATCTACGGCCTGCCCAAGCAGACCCCGGAGCATTTCGCCCGCACGGTGGCCGAGGTCATCAGCCTGCAACCCGACCGCCTGTCGGTGTTCAACTATGCCCACCTGCCGGAACGCTTCCTGCCCCAGCGGCGGATCAACGGCGAAGACCTGCCGGCCCCCGCCGTCAAATTGCAGATGCTGCAGGAAACCATCGAACAGTTGACGGCGGCTGGCTACAACTACATCGGCATGGACCACTTCGCCCTGCCCGATGACGAATTGGCCATTGCCCAGGAAGAGTCCACCCTGCAGCGCAACTTCCAGGGCTACACCACCCACGGTCACTGCGATTTGATCGGGCTCGGCGTTTCGGCCATCAGTCAGATTGGTGACCTGTACTGCCAGAACAGCAGCGACCTGAATCACTACCAGAACGCCCTGGCGGGGGCGCAACTGGCCACCAGTCGCGGCCTGCTCTGCACGGCGGACGATCGTTTGCGCCGGGCGGTGATTCAACAGCTTATCTGTCACTTCAGCCTGGACTTCGAAAGCATCGAGCAGGCCTTCACCGTGGATTTTCGCGGCTATTTCGCCGAGCTTTGGCCACAACTCCAAGCCATGGCCAGTGACGGCCTGATCGAACTCGACGCCGAAGGCATTCGGGTACTGCCGGCCGGACGCCTGCTGGTGCGCTCGGTGTGCATGGTGTTCGATGCCTATCTGGAGCAACAGAATAGGCAGCGATTTTCGCGGGTGATCTAAGCCGGGTTACTTGGCCATCAACGAGGCGGCCTTCACCGCGTCTTCGGCGCTCAGGTTCTTCATCGCTTCGCTCAACGACGCATAGGCGCCGGTCAGCGAGGCTTGCAAGCCGCCCAACGCCGATTGCACGCCGCTCAGTTTCGCCAGGACCTGCTCCGGGCTGAGGCGCTTGTCGGACATGATCGCCGACATCTCTGCCATCTTTTCCGCGATCTGCTGCTTCAACTGGCGAATCATTTTCAGCAGTTTCTGCACGTTCTCGTCCAGCCCGCTTTCTTCGATATCGTCGTTGGCGGTCTTCTCGGCGCTGGCAGCCTTCAGCGACGCACCGGAAAAGGTCACGCTCACGCCTTCGGCAGGCTGGGTTTCACCCAGCGCCGTTGATTCGGTACCGGCGCCCACGGTGCTGGTTTTTTTCGGTTCAAGCAGCGTCGGCACAGTGGTGCGGGACGGGAGATTGCCGTCGATGGAAAGCATATCGTGAGCCTCCAAGCTCTTGGTCGTTAGCAGTTCATCGGCCGCGGGGTAAAATTCTTTATACCCCTGCCGGTTTTTTGTACAGGCTGGCCTGATAGTCCCTCAGTGCGGTACCCTTACGTCTTATGTGTGTTTTCCCACAAGGATTTAAGAAATGTCCGAGCCAGTTAAACTGCGCGCTCATAGCCAGGCTCACTGCAAGGATTGCAGCCTGGCGCCCCTCTGCTTGCCACTTTCGCTGAATCTGGAAGACATGGATGCGCTGGACGAAATCGTTAAACGTGGTCGCCCCCTGAAGAAAGGCGAGTTTCTGTTTCGCCAGGGTGACAAGTTCGATTCCGTCTATGCAGTACGCTCGGGCGCCTTGAAGACGTTCAGCCTGAGCGACAGCGGCGAAGAACAGATCACCGGCTTCCACCTGCCCAGCGAGCTGGTGGGCCTGTCGGGCATGGACACCGAGATTCACCCGGTGTCGGCTCAGGCCCTGGAAACCACGTCGGTGTGCGAGATCCCGTTCGAACGCCTGGACGAACTGGCCCTGCAATTGCCGCAGTTGCGCCGCCAGTTGATGCGCGTGATGAGCCGGGAAATCCGTGACGACCAGCAAATGATGCTGCTGTTGTCGAAAAAAACCGCCGACGAACGGATTGCCACCTTCCTGGTCAACCTGTCGGCGCGTTTCCGCGCCCGGGGTTTCTCGGCCAATCAGTTCCGCCTGAGCATGTCGCGCAACGAAATCGGCAATTACCTGGGCCTGGCGGTGGAAACCGTATCCCGGGTATTCACGCGCTTCCAGCAGAACGAACTGATTGCCGCCGAGGGCAAGGAAGTACACATCCTCGACCCGATCCAGCTCTGCGCACTGGCCGGCGGCTCCCTCGACGGCTGACCGCCGGACCAGGGGCGCGACACTTGCGGCCAAGCCAACCGGCGAGGCCGCAGGTATACTGCGAAGTCTTTGCGCCCAGGACTCCCGACGATGGCTTTCGACTCCTTCGACATCAAATCCCTGATTCGCCCCGTCATCGACTTCCCCAAGCCTGGGGTGATCTTTCGTGATATCACGCCGCTGTTCCAGTCGCCCAAGGCCATGCGCCTGGTGGCCGATACCTTTATCCATCGCTACGTCGAAGCCGAGTTCAGCCATATCGGCGCGATGGATGCCCGTGGCTTTCTGATCGGTTCGGTGATTGCCTATCAACTGAACAAGCCGCTGATCCTGTTCCGCAAACAGGGCAAGCTGCCAGCAGACGTACTGTCCGAGGGCTATCAGACCGAATACGGCGAAGCGTTCCTCGAAGTACACGCCGACAGCCTGTGCGAAGGGGATTCGGTGTTGATGTTCGATGACCTGATCGCCACGGGTGGCACCTTGATTGCTGCGGCTAATCTGGCGCGGCGCATGGGGGCACGGATTTTCGAGGCAGCGGCGATTATTGATCTGCCGGAGCTGGGGGGCTCGCAGCGTTTGGAGGATATGGGGATCGCGACCTTCTGTTTGACGCAGTTTGATTTGACTGAGCGGTAATTTGCGCTGGTCTTGCGGGCCTCATCGCGGGCAAGCCCGCTCCCACTTTTGAATGGGTTCACAAATCAAAATGTAGGAGCGGGCTTGCCCGCGATGAGGCCAGTAATAACACCCTCAATCACAACCCCATCTGCTTACTGATGATTTCATTCATCACCTCCCGCGTCCCGCCACCAATCGACAAAATCCGGTTATCCCGGTACAGCCGCTCCACCAGGCTGCCGCGCATATAACCCAGGCCTCCCAGGATCTGCACCGCGTCATACGTCACCCGGTCGGCGGTGTCGGTGGCCAGGTTCTTGGCCATGGAAATCTCCTTGATCACACTCTTGCCCGCCGCCATCTTCGCGGCCTGGCGGTAGGTGAACTCGCGGGAAACCTCGACCGCCGTGGCCATCTCCGCCAGGCGGTGCTTGAGCACCTGGAACTTGCCAATCGGCTTGCCAAAGGCCTCGCGCTGCGCAGCCCACTTCAGGCTCTCTTCCAGGGCCATCTGCGCGGTCATGTTGGCCATCAATGCCAGGGCCAGGCGTTCGCTCTGGAAGTTGCCCATGATGCAGGCAAACCCCATGTTTTCGCTGCCGATCAGGTTGCCTACGGGCACCTGGCAATTGTCGAAGAACAACTCGGCAGTGTCCGACGCCCACCAGCCCATTTTCTTCAGCGGTTGGCCGACGGTGAAGCCAGGTGTGCCCTTCTCGATCAGCAACAGGCTGATGCCGGCAAAGCCCGGCCCGCCGGTACGTACGGCGACGGTGTAGTAGTCGGCGCGCACGCCACTGGTAATAAAGGTTTTGCTGCCACTGACCCGATAGCAATCGCCATCGCGCACGGCACGGGTTTGCAGGCTGGCCACGTCGGAGCCACCACCGGGCTCGGTGACGGCCAGGGCCATGATCTTCTCGCCAGACAAGACCTGCGGGGCCACGCGCTCGCGGATTTCGGGGCGGGCCCATTTGACGATGGGCGGCAGGCCGATATCCAACGAGCCCAGCCCCGCCACCACGCCGCCGGAGCCACAGCGCATCAGCTCTTCGCTGGCGGCCACCTTGGCGAACAGGTCGCCTTCATGACTGCCGCCGAGGGCTTCGGGGTAACCGATCCCGAGAATCCCCGCCGCACCGGCCTTGAGGTACAGCTTGCGGGGGAAGTGTTCGGCCTCCTCCCACTGCTCGATGCCCGGCACAATCTCGCGCTCGACAAAACGGCGCACGCTGTCGCGGACCAATTGGTGACTGGGGTCGAAATATTCCTGGTAGGCAGACATCGGCAAGCTCCATGCAGAGATGGAGCGAACTTACCAAGCGCTTGCTTGGTTATCAAGCCGAACGCAAATGCAATATGCATGCTTGTGTAGGAACTGGCTTGCCTGCGATGGTATCGCCTCGGTCCCCCTGATACACCGCAGTGCCTGCATCGCAGGCAAGCCAGCTCCCACACAAGCCAGCGTGCCCCAGGGAGTTTGGCTTACAGCGCGATAGGTTTACGCCCGGCAAACGAGTGCGCCAGGGTGCCGCCGTCCACCAACTCCAGCTCACCACCCAACGGCACGCCGTGGGCGATGCGCGAGGTGATCAGGCCTTTGTTGGTCAGCAGTTGCGCGATGTAATGCGCCGTGGCTTCCCCTTCCACCGTAGGGTTGGTGGCCAGGATCACTTCGGTAAAGGTGCCCTGCTGTTCAATGCGCGCCACCAATTGCGGGATACCAATGGCTTCAGGCCCCAGGCCGTCAAGCGGCGACAGGTGGCCCTTGAGCACGAAGTAGCGCCCGCGGTAGCCGGTCTGCTCCACCGCATACACGTCCATCGGCCCTTCGACCACGCACAGCAGGGTGTCGTCGCGACGGGGGTCGGCGCATTGCGGGCACAGTTCTTCTTCGGTAAGGGTGCGGCACTGACGGCAATGGCCCACGCCTTCCATGGCCTGGCTCAAGGCCTGGGCCAGCCGCGAGCCACCGCTGCGGTCACGCTCCAGCAGTTGCAGCGCCATACGCTGGGCGGTTTTCTGGCCCACGCCCGGCAAGGTGCGCAGGGCGTCGATCAGTTGACGAATCAGAGGGCTGAAGCTCATGGGGCAAAGGTCCGACAAAACAACGAGACGCGGTTTATACCCGCGCCTCGGATAAGCGTCAAATACGCACGACCAACTTGCCGAAATTGCGCCCTTCCAACAGGCCGATAAAGGCCTCGGGCGCCTGCTCAAGGCCCTCGACCACGTCTTCGCGAAACTTGACCTTGCCGTCCCGCACCCACGGCGCCATGGCGCTGATGAATTCCGGGTGGCGGTCGCCATAGTCGTCGAACACGATAAAGCCCTGGATGCGCACGCGCTTGGTCAACAGGGTGCGTTGCAACGCTGGCAGCCGGTCAGGGCCGGTGGGGGCCTCATGGGCGTTGTAGCCGGCAATCAGGCCACACAGGGGGATCCGCGCCTTGGGATTGAGCAGGGGCAGTACGGCGTCGAAAACCTTGCCGCCGACGTTCTCGTAATAAATGTCCACCCCTTTGAAACAGGCCTGGGCCAGCTCATCGGCAAAATCTGCGCCTTTGTGATCGATGCAGGCGTCAAAACCCAACTCTTCCACCACGTAGCGGCATTTGTCTGCGCCGCCCGCGATGCCAACCACCCGCAGGCCCTTGAGCTTGGCCACCTGGCCAACCACCGAGCCCACTGCACCGGAGGCCGCCGCCACCACCAGGGTTTCCCCGGCCTTGGGTTGGCCGATATCCATCAGGCCCATGTAGGCCGTCATGCCGGGCATGCCCAGCACACCCAGGGCCATGGACGGGCTTGGCAAGCCGTTGGGCACCGGTATCAAATTGCGGCCGTCACTGATGCTATGGCTTTGCCAGCCGGTGGTGCCGACCACCAGGTCACCCACCTCGAACTTGGGGTTGCGCGACTGTTCGATGCGGCTGACAGCGCCGCCAGTCATCACCTCGCCGATTTCTACCGGGGCTGCGTAGGACGGCGCGTCACTCATACGTCCACGCATGTAGGGGTCCAGGGACAGGAACAGGGTCTTGAGCAGGACCTGGCCGTCTGCCAGGTCGGGCAGCGCCACGCGCTCCAGGCGGAAGTTTTCCGGCACGGGCGCACCCTGCGGGCGGGATACCAGGACGATGCGCTGGTTAAGGGTCATGGCTTGGGTCATCAGCGAGGCTCCTTTATATCGGTGATTGAATTCAGCGGTATAGGGTGCAGACAGCTGTTGCAGGGCTGACGTTCGATTGTGCCCGAGACAAACAAAAATGCCAGGCGCGATGCCTGGCATTTTCAGTCTTGCGCTGGCCGGTCAGAACGGCAGCTTCATGCCCGGCGGCAGTTGCATGCCCGCGGTCACGCCGGACATTTTGTCCTGGCTGTTGGCTTCGATCTTGCGCACGGCGTCGTTGACGGCCGCGGCGAACAGGGCTTCGAGCATTTCCAGGTCGTCTTCGCCAACGCCCGGCAATACGCTTGGGTCAATGCTCACGCGCTTGATGTCGTGACGACCGGTCATCACCACGCTGACCATATCGCCACCGGCTTTACCGGTGACTTCGGCGTTGGCCAGTTCTTCCTGCATCTTGGCCATCTTTTCCTGCATCTGCTGCGCCTGCTTCATCAGGCCGGCCATGCCACCTTTCATCATGGGAATCACCTCAAAAGTACGTGGATCAATACGGCGCCGAGCCTCGGGGCACGGCGCCTGCAATTATCAGCCCGCTGCAGCCTGGGCTTCGACAGGTTCAATAGTATCGTGTCGCACCACTGCGCCAAACTGCTCCATCATCTGCTGGATCAGCGGGTCGGCCTGGATCGACTCCTCGGCCTCGCGCTGGCGGTTGAGCCGGCGACGGGTGGCGGCCTGGGCCGGAGTTTCCTGCTCGGGCTTGATCAGCTCGATGGTCACCGTCAGGGTGCGTTCGTGGAACTGGTTCAGGGCATCGTTGAGCCGGCGCTGCTGGGTCGCGTTGAACAGGGCGCTGTGGGCCGGGTCCAGGTGCAACAGCCAGTGATCGCCATCGACAGCGATCAGCGTGCAGTTGGCGGCGATGCTGCCGGTCATGCCGGAAATCGGCAATTTCGGGAACAGCTCCAGCCATTGCAGGGCCAGGCCAGTGGCCGGCATGGCGGCAGGCTCCGCCTCGGGCTCGGGCGCAGGCTCGGCGGTGTGCTCGCTGGCCAGGTCGTCCAGGTAGCTGTAGGCCGAATCCATGTCCGGCTCGATGTAATCTTCGTCCAGCGGCGGTTCGTCATCCAGGTCGATGCCTGGGGTAGCGGCGTCCACTTCGGCAATAGTCGGCTCGGGCACGGGTGCCGAGACCCATTCCGGCGCGTCGGGTACCACGCTGTCGGGGGTTGGCGTCGGCATCGGCGTCAGTTCAGGCTGCTCGCCGGTGGTTTCGAGGACAGGCTCGACGGCAGGAGCCAGCTCGACCACGGCCTCTGCCAGCTCATTCCAGGGCAGATCGACTATCGGCGCGGGCTCGGGCTCGACCATCGGCTGCGGTGCCACTACAGGCGCCACAGGCTCCACCGCGACCATGGCTGGAGCAGCGGCCACAGGTTGCGGCGCGCTTACTGGCGCAACGACTGCCGCGCCAGCCACTGGTTTGGCGGAATCAACTGTGGCCTGGCTGATCCCCACTGGCTTTAGTGGCTGTCTCGGCGCGTCGGCGGTATCCGCGGGGCGAAACGCCAGCATGCGCAGCATGACCATTTCGAAACCGCCGCGCGGGTCTGGTGCCAACGGCAGGTCGCGGCGCCCGATCAGGCCCATCTGGTAGTAGAACTGCACATCTTCGGCCGGCAGCGCCTGGGCCAGTGCCAATACGCGGTCGCGGTCGCCGTGGCCGTTGTCGACCCCCTCAGGCAGGGCCTGGGCGATAGCGACGCGGTGCAGCACATTGAGAATTTCCGAGAGCACGCCATTCCAGTCCGGCCCCTGCTCCGACAGATGGCGCACGGCTTCGAGCAGCGCCTTGGCGTCGCCTTCGATCAGCGCATGCAGCACGTCGAACACTTGGCCGTGATCGAGGGTGCCGAGCATGGCGCGCACGTCGGCGGCCATTACCTTGCCTTCACCGAAGGCAATCGCCTGGTCGGTCAGGCTCATGGCATCGCGCATCGAGCCATCGGCGGCGCGGCCCAGCAGCCACAGCGCATCGTCTTCGAACGGCACGTTCTCCACACCCAATACGTGGGTCAAATGCTCGACCACCCGCTCAGGGGTCATGTTCTTCAGGGAGAACTGCAGGCACCGCGACAAAATCGTTGCAGGAAGTTTCTGCGGATCGGTGGTGGCCAGGATGAACTTAACGTAGGGCGGCGGCTCCTCCAGGGTCTTCAACAGGGCGTTGAAGGAGTGGCTGGAGAGCATGTGCACTTCGTCGATCAGGTAGACCTTGAAGCGCCCGCGGCTGGGGGCGTACTGCACGTTGTCCAGCAGTTCGCGGGTGTCCTCGACCTTGGTGCGGCTCGCGGCGTCGATTTCGATCAGGTCGACAAAGCGCCCTTCGTCGATCTCCCGGCACACCGAGCAGGTGCCGCAGGGCGTCGAGGTGATGCCGGTCTCACAGTTCAGGCACTTGGCAATGATCCGCGCAATGGTGGTCTTGCCCACCCCGCGCGTGCCGGTGAACAGGTAGGCGTGGTGCAGCCGTTGGCTGTCCAAGGCATTGATCAGAGCCTTGAGCACATGGGTCTGGCCGACCATTTCGCGGAACGAGCGCGGACGCCATTTACGTGCAAGAACCTGATAACTCATCGAAAACCGTCGCAACTGGGAAGCGGAAGCCGGTAATGCTAGCGGAGCAGGGGGGAAATTGCATCCGGCACGCTCGCCTAATCTGACTAAGCTGGTAGTGGCACGCCCTGCAAAGGGCTGATCCCGGAGAGTTTATGCGCGTAGTCCTGGGCGCTTTATGGATGATCACCACACTGAGCCTGGCGGCGCCCGCCCCGTTGCGCTTCGCCATTTCCGACAGCTGGGCCATGCCCATGGTGCAGATCGAGGGGGCCCAGCCGACCCAGGGCATTTTGTATGACTTGATGCTCAGCCTGGCAACCCAGGTCGGCCACCCGGCGCAGTTCCAGGTACTGGCCCGGGCCCGTATCGCTCCAGCCATGGAGCACGGCGAGATTGATGTGCGCTGCTACGTCGCACAAGCGTGGCTGAATAATCTGTCCGGGGACTACATATGGAGCATTCCGTTATGGGTGCAGCGCAATGTCCTGGCCAGCGCCCATGTGCCGCCGCTGTCGGTGAATGTGGCGCAGCTGGCGGCACAGAATATCGGCACGGTGCTCAACTACAGCTACCCGACCCTCGAACCGCTGTTTGCCAAGGGCCAGCTCAAGCGCGACGACGCCCGCAGCGAAGAGCAAGTGCTGCAAAAGCTGGTGGCGGGACGCTTCAAGTACGCGGTCACCAACGAATGGACCCTGGAACGCTTCAATCAGCAGTTACCGGCAGGTCGCAAGCTGCACGTGGTGGCCGTGATTGAAGAGCAGAGCCTGGGCTGCTACGTGCGCAACGACCCAGCCCTACCCGTGCAGCGGATTTTGCGCACACTGCTGCGTATGAAAATGTCCGGGGAGATTGACGCAATCATCCTGCTCTATACCGGCGACGCTGGGCGCCTGCCTCAATCCCCGCCAGCGCCATAGTTGAGCAGATCAAACCCCGCCGCCCAGGCCGGCACCTCGGCTGCCGGCATCGGTTGGGCGAAGTAATAGCCCTGCGCCACTTCACAGCCCATGCGCAGCAGCAACTGGCCATGCTCGAGGGTTTCCAGGCCCTCGGCGATCACTTCGCGACCAAATGCCCGGGCCAGGCCGATCACCGCCTGGGTCAGCGCGAGGTCATCCTTGTCATGCAGGATGTCGCGCACAAACGACTTGTCGATCTTGATGGTCTGGGTGGGCAGGCGCTTGAGGTAGCTGAGGGACGAATAGCCCGTGCCGAAATCGTCCAGGGAAAACCGCACTCCCAGCGCCTGGCATGCCGCCAGGTGCTCGGTGACGCGCTGGATATGATCGATGGCTACCGATTCGGCGATCTCCAGGTCGAGCATGTGCGGCGCAACGTCAGGATGCTGGGCCAGCAGCTGTTGCAAGCGCTCGACAAAATCCGCGCGCTGGAAGTGTCGCGCCGCGATATTCACGCTGACCGGCCAGCAGTGCCCGGCATCTTGCCACTGGCGTATCTGCGCCAGCACCTGGTCCATCACCCACTCGCCGACATCGACGATCAGGTCGGTCTGCTCGATCAACGACAGGAAATCCTTGGGCGACACCAGCCCGCGAATCGGGTGCTGCCAGCGCAGCAATGCCTCAAAACCCACGACCTGGCCGTGGCGCAGGTTGATCTTGGGATGGAAGTGCAGGCACAACTCCCCCGCTGCCAGGGCCTGGCGAATCTGCTGCACGGTCTGGTGGGTGGCCTTGACCTCCTGCTCCAGGGACACATCAAACAGCTGGTAGCGGTTACGGCCACTTTGCTTGGCCACGTACATCGCCTGGTCGGCATGGCGCAGCAGGGTGTCGGCATCCTCGTCATCCAACGGGAACAGCGTGACGCCAATGCTGGCAAACACGTTGATCTGCGCGCCGAGGATCGAGTACGGCTCGGAAATGGCCGTGAGGATGCGCCGCAAAGCGCGGTTCAACTCCTCGGCATCGCGCACGTAGCGCAGGATCAGCACAAACTCGTCACCGGCAAGCCTTGCGACCACATCTTCGCCACGGATGATGTCGCGCAGGCGGCTGGCGACCTCCACCAGCAACAGGTCGCCAGAGGCATGGCCGTAGCCGTCGTTGACCGCCTTGAAGCCGTCCAGGTCGAGCATGCACACCGCCAGGGGGATGTGCTCGCTGCGGGAAAACTCCAAGGATTGCACGAGCAGTTCAGACAGATAGGCACGGTTGGGCAGCCCGGTCAGCACATCATGGCCGACCCGCCATTGCAGGGTCTGCAACAACTGGCGCTTTTCGCTGACATCAAAACGAATCGACACGTACTTCTGCACCTTGCCGGTCCGCTCATCGACCAGCGGCACCATGGTGCTGTCGACCCAGTACAGCGAGCCGTCCTTGGCACGGTTACAGATTTCCCCGCGCCAGACCTTACCCTCGGTGATGGTGCGCCACATCCCCTGGAAAAACCCGGCAGGATGCAACCCGGAACTGAGGATCCGGTGGTTGCGCCCCAGCAACTCGTCGCGGCTGTAGCCGGACATGCCGCAGAATTGGTCGTTTACATAGGTGATGCGGCCGGTGAGGTCTGTCTCGGAGAAAATGGCGGCGGCATCCACGGCCCTGCGGTATTTCTCATCCATGAATGAGGCTCTAGGTGGCTAGCGGTTGAACCGCTCGACCAGGGCACGCAACCCGGAAGAGATGCTTTCAAGTTCCCGGCCCCGGGTGACTGCAGCGTTGGCATTGCCCGCTGTCTTTTGTACCGTGGCCGCGACGTTATTGATCTGTTGTGAAACATCCTCTGCGACGTGGGATTGTTCCTGCGAGGCAGCAGCCATTTGCTGACTCATGCCGGTAATGCGCTCTACTGCCTGGCGAATACCTAGCAATGCCTGTTGCGCCTGCAATACCTGCTGCACGCCCTGCTCGGCCTCATGGATACCGGTGCTGGCAATTTCCACTGCTTCATCGGCGCCCGCGCGTAGATTCTGGATGATGCCCTGGATCTGCTCGGTCGACTCCCGGGTCTTGCCCGCCAGCGCCCGCACTTCATCGGCCACCACCGCAAAACCACGGCCCTGTTCACCAGCCCGCGCCGCCTCGATGGCAGCATTCAGGGCCAGCAGGTTGGTCTGGTCGGCAATCGCCTGGATCATGCTCGCCGCCACGCGGATTTCCTGGGTCTGGCCGGCCAGGTGGCCCACCGCCTGGTTGATCTGGGTAACGGTGGCCGCCAGCAGTTGGATCGCGTCGCGTGTGGTTCCGACCACCTGGCTGCCATGCCCGGCCAGGTCGTTGGCGGTACGGGCTTCGCTGGCGGTCTGCTGTACATGTGTCGCCACTTCGGCGATGGAGGCGGCCATTTCGGTCATGGCCGCGGCGGTCATATCGGTTTCGGCGCGCTGTTCCAGCAGTGCCGACTCGGTATTGCCCGACAACACGCTGGAATCGGTAGCCGCCTCGGCCATCTGTGTGGCCAGGTCGCTGAGCCGCGTGAGGGCGGTTTTCAAGCGCGCCTCTTCGCTGATCAGGATCATCTCCAATTGCGCGGCCGGACCTAGCGCATCGCTGTAGGTCATGGCGCTGATCGGGTCGGAAAAGGTGTTGGGAGTGTGCTCGACAATCTGCTTGAGCTGCTGCCCCAGACGCAGGTGCGCCCAGGCGCCCAGACCGAGAAACAGCAGCGCAGTCGTTGCCTGAGCCCAGCCGCTGGGCAGCCATTGCACCGCGCCGCCAGCCGCCACCGCCGCCAGGGCGGGCACGGCCAGGGCATTGCCGAACTGGCCCAGGCGTTGCAGCGGCGAAACCGCCGAACGCCCGGCACGCAAGCGCGCGTAGAGCGCTTCGGCACGCCGCACCTGTTCGCGCGTCGGCTTGACCCGCACCGACTCATAGCCCACCAACCGGCCGTCTTCGAGGATGGGGGTCACATAGGCGCTGACCCAATAAAAGTTGCCATTTTTGCAGCGATTCTTGACCACGCCCATCCAGCTCTGGCCGGCCTTGAGGTAGCGCCACATCAGTTCGAAGACCGCCGGCGGCATATCCGGGTGGCGTACCAGGTTGTGGGTACTGCCGATCAGCTCGGCTTGGGTGAAGCCGCTCATGGCAGCAAACTCGGCGTTGCAGTAGGTAATGTGGCTATTGATGTCCGTCGCGGAAATGAGCCGTTGCTGCTCCCCGAAAGTCTGTTCAACTGTGGTGACCGGCAAATTGACGCGCACTTTAAAGCTCCATGGACAGCATTCGATCTACCGGCCCGGGATCGGGTAGATCCGGCAGGTAGAGGGGTATTTCCAGACGGGTAAACCGTCAATCGGCTGGCTGGCGCCATTGGGCGGCCAAACCAGGTTTTGCCCAGCACCTGAGCTTCGGTTTAGCGAAGATCAACTAGGCTTTAATTCGAGCGTCTGGTGTGAAAGGCGGGGGCTGCGGGGGCGCGCAAGAGCGAGCCTGGCGCTGCGGCCAAGCAACTGTTTTGCAACTACCTTTATGAAAGAGAGGAGAAAGCAATGATTTCCCGTTTCATAAAGGTGCCCTGTGAAACGACACCGCCAAATACTTGTCCTAAACGCCGATTCTACGAATTACATCACATTTTGCAAGAAAAGGTGATGGTGCGTGCCGTTGTCTAATGCCAATATTTATCGTTAAGTTCTTGATTCTAAATGGGAATTGAGCGATGCAAATTTCAAGTTTGGGTCCAGCCATCAGACGTTATCGAAAGGTAGCGGGGCTTACTCAGGCTGAACTAGGTGAGAAAACCGGTTTTGACCCTAAAACCATCAGCCGCTTCGAAACCGGCACCTATACACCCAGCGTTGACGCTCTCTTCTTGTTTGCAGAGGCTCTGGGAGTGAAGCTGAAAGTCTTTTTTGCCGATCTGGGCGATGAGGACGAACAGCGCGCTTATCTGTTCGGTGTCATTCATAAAGCCACCCCGAAGGATCTGGGAAAGCTGATAGCGGCGGTAGACCAGGCCTTGTCCAAGCCTTAGAGCTCGTACGACATAAAAAAGAGCAGGTCGCTGATGCTGCCTGCTCTTTGCTCTTTGCCTACTGACATGATCCGACCGGACAGCGCCTCTCCTGGCAGGCGCTGGGCCACGCCTTTTGCCAATATGCTCGCGCAGCCCAAGCGGACTCGGCATCCTTTCGCGCAATTACTTCAAAATGCAAGGGACTACCATGAGCTACCTCCGCCTGCTGGCGGTGGCTGGCACATAGAACCTGCCTGCACGATCGGCATCTTCCTGCTGGCGGCGAAGAAGCTTCTTCAACCGCAATAAAGGCTGATAGCCAGACACGAAAACGCCGCGAAAAAACGCGGTGTACAGACGGCTTCGACCGCTGCGCAATAACGCACGGCAAAGTGATAATTTTTGATCAGAGGGAGAGTTGTTACGAAGGGAGCGTTATGGAGGCAACCCCACCAGCCACACCCCGGCACACAATGTTCCCGCTGTGGCTGCTGCCTTCCGGCTCTGACCAGGTTCACGGGTAATCGTTGCGGGGGGACCGATGGGGTCACCATAACGACGCTGGCCTCTCGGCAAGCCGCGCCATTGTACCGATCTCATCGGAAGTTACAACCGTTGGTGCAGGATTAAAAAGCCAAGGGGCTCAAGTACTTGCCATAGCCCTCAAGAACACCCTCTATGTGGTGTGCGAGCGGGCTTGCCCGCGATGGCGGTGGTCAGTACCTGTGCAAGCTGGCACTCCGTCATCGCCGGCAAGCCCGCTTCCACATTGGATCATTGGGCTTTCAACACCTCATCCGCCCGGCCGCCCTCCTCCTGGATCACCAGGTGGATGAAATGCAGCTTGGCAATCACCGCCGGTGGCAGCACGAAGGGATAGAAATCCGGTTGCCCCATGCTGCGGGACAGTTCGTTGAGCATGCCGGCCAGTTCGATCCAGGCGTTGACGAACGACAGGAACGCCGCCCCGCCAGGGTGTTGCGGATCGTAGAGCGTGGCGAGGGGAAACGGCTGGTAGTCCAGGTCCATCTCCCGCGCGCTCATGCCAAAGCCCAGGGCGGTATCGACCGCGTCCATCATGTGCAGGTAGTGGGCCCAGGTTTCCGCCCAGTCTTCCCAAGGGTGCATGGTGGCGTAGGCGCTGACGCAGGTTTGCTGCCAGTCCGGGCGCGGGCCGTTCTGGTAGTGCTGCTCGAGAGCATCGGCATAGCTGGCACGCTCATCACCAAACACCTGGCGGAACGGCTCGAGCCAGTGGCTGCCGGCGACCAGGCGATCCCAGTAATAGTGACCGACTTCATGCCGGAAATGACCGAGCAAGGTGCGGTACGGTTCACGCATCTGCACGCGAATTTTCTCACGGTGTTCGTCGTCAGCTTCCTTGATATCCAAGGTGATCAAGCCGTTGGCGTGGCCGGTGGTGGGGGCCTTGCCTTGCAGGTCGATACCGACGAAGTCAAAGGCCAGGCCATTGGCTTCATCGACGGACTTGGGGACCACCTGCAACCCCAGGCTGATCAGTTGCGCCACCAGCCGGCGCTTGGCGGTTTCGACTTTGCGCCAGCGCTCGGGGTTTTCTGCAATCGACAGGTCGGGGATGGTGCGATTAAGGCTACACGCCACGCACAGCGGTGCGGTGCTGTAGGCCGGGATCAGCCAGTTGCAGGCAGCAGGCGTGTCGAGGTTGGCGCAGCGGCGCGAGGCGCCCGCGTCAAGATTATCGTCCTGCAGCCAGGTATTGACGACCGGCCCAGGTTGCAGGGACGACAGCCGGCTTTGCTCGGGCAGATAGCCCAGCAGCGCCGAACAGGACAGGCATTGGCTGTTGCGAAAGAACAGGGATTGACCGCAACGGCACTGCCACACCTTGCTATTGCGCGAAGTCCCGGCCATGAACGGTGCGGCGATGCGCGAACTGAGCTGTTCGAAGAAGCGGTACATGGCGATCTCTCCAGGGGCGTGCCCAAGACTAGATCATTTACCACGCAAGATCGTTCCCACACTCTGCGTGGGAACGATCGTCATCATCAGATGGAGATGTTGTGGCGGGTCAGAAAGGCGACAAAAGCCTCTTCATCCATGACTTTCAACCCCAGCTCACTGGCCTTGGCCAACTTCGACCCGGCGCCTGGCCCCGCGACCACGCAATAGGTTTTCGCCGACACCGAACCGGCGACCTTGGCGCCCAGGCTTTCGAGTTTTTCCTTGGCCACGTCGCGGCTCATCAACTCCAGCGAGCCGGTCAGCACCCAGGTATGGCCCGCTTCGGGCAAGCCCTCGAGGACTTTCTTCTCGCTCTGCCAGTGCATGCCAAAGTCCTTGAGCTGCTGCTCGATGGCTTGCGCACGCCGGGCATTGTCCGGATTATCAAAAAACTCGCGCACGGCCTTGGCCTGTTTCTCTGGGAGTGCCTGGCGCATATCCAGCCAATCGGCCTGGATAACGCCCTCCAGGGAGCCGAACTTGTCCGCCAGCTTCTGCGCAGCCCCCGGCCCCACGGAAGGCACGTGCAGCTTGTCGAGAAAGCCGCCCAGGGTGGTGCTGGCCGCGAACTCGGCGCTCAGTTCGCCCTGGTCCTGCAATTGCAGGCCGCACTCATCCGGCGACAGTAACGCGCCAATCACCTGCTGGTTATGGCTGTCTTCAAAGAAGCTGTGGATCTCGTGCGCCACCTCCAGGCCAACATCCGGCAAGTACGTCAACACTTCCGGCAAGGCTTGCTGCACGCGCTCCAGGGACGCCAGGGAGCGCGCCAGCACCTTGGCGGTTTCCTCGCCGACATCGGGAATGCCCAGGGCGTAGATAAACCGTGCCAGGGTTGGGGTCTTGCTGTTTTCGATGGCCGCGATCAGCTTCTTGCTGGAAACATCAGCGAAGCCTTCCAGGTCGATGATCTGTTCGTACTTGAGCTTGTACAGGTCAGCCGGCGAACCGATGAGCTTTTCATCGACCAGTTGCTCGATGGTCTTGTCGCCCAGGCCGTCGATATCCATGGCCCGTCGCGAGACAAAATGGATAATCGCCTGCTTGAGCTGCGCACCACAGGCCAGCCGCCCGACACAGCGATACACCGCGCCTTCGCTGACGGTTTCCTTGCCCTTGCTGCGCTTGACCAACTGCGTGCGTTCCACATGGGAACCACACACCGGGCAGGTTTGCGGGATCTGTACGGCGCGGGCATTTTCCGGGCGGCGCTCGGCAACCACCGACACGACCTGTGGGATTACGTCACCGGCACGGCGGATGATCACGGTGTCGCCGATCATCAAGCCCAGGCGCGCCACTTCGTCCATGTTGTGCAACGTCGCATTGGACACAGTGACGCCCGCCACCTTGACTGGCTTCAAGCGTGCTACCGGGGTCACGGCGCCGGTGCGGCCGACCTGGAACTCAACGTCCAGCAATTCAGTGAGTTCTTCCAGTGCCGGAAACTTATGGGCGATGGCCCAGCGCGGCTCGCGGGCGCGAAAGCCTAGTTCACGCTGGTAGGCAATGCTGTTGACCTTGAACACCACCCCGTCGATTTCATAGGGCAGGCTGCTACGCCGCTCACCGATATCGCGGTAGTACTCCAGGCAATCCTCAATACCCTTGGCCAGCTTCAACTCGTGGCTGATGGGCATGCCCCATTTCTGCAACTGCTGCAGGTTGCCGATATGAGTGTCGCTGATATCCGTGGTCACGCCGTAGCAGCAAAACTCCAGGGGGCGACTGGCAGTGATCTTCGAATCGAGTTGGCGCAGGCTGCCGGCGGCGGCGTTGCGCGGGTTGGCGAAGGTCTTGCCGCCGACTTCCAGTTGCGTGGCGTTCAAACGCTCGAAACCGGCCTTGGACATGAACACTTCGCCACGCACTTCCAGGGTCGCCGGCCAGCCCGTGCCATGCAGTTTCAGCGGGATATTGCGCACGGTGCGCACATTGACGCTGATGTCTTCGCCCGTGGTGCCGTCGCCACGGGTCGCGCCGCGTACCAACTCGCCATCCTGGTACAGCAGGCTGACCGCCAGGCCATCGAGCTTGGGTTCGCAGCTGTATTCCACCGCCGCGCCACCGCCAAACAGATCGCCCACCGGCAGGTCGAGGCCCTCGGTGACCCGACGATCAAATTCCAGCATGGTGGTTTCATCAAACGCGTTGCCCAGGCTGAGCATGGGGATCTCATGGCGCACCTGGGTAAACGCCGACAACGCCGCACTACCCACCCGTTGCGTTGGTGAATCACGGGTCACCAGGTCGGGGTGCTCGGACTCCAGGGCCTTGAGCTCATGGAACAACCGGTCGTACTCGGCGTCCGGGATGCTCGGCTCGTCGAGTACGTGATAACGGTAGTTGTGCTGATCCAGTTCAGCGCGCAGTTCGAGGATGCGGGTGTGGGCGGCGGTCATGGGTGTTCTCTCATAAAGCAAAAGAGCAGCCGAAGCTGCTCAATATGTTAGTGCGCTTAATTCTACTGACAACGCTGAAGACCAATCCTCAGCGTTTCTGTGTCAGGGCGCGACGCTCGAACTCGACGATGCGCTGACGGTAGTGTTCGATGGTCTGGGCGGTCAGTACGCTGCGCTGGTCGTCCTTGAGCTCACCGTTAAGTTCCTGGGACAGCTTGCGGGCGGCGGCCACCATGACGTCGAACGCCTGTTTCGGGTGGCGCGGGCCTGGCAGGCCGAGGAAGAAGCTCACCGCCGGGGTGCTGAACAGGTCGATATCGTCCAAATCGAAGGTGCCCGGCTTGACCGCGTTGGCCATGGAGAACAGCACTTCACCGTTGCCCGCCATGCTTTCGTGACGGTGGAAAATATCCATCTCGCCAAAACGCAGGCCGCTTTCCAGGATGTTCTGCAACAGCGCCGGGCCCTTGAAGCCGGCCGCGTCGCGGCAGATCACGCTGATCACCAGCACTTCTTCAGCCGCCGGCTGATCCTTGGAGGACTCACGCGGTGCGCTCTTGGCCGGGGTTTCATCCGGAAAATCACCGTCACGGCTACTGAAGCTCGGGCCTTCGTCGACGTCGAGGTTCAGGTCGCCCTGATGCGGCTCGGCCACGACAGCACTGCCACGCTTGCCGCGCTTGGACGACGGCTCGCGGGGCTCGCGCACCGGCGCGCTCATCGACGGCAGGTCGTGTTCGTCCAGTTGCGGTTCTTTATGGGTATCCAGGACACGGGGAGGCCCCAGCAGCTCGGCGGCGCCATCGTCGTCGGGCAGATTGGACAGGTTTCGGTCCAGGCGGAATTTCAGCTTGCCCTTGCCGCCGCGCATACGGCGCCAGCCATCAAAAAGAATACCGGCTATTACAATAATGCCGATGACGATCAGCCACTCGCGCAGACCGATTTCCATGTAATCCCTTGCCTCTATAAAAAATGCTGAAAAATAAGGGGTTTAGCACCGTGCAAACCGCTTTAAAACGTGGCGCCAACTCTATGTTCTGACTGACGTTTTGCCCACGCATACGAAAAATTGACATTAAACTAGCACGACCAAAGATAACTTTACACAGTTGGCGCAAAATGTGTCGGCTAACGCAGGAATCAGGCTACAAATCATAAGCTTCAAGCCGACACTCTTGCCCCTTGAAGCTAGCAACTTGCCGCTAACTTTCCACCATCGCCATCGCCTCTTCCACATCCACCGCCACCAGTCGCGAACAGCCCGGTTCATGCATGGTCACCCCCATCAATTGATCAGCCATTTCCATGGCGATCTTGTTGTGGGTGATATAGATGAACTGCACCGTCTGGGACATCTCTTTAACCAGGCGGGCATACCGTCCAACGTTAGCGTCATCCAGCGGCGCGTCAACTTCGTCGAGCATGCAGAACGGCGCCGGGTTCAACTTGAAGATGGCAAACACCAGGGCCAATGCGGTCAGGGCCTTCTCGCCGCCGGACAACAAATGGATGGTGCTGTTCTTCTTGCCCGGAGGCCGCGCCATGATCGTTACCCCTGTATCGAGTAGATCTTCGCCCGTCAGTTCCAAGTAAGCGCTGCCACCACCGAAAACTTTTGGGAATAAGGCCTGTAAACCGCTATTAATCTGATCAAAGGTATCTTTGAAGCGGTTTCGGGTCTCTTTGTCGATCTTGCGAATGACGTTTTCCAAAGTGTCGAGGGCTTCCACCAGATCGGCGTCCTGGGCATCCAGATAACGTTTGCGCTCGGACTGCTGCTGATATTCGTCGATGGCCGCGAGGTTGATCGCCCCGAGTCGTTGAATACGTGCGCCAATGCGCTCAAGTTCTTCCTCGGCGTCCTTCTCGTTGGCCTGGGCGGTCAGGGTATTGAGTACGCCGTGCAGGTCGTAGCCATCTTCCAGCAACTGGTCTTGCAGGGTTTTGCGGCGCACCGTGAGGGCTTGCCACTCCATACGCTGCTGTTCGAGCTGGCCGCGGATCAATTGCGATTGCTGCTCGGCCTGGGTCCGGCGCTTTTCTGCGTCGCGCAGTTCGCGGTCGGCGTCTTCCAGGGCGATTTGTGCGGTCTTGAGTTCTTCGTCGACGCTCATGCGTTTATCGAGCAACTCTTCGAGCTTCAAGCGCAGCTCTTCCAGCGGCGCCTCGCCCTCCTCCAGGTTGAGGCTCAGTTGCTCGCGCTTTTCCGTCAGGCGTTCGGACTGCATCTCCAGGCGCTCCAGGGCCTGGCGCGTGGAATCGTGCTGGGCGCGCAAGGAGCCCAGGCGCACGGCCAACTGGTGGGCGTGATCCTTGTGCTGGCGCGCTTCCTGGCGTACCCGGTCGAGGCGCTCGCGCAGGCTGTCACGCTGGGCCAGCAACAGTTCGCGCTGCTCGGTATCGAGGGCCATGCTGTCGAGGGCCTCCTGCAATTGCAGGCGTGCCTCACCGACTTGTTCGTGTTCGAGGGCGCGCTGTTCGCCCATTTCGGCCACTTCTTCGTCGAGCCGGGTGCGGCGCAGGGTCAGCTGTTCGGCCTTGGCCTTGCTGGCCGAGAGTTGGGCTTTCAATTCGCCCTGCTGGCGCGCTTCGTCCTGCAACAGGCGGCGCAAGTGTTCGCGGCCGGTCTCTTGCTGGCGCTGAGTGGCGCGCAGGGTTTGCAGTTGGGTTTCCAGGGACTCAAGGGTGGCTTCGCGCTCTTCACGCTCGGCACTCAGGTTAACGATTTCCTGGCCACGGGCCAATACGCCACTTTCGGCTTCACTGGCGCGGCGCACCCGCAAAAAGTGCCGGCCTACCCAGTAGCCGTCGCGGCTGATCAGGCTTTCGCCAGAGATCAATTGGCCACGCAGCGCCAGGGCCTGTTCCAGCGAGTCCACCGGTTTGACCTGGCCCAGCCACGGCGCCAGATCAATCTGCGCCTCGACTTTATCCAACAGGCTGCCGGGCACGCGGGTGCCATCGGCTGCCGGGCTGAGCAGGCGCAAGTCACCTTGTGTGAAGCCCGCCAGGTCAAAGCCGCCAAAATCGTCCACCAGCACCGCTTGCAGGTCCGCACCGAGCACGGTTTCCACAGCCAATTCCCAACCAGCTTCAACCTTCAAGCCTTCGGCCAGGCGCGGGCGCTCGGCCAGGTGCTGGTCGCGCAGCCATTCGGCGGTGCCGATGCCTGGGTCCAATGCGGCCTGCTGCAAGGCTTCAAGGGAGGCCAGGCGCCCGTTAAGGCGCTGTAAATCGCCCTGGGCCTGCTGCTGCGCCTGGGTCGCCTGCTGCAGCTCCTGACGCAATTGCTCCAGGCGTTCCACTTGTTGTTCTTCGCTGGCCTCCAGCTCTTCCAGGGTCATTTCGCTTTCGGCCAACTGCTCGCTCAGCGCCATGATCGCCGCGTCTTCCGGAGCGGAGGCGAGCAACGCGCGCTCCTCCAGGACCCGGCGCTGACGCTCGGCCAGGCGTTCCATACTGGTTTCCAGTTGCTGGATGCGCGACTGCTGCACCTCAGCCTGGCGCCGTGGCTCGGCGGAGCGCAGGTTGAACGCGTCCCACTGCTCCTGCCAGCCGTGCATGGTGGTTTCCGATTCTTCCAGGGCGGCGGCGGCTTCTTCGGCGGCGGCGCTGGTGATTTCCTGCTCGGGGGTGAGCATGTCCAGCTCTTCGCCGAGGGTCAGCAGCAAGGTGCGGTCGTGGCCCAGGTGGGACTCGGTTTCCAGCCGCGCCCGCTCCGCTTCCTTGAGGTCATCCTGCAACTGGCGCAGGCGCTGCTGGCCGTGCTGGATGCTCTGCTCGACCCGCGCAATGTCGCCGCCCACCGAATAGAAGCGGCCCTGCACCAGATTGAAGCGCTCGGACAGATCATGGTGACCGTCACGCAGGCGCTCGATGCTGGCGTCGGCATTGCGCTGCTCGGCCACCAGGGCTTCGAAGCTGATTTCCTGGGTGCCGATGATCGCTTCGCGCTGGCCCACCTGGTCATTCAAGGCCTGCCAGCGCAGGGCTGAGAGTTGTGCCTTGAGCTGGCGCTCTTCGCCTTTGTATTCCTGGTATTTCTCGGCGGCCTGGGCCTGGCGGTGCAGGCGCTCCAACTGGCGCTCCAGCTCTTCACGCAGGTCGGTCAGGCGCGCCAGGTTTTCGTGGGTGCGGCGGATGCGGTTCTCGGTCTCGCGCCGGCGCTCCTTGTACTTGGAGATGCCGGCCGCTTCCTCGATAAAGTTGCGCAAGTCCTCGGGCTTGGCTTCGATCAGCTTGGAGATCATGCCCTGCTCGATGATCGAGTAGCTGCGCGGGCCCAGGCCGGTGCCGAGGAAGATGTCGGTGATGTCGCGGCGCCGGCACTTGGTGCCATTGAGGAAGTAACTGTTCTGGCTGTCGCGCGTCACTTTGCGGCGGATGGAAATTTCTGCGTAGGCCGCGTATTCGCCCACCAGGGTGCCGTCGGAGTTGTCGAACACCAGTTCGATGCTGGCCTGGCTCACCGGCTTGCGGCTGGTGGAGCCATTGAAGATGACGTCGGTCATCGACTCGCCACGCAGGTTTTTTGCCGAGCTCTCGCCCATCACCCAGCGCACGGCGTCGATAATGTTCGACTTGCCGCAACCATTGGGCCCGACCACTGCCGCCATGTTACTGGGGAAGTTCACCGTAGTCGGGTCGACGAAGGATTTGAACCCCGCCAGTTTGATGCACTTGAGCCGCACGCTTAGGCGTCCGCCAGGGCTGCGATAACCAGGGTGCAACTGCGCTGGCCATAGGCCGACAACACTTGGCGAATCTGCGGCAAGTCACGGGCCAGTACGGCAGCGAGCAGTTGCTCGAACAGCGCCAGGTACTCGCTCATGGACGCCTTGCGTTGATCCAGGGCCAGGTAATAGGCGCGATTCATCGCCGGCTGCAGGTTCTCGACGGTTTCCTGCAGGTACGGATTGTTGGCAAAGGGATACGCGGCGCGCATGACATTGAAGCATTCCTCGACAAAGGCGCGGATGTCCTGGCGTTCGAAATTGCTCACCAGTCGTTGCTGGATCTGCACGAACGGCGCCATGTCGACCTGGGTCTGCCAGCCTTCGGCAACCGCGTTGCCCAGCAGGATGTACAGCTCGCTCATCAGCGTGCACAGGCTCTGCACCTTGTGTGCGGTGAGCTCGGTGACGTGGGCGCCACGGCGCGGCAGGATGGCGATCAGGTGCCGCCGCTCGAGGATCAGCAAGGCTTCGCGCACGGAGCCACGGCTGACATTGAGTGCCAGCGTGACTTTCTGTTCCTGGATCCGCTCCCCAGGCTTGAGATCGCCGCGAATGATGCGTTCGGCGAGGTGGTGAGCGATTTGCTCGGCGAGACTATCCGGCGCCTTGAACGTCATGTTTTCCCTTCAAAATCGTCTATCGGTACAAGGGCGGCAGTGTAGCGCAATCACTGGGCCAGCAACGCCGAATTTGGCATGAAATAAGCAGACGATAAAGCCCAGGCGCCCCTGAAAACGGCGGTTACAGGGATCTGAACCATAATCAAAGGTGTTGCAATCGCATTTTCTTGACCTTCTGGTCAGAAAATCGTTGACCGAAAAGTCAGACATGACTAGATTCGGCGCAAAGCGGTTAACAACAATAATGAGTCTGCGAGGCCTTCCGTGATCCAGTTTTTACTAAACCAGGAGCTCCGTAGCGAGCACGCCCTGGACCCGAACCTGACTGTGCTCAACTACCTGCGTGAGCACCTGGGCAAATCCGGAACCAAGGAAGGCTGCGCCAGCGGCGACTGTGGTGCCTGCACCGTGGTGGTCGGCGAGTTGCATACCGACGAGCAAGGTGCCGAGCAGATTCGCTATCGCAGCCTCAATTCGTGCCTGACGTTTGTCTCGTCCCTGCACGGCAAGCAACTGATCAGCGTGGAAGACCTCAAGCACCAGGGCCAACTGCACAGCGTGCAACAGGCGATGGTCGAGTGCCATGGCTCGCAGTGCGGTTTCTGCACGCCGGGCTTTGTGATGTCACTGTTCGCCCTGCAAAAAAACAGCGACGCCCCGGACAGCGCCAAGGCCCACGAAGCCCTGGCCGGCAACCTGTGCCGCTGCACCGGCTACCGGCCGATCCTGGCCGCCGCCGAACAGGCCTGTTGCAACAAGCCCCAGGACCAGTTCGATAGTCGCCAGGCGCAGACCATCGCCCGCCTCAAGGCCATCGCCCCGACGCAAACCGGCGAACTGAACAGCGGCGACAAACGCTGCCTGGTGCCCCTGACCGTCGCCGACCTGGCCGACCTCTACGACGCCTACCCACAGGCCCGGCTGCTGGCCGGCGGCACCGACCTGGCGCTGGAAGTGACCCAGTTCCACCGCACGCTGCCAGTGATGATCTATGTGGGCAACATCGAGGCCATGAAGCGCATCGAGACCTTTGACGACCGCCTGGAAATCGGCGCCGCCACCGCCCTCTCCGACTGCTACAGCGCGCTGCACCATGAATACCCGGACTTCGGCGACCTGCTGCACCGCTTCGCCTCCCTGCAAATCCGCAACCAGGGCACCCTCGGCGGCAATATCGGCAACGCCTCGCCCATCGGTGATTCGCCGCCGCTGCTGATCGCCCTCGGCGCGCAGATCGTGCTGTGCAAGGGCAGCGTGCGCCGCACCCTGGCCCTGGAAGACTACTTTATCGACTACCGCGTCACTGCCCGCCAGGACAGCGAGTTCATCGAAAAAATCATCGTACCCAAGGGCCACGCGCTATTTCGTGCCTACAAGGTTTCCAAGCGCCTGGACGATGACATCTCGGCGGTGTGCGCGGCGTTCAACCTGAAAATCGACAACGGGGTGATCAGCGATGCCCGCGTGGCCTTCGGCGGCATGGCCGCCACGCCCAAACGCGCGCAACACTGCGAGACGGTGCTGATCGGCGCCACCTGGAACAGTGCCACCGTGGAGAAAGCCTGCGCGGCCCTGGCCGAGGATTTCACCCCGCTGTCGGACTTTCGCGCGAGCAAGGAATACCGCCTGCTCAGCGCCCAGAACCTGCTGCGCAAATACTTCATCGAACTGCAAACGCCGCACATCGAGACTCGGGTGACCGCTTATGTCTAACCATCACGCCGTGGTAAAAACCCAAGCCGAAATGGCCGCGCTATTTGCCCAGGACCTGACGTCCGGGGTCGGGCGCAGCGTCAAGCATGACAGCGCCGCCAAGCACGTGTCGGGCGAAGCGCAGTACATCGATGACCGCCTGGAATTCCCCAACCAGTTGCACCTGTATGCGCGCATGTCCGACCGCGCCCATGCCCGGATCCTCAGCATCGACACCGCGCCCTGCTACGCCTTCGAGGGGGTGCGCATCGTCATCACCCACGAAGACGTACCGGGCCTCAAAGACATCGGCCCGCTGATGCCCGGCGACCCGTTGCTGGCCATCGACACCGTGCAGTTCGTCGGCCAGGTGGTGCTGGCCGTCGCCGCCCGCGACCTGGAGACCGCACGCAAGGCCGCCATGGCGGCGGTGATCGAATACGAAGACCTGGAGCCGGTGCTGGATGTGGTCGAGGCCTTTCGCAACAAACATTTCGTGCTGGACAGCCACACCCACCAGCGCGGGGATTCGGCGGGCGCCCTGGCGAGCGCGAAACACCGTATCCAGGGGACCCTGCATATCGGCGGCCAGGAACACTTCTATCTGGAGACCCAGATTTCCTCGGTGATGCCCACCGAAGACGGCGGCATGATCGTTTACTGCTCCACCCAGAACCCCACCGAAGTGCAGAAACTGGTGGCCGAAGTGCTGGACGTGTCGATGAACAAAATCGTCGTGGATATGCGCCGCATGGGCGGTGGTTTTGGTGGCAAGGAAACCCAGGCGGCCAGCCCGGCATGCCTGTGTGCAGTGGTCGCGCGCCTGACCGGCCAGCCGACCAAAATGCGCCTGCCACGGGTCGAAGACATGCTGATGACCGGCAAGCGCCACCCGTTCTATATCGAATACGACGTGGGCTTTGACGACAACGGCCGCCTGCACGGGATCAATCTGGACCTGGCGGGTAACTGCGGCTGTTCGCCAGACCTGTCTAACTCGATTGTCGACCGCGCGATGTTCCACTCCGACAACTCCTATTACCTGGGCGACGCCACCGTCAACGGCCATCGCTGCAAGACCAACACCGCCTCCAACACCGCCTACCGTGGCTTCGGCGGCCCGCAAGGCATGGTCGCCATCGAGGAAGTGATGGACGCCATCGCCCGCCACCTGGCGCTGGACCCGCTGGCGGTGCGCAAGGCCAATTACTATGGCAAGACCGAGCGCAACATCACCCACTACTACCAGACTGTCGAGCACAACATGCTCGAAGAGATGACCGCCGAGCTTGAGGCCAGCAGCCAATACGCCGAGCGCCGCGAAGCGATCCGCCTGTACAACGCCCACAGCCCGATCCTGAAAAAAGGCCTGGCGCTGACCCCGGTCAAGTTCGGTATTTCGTTTACCGCCAGCTTCCTCAACCAGGCCGGCGCCTTGATCCATATCTACACCGACGGCAGCATCCACTTGAACCACGGCGGCACCGAGATGGGCCAGGGCTTGAACATCAAAGTCGCACAAGTGGTGGCCGAGATTTTCCAGGTGGAAATCGACCGGGTGCAGATCACCGCGACCAACACCGACAAAGTGCCCAACACCTCGCCGACCGCCGCCTCCAGTGGTGCCGACCTCAACGGCAAGGCCGCGCAGAATGCCGCCGAGACCATCAAGCAGCGCCTGGTGGAATTTGCCGCGCGCAAATACGACGTCAGCGAGGCCGATGTTGAGTTCCACAACGGCCATGTGCGGGTGCGTGAGCTGATCCTGACGTTCGAGGAGCTGATCCAGCAGGCGTATTTCGCCCAGGTGTCGCTGTCCAGTACCGGGTTCTACAAAACCCCGAAAATCTTCTACGACCGCAGCCAGGCACGGGGTCGGCCGTTCTACTACTTCGCCTTCGGCGCGGCCTGCTGCGAAGTGATCGTCGACACCCTGACCGGCGAGTACAAGATGCTGCGCACCGACATCCTCCACGATGTGGGCGCCTCGCTGAACCCGGCCATCGATATCGGCCAGGTGGAAGGTGGCTTTATCCAGGGCATGGGCTGGCTGACCATGGAAGAGCTGGTGTGGAACAACAAGGGCAAATTGATGACCAATGGCCCGGCCAGCTACAAGATCCCGGCGGTAGCAGACATGCCCCTGGATTTGCGGGTCAAGCTGGTAGAAAACCGCAAGAACCCGGAAGACACGGTGTTCCACTCCAAGGCCGTGGGTGAGCCGCCATTCATGCTCGGGATTGCCTCGTGGTGCGCGATCAAGGATGCGGTGGCGAGCCTGGGTGACTATCGCCATCAACCCAAGATCGATGCACCGGCGACCCCGGAGCGGGTGTTGTGGGGGTGTGAGCAGATGCGCCAGTTGCAGGTGGCGACGGTGGTTGAGGCAGAGACCGAGATGGCTTCGCTCTAGACCCAGGTGCTGCCATCGCAGGCAAGCCCGCTCCCACATCTGGATTGCATTCCCCTGTGGGAACGGGCTTGCCCGCGAAGACGGCCGAACTGACAACAGAAATGTTGAGGTAGACATGAACAACTGGATCAGCGCCCTCGCCGACCTGCAACACCAGGGTGAACCCTGCGTGCTGGTGACCATCATCGAAGAACTCGGCTCCACGCCGCGCAACGCCGGTTCCAAGATGGTGATCAGTGCCGCCCGGACCTTCGACACCATCGGCGGCGGCCACCTGGAATACAAAGCGATGCAGATCGCCCGCGAGATGCTCGCCAGCGGTCAGCACAACACCCATCTGGAGCGCTTCAGCCTGGGGGCCAGCCTCGGCCAGTGCTGCGGTGGCGTGACTGTGCTGCTGTTTGAGCCCATGGGCCAGGTGCAGGCGCAGATTGCCGTATTCGGCGCCGGCCATGTCGGCCGCGCGCTGGTGCCACTGCTGGCCAGCCTGCCGTGCCGGGTGCGCTGGATCGACTCGCGGGAACAGGAATTCCCGGAGCATATCCCCCAGGGCGTGCGTAAAATCGTCAGCGAAGAGCCGGTCGATGAAATTGCCGACCTGCCGGCGGGCAGTTACTGCATCGTCATGACCCACAATCACGCGCTGGACCTGGAACTCACCGCCGCCCTGCTCAAGCGCAATGACTTTGCCTACTTCGGCCTGATCGGCTCGCAGACCAAACGCGTCAAGTTTGAACACCGCCTGCGTGAACGCGGCTTCGAGGCCGCGCAGTTACAACGCATGCGCTGCCCCATGGGCCTCACCGAGGTGAAGGGCAAATTGCCGGTGGAAATCGCCATTTCCATCGCCGGCGAGATCATCGCCACCTATAACGCCAACTTCGGCCAGCACACCGCGAGTGCCGAACCCATTGCCAAACTGCTGCCGGCCTCGCGCCGCAGCCAAGCTATCAATTGAGACGACCATGCCTTTGACTCGCAAAGCCTACCGCGCCGCCATCCTGCACAGCCTCGCCGACCCTGCCGTGGTTGGGATCGACGCCTCCTACGAGTATTTCGAAGACGGCCTGCTGGTGATCGACAACGGCCAGATCAGCGCCCTGGGGCATGCCAGCGACTTGCTGCCGACGCTGGCGGCCGATATCGAAATCACCCATTACCAGGACGCGCTGATCACCCCCGGCCTGATCGACACCCATATCCACCTGCCGCAAACCGGCATGGTCGGGGCCTACGGCGAACAACTGCTGGATTGGCTCAACACCTATACCTTCCCTTGCGAAAGCCAGTTCGCCGACAAGGCCCACGCCGAAGAAGTGGCGGATATCTTTATCAAGGAACTGCTGCGCAACGGCACCACCACCGCCCTGGTGTTCGGCAGCGTGCACCCGCAATCGGTCAACTCATTCTTTGAAGCCGCCGAGAAACTCGACCTGCGCATGATCGCCGGCAAGGTGATGATGGACCGCAATGCGCCGGACTACCTGACCGACACCGCCGAGTCCGGCTACCAGGAGAGCAAGGCGCTGATCGAGCGCTGGCACGGCAAGGGCCGTTTGCACTACGCCGTGACCCCGCGCTTCGCGCCTACCAGCACACCGGAACAGTTGACCCTCGCCGGGCAATTGCTGGGGGAATACCCGGACCTGTACATGCAGACGCACATCAGTGAAAACCTGCAGGAAGTGCAATGGGTCAAGGAGCTGTTCCCGGAGCGCAATGGCTACCTGGACGTGTACGACCACTACAAGCTGCTGGGGGAACGTTCGGTATTTGCCCATGGCGTGCACCTGTGCGACGACGAATGCGCGCGACTGGCGCAAGCGGGTTCAGCAGTGGCGTTCTGCCCGACGTCGAACTTTTTCCTCGGCAGCGGCCTGTTCAACCTGCCGATGGCCGAGAAGCATCAGCTCAATGTGGGCCTGGGCACGGACGTGGGGGGTGGCACCAGTTTCTCGCTGCTGCAGACCCTGAACGAGGCCTACAAGGTCATGCAATTGCAGGGCGCGCGGTTGAGTCCGTTCAAATCGCTGTACCTGGCGACCCTGGGCGGTGCCAAAGCGCTGCGCCTGGAAGACAAGATCGGCACCTTGCAGCCGGGCACCGATGCCGATTTCCTGGTCCTGGACTACAACGCCACGCCACTGCTCAGCTATCGCCTGAAGCAGGCCAAGAACATTGCCGAGACGTTGTTTGTATTGATGACACTGGGGGATGATCGGGCGGTGATGCAGACGTATGCGGCGGGCAATCTGGTACACCAACGCTGACCCAAAGAACACCACAAAACCCTGTAGGAGCTGACTTGCCAGCGATAGCATCACCGCGGTGAACAGATACACCGCGGTGCCTGCATCGCTGGCAAGCCAGCGCCTACACAGTTTGATCGGGTTTACAGCTTGATCGAGGAGCGGCCCGGCTTCTTGGTCTGCAGCAAATGCGAGAACACCGCATGCAAATCATCCGACGCGCTTTCCTCATCGAGGTTGAGCTTGCTGTCGATATGATCCATGTGATGCATCATCAGGTTCACCGCCAGCCCCACGTCCCGGGCTTCGATGGCATCGATCAACTGGGTGTGCTCGTCGTAGGAACAGTGTGAGCGGTTGCCACTTTCATACTGGGCGATGATCAGCGAAGTCTGGGACACCAGGCTGCGTTGGAAGCTGATCAGCGGGGCGTTTTTTGCCGCCTCGGCCAGCTTGAGGTGGAACTCGCCAGAGAGCCGGATACCCGCGCCACGATCGCCACGGGAGAAGCTGTCGCGCTCGTCATTGACCATCTGCCGCAACTCGGCCAACTCTTCGGTGGAGGCATGCTGCACCGCCAGTTCGGTGATAGCCCGCTCGACCAGGCGCCGGGCGAGGAATACCTGGCGGGCTTCCTCGACACTTGGGCTGGCCACGACCGCACCCCGATTGGGGCGCAACAACACCACGCCTTCATGGGCCAGGCGCGACAAGGCGCGGCGGATGATGGTGCGGCTGACGCCAAAGATCTCGCCCAGTGCTTCTTCACTCAATTTGGTACCGGGCGCCAGGCGTTGTTCGAGGATGGCCTCGAAGATATGCGCGTAGACGATATCGTCCTGGGTTCCACTGCGACCGGCCTTACCGGCTCGCGGCTGTTTCTTGAGGGGCTGCAACTGTTCGTTCATGGGCACTCGGGTCGGGAGAACGGCGGCGAATTGACGTTGACTGTAATAAGGGTATAGCGGGTCGCTGGCAAGTATCGCGTAAAAACAGCGCACATTGTACACAACCCGTTGCGCCAACACACTGTACGGCTGTTTGCGCGGCCGGCTGTATTGCAACAGTCAGTTACGTTTGAGTTTAGGCTTGATTCCACGATTTCCCAGGTACAAGGAACACCGCCCCATGACCGACGCGACCCAGGCGCCCCTGCGCCCACTGGCCGACACTTCGCCCTCGGCCATTGTCGCCGGCTTCATCGCCATGATGACCGGCTACACCAGTTCGCTGGTGCTGATGTTCCAGGCCGGCCAGGCTGCCGGCCTGACCACCGGGCAAATCTCCTCGTGGATCTGGGCGATCTCCATCGGCATGGCGGTGTGCAGCATCGGCCTGTCCCTGCGCTACCGCACGCCCATCACCATTGCCTGGTCGACCCCCGGTGCGGCGCTGCTGATTACCAGCCTGGGCGGGGTCAGCTATGGCGAGGCCATTGGCGCCTACATCACCTGCGCGGTGCTGGTGACGATCTGCGGCCTCACCGGCAGCTTTGAGAAACTGGTGAGGAAGATTCCCGCCTCGCTGGCCGCCGCGCTGCTGGCCGGGATTCTGTTCAAGATCGGCAGCGAGATTTTCGTCGCCGCGCAGCACCGCACCGCCCTGGTACTGGGCATGTTCTTTACCTACCTGATCATCAAGCGCCTGTCGCCCCGGTATGCGGTGCTGGCGGCGCTGCTGATCGGCACCGCCTTGTCCGGGCTGATGGGGCTCCTGGATTTCAGCGGGTTCAGCCTGGAAGTGGCGACGCCGGTGTGGACCACGCCGCACTTCTCCCTGGCGGCGACCATCAGCATCGGTATTCCGCTGTTCGTGGTGGCGATGACTTCGCAGAACATGCCGGGGGTCGCGGTGTTGCGCGCCGATGGCTACGATGTACCGGCCTCGCCACTGATCACCGCCACCGGCCTGGCCTCGCTGGTGCTGGCACCGTTCGGCTCCCACGGCATCAACCTGGCAGCCATCAGTGCGGCCATCTGCACCGGGCCTCACGCCCATGAAGATCGCAACAAGCGCTACACCGCCGCGGTGTGGTGCGGGATTTTCTACGGTATCGCCGGGGTATTTGGCGCAACCTTGGCGGCCTTGTTCGCCGCATTGCCCAAGGAGCTGGTGCTGTCGATCGCGGCATTGGCGTTGTTTGGCTCGATCATCAATGGCCTGAGCATCGCCATGAATGAGCCCAAGGAGCGGGAAGCCGCGCTGATTACCTTTATGGTCACGGCGTCGGGGCTGACGCTGTTTTCCATCGGTTCGGCATTCTGGGGGATTGTGGCGGGGGTGTTGACGCTGGTGATTCTGAACTGGCGCAAAGCCTGACTTTAATACCCTGAAACGAAAAAGCGACCCGGGAGGGTCGCTTTTTCATGACATCAGACAGCCGGGTTGATCGGCTTTTCTGGGTGCCAGGCGTCCAGCAGTTCGCTGACTTCAACGCGGGTCAGCTCTGGGCGAGCCTTGAGCCACGCTTCGACAGCTGCACGCTGCTCAGGGGTAACCGAACCACGGGTGGCTTTGCAGACCAGACCGAAGTCGTCGCCGCCCACGTAGTCCAGACCATTGCCATCCATCGCTTCGGTCAGGAAGGCGTCGAGGAAAGCGTCAACCGCTTTGTCGTCCAAACCTTCTTTGAAATCCAGGTTCAGTTCGAAACCCAGCTCTTGAAATTCATCAACGCACAGTTTTTTGCGCAGACGCCGGGAACGGTTAGTCGCCATTGGAACAATCCTCTTAAGTATTAACGGCCGGCACTCTACCAGTTTAAGGCGCTGATTGCCCGGCAATCCAAGACGGGTGGCACGATAGCGCGAAAAAAAACCGTGATTTGCAGCTATCGTTGAGGCACAAGTAGCTCCACCTTGGGGCATAATGCCGACACTTTCATGACCACTGGGGGATTTTCTTACATAGCCCCCGCTATATTCACCCTCCTATGCAGTAGGGTCTTACTTCTTATGATCAAATCCTTGCGTCCATTGTTACTCGCCAGTTTCCTTTTGCCCCTGGCCCTCTCTGTCACCGCCGCCCCGATCAATACCACCTTGCCACCTAAAGTCCAGGAAGCCCTGCAGAAAGCCAAGCTGCAGAACAATGCACTGTCCCTGGTGATGATTCCGCTCAATGGCCCCGGCACTGCCACGGTGTTCAACGCTGACGTCTCGGTCAACCCGGCGTCGACCATGAAGCTGGTCACCACCTACGCTGCCCTGGAAATGCTCGGCCCCAATCATCAATGGAAAACCGAGTTCTACACCGACGGCACCCTCAGCGGCGGCGTCCTGCGGGGCAACCTGTACCTCAAGGGCGGCGGCGACCCCAAGCTGAACATGGAAAAACTCTGGCTGCTGATGCGCGACCTGCGTGCCAATGGCGTACAGCAAGTCACCGGTGACCTGGTGCTGGACCGTGGCTTCTTTATCCAGCCGCAATTGCCGGAATTCAACGACGACGGCAACGATGCCAACAAACCGTTCCTGGTCAAGCCGGACGCCCTGCTGGTCAACCTCAAGGCCCTGCGTTTCGTGACCCGCAACGATTCAGGACGGGTGTTGGTGTCGGTGGAACCACCGATTGCCAGCATCCAGATCGACAATCAGGTCAAGGCCACCAACGCCAAGCAGTGCACCGGTGACGTGCGCTACAACCCGGTCACAGCCGCCGATGGCAGTGTCACCGTGACCGTCAGCGGCCAGTTGGGCGATGGCTGCAGCTCGCAGACATATCTGTCGCTGCTCGACCATGCCACCTACACCGCTGGTGCCGTGCGCGCGATCTGGAAAGAACTCGGCGGCACGATCCAGGGCCGCGACGTGCTGGCCCCAGTGCCGAAAACCGCCAAGGTCCTGGCCCGGGCGTTCTCCCCGGACCTGGCCGAGATCATCCGCGACATCAATAAATACAGTAACAACACCATGGCCCAGCAACTGTTCCTCAGCCTCGGCGCGCAATACCGCAACGATGCCGATGGCGACGATGCCAAGGCTGCGCAGCGTGTGGTGCGCCAGTGGCTGGCGAAAAAAGGCATCACCGCGCCGCACCTGGTGATGGAAAACGGCTCCGGCCTGTCCCGTGCCGAACGGGTCAGTGCCCGGGAAATGGCAACCATGTTGCAGGCTGCCTGGAGAAGCCCGTACGCGGCAGAGTTCATCAGCTCGATGCCGATTGCCGGCAGTGACGGCACCATGCGCAAGCGCCTGAAGACCACGGCCCTGCGTGGCGAAGCCCACGTCAAGACCGGCACCCTGAACACCGTGCGCGCCATTGCCGGCTTCAGCCGTGATAACAATGGCAATACTTGGGCGGTGGTGGCGATTCTCAACGATCCGAAGCCTTGGGGTGCTTCATCGGTGCTCGACCAAGTGCTGCTAGACCTGTATCGCCAGCCGAAGCTGGCAGCAGCGGCACCAGGTCTATAGATGGGGACTCAATGTGGGAGCGGGCTTGTGTGGGAGCGGGCTTGCCCGCGATAGCTGTGGGTCAGTCAGCACATTTGGCACCTGATACACCGCCATCGCGGGCAAGCCCGCTCCCACACAAGCCTGCTCCCACATTCGGTATACGGTACTCAGGCAGGCAAGCGCTGCGCCTCGACCCGATCCCGGCCCGCCTGCTTGGCCGCATACACCGCCGAATCCGCACGCAGCAACAAGCTATCCACGCCCTCATCGACCCGCCAACTGGCCACGCCGAAACTGGCCGTTACCGTGCCGACGCCGTCCATTGGTGTACTGCGCAGCACTTCCCACAACTCAACGGCCAGGCTGTAGGCCTGAACGCCATCGGTGTTCGGACACAACACCATGAACTCCTCACCGCCCAGGCGACAGAACACATCGCTGCGGCGCACACGCAGGCGGATACGCCGGCACAGCTCCTGCAGCACGCCATCCCCCGCCGCGTGCCCATGCTGGTCATTGATACGTTTGAAGTGATCGATATCCAGCATGATCACTGCCAGTGCTCCCGACGTGCGCCGCACCCGG
Source organism: Pseudomonas sp. MF09156 (assembly GCF_059862305.1). Classification (NCBI taxonomy): domain Bacteria; kingdom Pseudomonadati; phylum Pseudomonadota; class Gammaproteobacteria; order Pseudomonadales; family Pseudomonadaceae; genus Pseudomonas; species Pseudomonas sp. MF09156. The sequence goes on from NZ_JCBCUR010000005.1 coordinate 313,943, forward strand.
CTCATCTCGGCCTTCAGCCGGTCCTGGAAATAGCGACGATTATGGATACCCGTCAACGAGTCGGTGATGGACAACGCCCGCAACTCTTCCTCTACCCGCTTGAGATCGGAGATATCCGACACATAGCCATGCCATAGCGTACCGCCGCCAGGTAACTCTTCCGGCGTCGCCTCGCCGCGAATCCAACGCAGGCCCCGACCTGGCAGTTGCACCCGGTACTCTTCACGCCAGTGGCTCAATTGCAGCGCTGACAGGCGGATGGAGGCGCGGATGCGCTCGGCGTCCTGAGGATGAATTCGCTCGAAGACTTGCTTGGCATCCTGTTGCAGCAACCCCGGATCGATTTCGTAGATATCGCGAATACCGTCGCTGGCGTAGATAAACCGCCAATTGTCGTTAGGCTCCAGGGTGAACTGGAAGATCCCGCCCGGCACATGGGCGCTGAGTTTTTTCAGCAACCGATCCCTCGCCGCCAGGGCCTCATAGGCGCGTTTCTGTTCGGTGACATCCAGGCAGATCGCCAGGTGCCCGACCCACAAACCATGTTCATCAAGCAAGGCTGTGGCCAGCATATTCACGGTCAACTGGCTGCCGTCCTGGCGCACCAGCGTCCACTCCCGGGCCTCATGCAGGCTGTCGGCGCCCTCCACCAGCATCGCCTGGCCGGGCATGATCCGCTTGCCGAGAGCATGGCTCAGTTGCATGGCACGGGTTTCCAGCTCCACCGCCAGGTGCAGGCTTTCGAGGGTCATGTGGCCCAGCACCTGGTCAGCCGGATAACCCAGCATTTGCTCGGCGCCGGCATTGAAGGTGCTGATCACGCCCCGCAAATCGGTGGCAATGATCGCCACCTGGGTCGCGGCGTTGAGCACACTGCGCAACTGGCCGTGGGCACCGCGCAACTCGTACTCGCGCTGGTGCAATTGCCCGGTGCGTTGCTGCACCAGCCGCACCGCCCGTTGACGCTGGCTGACCAGCACATAGAGCAAGGCACTGAGTAACAGGCTGAGCAAACAGCCCATGGTCAGGATACTGGCGACGGAGGAATGATTGGCCTGGGCGAATACCTGGCTGGGGCGCAGGCTCAGGGCGTAGACATGATCCCCAAGGGTCAGCCGGCGGATCGCTTCCAGGCCACTATCGCCCAGGGCATTGTCCGACGCATACAACACCCGCTGCTGGGTATCGGAAGTATCCACAATCTGCATCACCAGGTTGTCCCGCGCAGGTTTGGGCAGACCGTCGGCGACCAATTGGCGCATGCTGATCACCGCCATGACGAAACCGTAGGGTTCGTTGTAGGGCATTTGCGCGGTGGGCGCTCGAGTGACGGGCGCCACCAGCAACACCCCCATGGCATACGCCGGCTCGACGCCCACCAGCGACATCGGTTGGGACACGGCGATGGTGCCGGAGCGGTACGCCCGCTCGACCGTCGATCGGCGCAGTGGCTGCGCCAGCAAGTCAAACCCCAAGGGTGAGCCGAGCAGGCTTTGGGTCTGGCTGTACAACACCGGCACATATTCGTCGCGCTCGCCCGCCGTCACCAAAGTCCCGGCTTCGTTCAGCTCGCGAATGGAGAACGACATGCCACGCTGGAGTGACACTTGCTGTTCAAAAGCCTGGCGCTGATCGCGAAATATCCGTGGCGCCCAGGCGTAGGCACGCGCGCGCAACAGCAGCGGCTGGGCGAACCCATCGAACTCTTCGCGGGAAACATCATGGGAGTTGACGAAAAAACGCCGCAGGCTGCCCAGGCGCTGTTCCTGGTCTTCAAAACGCTCTTCCAGGCGGCTATAGCGTTCGTTGACCAACAACTGAAAACGCTGGCGGACCTCCTGGTGATGCAGGTCGGCCGTGGCCAGCGCCAGTACGCCGGTAAGCGCCACACCCACCAGCAAGACCACCAAAGCCACCAGCCAAGCCGACGCCTGTTCGCTGATAAATCCCAGTATTTTCGGGCGGACGGCTTGCAACGGCATAGGCAAAACTCGCAACACCAGCGTGCAGGGGCGCCACTTTGGCTAAGAGAATAGTTATAGCCATCGAGCCCACTTTTGACCAGCGCAAAAAAGCCGCGAGCCCGGAAAAATCCAGGCTCGCGGCTTCAAGGTCGATCAGCGTGCGGTGATTTTCCAGGCGCGGTGGATTTTCGGGTTACGGGCGAAATCCGGATCGATGGTTTTGTCGCTGATTTCCTCGACGGCATAGCGCTCGCCCAGGTTGTCTTCCAACTGGAACTTGCGGAAGTTGTTGGAGAAATACAGCACCCCGCCCGGCGCCAGGCGGGCCATGGCCAGGTCCAGCAACTGCACGTGGTCACGCTGGACGTCAAACACGCCCTCCATGCGCTTGGAGTTGGAGAAGGTCGGCGGATCGATGAAGATCAGGTCGAACTCATCACGACTGGCTTCCAGCCACGCCATCACATCACCCTGCTCCAGGCGGTTCTTGTCGGAGAAGCCATTGAGGGACAGGTTGCGACGTGCCCAGTCCAGGTAGGTTTTCGACAAATCGACGCTGGTGGTGCTGCGCGCACCGCCTTTGGCCGCGTGCACACTGGCAGTGGCGGTGTAGCAATACAGATTGAGGAAGCGCTTGCCGGCGGCTTCTTTCTGGATGCGCATGCGCATCGGGCGGTGGTCGAGGAACAGACCGGTGTCCAGGTAATCGGTCAGGTTGACCAGCAACTTCACCCCTCCTTCGCTGACTTCCGTGAACTTGCCCTGGGCACTCTGGCGCTCGTACTGCTTGGTGCCGCTCTGGCGCTCGCGGCGCTTGACCACCACACGGCTCTTGTCGATGTTCAGCGCCTGGGGAATTGCGGCCAGGGCATCGAACATGCGCGCCGAGGCTTTTTCCGGGTCGATGGATTTGGGTGCCACGTATTCCTGGACGTGCACCCAGTCGTGGTACAGATCGATAGCCATGGAGTATTCCGGCATATCGGCGTCGTACACACGGTAGCAATCCACACCCTCGCGCTTGGCCCACTTGCCTAGCAACTTGAGGTTCTTTTGCAGGCGGTTGGCAAACATCTGCCCGCCTTCGCTCAAGCGCGCCTGCTCGACCACCGGAGCCGGTGCCGGCGCGGGTTTGATCGGGTTACCGTTCTTATTGTACTGGCGCTCTTGCGGCTCGGTCGGGGCCTGGTCGTAAGCGGCTTGCTCACGTTCGGCCTGGCGCTGTTCCGGGGTGCGGCGCTCGCCGGTGACGAACTGGTCCGGGTTGACCTTGATCAGCAGCAGCTTGCACGGCAAGGCGCCGTTCCAGAACGAGTACTGCTTGTGGCTGCGGATACCCATGCGCTTGCCCAGGTCCGGGGCGCCGGTGAACACCGCCGCTTCCCAGCCCATGCACGCCTGGCGCAGACGCTCGCCAAGGTTCTGGTAGAGGTACAACAGGCTGGCTTCATCACCCAGGCGCTCGCCGTACGGCGGGTTGCAGATGACCAGGCCTTTCTGGTTCTGGTCCGGGCGCGGTTCGAAGGTGCCGACTTCACCCTGGTAGATCTTGATCCAGTGGCTCAGGCCGGCGCGCTCGATGTTGTTGCGCGCGGGCTGGATCAGACGCGGATCGGCTTCGTAGCCACGGATCCACAGTGGTGGCTTGTTCATGCCGATAGCCGCACGCTCGCTGGCCTCGGTGTGCAGTTTTTTCCACAAGGCCGGCACGTGGCCGAGCCAGGCGGTGAAGCCCCACTGTTCGCGATTGAGGTTGGGGGCCATGTCGGCGGCGATCATCGCGCCTTCGACCAGGAAAGTGCCGACGCCGCACATCGGGTCAGTCAACGCGCCGTTTTCAGCGGCAATGCGCGGCCAGCCCGCACGAATCAGAATTGCCGCCGCGAGGTTTTCCTTCAACGGTGCCGCACCCTGCTGCAAGCGGTAACCGCGCTGGTGCAGGCTATGGCCGGACAGGTCAAGGGAGAGGATCGCTTCGCCACGGTCCAGGCGCAGGTGAATGCGCAGGTCGGGGTTGATCTTGTCGATGGACGGACGTTCGCCGGTCGGGGTACGCAGCTTGTCGACAATCGCATCCTTGACCTTCAGCGCGCCGAAGTGAGTGTTGTCGATACCCGAGCCATGGCCGCTGAATTCCACCGCGAGGGTGCCATCAGGGACCATATGGTCTTGCCATTCGATATCCAGCACGCCGTGGTACAGGTCTTCGGCATCCTTCATCGGGAAGCGCTTGAGCACCAGCAACACACGGTTGGCCAGGCGCGACCAGAGGCACAGGCGGTAGGCGGTTTCCATGTCGGCCATGCCGCGCACGGCCGAGGTGTGCTCGCGCGCATCTTCAAGGCCAAGCCCGACGGCTTCCTCGATCAGCAGGCCTTCGAGGCCCTTGGGGCAAGTGAGGAAGAGTTCGTAACGGTCCGACATGGGCATTCCAGGCTTTTCAGCAATAAGTGAACGGGCGACGCATCGCGCGTTCGGTTTTCAATCAAGCGCTTTTCTTGAAGAGCGCTCGCGTGGCACGAATGTGTGCCGTTCCACCCCGGTCTCCTGGCCTATTGGCCTTGATTGCCGGGGCAGAGAGATAATTTGTGCAACAAAATGAAATATTCTGACCCTTCGTCGAATAATAACCGACTGCAAGCGGCGGGTATTCTCACTAAAGGATTAAACCCATCCTCTATACAGGGCACATCATAGCTGGCTTTGCCCTGTAAATGGGGCGAAAAGCCATCCCAGCTTATGGCTATAGCATCGTTATCGTTACGTGCTTATGACAAAACGATCATTGAATCCATGTGACCTATTGGTTAGAACTCAACACAGGTTAGCGCCGCAACGACGCTGACACAGAGGCTCGCCACGCCGGCAGCGAGCCACACCAACGGCAGAAAAACTCTGCCCGGCCTCGGATGAGGTCGAAGGATATCAAGACAGTCAACAAGTGAGGGAAACACCCTATGAGAAGACTTAAGCGTGATCCGTTGGAAAGAGCATTTTTACGCGGATATCAGTATGGCGTTCATGGCAAATCCCGTGAGCTTTGCCCCTTTACTCTACCGTCGGTACGCCAAGCCTGGATTAACGGCTGGCGCGAAGGACGCGGCGACAATTGGGACGGTATGACCGGCACTGCGGGGATCCACAGACTCAACGAACTTCACGCCGTCGGCTAATCAGGGCACTTAATTCCGACAACCACCTTGAAGAATGTAACGACTTAACCACGCACGCCCCATCCGGGCGGCGGGCTTCGGCCCAGGGGCTCCTTCTAGGAGCCCTTTTTTATGGGCCGGCTCCTACAGGGGCTCAGGATTTGGGGAGCGCCGCGATAGCGTCGACCGATTGGCGAATCAGCGCTGGCCCCTTGTAGATAAACCCGGAATACAACTGCACCAGGCTGGCCCCTGCGGCGATTTTCTCGGCAGCGTGCTTGCCTTCGGTGATCCCGCCCACGGCGATGATCGGCAAACGGCCGGCCAGTTCGGCCGCCAGCACCTTGACGATATGGGTGCTCTGGTCACGCACTGGCGCACCGGAAAGGCCACCGGCTTCGTCACCGTAGGCCAGGCCTTCAACGCCGACACGGCTGAGGGTGGTGTTGGTCGCAATCACCGCGTCCATCCCCGAATCCACCAGAGCCTGGGCCACCAGCACGGTTTCTTCGTCGCTCATGTCCGGGGCGATCTTGATTGCCAACGGCACGCGCTTGCCGTGGCGTACCGCCAGGTCTTCCTGGCGCTGGCGCAGGGCTTCGAGCAGTTGCTTGAGGGAATCGCCAAACTGCAGGCTGCGCAGGCCCGGGGTGTTGGGCGAACTGACGTTGACTGTCACATAGCTGGCGTGGGCGTAGACCTTGTCCAGGCAAGTCAGGTAGTCATCCACCGCACGCTCCACCGGGGTATCGAAGTTCTTGCCGATATTGATCCCGAGGATGCCCTTGTACTTGGCGGCCTGTACCCGGGACAACAGGTGGTCAACCCCCAGGTTGTTGAAGCCCATGCGGTTGATGATCGCCTCGGCTTCCGGCAGGCGGAAAATGCGCGGCTTGGGATTGCCCGGCTGCGGGCGCGGTGTGACGGTGCCGATCTCGACAAAACCGAACCCCAACTGCGCGAAGCCATCGATGGCCGCGCCATTCTTGTCCAGGCCAGCCGCCAGGCCCACCGGGTTGGGAAAATCGAGCCCCATCACCGACACCGGCATCTTCGCCGGCGCCTTGCACACCAGGCCATTGAGCCCCAGGCGGCCACCCGCGCCGATCAGGTCCAGGGACAGATCGTGGGAAGTTTCCGGGGAGAGTTTGAACAACAGCTGGCGGGCCAGGGTATACATGGGCGGGCTTGACTCGGATGGCGGCAAAAGGTGGCGGCGATTATAGCCGGGGTGGCGGGTCCGTGCGAGGCATGGCACACCGCCGGTCGATCATCCATTGCGATGGGCCATCAACTCTTCATAGCGGCTCCAGATCTTCTGCGCGTAGCGCAAGCGCAACGCGTCACGCTCGGCCCCCGCCCCAGGCCCGACGTTATAGGCGCCCACGGCAGTCCAGTTGTAGCCAAACTGCTTGATGAAGCCGGCCAGGATCGAGGCCCCCACCTCGACCGACAGACAGGGCTCATCCAACAGGCGCTGCTCGGTAATGCCCTGCTTGAGCAGGCGAGGCAGATGGATGCTGTTGATTTGCATCAGGCCAATATCATAGGTGCCGTTGTTATTGCTGTAGTTCATGGCCTCGGCGCGGTAGCCGGACTCCACAGCGGCAATCGCCTGCAACAGTTCCGGCTCGATATCGTATTGACGAGCGGCCTCGGCCCAGCAGTAAGCCCGGGCTTCGCCTGCCCCGCCCAGGCAAAGCAACAACAGTCCCAGCCGGCAGGCGCGTTTCATGCCCGCTCGCCATACCATCCACAGGCAGGGCACGCACGGGGCGCTTTGCCCGCCGCCTGCGCCGGGCCAGGCGGCTCGATCACCCGCACCCGGCCATTGAAGCGATAACCGCGGCCATACACGGTCGCGATCAACGCCCGGTCGCCCTCCAACTGCTTGCGCAGCGCGTAGATGCAACGGGTCAGGGATTCTTCGGCGATATCGGTATGGGGCCAGACCTGCTCCAGCAGGTGGTCCTTGCTGACCAGCACGCCGGGCGTGGCCAGCAACAGGCGCAACACGTGACATTCCTTGGGTGGTAACTGAATGTCGCGACCTTCAGTGGTCAACCTGCCATCCGCCTGCAACCTCCAATGACCAAAGGCGAGGGACGCCGCCATCAAGCCCTCAACTGCAACAACCATTCAAACCTCTGTACCTGTCTGCGGACATTCACGGCGCCCTGATTTTCCATAGCGCACCGTCTGGGAGATAGGGCGACTATAGAAACCCGCGGCCAGTTTCACGTTAGGAAAAAGCCCGCTGCTTCGAAGTTTTCCGGGAGTGTTGCGTAGGAACTTTCGAAGTCTGTACAAACCCCGCTACGGCTCGGCGATCCGCGCAAATGCACGCCGCACACGCTCGTATTGCTCGGCACTCAAGGGCGTTGAAGTGACGGAATGCGCGGGTGTGTCCAGCTCAGCCACCAGTTTTTTGATCAGCCTCAACTGCTGCTCACTGCCTTTGACCAGCAGGCTGTTGGTCTCTGGGTAGGCGATTACCACCGCGCCGGTGCCGGCCTTGCGCCCCAGCGTGGCGAGCTGTTTCTCGAGCAGCGTGGCGACACCCGGCACGGTGATGGTCTGCGAGCCCATGTCATACCGACGGTCCGAGACGTCGGCATTCTGCACCTGGACTACGCCCACTTCAGGCGGGGCCTCGCGTCGCGCCGGGCGCGGACGATCCATCAACTGGGCCAGGCGCAGGACGTGGTCGACGTAATTGGCGGGCCCCGACACATAAAACAATCGGGCGCCGGCCTTGCGCAGGGGGTAACGCGCCTCTTCGAGCCCCGCGCGGCGCATGACCTGGCGCAATCGGTCGACGGTCATGTAGCGCAGGGTCACCCCGGAACTCTTGGCCTCGCTGGCGTCGTAGAGATGCAGCACCTGGCCGTCGCTGTACCAGATCAGATCGTGCTGCAACGCCACGCTCTCCAGGACCGCTTGTGCATGGGCAAAATCAAAATGCCCGGTAATGCGCTTGCCCGCCGCCAGTTTGCTGACCACGATGGGCTGGCCCAGGGGCACCGCAAGCCGTCTGAAGAAGCCTTGTAGGCTTTCGTCCCACATCAGATAGGACTCGCCCATGGCCGGTAAGGCATTGAGCATCAACAGACCGCCCAGCAGCCAGCGCTGTAAAAAGCCACGACAGGTCGTTGCGTTAGATCGATCAAGGAGCACGCCGGGTTTCCTGGACGGTGTTGCGTGAAAGAGCGCCATAGTGAAAGCCCACCCGGGTGCAATCTTGATGAAAACCTGATCAACCACCACTCGCCCGGGCGCCGTGGCATGTGCCTTGCTTTGCCCTACCCAGCGCAGCCCGCGCCAACGCCGGAACGGGCTCACAGACAAAGGCGTCGTTACCTGCCGCGGCTTGCATGCCGCCTGGCATGACGACGCCTTTTTTCATACAGAAGGTAGGTGTAGATGAGTGATCAGCTCGGCAACAGCCAGGCCAACAACCCTCTGGCCTGGGTCAACGGCAGCGATGCCCCGGAAAAGAGCAGCCTCGACCTGGGCTTCATGGCCTTGAGCGATTGCGCCTCGCTGGTGGTCACGGCGACCCAGGGGTTTGCCCAGCCCTACGGCCTGACGCTAAACCTCAGGCGCCAGTCATCCTGGGCCGGCCTGCGGGACAAGCTGGTCAGCGGCGAACTCGACGCCGCCCACAGCCTGTACGGCCTGATCTATGCGGTGCACCTGGGCATCGGCGGCGTTGCGCCGACCGACATGGCGGTGCTGATGGGCCTGAACCAGAACGGCCAGGGCATCAACCTGTCCCAGGGCCTGCAACAACAGGGCGTGACCAGTCCTGAGGCACTGGCGCGCAAGGTGCACCAAAGCCGGACAAAACTGACCTTCGCCCAGACGTTTCCTGCCGGCACCCACGCCATGTGGTTGTATTACTGGCTGGCTAGCCAGGGCATTCATCCATTGCGGGATGTGGACAGTGTGGTAGTGCCGCCGCCGCAGATGGTCGCGCACCTGCAAGCCGGGCGGATCGACGGCCTGTGTGTCGGCGAACCCTGGTGCGCCAGCGCGGCGCAACAGCACCAGGGTTTTACCCTCGCCACCAGCCAGGCGATCTGGCCGGACCACCCGGAGAAAGTCCTGGGCTGCACCCAGGCGTTTGTCGAGCAGTACCCCAACACCGCCCGGGTGCTGGTGATGGCGGTCCTGGAAGCCAGCCGCTTTATCGACGACAGCATCGAAAACCGACGTTCCACCGCGCAACTGCTGAGCGCCCGGGAATACCTGGACGCCCCGCTCGACTGCATCGAGCCACGGCTGCTGGGCGCCTATGCCGACGGCCTGGGCAACCACTGGCAGGACGCGCACGCGCTGCGCTTCCATGGCGAGGGCGAGGTCAACCTGCCGTACCTGTCCGATGGCATGTGGTTCATGACCCAGTTCCGCCGCTGGGGCCTTTTGCGGGAAGACCCCGATTACCTCGCCGTGGCCCGCCAGGTGCAACAACTGGATCTCTATCGCCAGGCCGCAAGCGCCGTGGGCGTGGCGGCCATGGACACGCAGATGCGCAGCAGCCAATTGATCGACGGCAAGGTCTGGGACGGATCGGACCCGGCCGGTTATGCCCGCAGTTTCCGCCTGCATGCCCTGGCCGACGATGTCGTCCGCCAGGCATTGCGCTGATGGGAGGCCACCCATGTTGCGAATCCTGCTGATCAATGACACCCCGCGCAAAGTCGGGCGCCTCAAGAGCGCGCTGACCGAGGCCGGCTTTGAGGTAATCGACGAGTCCGGCCTGACCATCGACCTGCCGGCGCGCGTCGAAACGGTGCGCCCGGACGTGATTCTGATCGATACCGAATCACCCGGGCGCGATGTGATGGAGCAAGTGGTGCTGGTCAGCCGCGACCAGCCGCGGCCCATCGTGATGTTTACCGACGAACATGATCCCGGGGTAATGCGCCAGGCGATCAAGTCCGGGGTCAGCGCCTACATCGTCGAAGGCATCCAGGCCCAGCGCCTGCAACCGATCCTTGATGTCGCCATGGCGCGCTTCGAGAGCGACCAGGCCTTGCGCGCGCAACTACTGGCCCGCGACCAGCAACTGGCGGAACGCAAGCGCATCGAGCTGGCCAAGGGCTTGCTGATGAAAATGAAGGACTGCAATGAGGAACAGGCCTACACCCTGATGCGCCGCCAGGCCATGAGCCGCCAGCAGAAGTTGATCCAGGTGGCGGAGCAGATTATTGCCATGAGTGAATTGCTAGGCTGAGCCACACAACCGCAATCGCCCAAGGTGGGAACGGGCCTGCCCGCGAGGGCAATGTCACGGTTGGCGCAAGACTTGCTAACTAAACACCACAGGTAGCCAACGGCGGTTGCCCCTCCACGACAAAGACGTCGCACATCCGGTTTGCCCAGGCGAACCCGGTGGCGGCGTTTTTTCGTTTGGATGGGGCGGCCTTCGCTGGCCGTTCCATCACCAGGCCTTCTACAAGATCCCCAATCTGAGGTGCGTGATGAAATCAAGCTTCTGGAAATCCGGGCACACCCCGACCTTGTTTGCCGCGTTCCTGTATTTCGACCTGAGTTTCATGGTCTGGTACCTATTGGGCCCGCTGGCGGTGCAGATCGCCGCCGACCTGCAACTGACCACCCAGCAACGCGGGCTGATGGTCGCCACGCCGATCCTGGCAGGGGCGATCCTGCGCTTCTTGATGGGCATGCTCGCGGACAAGCTGTCGCCCAAGACTGCCGGCCTGATCGGCCAGGTGATCGTGATTGTGGCGCTGTTCTGTGCCTGGAAACTGGGGATCCACAGTTATGAACAGGCGTTGCTGCTAGGGCTGTTCCTCGGCATGGCCGGGGCCTCGTTTGCCGTCGCCCTGCCGCTGGCCTCCCAGTGGTACCCCGCCGAACACCAGGGCAAGGCCATGGGCATCGCCGGGGCCGGCAACTCCGGCACGGTGTTCGCCGCGCTACTGGCACCGCTGATCGCCGCCGCATTTGGCTGGACCAACGTGTTCGGCTTTGCCCTGATCCCGCTGATCCTGACTTTGATCGTGTTCGCCTGGCTGGCGCGCAATGCGCCTGAGCGACCCAAAGCCAAATCCATGGCCGACTATTTCAAGGCCCTGGGCGACCGCGACAGTTGGTGGTTCATGTTCTTCTACAGCGTGACCTTCGGTGGTTTCATCGGCCTGGCCAGCGCCCTGCCCGGCTACTTCAACGACCAATACGGCCTGAGCCCGGTCACCGCTGGTTACTACACCGCCGCATGCGTGTTCGGCGGCAGCCTGATGCGGCCCCTGGGCGGCGCCCTGGCTGACCGTTTCGGCGGGATCCGCACCCTGCTGGGCATGTACGGCGTGGCGGCCGTGTGCATCGCCGCAGTGGGCTTCAACCTACCGAGTTCCTACGCGGCACTGGCACTTTTCGTGTGCACCATGCTCGGCCTGGGCGCCGGTAACGGTGCGGTATTCCAACTGGTGCCCCAGCGCTTTCGCCGCGAGATTGGCGTGATGACCGGGCTGATCGGCATGGCCGGCGGTATCGGCGGTTTCGCCCTGGCAGCGGGCATGGGCGCGATCAAGCAAAGCACCGGCAGCTACCAGTTGGCACTGTGGCTATTTGCCAGCCTGGGCGTGCTGGCGTGGTTCGGCCTGTATGGCGTGAAGCGCCGCTGGAGGACCACCTGGGGTTCGGCGGCCGTCACCGCCGCGCGGGTCTGATGAGCCTGCAATTGAGCGTGGCCCAGGCCAGCGCCATCGGGCCACGCGCGGAAAACCAGGACGCCCTGCGCCTGGTCACGCCGGCTCCGGAACTGGCCGCCAGCAAAGGCTATCTGTGTGCTATCGCCGATGGCGTCAGCCAATGCGCCGACGGCGGCCTGGCCGCGCGCTCGACCTTGCAGGCCCTGGCCCTGGATTACTACGCCACGCCACAGACCTGGGGCGTGGCCCAGGCCCTGGAGCGGCTGTTGCTGGCACAGAATCGCTGGCTGCAGGCCAATGGCGGCGGCCAACCGTTGCTGACCACCCTTAGCGCCCTGGTGTTTCGCGGCCAGCGCTTTACCCTGGCCCATGTTGGTGATTGCCGGGTGTATCGCTGGTTTGACGGTGAGTTGCAGCGCATCACTCAAGAGCATGTCTGGGAGCAACCCGGCATGCAGCATGTGCTCAAGCGCGCCCTGGGCCTGGACCAGCATCTGGTGGTGGATTTTCTCGACGGTGAACTGCGCCAGGGCGAATGTTTCCTGCTGCTCAGCGATGGTGTGTGGGCGACCCTCGCCGACCACAGCATCCGCGCGATCCTGCGCGAACAGGCCGACCTGGACGTGGCGGTCAATACGCTGGTCAACGCCGCGCACCTGGCAGGTAGCCAGGACAACGCCAGTGCCCTGCTGGTGCGCATCGACCGGCTCGGCGCCGCGACCCTGGGTGATGCGCTGGTGCAGTTGCAACAGTGGCCATTGCCGCCACTGTTGAAGGCCGGGCAATCCTTCGAAGGCTGGCAGGTGGAATGCCTGCGGGCACACAGTCGCCAGTCGTTGCTGTACCGGGTGCGCGATGCCCAGCAGCAACCCTGGCTGCTCAAGACCCTGCCCCCTGACCACGATGATGACCACGATGCCGCCCAGGCCCTGCTCGCGGAGGAATGGTTTCTGCGCAGGGTGGCCGGGCGGGCATTTCCTGAAGTCCATCCGGGCGGCGGGCGTCAGCATTTGTACTACGTGATGCGTGAATACAGCGGGCAAACCCTGGCGCAGCTGTTCCAGCGGCAAGGCCCGTTGCCACTGGCGCAGTGGCAATCCATTGCCGAACGCTTGCTGCGGGCAGTGGGCATGCTGCATCGCCGGCAAATCCTGCACCGCGACATCAAGCCGGAAAACCTGCTGCTGGGCGACGACGGCGAACTGCGGGTGCTGGATTTTGGCCTGGCCTATTGCCCTGGGTTGTCCGAAGACCGCGCTCACCTGTTGCCGGGCACGCCCAGCTTTATCGCGCCCGAAGCCTTCAGCGGCGAACGTCCGACCCCGCAGCAGGATTTGTACAGCGCCGGTGTGAGCCTGTATTACCTGCTCACCGGGCATTATCCCTACGGTGAGATCGAAGCTTTCCAGCGGCCCCGGTTCAACACGCCGGTCAACGCCAGCCGCTACCGGCCGGACCTGCCCGATTGGTTGCAGCAAAGCCTGGAACGCTCGGTTGCCGCGCAAGCAGATCAGCGTTACGAAACCGCCGAGCAATGGCTGCTGGTACTGGAACAGGCCGACCGCCGCGAACTGAGCCTGCGCCCGCGGCCGCTGCTGGAACGCGAACCGCTGAAGGTCTGGCAAACCCTGGCGTTGGTGTCGCTGCTGATCAATCTGCTGTTGCTGTATCTGTTATCCCTGTAGGAGCCAGCTTGCCGGCGCAAAACCCACAATCACCGTATTCATCCAGGTACCTCGCGTTATCGTTAACGTCCTTCGCCGGCAAGCCGGCTCCTACAGGAGGTCGACGCGCCAGTTGTGGGCATCGCGCCTTTAAATGGTGCGAAACAGCCTTGTGGCAGCCGCCAGAACCTCAGTAAATCCGGCTTTTCACGACTTGGCACAACCGCTGCATTAGCTCCTGCAACACCCCCACATACAGCCCACCCTTCAACGACGAAGGTGGGGCTCTCCCGAGAGAACGGGACCAGGACAAAGGCGTCCTCGCTAGGCAACTAGCGGGACGCCTTTTTTGTTTGCGCGTGATTTGTCGAGCCACTGCGGAGAACGACATGAAGAAACTCAAACTGGTGATGATCGGCAACGGCATGGCCGGGGTTCGCACCCTTGAAGAACTGCTGAAACTGAGCACCGAGCTGTACGACATCACGGTGTTTGGTGCCGAGCCCCACACCAACTACAACCGCATCCTGCTCTCGCCGGTGCTGGCCGGCGAGCAGACGTTCGAAGAGATCGTGCTCAACGACCTGGACTGGTACCTGCAAAACAACATCAAGCTGCTGCTCAACCGCAAGGTGGTGCAGATCGACCGGGTCAAGCGCAAAGTCATCGCCGAAGACGGCACCGAGGCCGAGTACGATCGCCTGCTGATCGCCACCGGTTCGACCCCGTTTATCCTGCCGATCCCCGGCAACACCTTGCAGGGCGTGATTGGCTACCGCGACATCGCCGATACCCAGGCCATGATCGACACCGCCAAAACCCACAAGCACGCAGTGGTCATCGGCGGCGGCCTGCTGGGCCTGGAAGCCGCCAATGGCCTGATGCTGCGCGGCATGCACGTGACCGTGGTGCATATCGGCGAATGGCTGCTGGAGCGCCAGCTGGACAAGACCAGCGGCCAGTTGCTGCAAACCGAACTGGAAAGCCGGGGCCTGGTGTTTCGCCTGTGCGAACAGACCCAGGCCCTGCATGACGCCGGCAATGGCCGCGTGGGCTCGGTGCAGTTCAAAAATGGCGAAGTGATTCCGGCCGACCTGGTGGTGATGGCCGCCGGTATCCGCCCCAACACCGAACTGGCGGAACGGTCCGGCATCCCGTGCAACCGTGGGATCCTGGTCAACGACACGCTGCAAACCTACGACCCGCGCATCTATGCCATCGGCGAGTGCGCCAGCCATCGTGGGATTGCCTACGGCCTGGTGGCACCGCTGTTCGAACAGGCCAAGGTGTGTGCCAACCATCTGGCGCAGTTGGGCTTCGCCACCTACAAAGGCTCGGTGACCTCGACCAAGCTCAAAGTCACCGGCATCGACCTGTTTTCTGCTGGCGACTTCATGGGCGGCGAAGGCACCGAGACAATCACCCTTTCCGACCCCATTGGCGGCGTCTATAAGAAGCTGGTGATCAAGGACGACATACTGGTCGGCGCCTGCCTGTACGGCGATACCGCCGACGGCGGTTGGTATTTCCGGCAGATCCGTGAGAACCATGGCATTGGCGAGATCCGCGATCACCTGATGTTCGGCGAAAACGCCTTGGGCGATGTAGGCCACCAAGGCCAGGACAAAGCCATGAGCATGGCCGACAGCGCCGAAGTCTGCGGCTGTAACGGGGTGTGCAAGGGCACCATCGTCAAGGCGATCCAGGAACAGGGCCTGTTCAGCGTCGATGAGGTAAAAAAACACACCAAGGCCGCCAGTTCCTGCGGCTCCTGCGCCGGGCTGGTGGAGCAGATCCTGATCAATACCGTGGGCGGCGCCGCCGACGTCAAGCCCAAAAGCGAAAAAGCCATCTGCGGTTGCAGCGACCTCAACCACGGGCAAATCCGCCAGGCCATCCGCGACCAGCACCTGCTGACCATCGCCGACACCATGGGCTACCTCAACTGGCGCACGCCCAACGGCTGCGCCACCTGCCGCCCGGCCTTGAACTACTACCTGATCTCCACCTGGCCAGGCGAAGCCAAGGACGACCCGCAATCGCGCCTGATCAACGAACGGGCCCACGCCAATATTCAGAAAGACGGCACCTACTCGGTAGTCCCACGGATGTGGGGCGGTGTGACCAATCCTGCCGAGCTGCGGCGGATTGCCGATGTGGCCGACAAGTACAACGTGCCAATGGTCAAGGTCACTGGCGGCCAGCGCATCGACTTGCTGGGCATCAAGAAACAGGACCTGCCCGGGGTCTGGAAAGACCTCGATATGCCGTCCGGGCATGCCTACGGCAAATCCATCCGCACCGTGAAGACCTGTGTCGGCAGCGAGTTCTGCCGTTTCGGCACGCAGAACTCCACGCAACTGGGCATTGAGCTTGAGCATGACCTGTTCAATATGTGGTCGCCCCACAAGGTCAAGCTGGCGGTCTCCGGGTGCCCGCGCAACTGCTCGGAAGCCGGGATCAAGGACGTGGGAATAATCGGCGTCGACTCGGGGTGGGAGATGTATATCGGTGGCAATGGCGGGATCAAGACCGAGGTCGCGGAATTTTTCGTCAAGCTCAAGACCGCCGAGGAAGTGCGTGAGTACAACGGCGCTTTCCTACAACTGTACCGCGAAGAAGCCTTCTACCTGGAGCGCACCGTGCATTACCTGCAACGGGTCGGCATGGACCACATCAGGAAGGCCGTGCTGGAAGACCCGGCGCGGCGCCAGGCCCTCAATGAGCGCCTGAAATTTTCCCTGTCGTTTGAACAGGACCCGTGGAAAGAGCGCCTGGAGCAGCCATTGCTGAAAAAGGAATTCGACACCATCGCCGTCAAACAGTTGGAGGTAGTGCTATGAACTGGCTGGATATCTGCGCCCTCGAAGAAATCAACGCCCTGGGCTCGCGCATCATCAGCGGCCCGAAAGGGGAAATCGCGATTTTTCGTACCAGTGACGATGAAGTGTTCGCCCTCGACGACCGCTGCCCGCACAAGGGCGGGCCGCTGTCCCAGGGGCTGATCTATGGCAAACGCGTGGCCTGCCCGCTGCACAACTGGCAGATCGACCTGGCATCCGGCGAAGCCCAGGCCCCGGATATCGGCTGCGCCCACCATCACCACGCCCGGGTGGAAAACGGCCGGGTGATGCTGGCCCTGCGGGACGCCGGTTGATGAACCGCCAGGTCACCGCATCGACCTGCTGCTACTGCGGGGTCGGCTGCGGCGTGCTGATCGAACATGATGGCACGCAGATCCTCGGGGTCAGCGGCGATCCGGCGCACCCGGCCAACTTCGGCAAACTGTGCAGCAAGGGGTCCACCCTGCACCTGACCGGCGACCGGTCGGCTCGGGCGCTGTACCCGGAACTGCGCCTGGGCAAGGGCCTGGCCCGCAGCCGCACCGACTGGGACACGGCCCTGGAACACGCGGCCAATGTGTTCGCCGATACCATCACCGAGCATGGCCCCGACAGCGTGGCGTTCTATATCTCCGGGCAACTGTTGACCGAGGACTACTACAGCTTCAACAAACTCGCGCGAGCCCTGGTGGGCACCAACAATATCGACAGCAATTCCAGGCTGTGCATGTCCTCGGCGGTGGTCGGCTACAAGCGCAGCCTGGGTGCCGATGCGCCACCGTGCAGCTATGAGGATCTGGAGGCCAGCGATTGCGTGATGATCGTCGGCAGTAACATGGCCTACGCCCACCCGGTACTGTTTCGCCGGCTGGAAGAAGCCAAGGCGCGCCGACCGGACATGAAGGTGCTGGTCATCGATCCCCGACGCACCGACACCTGCGACCTGGCGGATATGCACTTGACGATCCTGCCGGGGACTGATGTAGCGTTGTTCCATGGGATTTTGCATCTGTTGCTGTGGGAAGAATGGATCGACCGCGACTTTATCCAGGCCCATACCGAGGGTTTGGTCGAGCTGAAACGGCTGGTGCATGACTACACGCCGCAGATGGTCACGCAATTGTGCGGGATCAGCGTCGAACAACTGCGCCAGTGTGCAGAGTGGGTCGGCACCTCGCCGAGTTTCCTGTCTTTGTGGTGCATGGGGTTGAACCAGTCCACTGCCGGCAGCGCGAAAAACAGTGCATTGATCAACCTGCACCTGGCCACCGGCACCCTTGGCCGCCCAGGTTGCGGGCCCTTTTCCCTGACCGGCCAACCGAATGCCATGGGCGGGCGGGAAACCGGCAGCCTGTCGAACCTGCTACCGGGCCATCGCGACGCCGGCAACGCCGAGCACCGCGCCCAAGTCGCCGCTTATTGGGGGGTTGAGCAACTGCCATCCAGCACCGGCTTGACCGCCATCGAACTGTTCGAGCAGGTGCAGGCCGGCAAGATCAAGGCATTGTGGATCGCCTGTACCAACCCGGCGCAATCAATGCCGGACCAGAACAGCGTGCGTCTGGCCTTGGCCGCGTGCCCGTTCGTGGTATTGCAAGAGGCCTTTCGCACTACCGAAACCGCGGCCTTTGCCGACCTGTTGCTGCCGGCAGCCAGTTGGGGCGAGAAGGACGGCACGGTGACCAATTCCGAGCGGCGCATTTCCCACGTCCGCCAGGCCATCACCCCACCGGGCGAAGCGCGACCGGACTGGGCAATCACCGTGGATTTCGCCCAGCGCCTGGAACGCCGCTTGCGCCCGCAGAAAACCGGCCTGTTCACCTTCGAAAACCCCGCGCAGGTGTTTGATGAATACAAACAGCTGACTCGTGGCCAAGACCTGGACCTGTCAGGCCTCAGCCACGCGCTGCTCGACCGGATCGGCCCGCAGCAATGGCCGTTTCCCGCAGAGGCCCAGGCCGGCACGGCACGCTTGTACACCGACGGTATCTTCCCAACCGCCAATGGGCGGGCGCGGTTTGTCGCCGACCCTTATCGCGCCGCCAAGGAGCAGCGTGATGCGCGCTTTCCCCTGACCCTGATCACCGGCCGCCTGCGTGACCAATGGCACGGCATGAGCCGTACCGGCACGGCGGCGCAACTTTTCGGGCACGTCAGCGAAGCGTTGCTCAGCCTGCATCCGGACGAATTGCGTCGGCATCGTTTCAAGGAAGGCGACCTGGTCAACCTCAAGAGCCGTCGTGGCAATGTGATCGTGGCGGTGAGCAGTGATGACAGCGTGCGCCCCGGCCAGGCGTTCCTGCCGATGCATTGGGGCGATCGCTTCCTCAAGGGCGGCGTCAACGCCCTGACCCAGCCGGCGTTCGATCCACTGTCGAAACAACCGGAACTCAAGCACTGCGGCGTGCGCCTGGAAGCCGTGCAATTGCCCTGGCACTTGTTCGCGCTGATCGAGGGCGATGTGCAGCAACACTTCGAAGCCTTGCGCCCCCTGTGCGAGGGTTTTGCCTATGTCAGCCTGAGCCTGGCCGGGCGCGAACGGCCTGCCCTGCTGGTACGCGCGGCACATAGCGAGGCGCCGGACCTGCAACTGCTCAAGGCCATCGACCAACTGCTGGGCCTGAATGACGGCCCGGTCATGGCCTATGACGACCCGCGGCGCTCCATCGGCAAACGGGTAAAAATCGAGAAAGGCCGGATTACCGCGATCCGCCTGGCCGGCGAAACCCTAGCCCGCCACTGGCTGCAAAGCCTGTGGCTGGAAGGCCGGGCCGACGAGCAATTGCGCCGTTGGCTGCTGGCACCGCTGAGTGCGCCGCCCGGTGGTGAAATGACCAGCAACAGAACCCTCTGCAACTGCAAGAACGTCAGTGAAAGCGCGATATGCGCCGGCATCGGCCGTGGTTTGGATCTGGATGGGCTGAAACAAGCGTTGGGCTGCGGTACGCAATGTGGCTCCTGCGTGCCCGAAATCAAACGGCTATTGGCGAGCACCTCGCAGCCAATCGCTATCAGTGTGTGAGGGCAATACCTATGAACGCAAAAGTCTGGCTGGTGGGCGCAGGCCCAGGTGATCCGGAGTTGTTGACCCTCAAGGCGGTACGGGCCCTGCACGAGGCCGATGTGGTACTGATTGATGACTTGGTCAACCCTGCGGTACTTGAGCATTGCCCCGGTACGCGGGTGATAACCGTCGGCAAGCGCGGGGGATGTCGTTCTACGCCCCAGGATTTCATTCACCGCTTGATGCTGCGTTATGCACGCCAGGGCAAATGTGTGGTGCGCCTGAAAGGCGGCGATCCGTGCATTTTTGGGCGCGGCGGCGAAGAGGCGAGTTGGCTGAGGGATCGAGGCGTGAGCGTGGAGTTGGTCAATGGCATCACGGCGGGGCTGGCGGGTGCCACAAACTGCGATATACCGCTGACGTTGCGGGGAATCAGTCGCGGCGTAACGCTTGTCACCGCCCATACCCAGGACGACAGCCGCCTCAATTGGCGGGCATTGGCCGAGGGTGGCACGACACTGGTGGTGTACATGGGTGTGGCGAAGCTTTCAGAGATTGCCCGGCAATTGCTCGAAGGGGGCATGGCCCCTGATATGCCGGTGGCGATGATCGAGAACGCCTCGCTGCCCCAGCAGCGTGAGTGCCGCAGCTCCCTGGCGCACATGCAGGAGGATGCCAAGGCGTTTGCCTTGAAGAGCCCGGCGATCCTGGTGATCGGAGCTGTGGCGGGCAACGTGGTAGAGGTCGCCTTGCAGGCCAGCGCCTGAGGCAAATGGCAGGCGAAAAAAAGCCCGGCCTAAGCCGGGCTTTTTTCTACCACTCAGTAATTACTGAGCTTGAGCCTCAACCGACGCTTCTACACGACGGTTAACAGCACGACCAGCTTCAGTTGCGTTGTCAGCAACTGGGCGGGATTCGCCGTAACCTACCGCGGTGATGCGGTTGGCTTCAACGCCATCATTGGCCAGGACTTTCTTAACAGCGTCAGCACGACGCTGGGACAGCTTCTGGTTGTAGGCGTCTGGACCGACGGAGTCAGTGTGACCAGCAACTTCTACGTTGGTAGCTGGGTACTGCTTCATGAAGTCGGCCAGGTTTTTCACGTCGCCGTAGCTGTTAGGCTTAACAACGGCCTTGTCGAAGTCGAACTTCACGTCCAGCTCAACACGAACAACCTGAGCAACCGGAGCTTCTGGCTCTGGAACTGGCTCTGGAGCTGGTGCTGGGGTAGGAGCTGGAGCAACTGCGCCAGCGTTACCGCCGAAGTTTACGCCCAGGCCAACCAGTGCGGAGTAGTCCCACTTGCCGTTGTCCAGACCGTAGTCAGCTTCAACACCGGCACGAGCGTACAGGTTGTTGGTGAAGTAGTACTTAACGCCGGTACCAACGGTAGCGAAAGTAGTCTGATCGCGACCAGTGTGGCCATCAGCACGTACGTTGCCACGGCTCTGGTGACCGAAACCACCTTCTACGTATGGACGCAGGGAGTCGACGCCAGCTTGACCGAAGTGGTACTGAGCAACGAGGCTGCCGGTATCACCTTTGATCTTCTGGTTGCCAGTACCGTCAGTCGAACGGGTGTGGTTGGTCTTGTCGTAGGACAGGTTCAAGGACAGGTCGTCGGTCAGGAAGTAACCGATGCGAGCGCCAGGATTGAAGCCGTCTTCGATGTGCTTGACGCTATCGTTGTACTGCTTCTTGTAGAACAGCTCGCCTTCAACTGCGCCTTGGCCTTGTGCCAGAACGCCGAAAGAAGTAGCGGCAATAAGAGAACCAATGGCCAAGCCCAAGGTGTTTTTCAGTTTCATCCGTTAAATCCCCATCTGGTGATTGTAAAGCAGTCCCACATACCGGGGGACAACTCGGCGACAAGTCTAACAGAACTTGCCTACACGTAAGAGATATTTGCACCGAACTAAGTTTCAGTACTGTCCGCAAATTTCTCACGCAATTTATCAAGAGCACGTTTGTAACGCATTTTTGTAGCACTCAAACCCATATGCATAATGTCAGCAATTTCCTGAAATTCCAGTTCTGCGACAAATCGTAGCACCAGAATTTCGCGGTCAATTGGATTCACATGCACCAACCAGCGATCAAGCCCGCCCTTCTCCTCGGGTGCCGGCGTCTTTTCTTCAGACGCCTCCTCAAGGGGGTCCAGGCTCAATGCGTCCATCAAGCGACGCTTTCGCCGTTCCTTACGATACTGCGTGATGCACTCGTTGTACGTGATGCTGTAGAGCCAGGTTTTGAACTTCGATTTACCCTCGAAGTTCTTCAGGCCATACAACACCTTGAGCATCACTTCCTGACAGACATCATCCGCATCACGATCGTTCCCTAAATATCTTGAACAAACGTTGAACAGAGTGCGTTGATACCTGCGCATCAATTCTTCGTACGCGCGTGTTACGTGAAACAGCTCCGTGTGCGAGCGCGCGACCAACTCCTCATCAGAGAGCTCACGGGGGTCATAGCGCGTGGACAGCGTTTGGGCTTTATTCAAAACAAGTCGTGCCGACAGTCAGGTCAATGTCCGCCACAGCCTGGATACCCAGGTTTGCGGCGGCGTACATTAGCAGGGTTTACCGGGTTAGCGGCTATTGACCTGCTGTTCCAGCAGAACCCGATTGGACAGCGACACTAGTTCGCCATCATCGGTCAGCACCGTGGTTTTCACCGTACCGATCTCTTCAATCTGCCCTTCGACCTCGCCAACACGCACGTGTTGCCCAACCTGATACAACTCACGCACATAGATTCCCGCAAGAATCTGACCGGCAATTCCCCGGCTTCCCAACCCCATGGCCAGTGCAACGGCCAGACCAACGGTAATCAAAACGATCACGATCACATGGTTGAGCAGGTCAGTCTTGACCTCCAACTGGCTGATCGCCACCGAAATACTGATGATGATTACCAGCCCCTGGGCGATTCGCCCCAGGCCGCTGGCATAGTCCAGGCCCACTCCTTCGGCAGCGCCGCGTACCAGCCCATTGGCCAGTTGCGCCAGCAAAACCCCCACCAGCAACACCAACGCGCCGCCGAATACCTTCGGCAAATACAGCGCCAGCATGTCGAGCGTAGCTGAAACTCGCTCAAGTCCAAGTGATTGCGCCGCAGAAACCAGAAAAATCAGCAAAACAAACCAATAGACGATCTTGCCGATCAGTGTCGAGATCGGCACTTGCAGCCCGGCACGCCCCAGCAGCTTGGTCAATCCGGTGCCGGCCATCAGGCGATCGAGGCCCAGCTTGGCGAGCAATTTTGAGAGCAGGGTGTCGAGCAACTTGGCCACGACAAAACCCAGCAGCACCAACACCAGCGCACCAAACAGGTTGGGAATGAAATTCGCCACCTTGGTCCACAACGCAGTCATTGCAGTGACCAGACTCTGCGTCCAGAGATCAAGTTCCATATTCAATCAGCCTTATCAGCAGTGCGAGCAATAGGTTTACGACGAGAAACAGGTGATACGTGGGCCGAACCATTGTTCAGGGCCATCATCAATGCCGGCACCCAGCGGCCGAGCAGACCAAACAGATCGCCCGCACCTACCTGGCGGTTGGCAGTTTTCAGTACGCGGCCCAGGCAAGCGTCGTCGTCACGGTTGGACGGCGAAGCATTAAGCATGTCACGCAGAGACTGTTCAAACGGATCGTGCATAGGGACCTCTCGCAAGTGAGTTAAAAGACGAGGGCAAAATTCGTCGGGTCACATGACCTCTCCCGCCGTTCAGGTCACGTTCAGGTCAAACCCAGCGTAAACGTCGAAACAACCACCACTGCCCAAGGGCCACCGAGACCATCAACAGGCACGCTAGCGCGAAACCATATGGGCTCTCGGAGAACGGAATTCCGCCCACGTTGATCCCCAGCAACCCTGTCAGAAAACTCATCGGCAAAAAGATCCCGGTGATGATCCCGAAGCGGTACATGGTGCGGTTCATGCGCACGCTCAAACGCCGATCCTCGGCCTCCAGCACCAGCCCCACGCGCTCCCGGCTCAGTTCCAGCTCTTCCAGGTAACGGGTCAGGCTGTTATTCAATTCATTCCAATAGTCAGCATCGTCATCGGCAAACCATGGCAGTTTTATGCGTGTCAGTTGCGCGAAAATATCGCGCTGCGGCGCCAAAAAACGCTTGAGCGCGGCGGCACGCCGACGGATCTGCAGGACACTGCCATGCTCCGGGGTATACCGTTCGTCGGTATCGAGTTTTTCTTCTTCGATATCGACGATTTCAGACAGGTCACTGACCAGATCCTGCACTTTATGGGTCAGGTACTGCGCCATGTAGAGGATCAGCTCGGAAGCAGTCCTGGGGCCTTTACCATCCGCCAACTGCACCAGCAACTCGTCGGTGGCGCGCAATGGCCGCAGACGCAGGGAGATGACCCGGTCAGCCGAAGCAAAGATACGCACCGACACCATATCTTCCGGCTCGGCTCCTGGGTTGAGGTTGATCCCGCGCAGAAACAGCAGCAATTCGTCGTCCGGCAACGGCAGCAGACGCGGGCGGGTGTTCTCCTCCAGCAGCAGGTCACAGGCAAACTCGCTCAGGCCACTGGATTTGCGCAACCAGGTCTGGGTCTGGGGATGACTGCGATCCCAATGCAGCCACAGGCTTTCCTGAGGCTGCAGTTGCAGCTCGTCAAGCTCAGTCCGGGCAATTGAACGCGCACCGCCTTTACCGTCCAGCACCAGGGCATGCACCAGCCCCCACTGCGCGTTTTCTTCCTCGAACATCCTCACCCCTGTCGGCTGCTGCGGTTATTCAGGCATTTTCAAAGGGCTTGGCGAAACAATCACGCCATTATTATCGGCATAGACATATTCGCCTGGACGCAATGTCACGCCGGCAAAGGTCACGGCCCCGCCCACGTCACCCACACCCTGACGATGACTCTTTTTAGGGTGGCTGGCCAGGGCCTGCACGCCCAGGTCGGTCTGCGCCAGTACGTCAACGTCACGCACACAACCGTAGATCACCAAGCCCTCCCAACCATTCTTTGCGGCTCGATCAGCGATCATGTCGCCCAGCAAGGCGCAACGCAGCGAACCACCACCATCGACCACCAGCACTTTGCCAGTGCCGTCCAGCTCGGCCTGTTCCTTGACCCGGGAGTTGTCCTCAAAACACTTGACGGTCACGATCTGCCCACCGAAGGAGTCCCGGCCCCCAAAGTTGGCGAACATCGGCTCCAGCACCTGCACCAGGTCCGGGTAGGCGTCACACAGGTCGGGGGTAACGTAATGGTTCATCGAGAAACTCCTGTCGGTGAAAGAAGGTGTCGAACATCCACAGCCACATCAAGAAAACGCATCGCAACGGGCATTCTTTAAGACCTGCCGCTGCAAGGGCGACAATGATCAGACCCACCAGACTGTAACGCAATAGCCACTACGCGACTGAATATGACCAAAATAGCTCGGTGCGTCATATCTTAGCCGTAAGCCACTTCAAGCGAAACGCCCTCTTTAGAGCCTTTTCTCAGACAGTCGCAGGCACCGGCGCCTGTGCATCCACCGGAGGTGTCAGGGGATCTTTCAGCCAGCGCTGCACCAGTGGCCATACTTCGGCCTGCGCCGCTTTGCTGACCAGCATCTCGACATGCCCGAAATCACCGCTGAACCCATGCTTGCGCCCCAGGCACAGATACTGGCGATGCTCGCTGCCCACCTGCTCAAACAGCTTGCGGCAGGCCCAGTCCGGGTCCTGATGATCGCCAGCGGCACTCACGGCCAGTAGCGGCACATCGACCTCGGCCAGGCCTTTCCACCAGTCGCGCTCGGCATCGCCGAAACGCCCGAACAAGCCGTGCCAGCGCATGCTTTCCAGGGCCAGACCGATAGGCTCGTCTTCCGGACCACGCTTGAGGCGCGAGCCGGAGAGCTGGGCAAAGCGCTTGAGGATCAAGCGTCCACCCCACTCCACCGGCGGAATCTTCAACGGCCAGTAAGTGCGGCTGACCTGGCAGCCAAACAACGCCACCGACGCCACCGCCGGCGCGCCCAGATAGTGGCCGCCCAAGGCTGCCGCCAGAGTCGTGCCACCCAACGAATGGCCGATCCAGTGCGGGATCTGCGCACTTTGCTCACGCACAAAGGCGGCAATGGCTGGCAAATCGTAACGAGCATAGTCGGCGACACGATTCTTGGCGTAGTCCTGGTTGCGCCGGGAAAGCCCGTGGCCGCGCATTTCCGGGATCCATACATCAAAGCCCTGGCGCGCCAGGTACGCCCCCAGGCCGATACCTTTGGGCGAATACCAGAAGCGCCGGTTGGAAAAGCTGCCATGCACCAGCACCACCGGTATGCCACGGCTTTGCGCGACATCGGCCAGGCCCAGGCGTGTCACCGCCAGCTCTACGGTGCTGTCGGGGCTGTTGCCAGGCTTGAGGCGATAGACATCTTCACTCAGGTCGCCACGACGCTCAGCGCTGATCAAGGCGACGGGAAACAGGTTGCTGCTGCTTTGCATAATGTTCTTGCACAAAAAAGGGCGGCGTCCGGTAGGAGTTCCGCCCTGTACAGAATGAGAAATGCCGGCCAGCCGCACTGGCTGGCCGGCAAATGGCAATTACGCCGAGGCTTGACCTTCAGCCAGGAAGAACCAGGTTTCCAGCACGGAATCGGGGTTCAGCGAGACGCTTTCGATGCCCTGTTCCATCAGCCATTTGGCCAGGTCCGGGTGATCGGAAGGGCCTTGGCCGCAGATGCCGATGTACTTGCCGGCCTTGTTACAGGCCTGGATGGCGTTGGCCAGCAGCTTCTTGACCGCAGGGTTACGCTCGTCAAACAGGTGCGCGATGATCCCGGAGTCACGGTCCAGGCCCAGGGTCAACTGGGTCAGGTCGTTGGACCCGATGGAGAATCCATCGAAGAACTCCAGGAACTCTTCGGCGAGGATGGCGTTGGACGGCAGCTCGCACATCATGATCACGCGCAGGTCGTTTTCGCCGCGGGTCAGACCGTTCTCGGCCAGCAGGTCAACGACCTGGCTCGCCTCGCCCAGGGTACGCACGAAGGGCACCATGATCTCGACGTTGGTCAGGCCCATCTCGTTGCGCACACGCTTGAGGGCGCGGCACTCAAGCTCAAAGCAGTCACGGAATGCTTCGCTGATGTAACGCGAGGCGCCACGGAAGCCCAGCATCGGGTTTTCTTCTTCCGGTTCGTAGAGCTTGCCGCCGATCAGGTTCGCGTATTCGTTGGACTTGAAGTCGGACAGGCGCACGATGACTTTCTTCGGCCAGAAGGCCGCCGCCAGGGTGCTGATGCCTTCCACCAACTTCTCGACGTAGAAGCCCACCGGGTCGTTGTAGCCGGCGATGCGCTTGTCGACGCTGTCCTTGATTTCCACCGGCAGGCCGTCGTAGTTCAACAGGGCCTTGGGGTGCACGCCGATCATGCGGTTGATGATGAACTCCAGGCGGGCCAGGCCCACACCGGCGTTCGGCAACTGCGCAAAGTCGAAGGCGCGGTCGGGGTTGCCGACGTTCATCATGATCTTGAACGGCAGGTCCGGCATGGCGTCGATGGAGTTTTGCTTGATATCGAAGCCCAGCTCACCTTCAAAGATGAAGCCGGTATCGCCTTCGGCGCAGGACACGGTGACGCCCTGGCCATCCTTGAGCAGTTGGGTGGCGTTGCCACAACCCACCACTGCCGGGATCCCCAGCTCACGGGCGATGATCGCCGCGTGGCAGGTACGCCCGCCACGGTTGGTGACGATGGCGCTCGCGCGCTTCATCACGGGTTCCCAGTCCGGGTCGGTCATGTCGGAAACCAGCACGTCACCTGGCTGGACCTTGTCCATCTCGGACACGTCCTTGATGATCCGCACCTTGCCCGCACCGATGCGCTGGCCGATGGCACGGCCCTCTACCAGCACGGTGCCGGTTTCTTTCAACAGGTAGCGTTCCATGACATTGGCCGAGGTGCGGCTCTTCACGGTTTCCGGACGGGCCTGGACGATGTACAGCTTGCCGTCGTCGCCGTCCTTGGCCCATTCGATGTCCATCGGGCACTTGTAGTGCTTCTCGATGATCATCGCCTGCTTGGCCAATTCGCTGACTTCGGCATCGCTGAGGCAAAAGCGCGCACGCTCAGCCTTGTCGACATCAACGGTTTTCACCGAGCGACCGGCCTTGGCCTCGTCGCCGTAGATCATCTTGATGGCCTTGCTGCCCAGGTTGCGGCGCAGGATCGCCGGGCGACCGGCCTCAAGGGTGTGCTTGTGCACGTAGAACTCGTCCGGGTTGACCGCGCCTTGTACGACGGTTTCGCCCAGGCCGTAGGCGCCGGTGATGAACACCACGTCACGGAAGCCCGATTCGGTATCCAGGGTGAACATCACGCCGGCAGTACCGGTTTCCGAACGCACCATGCGCTGTACGCCGGCAGACAACGCTACCAACTTGTGGTCGAAACCCTGGTGTACACGGTAGGAAATGGCGCGGTCGTTGAACAGCGAGGCAAATACTTCCTTGGCTGCCCGGATAACGTTTTCCACGCCACGGATATTCAGGAAGGTTTCCTGTTGGCCGGCGAACGAGGCGTCGGGCAAGTCTTCGGCGGTGGCCGAGGAGCGCACGGCGACGGCCATGTCCGGGTTGCCGGCCGACAAGGTGGCGAAGGCTGTGCGGATTTCGGCGTTGAGCTTCTCGGGGAACTCGGCTTCCATGATCCACTGGCGGATCTGTGCGCCGGTCTTGGCCAGGGCGTTGACGTCATCGACGTCCAGCGCGTCCAGGGCAGCGTGGATCTGATCGTTGAGGCCGCTCAGTTCGAGGAAATCGCGGTATGCCTGGGCCGTGGTGGCGAAACCACCGGGCACCGAGACACCAGCGCCCGCAAGATTACTGATCATCTCGCCGAGGGATGCGTTCTTGCCCCCCACATGCTCTACATCATGGACGCCGAGCTTATCGAGGGAAACTACGTACTCTACCAAGGTGATCTCTCCACTAACTGTGTTGGAAAAGCTCAGGGCGCCGGCGGCTCAGTAGGAGCATTTACCGGCGTTTGTGGCCTGGACCTGGAAAATAAGTGAGAATGCGGCCCACTGTGGGACGGCAAAATCGCGCCTATCATATCCAAGATTCGTCATCAGCTTAAGGCCCAAGGCTCAAATGAAACGATCTGCTTTCTTTATCTCCGATGGCACCGGCATTACCGCCGAAACCCTGGGTCAGAGCCTGCTGGCGCAGTTCGAAAGCATTACCTTTGCCAAATTTACCCGGCCTTATATCGATAACGTGGATAAAGCGCGGGCCATGGTACAACAAATCAATCTGGCCGCCGAAAAAGACGGTGTGCGCCCGATCATTTTCGACACCATCGTCAATCAGGACATCCGTGAGATCCTCGCGACCTCCAATGGTTTCATGATCGACATCTTCTCGACCTTCCTCGCGCCCCTGGAACAGGAGTTGAGCGAACACTCCTCGTACTCCGTGGGCAAGTCCCATTCCATTGGCCATAACTCCAACTACATGGAGCGGATTGAGGCGGTGAACTTCGCCCTGGACAACGACGATGGCGCCCGCACCCATTACTACGACAAGGCCGACCTGATCCTGGTCGGCGTGTCGCGCTGCGGCAAGACCCCGACCTGCCTGTATATGGCCATGCAATTCGGCATCCGCGCGGCCAACTACCCGCTGACCGAGGACGACATGGAGCGCCTGCAACTGCCGGCGGTGCTGCGCACCCATCAGCACAAGCTGTTCGGCCTGACCATCGACCCGGACCGCCTGACAGCGATCCGTAATGAACGCAAGCCCAACAGCCGCTATTCGAGCTATGCCCAGTGCGAGTTCGAGGTGCGGGAAGTGGAAAATCTATTCCGTCGGGAGAACATTGCGCACATCAATTCCACGCATTTTTCGGTGGAAGAGATTTCGGCGAAGATCCTTGTGGAAAAGGGCGTCGAGCGGCGCTTCAAGTAATTTGCATTGCTTGAGCCAGCTCCCACATTTGATCGGGTTCACACGTCAAATGCGGGAGCTGCGGTGCGACTTGCCTGCGATCAACGATAACCCAGCCTCACAGATGAAACCGGTCCCCACCCTGCCCCAGCGCCGTGGCCAGCGCATCAAACCCTGCCCTTAGCAGCTGATCATCCCCAGACGTATTGCAGATACTCGCCCGAATAAACTGCGGCACGGCCGTCTGCCCCACGGCGAAGGCCTCGGCCGTCGCGATCAGGTAATTGTTCTGCTTGAGCTCAGCCTCGATTTCCGACGCACGCCATGGCTCCGGGACTTCAATCCAGAAGTGCGGGCTATTGGGGTGCGTCCGGTATTCCAGGCCGCTCAGCAGGTCCTCGACCAACGCCTTGCGCCGGCTGATTTCGTGGATCTGCTGACGCAACAGATGCGCTGCCGTGCCGTTTTCAATCCACTGCGTGGCCAGTTCCAGGGTCACAGGGGTGGCCATCCAACAGGTTGAGCGCAGCGCTGCGGAAATACGGCTGACCAACGCCGGCGGCGCATGCACATACCCCACGCGCAAGCCCGCCGATACCGCCTTGCTCAGGCTGCTGATCAGAATCGTGCGCTCCGGGGCAAAATGACTCAGGGGCGGCGGGCGGTCCTCCACCAACACACCATGGGCCTCGTCCTCCAGGATCAGCAGGTTGTGCTCACGGCAGACCCTGGCCAGCGCCTCGCGGCGGGCAACCGACAAGACCGCTGTCGTCGGATTCTGGATGGTCGGCGTGCAGTACAGGGCAGAAACCCGGTGATTACGACACACCTCCTCCAGGGCCGTCGGCAGCACACCCTCCTCGTCCATTTCCAGGCCGATCAGGCGGATGCCAAGCATCCGTGCGGCAGTGATCAGACCGGGATAGGTCAACTGCTCGGTGACGACCGTATCGCCCGCGCGCACCAACGCCATCAACGCGCACAACAAACCATGCTGGCCGCCGTTGACACAGATGACCTGCTCGGGAATCGGATGAAAATCACGCTGCACCAACCATTGCGCACCCGCCGCGCGGTAGCGGGGCAAGCCGGCGTCCGGGGTGTAGGCACTGATGTCCTGCAGGAACTTGGCATTGGTGGCCAGGGTTTCAAAGCTCTGGGCCAGGAACGTGGTCTCCTGCCCCGGGATGTGCATATTGCGGCTCATATCGAAGTACTGGCGCGGTTCCTCGCTGACGTTGCGAAAGCCTTCGTCGCGCTGGCGCTCCATCCCACGCTTGCGCACGAATGTGCCGTCGCCCACCCGCGCCACCACCAGGCCCAGGCGTTCCAGTTCGCCGTAGGCGCGGCTGATCGTACCGATGGTCACCCCCAGGTTGTCGGAAAGCACCCGATGAGGCGGCAGTTTGCGCCCTGGTTCGATCAAGCCCTCGAGGATGCCCCGCTCCATCACATCAGACAGGCGTTTGTACTTCACGCCCTGCCCACTGGACAGTCCCTCTCGCATAATTGACACCATGTCAATATTTGTTTTGACAGCCATCATTCGCCCTAATAGTGTGCTTTTACGGGTTCAATCACCGGGTGAAACCTCTAATTACAAGTCCAATATAGAGTTCAATTCCGGCTCAGGGAAGCAATAAACGATGCCAATGTCCGCTGTTCTCGAAAATTCCGAAAAAACCAAATCCCCCAAACAATGGCTGGCTGGCCTGATCACCAGTGTGATGTTCCTGATTGTCTGCCTGAGCTGGGGCACCACCTGGCTGGGGATCAAGATCGCCGTGGAAAGCGTGCCGCCCCTGACGTCGGCGGGCCTGCGCTTTTTGATCGCCTTCCCGCTATTCCTGTGTTTTGCCTTCCTGCGTCGCGAGCCGATCCTGTTTCCACGGGAAAGCCGCTGGTTCTTTGTGTTCGTGACCCTTTGCTATTTCAGCGTGCCCTACTACCTGCTCAACTATGGCGAGATGCACGTCTCGTCCGGCCTCACCGCCCTGCTGTTCAGTTGCATGCCGGTGTTCATCCTGATCTTCTCCGCGCTGTTCCTGCGCGAGCGCATCTACTTTTCCCAGGTCGTGGGGATCGGCATCGGTTTCGCCAGCCTGTACATGATCATCAAGAGCCAGGGGCTGCACCTTGACCATGCCGAGTTCTTTGGCGTCCTGGCCATTCTGAGCGCCGCGATCATGCATGCCTTGTGCTATGTCATTACCAAGCAAAAAGGCAGCGCCATCAGTGTGATCACCTACAACACCCTACCCATCGGGATTGCCGGGCTGATGCTGTTCGTCGCCGGGCTGTGGTTTGAATCACCGACCTTCGAGGCCATTACCCTGCGTTCCTGGAGCGCCCTGTTCTACCTGGGCCTGGTGGCCTCAGTTGGTGGGTTTATCGTGTACTTCATGCTGCTCAAGCGCCTGAGCCCGATCATCCTGTCGTTCGTCTTCATTATTTTCCCGGTGTTCGCCGTGATCATCGGCGCCTGGTACGAAGGCCTGGAACTGTCCCGGGACCTGATGCTGTATTCGGCGATCCTGCTGGCAGGCTTTGCCATCACCAAGTTGCCGATCGAAAAGCTGCTGGCAAAACCCAATTGACCCTTTCCCCACCACGCGAGAGAAACATGGACGTCCTCCGCCAAACCGCCCTGGCACAGATCTACGCCCACGCCAGCAGCACCTACCCCGAAGAGTGCTGCGGCTTTGTCTTCGCCGACGGCAGTGTGTACCTGGGCAGCAATATCCAGAACGAGTTACACCGCAAGAACCCCGAGGCCTACCCCCGCAGCGCGGCCAACGGCTACACCTTCTCGGTGACCGACACGCTGCTGATGAACAAGGCCTTTCGCACGGATAACCCGGTGGTGGTGATCTACCACTCCCACCCGGATGTCGGTGCCTATTTCAGCGACGAGGATCAGGACAAGGCCCTCTACATGGGGGAACCGATCTACCCCGTCAGCTACCTGGTGGTGGATGTTCGCCAGGGCAAGGCCCTTGGGTCGAAGCTGTTTGCCTGGGATGGCACGCACTTCGCCCTCACCCCCTTCAACGACCTGCAAACGGAGTTGTACATGAACGCTGTCTCTTTCCCCGACATCCTGGCCCGTGTGGCCAAGTTGCCAGAATCGACCCTCGAGGGTGCCGGATCGACATTGCGCGAAGTCATTGAAGGCCTCTGTGCCCGCTACCCGCAGCTACGGGCACACCTGTTCCACGAAAACAACGGTCGACTCAAGGAACATTTCCTGTTCACGGCTGGGGAAGAACTGATCGATCCCGACGAGCCGCTGCCCGAGAAGGCCAGGATCGAAGTGCTGCTCGCCACCTCCGGCGGCATGGACATCGAGTCCCTGAGCAACGAGGAAGTGCAGCGCTATGTGCGCCATATCACCCTGCCCGGCGTCGGCCGCGAAGGGCAACTGAACCTGAAGAAAGCCAAGGTGCTGATCATCGGTACCGGTGGCCTGGGCTCGCCCATCAGCCTGTACCTGGCCGCAGCCGGCGTCGGCACCCTGGGGCTGGTGGACTTCGATGTGGTGGAAAGCAGCAACCTGCAACGCCAGGTCGTGCACGGCAACAGCACCCTGGGCCTGCCCAAGGTCGAATCCGCCAAGCGCCGGCTGCAGGACCTCAACGCGCATATCCGGATCAACACCTACGACACCGCGCTGAATGCCGACAACGCCCTGGAACTGGTCGGCGCCTACGACCTGGTGATCGACGGTACTGACAACTTCGAGACCCGCTACCAGGTCAATGATGCCTGCGTACAGTTGGGCAAGCCGTTGGTGTACGGCGCGATCTACCGCTTCGACGGCCAGATCAGCGTGTTCAACTATCAAGGCGGGCCCTGCTACCGCTGCCTGTACCCCCACGCGCCACCCGCGGAACTGGCGCCCAATTGCAGCGCCGGTGGGGTGATCGGTGTATTGCCCGGTGTGGTCGGGATGATCCAGGCCACCGAGGCGATCAAGCTGTTGATCGGCCTCGGCGAATCCTTGTCCGGCCGGTTGATGCGCTTTGATGCCCTGGCCATGAAATTCAGTGAACTGCGTTTCAAGCGCCGCGCCGACTGCCCGTGCTGTTCCGACTTGCGTGAAGAACACCAACCCGCCGCCGCCGTGTGTGCCGATACCCTCCGCAGCACCCAGGGCCTGGCAGAAGAGCACTACATCAAGCCCCAGGTGCTCAAGCAACTGCTGGAGCAGCGCCGCAGCGCCGATATCCTGCTGGATGTACGCGACGCCAGCGAGCTGGAGGTCTGCCAACTGCCCGGTGTGGTGCACATCCCCCTGGCCCAGCTCGACGAGCAACTCGATACCCTCAGCCGTGACAACACCCATTACCTGATCTGCTATGCCGGCAGCCGCGCCGAGCAAGCCGCCAGTACGTTGCTGGCCGCAGGCTTTGCCAACACCCGGGTGCTGCAAGGCGGCATGAAACACTGGGTACGCGACGTCGAACCCGACATGCCGTTGTACTGACCACAGGCCTTGGGGTACTTATCCGATGCTGCATAACTCCATACTCGACGCCATTGGCCAAACGCCTATCGTGCGCCTGGAACAATTCTCCGAAGACCTCGGTATCGAGGTCTTCGCCAAGCTTGAATCCCTGAACCCGGGCGGTAGCCACAAGGCACGGATTGCCCTGGGAATGATCCTCGACGCCGAGCGCCGGGGCATCCTGATTCGCGATTCGGGGCAAACCATCATCGAACCCAGCGGTGGCAACACGGGCATCGGCCTGGTGATGGCCGGCAACGTGCTGGGCTACAAAGTGGTGCTGGTGATTCCCGACAACTACAGCCCCGAAAAGCAAAAGCTGCTGCGCCTGTATGGCGCCAAGGTGGTGCTGTCCGATAGCCGCCTGGGCAACAACTCCCATGGCGAAAAGTGCATGGAGTTGCAGCTGGAAAACCCCAGCTTCGTCATGCTCAACCAACAGCGCAACGGCGCCAACCCCCAGACCCACCGCGACACCACCGCCCCGGAAATCATCCGTGCCTTTGGCGAGCGCCAGGTCGACTATTTCGTCAGCGGGATAGGCACCGGGGGCCACATCACCGGGATCGGTGAAACCCTCAAGGCCACCTGGCCGCAGATCCGCGTGATGGGCGTGGAGCCCGAGGAGTGCGACCTGCTCAGTGATAGCCATGCGCCGCATCATATCCAGGGCCTGTCCATCGGCCTGATCCCGAGCATTCTCAACCTGAACGTGCTGGACGGCATGCTCAAGGTCTCGCGCCTCGATTGCCTGGAAATGATGAAACGCATCATGCGTACCGATGCCATCAGCCTGGGGCTGTCGTCGGCCGCCAATATGGTGGCCATCGCCAAGCTCGCACCGGAACTGCCCACCGACACCGTCGTCCTGACCATGGTGTACGACAGCGCCGACAGTTATCTGCCCTGCTTCGAATAACGACAATTACGGGGGTGCCTTCCATGGGAGGCTTTATCGACATGCAACAGCTGCACGATGAGCTGCTGACCCACCTCATCAAGACCCTGTCGCCGGCGCAGATGGCACAGTTGCAGCCACACCTGGCGGCGTTGATCCAGCCCGCCGCGCAGGAGGTGGCCGAGGACTTGATCGCCTATGCCTGGCGCGATCCGGCGTCCAGGGGCCGCGGCGAACTGATCCTGGAGTCTTACGCCTCATTCAAGGCCGTGCTGTATTACCGGCTGGCGCATCGGGTATGGAATCTACCCGACCAGGCCCACGGCCAGTTCTGTGCGATCGCGCTGACGTTGAGCAACCAGGGCAAGATCCTGTCCGGCGCCGAAATCCACCCCGCCGCCCGCATTGGCCGGCGCTTCGTTCTGGATCATGGCTTTGGCACGGTGGTCGGCGAGACCTGCGAGATCGGCAATGACTGCTACATCCTGTGTGGCGTGACCCTGGGCGCCCGGGGCATCGCCAACAACCCGGACGGCAAGCGTCACCCACGCCTGGGCAACAACGTGGAAGTCGGCGCGGGCGCGAGGGTGCTCGGGTATGTGCTGATTGGCGACAACGTGTTTATCAGCCCCTCCTGTGTCATCACCCAGGACGTGCCCGCGGGCACCAAGGTCAAGGTGGTCAACCAGATCCAGTTGCAGAAAAACGACGAAGCTGACGCCAGCAATTACCTCGGGGCATTTGCCCTCGACGAGCGCCTGCACGTGGTCGGCGAAGTCAACATCAGCCACCGGGTCACGGTGCTGGATGCCGACTTCCACCCACTGTCAGGCCTGGTGCTGGAACCCACGGTCAAGGAGCGTCATCACCTGCAGTTTCGCCTGCGCACGCTGCAGGCCCCCACCTACCCCCCGCGCCTGCCGCTGAACCTGAAGGTGTGCGGACCGAGGTTCGAGGTCACCCTGCTCTCCCCACCCGGGCTGAGCGCAATGGTGCGGCGCCTGCTGCAAACCAGCCCACTGATCGTTGGAGGATGAACATGTCCGTACACACCATGGAAACCTTGGCGCTGTTCGACAGCGCGCCTTACCAGAACGCCTTCAGCGCCCGGGTAATCGCCGTCAGCGAACAGGGCGTGGCCCTCGAACACACGCTGTTCTACCCCACCGGCGGTGGGCAACCCGGCGATACCGGTTACTTCACCCTGCCGGACGGCAGCCGGGTCAATGTGGCCGGCACCGTACGCGACCCGGTCCTGCGCTCGATCATCTGGCACCAAGTGGAACACTGCCCCGAGTCATTGCGTGCGGGGGTACAGGTAGATGCCGGCCTGGACTGGGAGCGTCGCTACCAACACATGAAAATGCACACCTGCCTGCATCTGTTGTGCTCGATCATCGACGCACCGGTAACCGGTTGCAGCATCAGCGCCGATAAGGGCCGCCTGGACTTCGACCTGCCGGAAATGACCCTCGACAAGGAAAGCATCACCCGCGACCTCAATGCCTTGATCGAGCAGGCCCATGGGGTCAAGTCGCTGTCGATGCCGGCCTCCGAATACTCCACCCTGCTGCAAATCACCCGCACCCAGGCCGTCGCGCCTCCGGTGATCCAGGGCGCGGTACGGGTGATAGAAATTGCCGACATCGATATCCAGCCGTGTGGCGGCACCCATGTGGTCAACACCGAGGAAATCGGTCGGGTGTTCTGCGAAAAAATCGAGAAGAAGAGCAAGCACAACCGACGGGTGATCCTGCGGTTCGAGTGAATCGGCAAGCAGCCAACAGGGAGGCCCAGCCTCCCCTTATCGACGCGTTTGCCCTTACTTCGACTGGGCTTTGACCTGGGCACTCAATTGCGCTATTTGCTGTTGCAGTTGGGAAATCACCTGGGTGAACTCAGTCATCATTTGATCGATGCGAGCGCGCAATTGCTCGTTCTCGCGCATAAGATCATCAACACTGCGGGCCGACGGCGCCGTGGCTTCATCGGCCTGGGCCGATGGGGTGGCGTCCTTGGCACGGGGCGCTTGCTCAGCCGGCGCAGAGTCCGCCGCGGTATTGCTGTCAGCCTTCGGGCCTGCGCTAGGAGCCTGATTTGCGGAAGTACCGGCCCCCGTTATTTTCTGGCTCAACGCTTGGATCTGCTCTTGCAGCCTGGTAACCACCGTCGTGAACTGGGTTTGCAACCGCTCGACCGTTTCACGCAGTTGGTCGTTTTCAGCAGTCAACTGCTCAAGATTACCCGGCGCTTCGGGGCCTGAAGCCGGCGTACTTTCTGCGCGGGCCGATGCTGCAGGCGCTGTTCCGTCCTGCTGCACCGCTGTGTTGTCCTGCCGAGCCGCTGGTTTTTCACCCGCGCCCTGATTGGATGGAGCGTCCTCTTTCTGCGGTTTTTGCATCGTGTTGACTTGCTGAGCCAGCTCAGCCACTTGCTGCTGCAGCGCGGTGATTATCGGCGAGAACTTGGCCACCAACTGGTTAAGCTGGTCGCGCAGCTGATTGTTTTGCTGGGAAAGCTGTGCGAGCTGGGCCGGGGCGGTATTGGTCGCAGATGACGGTGAGTTGACCAAGCCCTTGTGGGTCGCAAACTGCCCGCGCTGCTGTGCAGTCATAGGCTTTCGAGGGGATGCTGAATCTGCTGGAGTCTGGCCGGGAGTCTGGGTTTTGGCACTGTTTTCTGGCTGCGCGGATGCAGGCTTGGAGGGCATTTCATAGCCGTGGTAGGGCGCGTACTGCTGCTGGTTTACGCTAGTCATGGCGAACCTCTCATTTAATTCACAGGTATTGCTTGCCAGACGACCCGGTACAAAAGGTCATCTGGCTACCTGATTGGCAATTATCTGAAGACGGTTCCGAAGATGTAGGACATACGATTGGCAAAGTGTGTCGACTGCAAATCCTGCCACCTCGCAGCGGCTTTTATTACATCACCCACAGATCCACAAACTGATTCACCGGCGTCCCTTCCAGCCTTGCCTGGTCCTTGCACAGTGCAAAAATCTCAGCGCTGCGCTGCGCAGTGAAACGTGTCGCCAGGTTGGCCTTGAACTTGTCTTCCAGCAACGGAATGCCATCCGCCCGGCGCCGACGATGGCCAATCGGGTATTCCACCGCGACCTGTTCGGTGCTCGAACCATCGGTGAAAAACACCTGCACGGCGTTGGCAATGGAACGCTTGTCAGCTTCCAGGTATTCGCGGCTGTAACGCGGGTCTTCGACGATGACCATTTTTTTGCGTAACTCATCGATGATCGGGTGCGCGGCATGGAATTCATCTTCGTACTGCTCGGCCACCAGGT
This sequence comes from Pseudomonas sp. MF09156, assembly GCF_059862305.1. Classification (NCBI taxonomy): domain Bacteria; kingdom Pseudomonadati; phylum Pseudomonadota; class Gammaproteobacteria; order Pseudomonadales; family Pseudomonadaceae; genus Pseudomonas; species Pseudomonas sp. MF09156. The sequence continues at coordinate 351,889 of NZ_JCBCUR010000005.1, forward strand.
TGCCAAACGCCAGGGGCACGGCGGTCATGTATTGCAGGCAGTGGTCGCGGTCGGCCGCATTAGCCAGTTGGCCGACCTTGGAAATGATGCGAATGGCCGACTCGTGGGTGGTGATCACGATGCGCTCGATTTCATGCAAGCGCTGCTTGACCTGCGGGTGCAAGGTGACGGCGGCTTCACAGGCGGTCTGGGCGTGGAATTCGGCGGGAAAGCTGATCTTGAACAGCACGTTTTCCATCACATAAGTGCCATAGGGCTGGGGCAGGCTGAACGCGCGCTTGTCCTCAGGCTTGAGGGCCAGGTCCTTGTTGGTGTGGCTGAACAGCACGTCATAAAAACCCCATTGCGGCGCGCTCAACACACCCGGGATGCCCATCTCGCCGCGCAGGGCGATATCCGCCAGGCGCACGCCACGGCTCGACGCATCCCCCGCCGCCCACGACTTGCGCGACCCGGCATTCGGCGCGTGACGGTAAGTGCGCAGCGCCTGCCCATCGACAAACGCCTGGGACAACGCCGCCAGCAGTTGCTCACGATTGGCACCCATCAACTTGGCGCAGACCGCCGTAGAGGCGACTTTGACCAGCAGCACATGGTCGAGGCCGACGCGATTGAAGGAGTTTTCCAGGGCAATCACGCCCTGGATTTCGTGGGCCATGATCATCGCTTCCAGCACCGCGCGCACGGTCAGCGGCGCCTCGCCATGGGCCACGCGTTTTTGTGACAGGTGATCGGCAACGGCCAGGATGCCGCCGAGGTTATCCGAAGGATGGCCCCATTCGGCGGCGAGCCAGGTGTCGTTGTAATCGAGCCAACGCACGATGCAGCCGATGTCCCACGCGGCCTTGACCGGGTCCAGGCGATAGGACGTACCCGGCACCCGGGCACCGAACGGCACCACTGTGCCTTCGACAATCGGTCCCAAATGCTTGGTGCACTCAGGGAAGCGCAGGGCCAGCAGGCCGCAGCCGAGGGTGTCCATCAGGCAGTTGCGGGCGGTGTCCAGGGCGTCCCGGGAGTCGATGCGGTAGTTGAGGACGTAATCGGCGATGTCCTGCAAAACCTGGTCATAGTCGGGGCGGTTGTTCTGGTCGACGTTGGCGCTCATGGCAGTACTCCAAAATAGGTGGGTGTGTTCCTTCCTCAGGCTCAGGGTTGGTCGTTTGTGGCAGGTCTCTCGCCTGCTCTAATACAAAAATCGAGAAGCCACCGCTAGCCCCCTGTGGGAGCGGGCTTGTGTGGGAGCGGGCTTGCTCGCGAAGACGTCGGCCCAGCAAACATTGACATTGACTGACCCACTGCTTTCGCGGGCAAGCCCGCTCCCACACAAGCCCGCTCCCACATTGGGGCCGGCTTTAGAATGCGTCGCCGGGCACGCGCACGTAGCCTTCCATCAAGACCCGCGCACTGCGGCTCATGATGGCCTTCTTCACCACCCATTCGCCGTTGACCTGGCTGGCCTCTGCGCCCACGCGCAAGGTGCCGGACGGATGCCCGAAGCGCACGGCATTGCGTTCCACACCGCCCGCCGCGAGATTGACCAGTGTCCCGGAAATCGCCGCCGCCGTGCCAATCGCCACCGCCGCCGTGCCCATCATCGCGTGGTGCAGCTTGCCCATGGACAGCGCCCGCACCAGCAGGTCCACATCACCGGCCTTGATCGCCTTGCCACTGGAAGCCAGGTAATCCGCAGGCTTGGCCACGAACGCCAGCTTCGGTGTGTGCTGGCGCTGGGCCGCTTCGTCCAAGTGCTTGATCAGGCCCATGCGCAACGCCCCATGGGCCCGCACTGTCTCGAACATGGCCAGGGCTTTCGGATCGCTGTTGATCGCGCCTTGCAGCTCGGTGCCGGTGTAGCCGAGGTCTTGCGCGTTGATAAAAATCGTCGGGATCCCCGCGTTGATCAGCGTCGCCTTGAAGGTACCGACACCCGGCACTTGCAGGTCGTCGATCAGGTTGCCGGTGGGGAACATCGAACCGCCGCCGCCCTCTTCTTCGGCTGCCGGGTCGAGGAATTCCAGTTGCACTTCGGCCGCCGGGAAGGTCACACCATCCAGCTCGAAGTCGCCGGTTTCCTGCACCGCGCCGTCGGTGATCGGCACATGGGCGATGATGGTCTTGCCGATATTCGCCTGCCAAACCCGCACCACGGCCACGCCGTTAGAGGGGATACGCGCAGCGTCCACCAGGCCAGCACTGATGGCGAATGCACCCACCGCTGCCGACAGGTTGCCGCAGTTGCCGCTCCAGTCGACAAAAGGCTTGTCGATGGACACCTGGCCAAACAGGTAGTCCACGTCATGCTCTGCGCGGGTGCTCTTGGCGAGGATCACGGTTTTGCTGGTGCTCGACGTGGCACCGCCCATGCCGTCGATCTGCTTGTCATAGGGGTCGGGGCTGCCGATCACCCGCAGCAGCAGGGCATCGCGCGCCGCCCCCGGGACCTGGGCCGATTCGGGCAAGTCCTTGAGGTTGAAAAACACGCCCTTGCTGGTGCCGCCACGCATGTAGGTGGCGGCGATCTTGATTTGCGCTACGTGTGTCATGGTTATCCTCTTCAGGCGGTCGCCGCCGATTCCAGGAAGTCCTGGGCAAAACGCTGCAACACGCCGCCCGCCTCGTAGATCGACACTTCTTCGGCGGTGTCCAGGCGGCAGGTCACTGGCACTTCGACACGTTCGCCATTCTTGCGGTTGATCACCAGGGTCAACTGCGCACGCGGGGTGCGCTCGCCGATTACGTCATAGGTTTCGCTGCCATCGATCTGCAGAGTCTTGCGGTCGGTGCCCGGCAAAAATTCCAGGGGCAGCACGCCCATGCCCACCAGGTTGGTGCGGTGGATGCGTTCGAAGCCTTCGGCGGCAATCGCTTCCACACCCGCCAGGCGCACGCCCTTGGCCGCCCAGTCGCGGGACGAACCCTGGCCGTAGTCGGCGCCGGCAATGATGATCAGCGGCTGCTTGCGCTCCATGTAGGTTTCGATGGCTTCCCACATCCGCGTGACCTGGCCTTCGGGTTCGATGCGCGCCAGGGAACCCTGCTTGACCTTGCCGTTTTCCTGGACCATTTCGTTGAACAGCTTGGGGTTGGCAAAGGTCGCGCGCTGGGCGGTCAAGTGGTCGCCACGGTGTGTTGCATAGGAGTTGAAGTCGACTTCCGGCAGGCCCATTTTCGCCAGGTATTCGCCGGCGGCACTGTCGAGCATGATCGCGTTGGACGGCGACAGATGGTCAGTGGTGATGTTGTCCGGCAGCACCGCCAGCGGGCGCATGCCCTTGAGCGGACGCGCACCGGCCAGGGCGCCTTCCCAGTACGGCGGACGACGGATGTAGGTGCTTTGCGGGCGCCAGTCGTACAGCGGGGTGACTTTCGGGCCGGTGTCTTCATGGATCGCGAACATCGGGATGTAGACCTGGCGGAACTGCTCAGGCTTGACCGATGCCTTGACCACCGCGTCGATTTCTTCGTCGCTCGGCCAGATGTCCTGCAGGCGGATTTCCTTGCCGCTCGCGTCCAGGCCCAGTACGTCTTTTTCGATATCGAAACGGATAGTGCCGGCAATCGCGTAGGCCACCACCAGCGGTGGCGACGCCAGGAACGCTTGCTTGGCGTACGGGTGGATGCGCCCGTCGAAGTTGCGGTTACCCGAGAGCACGGCGGTGGCGTACAGGTCGCGGTCGATGATTTCTTGCTGGATCACCGGGTCGAGTGCACCGGACATGCCGTTGCAGGTGGTGCAGGCGAAGGCAACGACGCCAAAACCCAACTGCTCCAACTCGCTGGTCAGCCCGGCTTCGTCGAGGTACATGGCCACGGTTTTCGAACCAGGGGCCAGGGATGACTTGACCCACGGCTTGCGAGCCAGCCCCAGCTTGTTGGCATTGCGCGCCAGCAGGCCGGCGGCGATCACGTTGCGCGGGTTGCTGGTGTTGGTGCAACTGGTGATGGCAGCGATGATCACCGCGCCGTCGGGCATTTGCCCCGGCACGTCATCCCATTGCCCGGAAATGCCCTTGGCCGCCAGGTCGCTGGTAGCCACACGTGCATGCGGGTTGCTCGGGCCGGCCATATTGCGCACGACGCTGGACAGGTCAAAGCTCAGGCCACGCTCGTATTGCGCACCCTTGAGGTCATCGGCCCACAGGCCGGTGTGCCGTGCGTACTGCTCGACCAGGGCGACTTGTTCGTCTTCGCGACCGGTGAGCTTGAGGTAGGCGATGGTCTGCGCGTCGATGTAGAACATCGCCGCCGTGGCGCCGTATTCCGGGGCCATGTTGGAGATGGTGGCGCGGTCGCCCAGGGTCAGGGCCGAAGCGCCTTCACCGAAGAACTCCAGCCAGGCACCGACGACTTTCTGCTGGCGCAGGAACTCGGTCAGCGCCAGCACCATGTCGGTGGCGGTGATGCCCGGTTGCAGCTTGCCCGTCAGCTCGACGCCAACGCTTTCCGGCAGGCGCATCCACGACGCGCGGCCAAGCATCACACTTTCGGCTTCCAGGCCGCCGACGCCAATGGCGATCACGCCCAGGGCGTCGACGTGGGGGGTGTGGCTGTCGGTGCCGACGCAAGTATCCGGGAAGGCCACGCCGTCACGCACCTGGATCACCGGGGACATTTTCTCCAGGTTGATCTGGTGCATGATGCCGTTGCCCGGCGGGATCACATCGACGTTCTTGAAGGCCTTTTTGGTCCACTCGATAAAGTGGAAACGGTCTTCGTTGCGGCGGTCTTCGATGGCGCGATTTTTCTCGAAGGCCTGTGGGTCAGAACCACCGGCCTCGACCGCCAGGGAGTGGTCGACGATCAGTTGGGTCGGCACCACCGGGTTGACCTGGGCCGGGTCCCCCCCTTGCAGGGCGATGGCATCACGCAGGCCGGCGAGGTCCACCAGGGCGGTCTGGCCGAGGATGTCATGGCATACCACACGGGCCGGGAACCAGGGGAAGTCGAGGTCGCGCTTGCGTTCGATCAACTGGCTCAGGGACGCGTTGAGCGTCGCCGGGTCGCAGCGGCGCACCAGGTTTTCGGCGAGCACGCGGGAGGTGTAGGGCAGCGTGGCGTAGGCACCGGGGGTGATGGCCTCGACAGCCGCACGGGCGTCGAAGTAATCCAGGCGGCTGCCGGGGAGCGGTTTGCGAAATTCAGTGTTCATCGTCAGGACTCGGTCACGGTAGTTACAGAAGGAAGACCTGTACCGACCCAGAATTGGAATGAGGTCAAAATGTGGGAGCGGGCTTGCTCGCGAATGTGGTGTGTCATTCAACACATTCAGTGACTGTTACCCCGCATTTGCGAGCAAGCCCGCTCCCACACTTCTGATTCGGTTACCAATTCGGGATTGTCGGTCTCCTCATTCAGCGACGTTCGATTGGCACGAACTTGCGCTGCTCGACGCCGATGTACTCGGCGCTTGGACGGATGATGCGGTTGTTGGCACGCTGCTCGAACACATGCGCCGCCCAGCCGGTGAGGCGCGAGCAGACGAAGATAGGCGTGAACAGCTTGGTCGGGATGCCCATGAAGTGGTACGCCGAGGCATGGTAGAAGTCGGCGTTGGGGAACAGTTTTTTCTGTTCCCACATGGTCTTGTCGATGGCTTCGGAGACCGGGAACAGCACCTTGTCGCCCACTTCATCAGCGAGTTTTTTCGACCAGCCCTTGATCACTTCATTACGCGGGTCGTTGTCTTTATAGATCGCGTGGCCAAAGCCCATGATCTTGTCCTTGCGCTCCAGCATGCCGAGGGTTCCTTTCACGGCGTCTTCGGCCGAGGAGAAACGCTCGATCATTTCCATCGCCGCTTCGTTGGCGCCGCCATGCAGCGGGCCGCGCAGCGAGCCGATGGCGGCGGTGACGCAGGAATACAAGTCGGACAGGGTCGAGGCACACACACGAGCGGTGAAAGTCGAGGCGTTGAATTCGTGCTCGGCGTACAGGATCAGCGACACGTTCATGACTTTTTCGTGCAGCGGGCTCGGCTTCTCGCCGTGCAGCAGGTGCAGGAAATGCCCACCGATGCTCGGCTCGTCGGTCACGCAGTCGATGCGCTTGCCGTCATGGCTGAAGCGGTACCAGTAGCACATGATCGCCGGGAACGCGGCCAGCAGGCGGTCGGTGACATCGCGCTGCACGCTGAAGTCTTGTTCCGGCTCGATGTTGCCGAGGAACGAGCAACCGGTGCGCATCACGTCCATCGGGTGGGCGTCGGCGGGGATGCGCTCCAGTACTTCCTTGAGCGCCTGGGGCAGGTCACGCAGCTTGCTCAGCTTGGCGCTGTAGGCCGCCAGCTCGGCCTGGCTCGGCAATTCGCCGTACAACAGCAGGTAGGCGACTTCTTCAAACTGCGCGTCGGCGGCCAGTTCACGCACGTCGTAGCCGCGATAGGTCAGGCCGGCACCGGCCTGGCCCACGGTGGACAGTGCCGTCTGCCCGGCCACCTGGCCACGCAGGCCGGCGCCACTGAGTACTTTTGCTTCAGCCATGGTTCTTCTCCAATTTTGTAGTTATCTGGGAGGCGCTGCGCTTATTTTTTGGCGGCGAACAGCGCGTCGAGCTTCTGCTCGAAGGTGTGGTAGTCAATGCGATCGTAAAGCTCCATGCGGGTTTGCATGGTGTCGATCACGTTCTGTTGGGTGCCGTCGCGACGGATCGCGGTGTAGACGTTCTCGGCGGCCTTGTTCATGGCGCGGAATGCCGACAACGGGTACAGCACGATGGAAACATCGGCAGATTTCAACTGTTCGGTGGTGTACAGCGGCGTCGCGCCGAATTCCGTGATGTTGGCCAGGATCGGCGCCTTCACACGGGAGGCGAACAGCTTGTACATCTCCAGCTCGGTGATGGCCTCGGGGAAGACCATGTCGGCGCCGGCCTCGATGCACGCGGCAGCGCGTTCCAGGGCAGACTCCAGGCCTTCCACGGCCAGGGCGTCGGTGCGCGCCATGATCACGAAGCTGTCATCGGTGCGGGCATCCACGGCAGCCTTGATGCGGTCGACCATTTCCTGCTGCGAGACGATTTCCTTATTCGGGCGATGGCCGCAGCGCTTGGCGCCCACCTGGTCTTCGATATGGATCGCGGCAGCGCCGAACTTGATCATCGACTTGACGGTACGCGCCACGTTGAACGCCGAGGAACCGAAACCGGTGTCTACGTCCACCAGCAGCGGCAGGTCGCATACGTCGGTGATCCGGCGCACGTCGGTCAGCACGTCATCCAGGCCGGTGATGCCCAGGTCCGGCACACCCAGGGAGCCCGCGGCGACACCGCCACCAGACAGGTAAATGGCCTTGAAACCGGCGCGCTTGGCCAGCAAGGCGTGGTTGGCGTTGATCGCGCCGACCACTTGCAGCGGGTGTTCGCTGGCTACCGCATCACGGAAACGCTGGCCTGGGGTGCTGTTTTTATCGGAACTCATGACTCACCTCTCGAGGGGGCGCCGTCGGGGAAGTGACGGGCGATATTGCGTTTGGAAGCGCCGATATGACGGCGCATCAACAACTCGGCCAGTTCACCGTCGCGATCGGCAATCGCGTCAAGAATGCGGTGATGCTCGGCAAATGCCTGGCGTGGACGATTGGGGGTGGCGGAGAACTGGATGCGGTACATGCGCACCAACTGATACAGCTCGCCGCACAGCATCTGGGTCAAGGTGCGGTTACGCGCGCCCTGGATGATCCGGTAGTGAAAGTCGAAGTCGCCTTCCTGCTGGTAATAGCCAACACCGGCCTGGAACGCAGCATCGCGCTCGTGGGTGTGCAGGACCTGGCGCAGCTCCTCGATTTCTGCGTCGGTCATGCGCTCGGCGGCCAGGCGGCAGGCCATGCCTTCGAGGGATTCGCGGATTTCGTAGAGTTCCACCAGTTCCGCCTGGCTCAGGGACACCACCCGCGCGCCGACATGGGGCACGCGCACCAGCAGGCGCTGGCCTTCCAGGCGGTGGATCGCCTCGCGCAACGGGCCACGGCTGATGCCGTAGGTGCGCGCCAGCTCAGGCTCAGAGATCTTGCTGCCGGGGGCTATCTCGCCCTTGACGATGGCGGCCTGGATACGACGGAAGACGTTCTCGGACATCGTCTGGGAATCGTCCTGCCCTGCCACCGGAATTTCCAGCTGATCCAGCATGATTGTCGACACCTTTAAAAGCAATTCCGCAAAAACTAGCCAATCAGCCCCTGATAGTCAAAGAATAAATGCACATTGTCGACAATCGTCTAATAACCCGCTCTGCACGCGGCAAGGCATGGCCGGCTGCCAGCGCTGGCGCCAGAAAACCTTCATGTTAGAATGCCCGCCGCATTTGCCTGACATCTCCGGATGAAAAGGCGCACGAGGGAGCTTGCGCAGCAATGCCAGTCGCCTTGAATCAAACATCGCACTGCACCGCCTCAGGATCTATGAGACTCAAGCCCTTCCCCCTATTGTTCTGCCTACTGATGTTTCCGGGCCTTGGCATCGCTGCCGAGAAGACGGTTTACGGCCTCAATGAATACGCCAAGCTGGCGGGCATTGACCTGGAAGTCGCCGCCAAGCTCGACACCGGCGCCAAGACTGCGTCCTTGAGTGCCCGGGATATCAAGCGCTTCAAGCGCAATGGTGAGTCCTGGGTCCGCTTCTACCTGGCCATCGACACCGCCCATTCGCACCCCATCGAGCGCCCCCTGGCCCGCGTCAGCAAGATCAAGCGCCGCGCCGGCGACTACGACCCCGATGAGGACAAGAACTACACCGCCCGTCCGGTGATTGCCCTGGACATCTGCATGGGCACCGCTTTACGCAGCATCGAAGTGAACTTGACTGACCGCAGCGCCTTCCAATATCCGCTGCTGATCGGCTCCGAAGCCTTGAAACGCTTTGATGCGCTGGTCGACCCCAGTCTTAAATACGCAGCGGGCAAACCTGCCTGCGCCACCGACGCTCATACCGCCGAGTAATTCCAATGCGCTCTCTTACTATGCACCTGAAGATTCTGATCGCCGTCCTGGTGGTACTGGGCATTTCGGTCACGGCCTATCAGATCTTCGTCCTCGGCATCCCGGTGACCGAAGACGCCACTGACGACCTGTGGAACATCGACGCCAAGGTCGAGTTCGTCGCCAATGCCAAGGACCCGGTCAAGGTCCAGATGTTCGTGCCGCCCCTGAGCCGCGACTTCGTCAGCCTCAATGAGAGCTTCATCTCCAATAACTATGGGGTGAGCGTCAACCGCATCGACGGCAACCGCAAGGTCACCTGGTCGGCCCGGCGCGCCAAGGGCAACCAGACCCTCTACTACCGCCTGGTGCTGACCAAGCGCTACAGCGGCGAGAAGGTCAAGGTCAAGGGCCCGACCTTCCGCGACAGCATTGCCGTGGAAGGCCCGGAAAAAATCGCCGCCGAGGCCCTGCTGGCACCGATCCGCCAGCACTCGGCCGATGTCGAGACGTTTATCAGCGAAGCCATCAAGCGCACCAACAACCTTAACGACGATAACGTCAAGCTGCTGCTGGCGGGCGATCCGTCGACGCCCCACAAGGCCAAGATCGTCGAGTTACTGCTGTCCATCGCCCACGTGCCGGTAGAAAAAGTCCATACCATCCGCCTGGTGGCCGACCAACCGCAAACCCCGGAGCTGTGGCTGCGCAGCTTCAATGGCAACGACTGGCTGTACTTCAACCCGGAAACCGGCGAACAGGGCCTGCCCTCGGACCGCCTGCTGTGGTGGACCGGCGATGAAAACCTGATCACCGTCGATGGCGGCAAGAAAGCCGCCGTGACCTTCAGCCTGAACAACAGCGAGATGAACGCGATCCGCCTGGCCAAGCTGACGGACGAGAACACCGACGCCAACTTCCTCGAATACTCGCTCTACGGCCTGCCGCTGCAAACCCAGCAGACCTTCATGATCATGGTGATGATCCCCATTGGCGTGCTGGTGATCCTGATCCTGCGCAACCTGATCGGCCTGCAAACCCTGGGGACATTCACCCCGGTGCTGATCGCCCTGGCATTTCGCGAGACGCAGCTGGGCTTTGGCATCGTGCTGTTTACCGTGATTACGGCGCTCGGGCTGTCGCTGCGCTCGTACCTGGAGCACTTGAAGTTGCAGATGCTGCCGAGGCTGTCGGTGGTGCTGACCTTCGTCGTGGTGCTGATTGCGGCCATCAGCCTGTTCAGCCACAAGCTGGGCCTGGAACGCGGCCTGTCGGTGGCGCTGTTCCCGATGGTGATCCTGACCATGACCATCGAACGCCTGTCCATCACCTGGGAAGAGCGCGGTGGCGGCCATGCGATGAAAGTCGCGATTGGCACCCTGTTCGCCGCGTCCCTGGCCCACATCATCATGAGCGTGCCGGAGCTGATCTACTTCGTGTTCACCTTCCCGGCGATCCTGTTGATCCTGGTGGGCTTCATGCTGGCCATGGGTCGCTACCGTGGCTACCGCCTGACCGAGCTGGTGCGTTTCAAGGCCTTCCTCAAGGCTGATTCGTAATGTTCGGGTTCTGGAAGACCTGGAAGGCCCTGGAGGCGCGGGGCATCATGGGCATCAACCGGCGTAATGCCGACTACGTGCTCAAGTACAACAAGCGCAGCCTGTATCCGATTGTCGATGACAAGATCATCACCAAGGAGCGGGCGATTGCGGCCGGGATCCATGTGCCAGAGATGTACGGGATCATTTCCACCGAGAAAGAAATCGACAAACTCGACGAAATCATTGGTGGCCGTAGCGATTTCGTGATCAAGCCGGCCCAGGGCGCCGGCGGCGACGGCATCCTGGTGATCGCCGACCGCTTTGAAGGGCGCTATCGCACTGTGTCCGGCAAGATCATCAGCCATGAGGAAATCGAGCACCAGATCTCCAGCATCCTCACCGGCCTGTATTCCCTGGGCGGCCACCGTGACCGCGCACTCATCGAGTACCGCGTGGTACCCGACCAGATCTTCAAGAGCATCAGCTACGAAGGCGTGCCGGATATCCGCATCATCGTGTTGATGGGCTACCCGGTGATGGCCATGCTGCGCTTGCCGACCCGCCAGTCCGGCGGCAAGGCCAACCTGCACCAGGGCGCGATTGGTGTCGGTGTGGACCTGGCCACCGGCCTGACCCTGCGCGGCACCTGGCTGAACAACATCATCACCAAGCACCCCGACACCACCAACGCGGTGGACGGTGTGCAACTGCCCAACTGGGACGGTTTCATGAAACTCGCCGCCGGCTGCTACGAGTTGTGCGGGCTGGGTTACATCGGCGTGGACATGGTGCTGGACCAGGAAAAAGGCCCGCTGATCCTGGAACTCAATGCCCGGCCGGGGCTGAATATCCAGATCGCCAACGATTGCGGCCTGACCTTGCGCACCCATGCGGTAGAAGCTCGCCTTGAAGAGCTGAAGGCGGCGGGCGTGACGGAAACGGCTGAAGAACGCGTGCGGTTTGCCCAGGAAATGTTTGGGCATATTCCACCGGTAGAAGGCTGAATAACCCACCCGGCCGCGCCCCTCAACCAACAATCCCCGACATCCCCTCTAGGAGCAAATCCTACAGGGGACTACAATCCCCTCCCCCGCGCCCATGGCTGATACACCCCCGCATGTCGACCTGCTCCGTACACCCGCTGCCCTACCACGCCAACCCCGCCGAGTATTTTGCGGCGATCCGCCATGCGCCTGGCGCCGTGCTGCTGGACAGTGGCCGGCCGGCAGCCGAGCGTGGTCGTTATGACCTGCTCAGCGCCTGGCCGGAAGCAACGTTGGCGGTGTGGCCGGATGAAAGCGGTAGCGATTTCCTGGAGCGCCTGAGGGAAAACCTGACGCTGCTGGGTGACGCCTGCCTGCCCGCGCCTTATGAACTACCGTTTGCCGGCGGCTTGATCGGCTACCTGAGCTACGACTTTGGCCGCCACCTGGAACAACTCCCGCAGCAGGCAATCGATGACATCGGCCTGCCCGACGCACGTTTTGGCCTCTACTCCTGGGCGTTGATCAGTGACCACCAGGCACGCACCAGCCAATTGGTGTTCCACCCGAAACTGCCGCAAAGCGAACGACAAAGGCTGCTGGACCTGTTCCGCCACCCTGCCGCCCACACCCCGGCCAGCTTCAAGCTGCACAGCCGAATGACCCCAGACCTGAGCGCCGCCGCCTATGAACAGGCCCTGGCGCGGATCCAGGACTATATCCAGGCGGGTGACTGTTACCAGGTCAACTTTGCCCAACGCTTTCGCGCGGCGTGCAACGGCGATCCCTGGGTCGCCTATTGCGCCTTGCGGGCCGCCTGCCCGACGCCGTTCTCGGGCTTCCAGAGCCTGCCGGATGACGGCGCGGTCGTAAGCCTGTCACCGGAACGCTTCGTGCGGATCAGCCAGCGCCAGGTGGAAACCCGCCCGATCAAGGGCACCCGCCCCCGAGGGCGAACACCCAACGAGGATGCAGCCAACGCCGCCGAACTCCTGGCCAGCCCCAAGGATCGGGCAGAGAACCTGATGATCGTCGATCTGTTGCGCAATGACCTGGGGCGCACCTGCCGCACCGGCTCGGTCAAGGTGCCGGAGCTGTTCAGCCTGGAAAGCTACCCGAATGTGCATCACCTGGTAAGCAGCGTCACGGGCGAGTTGGCTGACGACAAAGACGCCCTGGACCTGATCGCCGGCAGCTTCCCCGGCGGCTCGATTACCGGCGCACCGAAGATCCGTGCAATGCAGATCATCGACGAACTGGAACCGACCCGGCGCGGGCTGTACTGCGGCTCGCTGCTATACCTTGACGTACGCGGCGAGATGGACAGTTCCATCGCCATCCGCAGCCTGCTGGTCAAGGACGGCCAGGTCTGTTGCTGGGGTGGCGGCGGGATCGTCGCCGATTCCCAGTGGCAAGAGGAGTACCAGGAATCGATGACCAAGGTGCGGGTGTTGCTGGAGACGCTGGAAGGGCTGTAAGCGCATATCCCAGGGAAAGAACCTGAATTGACCGCCGTGGACCGTGCTGGAGCGCAACGATAGCGTCTGATCACATGGCGCAACTGCTTGTTACCCTGATCGTTTTTGTCGCTTGCGCCGTTGAAGCACAGCCCTTTTTCGAGGGCCTCATCGTGAGCAAGCCCACCTTCGACTGCGTTCCCAAAGGATAAACACGGTCGAAGGTGGGCTTGCTGGCGACGAGGCATCCAGCCCCGCTAAATCACTTACAGGCTCAACGAACGATTCGAAGCCTTGATGAACTCCCGCTTCAAGTCCTCAAAGGTATGCACCGCGGGAAATTGCGGGAACTCGCGGATCACGTTTTCCGGTGCATGGAACAGAATCCCACGGTCCGCTTCACCGAGCATGGTGGTGTCGTTGTAGGAATCGCCCGCAGCGATGACCCGGTAGTACAGGGTCTTGAAGGCCAGCACCGACTGGCGCTTGGGGTCTTTCTGGCGCAGTTGATAGCTCACTACCCGGTCATTTTCATCGGTAATCAGGCGGTGGCAAAGCAGGGTCGGGAAGCCCAGTTGACGCATCAACGGTTGGGAAAACTCATAGAAGGTGTCCGACAGGATCACCACCTGGAAGCGCTCGCGCAGCCAATCGACGAACTCGATCGCACCTTCCAGCGGCTTGAGGGTGGCGATCACTTCCTGGATATCCGACAGCTTCAAGCCGTGCTCGTCGAGAATCCGCAGGCGCTGCTTCATCAGCACGTCGTAGTCGGGAATGTCCCGGGTGGTGGCCCGCAAGGATTCAATACCGGTTTTTTCAGCGAAGGCGATCCAGATTTCCGGAACCAGCACCCCTTCCAGGTCGAGACAGGCAATTTCCACAAGACACTCCCATTTGGATTTTTTTTCAGTTGAGCGAGCAAAAGGACTGCCGAACTCTAGCGATTCGCGCTGGCCGCCGCAACGCAGGGCGGATTTTGTTAACATCCCACTCCTATAGAGCGCTCAGCGCCACTGACCTGTAGGAACCGTCCTGATGAACCAAGCCTTCGACGTCGCTGAACTCGCCGCGACCTATGCCAACAAGTCCGCCCAGGACATCCTCAAGCTGGCGTTCAGCCAGTTCGGCGATGAGCTGTGGATTTCCTTCAGCGGTGCCGAGGACGTGGTGCTGGTGGATATGGCCTGGAAACTCAACAAGAACGTCAAGGTCTTCAGCCTCGACACGGGCCGCCTGCACCCGGAGACCTACCGGTTCATCGAGCAGGTGCGCGACTTCTACAAGATCGATATCGAATTGATCTCGCCAGACCAGAGCAAGCTGGAACCCTTCGTCAAGGAAAAGGGCCTGTTCAGCTTCTACAAGGACGGCCATGGCGAATGCTGCGGCGTACGCAAGATCGAACCGCTGCGCCGCAAGCTCAGCGGCGTACGCGCCTGGGCCACCGGCCAGCGCCGCGACCAGAGCCCCGGCACTCGCAGCCAGGTGGCGGCCCTGGAAGTCGATAGCGCGTTCTCCACGCCCGAGCGCACTCTCTACAAGTTCAACCCCCTGGCACAAATGACCAGCGAAGAAATCTGGGGTTATATCCGCATGCTCGAATTGCCGTACAACAGCCTGCACGAACGCGGTTTCATCAGCATCGGCTGCGAACCCTGCACCCGCCCGGTGCTACCGAACCAGCACGAGCGCGAAGGCCGCTGGTGGTGGGAAGAGGCAACCCAGAAGGAATGTGGGCTGCACGCGGGAAATATCATCAGCAAGGCCTGAAGCCTGGCCTGCCAAGAATGTCGCAACAAGCTCGTGTGGGAGCTGGCTTGCCCGTGATCGCATCACCTCGGTGTAATTGAGTACCGGGATGATGCGATCGCAGGCAAGCCAGCTCCCACATTTGTTTCCATCGACCATGAAACCTGTACACACAAACGTTACAACCAGTGCCATTTTTGTGTGCACTTTAATGATTACGCACCGAAAAGTTACACCCTGTTTTTGTCTACTTCCTACATATTCCATTCCCACAATCTTGCAAAAAAATAAATACCTGTTCAAACGGTCAATTTATAATTGTTGAAATTCAGCTAATTATTAATAACCCCTGCAAAAACGAAATTAGCCGAACTTTTTATAGATGAAAACCTGGCACACAAGTGGCTAAGGGAGTTGAAGTCTTTGTATACAACTTCAACAACAACCTTCATACACTTTGTGTCTGCACGCTAGCCGCGCCTTACCCACGCGCTCGCTGCAGATGCCAGGAGCCTGCCGGAATGCGTACAACTCTTCCCAACACTCTCGCACTGGATCTGCCCTCCTCCACAGCAATACCCACGGCCCCCAACCTCGGGCCACTGGTACTCAGCCCGCGCCTGCACAACAAGGACCTGGCACCCACCAAGGCCGAAGGCCGGCGCTGGGGTGGCTATAGCATTTTTGCCCTGTGGACCAACGATGTGCACAACATCGCCAACTACTCCTTCGCCATCGGCTTGTACGCCCTGGGCCTCGGTGCCTGGCAGATTTTGTTGTCGCTGGGGATCGGCGCGGCGCTGGTGTATTTCTTTATGAACTTGTCGGGTTACATGGGCCAGAAAACCGGCGTGCCATTCCCGGTGATCAGCCGGATCAGTTTTGGCATCTATGGCGCGCAAATACCTGCGCTGATCCGGGCCGTGATCGCGATCGCCTGGTTCGGGATTCAAACCTACCTCGCATCAGTGGTGTTCCGCGTGCTGTTGGTGGCGATTCATCCAGGGTTCGCCGACTACGACCACAACTCGATACTCGGCCTCTCAACCCTGGGCTGGGCCTGTTTTGTGATGATCTGGTTCGTGCAACTGGTGATCCTGGCCTACGGCATGGAAATGGTCCGGCGCTACGAGGGCTTTGCCGGCCCGGTGATCCTGCTGACCGTTGCGGCGCTGGCCGGCTGGATGTATTTCCAGGCAAGCGGCACTATCGCCTGGTCGATCCGCGAGCCCCTGAGCGGTGGCGAGATGTGGCGCAATATCTTTGCCGGCGGCGCCTTGTGGCTGGCGATCTACGGCACCCTGATCCTCAACTTCTGCGACTTCGCCCGCTCATCGCCCTGCCGCAGGACCATCAAGGTCGGCAACTTCTGGGGCCTGCCGGTGAACATCCTGGTGTTCGCGATCATCACCATCCTGTTGTGCGGCGGGCAGTTCCAACTCAATAGCCAGGTGATCGAAAGCCCCACCCAGATCATCGCGGCCATTCCCAACACCTTCTTCCTGGTGCTGGGCTGCCTGGCATTCCTGATCGTCACCGTGGCGGTGAACATCATGGCCAACTTCGTTGCCCCAGCCTTTGTATTGAGCAACCTGGCGCCCAAGTATCTGAATTTCCGGCGTGCGGGGCTGATCAGCGCGTTCCTCGCGGTGCTGATCCTGCCGTGGAATCTCTACAACAGCCCGCTGGTGATTGTGTACTTCCTCTCCGGCCTGGGTGCGCTGCTGGGCCCGCTGTATGGCGTGATCATGGTGGATTACTGGCTGATCCGTAAGGGCCGGATCGACGTGCCGCAGCTGTACAGCGAGGACCCCAACGGGACGTATTACTACAGCCGCGGGGTGAACATGCGGGCGGTCGCCGCGTTTGTCCCGGCTGCGGTGATTGCCATTGTGCTGGCGCTGTTGCCGGGTTTTGCCAGTGTCTCGCCGTTCTCCTGGCTGTTTGGCGCGGGGATTGCCGGGGTGCTGTATCGCCTGATCGCCAAGCGCCAGCCGTTCTATGCCGATATCAGCGGCGAGAGCATCGCTGTCGACAACGTCAGTCATTGATCAGGGAGCATTCCATGCGCATTCTCGTCGTCAACGTCAACACCACCGAATCCATCACCCAAGCCATCGCCCAACAGGCGCGCAGCGTTGCGGCAGCGGGCACCGAAATTGTCGGCCTGACCCCGTTTTTCGGCGCCGAGTCGGTGGAAGGCAATTTTGAAAGCTACCTGGCAGCCATCGCGGTGATGGACCGGGTGATGGCCTACGACCAGCCATTCGATGCGGTCATCCAGGCCGGCTATGGCGAACATGGCCGCGAAGGCCTGCAGGAACTGTTGAACGTGCCGGTGGTGGATATCACCGATGCCGCCGCCAGCACCGCGATGTTCCTTGGCCATGCTTACTCGGTGGTCACCACGCTGGACCGCACAGTGCCGCTGATCGAAGACCGGCTCAAGCTTTCCGGGCTGTTTGAGCGCTGTGCCTCGGTGCGCGCCAGCGGTATGGCGGTGCTGGAACTGGAGGAACACCCACTGCGGGCCATGGAGGCCATCGTGCGCCAGGCCGAGCTGGCCATCAGCGAAGACAAGGCCGAGGTGATCTGCCTGGGTTGCGGCGGCATGGCCGGGCTCGATGAGCAGATCCGCCAGCGCACCGGCGTGCCGGTGGTCGATGGCGTGACTGCAGCGGTAACCCTGGCCGAATCCTTGGTGAGGCTGGGGTTGTCGACGTCGAAGGTGCGCACCTATGGAACACCCCGGCCAAAGACCATCATCGGCTGGCCTGGCAGGTTCGCACGCTGAATCGCCGATCTCGATCAGTTCAAGACGTCATTGAGCACTTCATAAATGATCCCGGTGGCAATCGTCACCAGGATCAGGTCGGTGCCAGCCTGTTGCCATTCGTAGCCGTCGTAATGGGGCAGGCGCCCCAACAGGCGTCCATCGAGTTTCTTGGCGATTCCCGGTGGCAGGGGTTTGCCACGGGCCAGGTTTTTCTGGATGCCTGGCGGCAGGGACGAACCACCGCGCCAGTAGTCGCGGCTGTCACCAAGGATTACCCGCACACCCCCGATATCAATTTGCGGGCCGCTGTAATGGGCGCCTGCACCCTTCTTGCCACCACCCTGGACCTGATTACCCTGGCCGCCACCCTTATTGCCATGGGCACTGCCTTTGTCCTTGCCGTTGCCATTGCCATTGCCATTGCCGGGATCGGCCAGCAGCGCCGGGGAGCCTGCAATCAACGCCAGGCTGGTAAATACGAGTAAAGCGCGTGATATGGACATGATCGGTCTCGACAGTCGCAAGCCCCATTGGCCCGTATCAGCTTAGAACACTAGCGGGCAGCGAGTTCAGCAGTGAGTGCTATACCGCGCTGAACCGCTGCGCCAACTGCTGCTGGGCAAACTGCTCGAGGATGAAGTCGACGAACACTCGGGTCTTGCCCGGCAGCAGTTTGTGCTCGGCGTAGTACAGGGAGATGTTGCCGTCATCGACGTACCAGTCGGGCAGCACCCGCACCACGGCGCCACTGTCGAGGAACGGCACAGCCATCGGCATGCTGACCAGGGCAATCCCCAGGCCTTGGGTGCAGGCGCAGCACGCGGCTTCGGAGTCGCCCATGGTCATGCGTGGCTTGAGCATCAGGGGCCGCTGTTCGCGGGCGCGGTTGGTCAGTTGCCAAGTGCGCACGCGGCCGGTTTGCGGCGAGCGAATCAGGATGCCATTGCACAAGCCCAGGTCTTCGGGAACACGCACGGGCAGGCGCTTGGCCAGGTAATCGGGCGAGGCCACCAGAATCCGGTGGGCCGGGGTCAACTTGCGCGCGACCACGCCCTGGGGTAGCTCGAACCCGCCGCCGATGGCGGCGTCGAAGCCCTGGCCGATCAGGTCGACCTGGCGATTATCAAAATGCCAATCAGGGCTGATATCGGGAAAGCGCCGCAAAAACTCCGCCAGCAACGGCACCACATAACGGTTGCCAAATACCGTCCCCATACTCACCTTGAGCGTGCCCACCGGCCGGCCTTCGGCGCTGGCCAGGTTGGCCACGGCATTCTGGATGGTGGTAAGGCTGGCGCTGACCTGCTCCAGAAACAGCTTGCCGGCTTCGGTCAATGTAAGCCGCCGGGTGCTGCGCTGGAACAGCCGCACCCCCAGGCGCGCTTCAAGCTTGGCCACGCTTTTGCCGACGGCCGCCGGCGTCAGGCTCAGGTGCCGCGCCGCTTCGGCAAAGCTGCCGCCTTCGGCGCTGCGCACGAAGCATTCGATACTGCCGAAGCTCTCCATACCACCTCACTCTAAACTTTTGGTTTACACAGACTATAGCAATCACGGTCTACCGAGGGATGCCCGCGAGGTCGATACTCGGCAACAACACAAGGCATTCGCGCCTTGCCTAATTGGAGATCGACATGACCACGCAAAACCTCAGCGGCAAAGTTGCCTTGATCCAGGGCGGTTCCCGCGGTATCGGCGCCGCCATCGTCAAGCGCCTGGCCGCGCAAGGTGCAGCCGTTGCCTTTACTTACGTCAGCTCTGCCGCCAAGGCCCAGGCCCTGCAGGACAGTGTGATCAGCGATGGCGGCGAGGCCCTGGCGATTCACGCCGACAGCGCCGATGCCGTGGCCATTCGCAATGCGGTCAACGCCACGGTCGAAGCGTTCGGGCGCCTGGACATCCTGGTGAACAACGCCGGGGTGCTGGCGGTCGGCCCGCTGGAAGAGTTCAAACTGGAAGACTTTGACCAGACCCTGGCCATCAACGTGCGCAGCGTGTTTATCGCCACCCAGGAAGCGGCGCGGCACATGGGCGAAGGGGGTCGCATCATTAATATCGGCAGCACCAACGCCGAGCGCATGCCCTTCGCCGGCGGCGGCCCGTATGCCATGAGCAAGGCCGCGCTGGTGGGCTTGACCAAAGGCCTGGCGCGCGACCTGGGGCCACGGGGAATTACCATCAACAACGTGCAGCCGGGCCCGGTGGACACCGATATGAACCCGGCCAACAGTGAGTTTGCCGAGAGCCTGATTGGCTTTATGGCGGTGGGCCGTTATGGGCAGGTGGCAGAGATCGCCAGCTTTGTTGCCTACCTGGCAGGGCCGGAGGCGGGCTATATCACCGGGGCCAGCTTGACTATTGATGGTGGCTTTAGCGCCTGATTGCAGTGTGCTATCGGGCGCCATCGCCGGCCGCCGGCGCCTACGCAGGCGCCGATAGGTTTCAGCGCATCGGTGGCAGGCCGTAGGCCGCCAGGTCGAAGTCCGCGAGTTTGCGGATGATCTGGTCGGCATGAGCGTACTTGCTGTCGGCCATGGCCTCATCAGGCACGGCGATGGCCGTCATGTTCGCAGCCTTGGCTGCAGTCACGCCAAACGGTGAGTCTTCAAACACCAGGCAATCCTCGGGCGCAACGCCCAGGCGGCGGGCAGCGGTGAGGAAGATGTCTGGTGCTGGCTTGGCTGCGCCGACTTCCGGGTCGTCTGCGGTGACGATGGTGCCGAACAGGCCAAACCACTCCCGGTGCAGCGTGGTCTTGTGGCCAAACGAATTGCGCGACGAACTGGTGCCCACGGCTATGGGGATATTGTGCGCACTTAAATGCCGCACCAACGCCTCGGCGCCCGGCATGCCCAGCGCCTTGGGAAAACGCTCGCTCATCAACGGCTCACGGATGCGCAGGAACTCCTCGGGAGTGATCGGCAAGTCCAGCGCCTTGACCACATACTCGGCCAGGTCCTGGGCGCCACGGCCGATGATGTGCTGCTTGATGCCCCAGTCGTAGGTACGACCATAGCGTTCGGCAATGATCTGCGTGACTTGGGTATAGATGCCTTCAGTGTCCAGCAACAACCCGTCCATATCGAAAATCACGGCCTTGATCGGGCCGACAGCAGTACGCGATGCGCTCATCACAAAAGATCCGTGGCAAAGGACTAAAAGGATTCAGCACAATAACGGCCCTGCCAGCCTGCAAGCAACCCATTATCCCTTAGACTGGCGCCCTAACCGTTCAAGCGAACCCGATATGCTTTTGCGCATTGCCGCCGACAGCCTGGTGCTGTTTCACCTGTGTTTTATCCTGTTTGTGCTGTTCGGTGGCCTGCTCGCCCTGCGCTGGCGCCGAGTCATCTGGCTGCACCTGCCCGCCGCCGCCTGGGGCATGGCCGTCGAGTTCTTCCACCTGCCCTGCCCCCTGACCCGCTGGGAAAACCTGCTGCGCCACCTCGCCGGGCAAGAAGGTTATGGCGCGGGTTTTATCGAGCACTACATCATTGCCCTGATCTATCCGGCAGGGCTGACACCCCAGATCCAACTGGGCCTGGGCGCCCTGGTCCTGCTGATCAATATTGCGGTGTATACGCGCCTGGCCAGGCGCTCGTAGCCTGGCTTCGTTGCATGCATGGGTATCCCGATCACTACTGCTCGCTATATAGTAAAAGATATAGCGATTAGCCAATAAAAATCGAGGATACCCCGTTGAACGCACCTTCGAAGGAAGCCGTGGGCGCCTCCTACAGCATCGACTCCATGCGCCACGCCCAAGCCATGACCTGGCGCGCCATCGAGCAATTGTCCCAGCAGATCCGCCCCGGCATACTCGAATCCCAAGCCCGGGAACTGGGCAAGCAGGTGCTTGCCGATCTGGACATGCAACGCATCTGGCACCCGCTGCTGGTGCGATTTGGCGCCAACACCCTCAAGACCTTCAAGCAACGCTCCGACGGCGACCCGGTACTAGCCGAGAACGACATCTTCTTTATCGACATGGGCGCAGTGTGGCAGGGCCATGAAGGCGACGCCGGCGCCACCTTCACCACCGGCAGCGACCCACAAATGGCCGCCTGTGCCAGCGCAGCCAAAGCGCTGTTCGAGCGGGTGCAGTTGCGCTGGAAAACCGAAAAAGTCGTCGGCCTTGAGCTCTATCGCTATGCCCAAGAACAGGCCCGGGACATGGGCTGGGAACTGAACCTAAGCATCAAGGGGCACCGCGTCAGCGACTTCCCCCATGCCATCCACCGTGGCGGCGACCTGGGGGATTTCGAACATTACCCCAATGAAGGGCTGTGGATCCTGGAGATTCAGATTGCCCACCCGAGCAAGGCTTATGGGGCGTTTTATGAGGATTTGCTGGCCTAGCCTGTTTAACGAGCCAGAAATTCAACAATCAGGGAAGTGACCTGCTGCTGGATCACCTCACGCGGGCGGGCACCTTCGCCATCGCGGCAGATCATGCCGTCGCCTGGCGAGCTTTTTTCAATCAGCGCCTCCCCGCCCGGCTTGCACACGGCCATAAAACTGAAGTGAGTGGCGTCGCTGATTTCGACATAGCGCGTCGATGCCGGGGGCAGGCGCTTGGCCAAGTCAGCAGACTCCAACTCAGCGGGAAGCTCTGTTGAGGGCACGCCCGCAGCAATCACCAACGTCGGCACCGGCAACGCCGCCAGGCTTTGATCGGTAAACCCACGCGACAGGCCCAGGTCCAGCGAAACAATGGCAGTGACCCGCTTGTCACTCAAATCCTCTGCCAACGGCGCCTGCGCGGGGTTCAACTGCTGGTAGACCGCGCAAGGGGCCAACTGCCGGTGAACCTTGCAGTCCTGGGCAAAACGCTCGGGGTCGAAACGGGCACCGGCGACTTCCAGCGCCGTCCAACCACCCAGCGAATGACCCACCACTGCAATTCGACCGGGCAGCACCTCGCCAAACTGGTTTGGCTGCGCCAGCACCGCGTCGATAGCGCGGCGGATATCCACCGGCCGCTGCCATAACTGCGCGGCGGCACGAGCGCTGCGGTCCTTACTGGTAGTGCCAGGATGATTGACCGCCGCCACGATAAAACCCCGCTGGGCCAACGCACTGGCCAACCACTCCTGATTGCCCCAACTGCCGCCGAAACCGTGGGAAAGCACCACCAACGGATGCTCACCCACCGCCGCAGGCGCATCACGCACGGCCAGGGCACTGAAAAACACCGGGTTGTCGTCGATCACCTTTGGCGTGGCGGTAATGGAGCTGGGATACCAGACCACCATCTCCAGCGGGCGCTCGTTGTTGGGGTCTGGCAAGGTGGAGGCTTGGAAGCCGACAGGGTTACTGGCAAAAACGGTGGAAGTAACGCAGGTAAGGAGCAGAGCGATTAGGGCTGCTTTCAATGGGAATCTTCCTTGATGGAATGCAATGCACGGCAGACACTGCGCGTGTGGCCACATTATTCCCATATCACTGATTTTCATGCAGCAAAAACCACAAACCCCCGGCTTTCTCTAGGAAAACCGGGGCGATTCAAACGGCTTCGTCCGTACATTCACAGCATTCGCGGGCGATGGCGAGAGCAAAGTGCAACAGTCAATAGTTCCCTTAAAACTGGAAATCGACTGCGAGTCTGATGTTTTGTCCAGCGATGCATGGACGGCTTGATGCCGGAAATGGAAATGTCTACGAGCCCTGTTCGGTAATCGCTATAACGGTCTGAGTTCAAAGCACCCTGCGCAAACGAATACTACGTGTGGGTTGAACTTTTGGTGGGTCGATCGTGCGCATAAGGCTTCTTATCGCCCGCTCATCAGGTGTTCGCGTGAGTTTACTAATTACTTTTGATCCCGGCGCCGGGACTGTCACCAGGTTGTCAACTGGGAGGCCGTCATAAACTAACGTATGACGAACAGCCGGACAGTTCATAAAAAAATCATCCAGGCTAAACGTTACATCTACTCCCAAAGCACTGTTTATCACCAAAAGGTCAAAGGGCTCGACGGCGTTTTCAACCATTGCCAACAATTCCGCAAATGTTTCCACGGGTGCGATTCGGTGATACCCCTGCTGATTCAGCATTTTCTCAATACTCAACCGTTGTGCAGGTTGATCGTCAACAACCAAAATTCGTAAATAGGGGGTCGGCATTCTTGATCCTTGTAAATTGCGAAAGCACGCAGTAACTGCATGCAGACAGCGATGCAGGCCTACAAACTGATGCCAACGTGTTATCGGGGTGTGAGCGAGCGCAACCTTCGCTCCTCGGGATTTGGATAACGCGATTGAAGCCAACTTTCCAGGCCGTGCTTCGTCATCGGTTTGGCAAAAAAGTAGCCCTGACCATGCACGCAGCCAAGATCCACTAATTGGTGGTGTTGTTCCTGGGTTTCGATACCCTCAGCCACCACCGTCATACCTAAGGACTCTCCTAACGCGATGGTGCTGCTGATGACAGCCCGGGAACGAGGCCCATCACCCAGTGACTGAACAAACTCACCGTCCAGCTTGATCTCGTTGAAAGGCCACTGACACAAACGTTGCAATGACGAAAAACCACTGCCGAAATCATCAATGGATAGCCGGCATCCCATCATGCGCAGCCGCACGAGATTTTCCATGCAGGTAGCTGAAGCTTCCACAAGGCCTGTTTCGGTCAGTTCGAAAGTGACGCCGGCTCCAGGCAACCTGAAACTCGCCAGGGTTGCTTTAATCCTTGTGACCAAAGCCGCATTGGAAAGCTGTGAAGGTTGCAGATTGAATGCAATGTTCAAAGGGGTTCCGTGCATCAAAAAATGCCGCTGCAACTGCAACCCTTGATCAAACTGGGCGAAAAACAACTCATCCATCAAGTTGCAACGCTCAAGAGTCGGCATAAAAACGACCGGTGAAACAACGCCACCGGTTGGGTGGTTCCAGCGCGTCAGAGCCTCGACACCTGATACCTCATTGCTCAACAGATTGATTTTGGGCTGAAAGTAAGTCTCCATCTGCGCGCATTCCATTGCACGGCGGACCTGCGCTTCATCAGCTACCAAATCGATGTTAGGGGAATCCGATGGGGTAGCCGGCTGATTCAAGTAGTTTTTCAGCAACCTGCTCAACGTATCAAACTGCAGAGGCTGCCCCAGCTCCCCCAACATTCTCAATCCTAATAAAGGGATCAGTTTTGTGGCGGCTCTGCGCACGTCCTCCGCAAGCGAACTGTTGACAATGACCGACTTGACTAAACCGTTCTGTGCCGAGCACCGTAAAAAATCGAGGCTATCGAGGCCGTGCATACGTAGATCGCATAACACAACATCTACGGGCCCGACGCTTTGCAGGGTGTGTAGCGCATCCAGCGCCGAGAGAGCACTGAACACCGACTCACAGCCCAATTGCCGCAACATATTGACGGAGATTGCTCGTTGAAAAAAATTGTCGTTCAAGACCAGAACACGTAATGGTAGTACTTGCATGAATAGCTCTCCGGAATACGGTAAAACTTTAATTTTCTATACTCCTTAACTTTCGAGTGCTTTTCCCTTCCTCTAAACATGACGTACTACACGCGGGTCAAACACGTATCTTGGTGCTTTAGTACGATCTAGTTGGATTCCTTATTATCGCTATCCTTCACCGTGCAAACGCCTAGAAATCTCCCGCCACAACGTAGGAAATTTCTCACAGAAAGAAATACGGAATGACCGCTCGCGTCCGAACGTCACGAGGAAATTTCCTACAATTCAGAAGGAACGAGACTACACACACCTTCATTCCCCCCAGACAAACTATTGCCAATTCGATCTGCACCATACAACCACTACGCAACGTTAGTGCTCGTCGAAGTTGGTTTCTACTCTGCAGAGATTCACTGGTCTTGCAAGGTAAAAACCTAATACGTACCTTAACCAAGCAATGGAATTTTTATGATCAAGCACGCTTTCTCCCTGGTAGCACTGACCGCCGCACTGACCTCTGCAAATGTAATGGCTGCCGACAACGCCGCCGGTGGTGTTATTTCCTTCAGTGGCGCAATTACCGACACTACTTGCACTATTAACGGCGGTAAAAGTGCAGACTTCACCGTTGCCCTGTCGCCTATCTCTGTTAACGACGCCGGCACCACTGTTGGCCCGCTGACCAAAAACAAAAAATCGTTCTCGCTGACCTTCTCGGGTTGCACCCCAGCAGCAGGAACTGCTGGCACTCCATTGAAAATGTATTTCTCGTCCGCAGATAACATTTCCACAGACGGTAAGTTCTTGCTGAACAACACAGTCAACGAAAGTGATGCTGCTGTTGCCAAAAACGTCGGCTTCTCGTTGGCGAAACCAGGTTCCACCACACCGATCCAATTGAACGTGCCGTTCAACACGCTCATCAGCGGAGCCGGTACAACACCTGAAACACTAGTACTTGATGCGTACTACTACAAAACCAACACCGCCGCCGCCAAAGTTGGTGCCCTTAGCTCCAACCTGACCTACACCATTTCCTACTTGTAATACAACCCGTGTGCCAGGCCCATCCCATGGGCCTGGTTCAGGAAAACATCATGATAAAGCAACTAGTTTTAGCAGGGTTACTACTTGGCTCGGTGTCTGCGCAGGCCAACATTATCATCAATGGCACTCGGGTGGTTTATCCAGAAGCAAACAAAGATGTGATAGTTCAACTCATCAATAATGGGAGTGACTCATCCTTGGTACAAGCCTGGATAGATGATGGCGACATCAACTCCACGCCGGAAACAGCGAATGTTCCGTTTCTGCTATCTCCGCCGGTTGTCAAAGTATCCGGCGATAGCGGTCAACAGCTCCGAATTACAAAAATCGGCGCCCCACTGGTTGCGGATCGGGAGTCTGTTTTCTTTTTAAACGTGCTGGACATCCCGCCAACTCCAGAAAATTTGCAGGGTGCAAACACACTGCAACTGGCGATCAAGTCTCGCATAAAAATGTTCTATCGCCCGAGCGGACTAAAAGAGAAAGCCAGCAGCAGCGTCGAAAAAATCGAACTGCAAGCGGTCGCGAAAGGTTTTAACGTGATCAATAAAAGCGCGTACTTTTTCACACTCGCCAACATTGACCAGCACGATAAAAAACACCTGCTCGTTGACTCAGTCATGGTCGCTCCTTTTTCCTCCGCATTCGTCGAGAGCAAAGAGTCCGTCAGTAAAAATACACCCTACACCATGATGTATATTGATGATTTGGGTGCCTACAAAACTAAAGCTGTAGTATCGCACTAAGGTGAAGCCCCAGAATGAAACAGCATAAACCCCTTATTAAAGCTCTCACGATGTCCTCGCTGTTTCTACTGGACAAAGCCTATGCAGAAACCTTTGATACTTCGCTTATGGCCGGTAAATCTCGCGAATCCGATCTTTCACGCTTCTATGCAAACTCCGAGATACCTGCGGGCAAACAAGATGTTGATATTTATGTCAATAACACTTGGAAAGGTCGCTATTCATTAGTGTTTGGCGGCGTAAAAGACGACATCAAGATCAGCTACGAAGATAGCGCACTTCTTGGGATCAACATGGGTGGCTTGCCCGCTGCGCAGCCAGGCGCGGACAGTCTACAAGTCAGCCAATTGGTTCAAGGCGGTTCTTTTATTTTAGATATTAGCACCCTGAGCCTGAAGCTGACTGTGCCCCAGTCTTATGTGAATCGTTCGGAAGCTGGTTATGTCGACCCGAAATTCTGGGATCATGGCGTGCCTGCATTTTTATTTGGCTACAATGCAATGCATTACAGCATACAATCGAAAAAAGGCGGCTCATCCAGCGACGAACTGTACTCTGGTTTGGATTTCGGTATCAACTTTGCTGGTTGGCAGTTCCGGGAAAATAGCTCGTTAAGAAAAAGCTCCTCGGAAAATTTAAAGTACCAAAAAAATACACGCTATCTTCAGAAGAACATTGCCTCCATCACCTCCAACTTCAAGCTCGGTGATTTTTACTCGGAAGGTGATCTCTTTGACTCGATTAGAGTTCGAGGTGTGGCGTTGACGTCCGACATCAATATGCTGCCTAACTCCAAACAGGGTTTTTCACCCATTGTGCGTGGCGTCGCACAAACCAATGCCCTGGTAAAAGTCATCCAGAACGGCAGCGTGGTTTATCAGGAGAGCGTACCGCCAGGCGCCTTTACCTTCGACAATATCCAGCCCACCGGCTCTGCTGGCGACCTGACGGTGGTGGTCCACGAGGCCGACGGTCGCGAGCAGTCGTTCAGCGTACCGTTTTCCGCCGTGCCTAATATGCTCAAGGAAGGGATCAGTAAGTACAGCCTGGTGGCCGGTAACGTAAACCAGACCAATACCGACTATAACCCTGGTTTTGTGCAGGGTACGTTCCAGTATGGGCTTAACAATCTGTTAACCGGATATACCGGCACAACCCTCAGCAATGATTACCGCGCCTACCTTGTCGGCAGCGGCTTGAACCTGCCGATCGGTGCAGTCTCTGTTGACGTGACCCAATCCAATACTCAGTTAAAAAACCAAAGCAAAAGCGGGCAAAGTGTACGGGTGTCCTACAGTAAGTTCCTGGATGTAACGGATACCAACTTTACCCTGGCGGCGTATCGATATTCTACCGAAGGCTACTACAGCTTCAGCGATGCCATTTATTCCCAAGAGGGATACCGTGAACTCGAAAGACAAATCAACGACTATCGAAACAGACTTGACGAAGATGATGCTCCGATCCTCGACTTGAATACTTGGGATGCTCTGCGAAGCGCACGCCCACGCAACACCTTCAATTTAAGTCTGAACCAGCGTTTGAAAGATAACTGGGGCACCGTGTTTTTTTCCGGAACACAACGCGACTACTGGACAAACAATACTAAAAGCCGTGAGTACCAATTTGGCTACACAAACGCTGTGGGGCAGGTTAATTACAGTATCTCTGCCAACCGCGTCAGAAACTCCAACCGTGACGAAGAGACGCGATTCTATCTCTCAATGACCATGCCCTTTGATATCGCCGGCAACAGGGTGTATCTCAACAGTGGTGCATCACTGGTGGACTCGCGCTACCAGCAAAGTAACGTTAGCGTGAGTGGCAATGCACTGGAATCAAACCGCCTGAGTTACACCGTAGCTGCCAGCAATCAAAACGGAGGGGATAACACCGCCAGCGTCAATACCTCCTACCGTAGCAATGTCACAACAGTAGGTGCCTCTTACGGTGAGTCGTCCGATTATCGGCAAACCGGCCTAGGTGCGCGAGGCAGTGTCGTGATGATTCCTGGGCATATATTGGCCTCCAATGAAATCGGCAGCACCATGATGGTAGTCGAGGCCCCCAAGGCCGAGGGCCTGATCGTCAATGGAGACCAAAGTATTGTGACCAATAAAGATGGCTTGGCGCTGATTCCGTACGCAACACCTTATCGGTTGAACTCAGTTACGTTGTCCGACAGCGGTAACAGTTCCGGCGCAGAGATCGTCGGAAACATTGCCAATGCAGTGCCCTTCGCCGGCACAGTCAACCATGTAAAATTTGAGACTGACCAACGCCAGTCTTACATCGTGCAGGCACGCAAGGCAGATGGTGGCCCTCTACCGTTTGGCGCGGAGGTATTAGATAAATCAGGCGAGTCTATCGGTTTCATCGGCCAGGCCAGCGTTCTGTATGTAAAGTCCAATGAAAAGCCAGAGTACCTTGAGGTTCGACTTAACAACGGCAGTTGCATTATTCACCGGCCTGACTTGGCCGAAACCACATCAAAAAATATCTGCCATTAATTCGAGACAATAAATTATCATGAACAGATTTTTTCTTATTTTTTTAGTAGCTGGACTATTCAGTAGCAATGGCTATGCACGTTGCTACGGTGAAACACCCACCCAATACGGAAACCCAATACTGATCGACATTTCAAATGAGTTGAGCGCAAAAAACCCTGTATTTGAGAAGACGTTTTATACCCAGTTTCCGGCAGCGTCTGTCAATTGCAATGGAAACTCAAAAATCGAAGCTTATTCCCCAATTGGCAATAAAAAATTACGCTTGGGATTTGATAAAGGGGCACGCTGGGTAGAAATGAGCATCGTTGGATCGTTCCCAGAGCAATCCATTCCGGCAGGTACTCACTCATCTGGAGAATTTAACACGCCTGTGACTCTGCGTTTTACTTTGGTGCCCCGGGGTGGTGGCGATCAGGTTGTAGCCGAAGAAGGCCAAGATACATTAAATATTAATGACGTAGCTATTGCGAGAGATACAACTAGCGGCGGTATGGGGTTTTTTGAATGGCTCGGGAAATTCCTCCGTTATGTAGGGAGTTTTTTCACCTATTGGCCAAAAGACTTCCAGGATATGTTTGCCCAGAACATAATAGTAAAATACACCCCAAGGATGACAACTTGCACCTTCAACAATGCAGGATTGATGGTAAATCTTCCTAAAATAGGCGTTGCGCAGCTGACAAAAATCCCTCAACCGGGTTATACGCCATTTACATTGAATTTCAGCTGTAACAACCTGCTGGCTAACGGCAGCACCGACCGCGCAATCGACATGTTTTTATCCAGCAATAACCTGCTTCCATCCGACAATAGCGTATTGATGGACAGCACGCCTGGCTCGGCGAAAGGCGTCGGTATAAAGGTAGCCAAACGCGACACTCCCAACGCACCGGTTGTCTTTTCCACCTCCACCTTAAACCGGGGAAGTGCCACCTCCATTTTCAGTGCCGCAGCAGGTGCTGTGGTTAATAGCAATTTCTCGGTTGGCATGGGCGCCTACTACTTCCCTTACAACCCCGCTCAACTTACCAGCGGTGAAGTCAGGGCAACTGCTACGCTGAACATCGTTTATCAGTGATCATCACCCCAGATCGATAAACGATTGACGATCAACAATGCCAACGACCCATTGATACAGCGGGGTCGTTGGCCATTCCCCAAGCTTCCGCTCCTGCGTAAACGCATCTGGTTCCCCTGACGCCTGGCTAGCCAGTACACTCCTCCAGACGCTGCGCCAATGCCTCCATTGCCTCGTGCAGAGCATCCACCGATTGGGTCAAACGCACGGCATCATGCCCGTTGCAGTCAGCTTGCAGTTGCTCGCAGCACTGGATCAGTCGATGCGCCTTGATGATACGTGCTCCCCCCTTGACTCGATGGCTCAGGTCAGACAGCCCGGTCAAGTCGTGATCACTGTAGAGCTTGAGCAGCCGTAACAAATCCTCTTCATTGCTACTGGCCAGATCCTTCAACAAGCTGTTAACCAGCGTGCGGTCACCATGAGCCAGTTGTTCGAGGCTGCTGAGGTCAATGTCGTCGGAGAGTGGTACTGACGCATCAGTGTCCCCTGCTTCCTCGAACACCGACTCCACGCCGGACAAGCGCGCAGTCAGGTCCTTCATACTGATGGGTTTGAATAGACAATCATCCATGCCCGCCTCCAGGCAACGATCCTTTTCCTCCGGTTGCGCGTTGGCGGTGAAACCCAGGATCAAGCAAGGCGCCGCGCCCGAATCAGCCTCCTCGGCGCGGATCGCCCTGGCCAGTTCGTAGCCTGTCATCACCGGCATGTTGCAGTCGGTAATCACCACATCGAAATGACCATTGCGCCAGGCACGCAAGCCGTGGGCTCCGTCGGATTCATCGGCAACCGTATGCCCCAGGTAACTCAACTGCTGCGACAACAGCAGGCGGTTGGCCGGATAATCATCAACCACCAGCACTTTTAACGGCTGGCTGAATTCGGGTAATACGGGTTCCGGCCGGATGAGCGGCAATGGCGCAAGAACCGCCAGCTCCAGTAACACCTCGGCCTCCGTGCCTTGCCCCATCACGCTACTCAAGTTCAACTCACCCTGCATCATCGAACACAGTTTACGGCTGATCGCCAGCCCCAAGCCTGAGCCTCCAGCCCCCGCATGACTGGCCTGGCTGAACGGTACAAACAGCCGCTGCTGATCGTCCTGGGAAATCCCAATGCCGGTATCGCGCACCAGCACACGAACACCCATGCTTTCGTCTGCGGCCGCACGCGTGACCTCTACACAGACCTGCACTTGCCCGACGTCCGTGAACTTGATGGCGTTACCCAGCAGGTTGGAAAGCACCTGTTTGAACCGTAGCGGGTCGATCAAGACCTCCTGGTTGGCGTCTTCATCGAATGACAGCGCAAGATTCAGTTGCTTCTGCCGGGCCAATCCCTCGAACATCCGTACCACCGACACCACCAGGTCTTTGAGTGCCGCCCGTTGCGGTGACAGCGTCAAGCGCTCGGACTCGATGCGCACCACGTCCAGAATGTCGCCGATCAGTTCCAAAAGCCCACGCGCGGCGCCCGACGCCACTTCGATGGCAAAACGGTCAAGAATGCCTTGGTCTGCCTTTTTCATGGCCAACTCCAGCATCCCCACCACTGCGTTCATCGGTGTGCGGATCTCATGACTCATGGTGGCCAGAAAGGTGGTTTTCGCCCGATTGGCCTTCTCAGCATCCTGCTTGGCGTCTTTGAGCTCCACCAGCAAACGCTCACGCTCACTGATATCGATCCAACCCGCAATGATGCCTTTGACCTCACCCGCGTTATTGCGAAACGGGAGAATCCAGTGATAAGCGGTAATCGTCTGCCCATTAAAAAACACAATCTCACGGTCGGTCAGCAGCTCCTGGCCGCCGTCCATCACCTCCAGATAGAGCTGCTCATAGGCCGCAACCTGGGCAGAATCGTCGTCCAGCGTTTGCGTTTCAGATAGGCGTTTACCAATAACTGTTTCAAGGGTGCTGCCAATCTCCTCCAGATAACGGCGATTGCACAATAACAAGCGTGTCTGGCGATCGCGTACGTAGATGGGATGAGGTAACCCATCAATAAGTACGCGCATGAACTCCATTTGTTCTTTCAATGCCTGTTCGGCCACGTCGCGCTTCTGGATCAGGCGTCGCAAATAGAGAATCCAGGCGAATGCCACCAGCAACAAGATCACAGCAATAGCAGAACCGCGGATGATTTCCGATTGATTGGCGTGCGTGCGCTTGTTATCCACCGCCACTTCACCGCGCCAGCGATTGGTCAGTTCGTCCAACTCCTTCGGGGAGATGCTGAGCATCACCTTGTCCAGGACCGAGTACAGTTCTAGCGATCCTCGATCGGTGGCAAGTGCCATCTGCGCGGGTGGAGCCCCCACGGCACCACTTACACGCAAACTGGATGGATACTGGGTAGCAATCAGATAGCGGGCATTGACCAGGGTCGTGACAGCGCCATCTGCTTTACCCTGTGCGACCATCGACAACGCTTCACCCGCCTCTCGCGCTTCAACCAAAACAATGCCCGGGTACTGCAGTTCAATGTAATTCCGGACGCCGCTGTCGTGCCTGATTGCCAAGCGTTTACCGGCCAGATCTTCCAAACGGCCAAATGCCCCATCGCCCTTACGAATACTCAATACATAAGGGTTGGTCAAATAGGACCGGGTAAAACGCAGGTCGCTGTTATCCGTATTCTGGTGAAACGCGGCAATGAAATCCACTTTGCCCTTCTTGACCAACGCCACCAGGCCATCCATCGAATCTGCACGTACCACCTCGAAGGTAAGGCCGGTACGCCGACGAATCATCGCCAACAAATCAGCGCTGATACCGCGAAAACTCCCCTGCTGATCGAAAAACGCCAGTGGAGGACTGCTCTCCAATACCCCTACCCTCAACTGCGGATGGTCTGCGAGCCAGCGCCTCTCCTTGGCGCTCAGGTCAACCGGGCCTTGGTCGCGTACGGTGATCGTATCTGCCCCCCAGCGTCGCAAGATGGTCATGCTTTCTTCGGCAGGAATCGCCGCCAACGCCCGATTGATGATTTCAAGAAGCTGACGGTCTTCAACCCGTAATGCAAAACCAATGCTGCTCACCTCCAGGCTCGCGAAGTCTGACAGGTGAACGTCGTGCAGGAAATTTCGGTTGATCAGATAATTGGAAGTAACCGCCCCTCCCAAGTACACATCAGCCTGGTCGAAAACCACAGCACTGATGGCGTCCAGATCGGTCGGGTAGATCTGCAGTTTAGCCAACGGGTAGTACGCCATGACCTCGGAAGGGGGTAAGCCATTCGCAGACATAGCCAAACGCTGCCCGCCAAGATCCTTAGGCAACTCCACGCCGGCATCACGCCGGCTAACCAACACCGGCTGATCATCGAAGTAAGACCTTGAAACTACAAGCTCGGGATCGGCCTCGTCGACATGCGTGGCGATCCCGAGCAGGTCAAACTCACCTCTTTTAAGTGCCTCTATCGCGTGTGCACGGTCGGGATAGCGTTGAACCTGGATGTCGATGTTCAACAGATCCGAAATCAGCTCCACATAGTCAGCCGTCACCCCTTCGTAATCGTAGGTACTTGCACTCAAGCCCAAAGGCGCCGAGTCGGTGATGGCAACCCCGACTCGCACGTTTTTTTTATCGCGCAACAAACGGTTGTCGGCGTCCGACAACTTCAGGTTCAACCCGGTGAGATGGGAGCGTCCCAATAACCTCAACGGCTCGATATCGTCGTGAAAATGCACCGCCTGAACAAGAGGGCTGATACAGAGGGCGGTTGCAGGAGCTGAGTGCAACACGGTCATTGAATTGAAGCTGGAGCATCATGCCGCATAGCCATGGCCTTCTGCATCACCTCGCCCATAACTTCGATTGGGCATTTGAAGTCGAAGCGCTTA
>NZ_JCBCUR010000050.1:0-1165 GCF_059862305.1 Pseudomonas sp. MF09156
GGATGCTCCGATCAACTTGCCGCGCA
The DNA here is from genome assembly GCF_059862305.1 of Pseudomonas sp. MF09156. Taxonomy (NCBI): domain Bacteria; kingdom Pseudomonadati; phylum Pseudomonadota; class Gammaproteobacteria; order Pseudomonadales; family Pseudomonadaceae; genus Pseudomonas; species Pseudomonas sp. MF09156. The sequence goes on from NZ_JCBCUR010000050.1 coordinate 27, forward strand.
GCGATGGCAGGCCGTAATTCACCAGGCAATCAGCGCTATTCCCTGAAAACGGCCTAATACAGTGTGCAGCGGAGCGTTTTCCGCCCGGTTCTCCGTGTTAAGTGCGCAACTCACCCAAACCCATCAGTCGTTTTCGAGCCATCCACAGGTTCGACAGGGCGAACAGCGTGGTCAGTTGGGCCGTGTTTTTCATCAGCCCACGAAAGCGTACTTTCACGTAACCAAACTGGCGCTTGATAACCCGAAACGGATGCTCAACCTTGGCGCGTGTCTGCGCTTTGCAGTACTCGATCTTGCGCTTGGCTTTGTACAACAGGCTGCGTTTGTTCAGCTTGGAATACGTGCTGCGCCGAGCCGCGATTTGCCAGATCACGTCACGATTTTCGTGCTCTTCACGCTTCTCGACACCGGTGTAACCTGCGTCCGCATAGACCGCGTTTTCGTCCCCGTGGAGCAGTTCAGCGACTTGGGTGACATCGGCCACATTGGCAGCGGTGCCATGGACGTGATGAACCAGTCCAGACTCAACGTCAGCGCCGATGTGGGCCTTCATACCGAAGAAATACTGGTTACCCTTCTTGGTCTGATGCATCTCGGGATCGCGCTCGCCGTCTTTGTTCTTGGTCGAGCTTGGGGCATGAATAATGGTCGCGTCGACGATGGTGCCCTGGCGCAGTGACAAGCCTTTGTCCTGCAAATAACCGTTGATGACCGCGAGGATTGCAGGAGCCAGTTGATGTTTCTCCAGCAGGTGCCGGAAGTTCATGATCGTGGTGTCTTCCGGTATCGGCGCACTCAACGTCAGGCGTGCAAACTGGCGCATGGGGGTGATTTCGTAGAGCGCTTCTTCCATGGCTGGATCGCTGAGGGAGAACCAGTTCTGCAGCAGGTGAATGCGCAGCATGGTTTCCAGTGGGTAAGGTTTTCGACCGCCACCGGCCTTGGGGTAGAACGGCTCGATCAGGCCGAGCAGACCTGCCCAGGGCACGACCTGATCCATCTCGGCAAGGAAGCGTTCGCGGCGGGTTTGCTTGCGCTTGCCGGCGTACTCGAAGTCGGAAAAGCTCATCTGGCTCATGGGAGGCTCGGATCAGGTGGTCGGTCGATTTTCGCATATCCGGGACTTGTTCGGAGATTCC
>NZ_JCBCUR010000051.1:0-1113 GCF_059862305.1 Pseudomonas sp. MF09156
GGCGGCGGCAAAAACTGAGTGCAACACCTGACCTTTCCGGTACGGTGCTGCCCCTATGTCTTATACCGAACTCAGCGTTGAAGAGCGCGCCACCATTCAAATCAGTCATGCCCAAGGCTTCAGCCTGCGTAGGATTGCCTGCTTGATCAACCGATCCCCTTCGACCATCAGCCGGGAGCTGCGCCGCAATCGAGATGTCTGTGGCGGCTACTCGGCCCACGCGGCCCAGCAGCAGATGCAGGCTCGCCGCCAGGTGTGTCGACCGAAGCGAAAGCTGTTGCGGGATGGTGAGCGCTTCGAGTTGGTGGCGCATATGCTCCGTGAGCGTTTGTCTCCCGAGCAGATTGCCGGCAAGCTGCGCAGCATGAACATTCCCAGCCTCAGAGATGCCTACGTCTGTCGCGAGACGATCTATAACGCGATCTATGCCCTGCCGGTCGGTGAACTGCGCAAGGAGCTGATCATCTGCCTGCGGCAAAGCAAGACGACACGCCGACCGCGCTCTGGTGGTGTGGATCGGCGCGGCCAGATTCCCGAGATGGTCAGCATCCATGTGCGCCCACCGGAGATCGAAGACCGGCTGATGCCAGGGCATTGGGAAGGCGACTTGATCAAGGGCAAAGCCAACGCCTCGTGTGTAGGCACGCTGGTGGAGCGAACCAGTGGCTACCTGATGCTGGTGAAGATGAACGACGCGACGGCGACCTCGGCGATGGAAGGCTTCAGTGCAGCGCTCAATGGCATGCCGCTGGCGATGCGCAAGAGCATGACCTACGACCAGGGTCGAGAAATGGCGCGGCATGCTGAAATCACCCAGCAGACTGGGGTGGCGATTTACTTCTGCGACCCGCACAGCCCTTGGCAGCGCGGTAGCAACGAAAACATCAATGGCCTGATCCGCCAGTACCTGCCCAAAGGCACAGACCTGTCGGTACACAGCCAGGAAGAACTGAATGCCATCGCACTGCAACTGAACATGCGTCCGCGTAAGCGCTTCGACTTCAAATGCCCAATCGAAGTTATGGGCGAGGTGATGCAGAAGGCCATGGCTATGCGGCATGATGCTCCAGCTTCAATTCAATGACCGTGTTGCACTCAGCTCCTGCAACCGCC
>NZ_JCBCUR010000052.1:0-1041 GCF_059862305.1 Pseudomonas sp. MF09156
AAGCGCTTCGACTTCAAATGCCCAATCGAAGTTATGGGCGAGGTGATGCAGAAGGCCATGGCTATGCGGCATGATGCTCCAGCTTCAATTCAATGACCGTGTTGCACTCAGCTCCTGCAACCGCCCCCTCTATCGGGACTGATTTGCTGCCCAACGCGCATAGTTTATATTCTCAATGATCAATCAGCGGGCGACTGCTTGCTCAATAGCATTTTCGTCGAGGACTGGCGGAGGTCTGGCGCGCAGCAAGATTGGAGATCATTATGACCGATATTGAGCGTTTCCGTATGAGCCTCCCCATAAACCCAACCGACTCGGAGGTCGAAGTCAAGTTCCAGCTGAACGAATCCCACGCCAAGATGATAAAACAAAATACGCCATGGATGAAGACGCAGCCCTCAAGTCTTGGCCCGACGCAAAAATCTGGTGCATGCGCACTTACATTCTAAGTACCCCTTCTGACTCCGAGATGGAAAGTATCGAGGGAGTCTCGCCCCCCGAGTGAGATAAGTCGCTCACAACTCGAACCGCGTCTGGAATTCCTCCACAACTTAGCTTTTCTACCGTACGCAAGACCGCTGATCTAATCAGCGTACGGGAGTCTGAGTTACCAGTCGCCAACAAAGGAAAAGTTCGTCTCACTTTCTTACGGCGGCATACTTGAACCATGGTATTCTCTTGCAATGGTCGCTACTTAATCCCGCGTCATCTGATCAACAATAAGACCGACGACTGCTTCCTGAGCATCAGGCTTAGTTTCACAATCACATAAAAGAGAACTGTAACCACATGAACGAGGCAATCGCCAAACGGCACTGAGGTTGAATTCCCAAGATGGGAGACCACCTAAAGGAGATTTACTGAAATGAGTTTGATCAACGAATCCCGCTCCACCGAAGAAGCTATCAAAGAGCTTAAGGAAACTCTGAAAAAGACTTCCAAATCTGGTGAGATACGGCTGTCCCACGAACTGAACGGTTGAGCCCCGATGAAGCAAATGTCTTTCGCTGATGCCGAGTACGCAGGCAAACGTAAGCAGAC
>NZ_JCBCUR010000053.1:0-977 GCF_059862305.1 Pseudomonas sp. MF09156
GGCCACCCATTCCACGCGCATCCGGCCACTGATTCCACGGCCATCCGGCCACCCAACCGGGCAGGCAGCAACGCAGGATTTCTTCACTACCATCGACCTCTTTTTCGAAGCAGAGAGGTCGTCGTGGAGCGTTTATCCATGCGTAAGATTCGCGAAGTACTACGTCTCAAGTTCGAGGTCGGACTATCGGCTCGCCAGATTGCGGTCAGCGTGCAGATCGGTCGTGTCACCGTCGGCGACTACCTCAACCGCTTTGCCGCCAGCGGCCTCAGTTGGCCCTGTTCGTTAGCCGATGCCGAGTTGGAGCGACAGCTGTTTCCACCAGCCCCGGCGGTATCCAGCGAACAGCGCCCGCTGCCCGACTGGGCCTGGGTGCATGCCGAGCTGCGCCGGCCGGGCGTGACCCTGGCGCTGCTCTGGCAGGAGTATCGGCTGGGCCAGCCACAGGGCTTCCAGTACAGCTGGTTCTGCGACCACTACCGGGCCTGGCAGGGCAAGCTGGATGTGGTGATGCGCCAGGAGCATCGCGTCGGCGAGAAGCTGTTCGTCGACTATGCCGGCCAGACGGTGCCGGTGATCGACCGCAACAGCGGCGAGATCCGTCAGGCACAGGTGTTCGTCGCGGTGCTCGGGGCCTCCAGCTACACCTTCGCCGAGGCTACCTGGTCGCAACAGTTACCCGACTGGCTGGGTTCTCACGCCCGTTGCTTCGCCTTCCTCGGCGGCGTGCCGGAGATTGTGGTGCCGGACAACCTACGCAGCGCGGTGAGCAAGGCTCATCGCTACGAGCCGGACATCAACCCCAGCTACCGCGACCTGGCCGAGCACTACAGCGTGGCAGTGGTGCCGGCGCGGGCGCGTAAGCCGCGCGACAAGGCCAAGGCCGAAGTCGGCGTGCAGGTGGTCGAGCGCTGGATCCTCGCCGCCTTGCGCCATCGCCAGTTTTTCTCCCTGGACGAACTCAACACGGCCATCGC
>NZ_JCBCUR010000054.1:0-764 GCF_059862305.1 Pseudomonas sp. MF09156
AGGCTGAAGCCTTGGGCATGACTGATTTGAATGGTGGCGCGCTCTTCAACGCTGAGTTCGGTATAAGACATAGGGGCAGCACCGTACCGGAAAGGTCAGGTGTTGCACTCAGTTTTTGCCGCCGCCGGGCGTATGAATTTTGGTGTATATCCGAATATATCCTGCTGACTATAATTTATAATCAGCAGGATATATTCGGATATTTTACGCCGGTAGCTATGCATCACCACGGCAGCGCTACCCTTGCGTTCATTGCCGACACAAGAGCGGTTGAGATGATGTTGATTCAAGTGGCTGAACCGTTTGCCTTGTGAACCACCATGCTGCAGCGTTTGGTGATACTTTCACCCCAAAGCGCTCCAAACGATTAGACCTAATGAGATTGATCATGAAAGGCAAACGTAAGGCCAAAACAATCAAGTGGCTCATGAAAGATCAATTCGAGAGGGAGGCTAGGCTGATGCTGCGAAAACGATCCCGTGATGCTTCGAACCATTTCCTTGATGCTGCAGCTATTTTTGGAGTCGAGCATGAACCGGTAGGCTTGCTAAGCGGAAATTGCGGTGAGTGATATTCTCAAAGTTCGCCTCCTAATGTTGTAAACCCCATGGATAATTGGTTACCGCGGTTTTTTTAGGGGGCGGCGGCAAAAACTGAGTGCAACACCTGACCTTTCCGGTACGGTGCTGCCCCTATGTCTTATACCGAACTCAGCGTTGAAGAGCGCGCCACCATTCAAATCAGTCATGCCCAAGGCTTCAGCC
>NZ_JCBCUR010000055.1:0-715 GCF_059862305.1 Pseudomonas sp. MF09156
GATGGAATGCTCATTTCTAAGCTTTATACAAACAGAAGCAGTAGTGGTGGAGCCAAACGGGATCGAACCGTTGACCTCCTGCGTGCAAGGCAGGCGCTCTCCCAGCTGAGCTATGGCCCCGTATTTCTACAGGCGTTTCCCACACAAAATTGGTGGGTCTGGGCAGATTCGAACTGCCGACCTCACCCTTATCAGGGGTGCGCTCTAACCAACTGAGCTACAGACCCAATTTCGGGCTGCTTCTTTTCGTCTTCTTCAATGAATCAAGCAATTCGTGTGGGAACTTATGGAGCAGCTGATGTCGTCGATTAAGGAGGTGATCCAGCCGCAGGTTCCCCTACGGCTACCTTGTTACGACTTCACCCCAGTCATGAATCACACCGTGGTAACCGTCCTCCCGAAGGTTAGACTAGCTACTTCTGGTGCAACCCACTCCCATGGTGTGACGGGCGGTGTGTACAAGGCCCGGGAACGTATTCACCGCGACATTCTGATTCGCGATTACTAGCGATTCCGACTTCACGCAGTCGAGTTGCAGACTGCGATCCGGACTACGATCGGTTTTGTGGGATTAGCTCCACCTCGCGGCTTGGCAACCCTCTGTACCGACCATTGTAGCACGTGTGTAGCCCAGGCCGTAAGGGCCATGATGACTTGACGTCATCCCCACCTTCCTCCGGTTTGTCACCGGCAGTCTCCTTAGAGTGCCCACCAT
>NZ_JCBCUR010000006.1:0-292355 GCF_059862305.1 Pseudomonas sp. MF09156
TCGCGGCGGGTTTGCTTGCGCTTGCCGGCGTACTCGAAGTCGGAAAAGCTCATCTGGCTCATGGGAGGCTCGGATCAGGTGGTCGGTCGATTTTCGCATATCCGGGACTTGTTCGGAGATTCCTTAGCAACCCCATGCGATGGGAAGACTGCGAAAACACCAATTTGAACTTGGAAGATCGAAAGGCAAAGCAAGAAAACTGCTTTCTATTTCGAGATCTTGATAAAGAAGAATGTATCGGAAGTTTTGGCTTACGCCTAGGCTGGCGGATTGCCATTGCACTTTATAACATTCAGCCGCCTGAGATAGAGCTGGCCACGCTTCAGGGCGACCCGACTAACGTCAGCTCATATTCCTCTCAGTACACAGCCCACACAATGAGGGTCAGCCTCATTACTGCGTACGTGATGGAGTTCAGACTGCCTCTTGAAGATATTGTAAAGATTGCAGGCCACAGCTCAGTAATCATGTCCATCTATTATGTCAAAGCGAATGGAGAAATGCTGCGCATGAAGTTTGAGGAAGGCGAAAAACGGGCATTAGCAGATCGAGCCAAAGCTGTTTGGCAAATGGTTCAGCAAGGCCGAGCCAATGCAGTTAAAGGCCAACTCGTCGCCAACAACGAGGAAGCCATCAAACGTTTCGCAGGAGACATCGTTGCTGGCAGTGCATTATTCCGAGATTACGGCCTCTGCACGTTTGCTGGCAGCCGATGCCACGACGGCTACTTGAATGAGCTTGGTAAGGCCATAGCAGTTCCCGCCGGTTACTTGGGCAGCGAAAACTGCATCCGTTGCCGTCACTTTGTAACGGGGCCCGTTTTCTTAGGCGGCCTTCTTTCCCTGGCTAATGAAATTTCACTTGCTGCCAGAATGCAATTTGACCACCTTAACAGCATGGGCCAGAAAGTCACCGAGATCGACGAGCACCTGCAAGAACTTGGCTATCAGCAGTATGATATGGAGAAAAAAGGGCTGGTATTTGACGAAACGCCCATTCGCGAACTCGAACTCGAAAAGCTCGCCATTAAGGGGCAGATAGAGACTGCCTCCCAGAAAGCGAACATGTATTTGTCGGACATGAACTCTATCAACCGGCTTGCCGGCCAGTGCCAGGCTGTCATGAACGAGCGCATTGAAAACGACGATCACGCTGACTCGACCCAGCTGATTATGCACAGTGATCATGAGACCACGCTTCAAGTAGATGAAACGTCATTCTTTCATCAACTGAACGAAGTTTGCGAAAATGCTGAGATCTATGTTTCTGCAAAGGCAGAACTGGCGGTTACACCCCGCACCCAGCTTCTCGACCGAATGATCCAGTTCAATGAAATGAAGCCGTCGCTTTTCATGCTGGACGCAAAACAGCAATTGACTATCGGCAACCAGCTAACCAAGTTTATGTTATCCCGACTTAACTCGTGGACAAAGCTTGATGCGGTGGTAGAGGGGCGCCTTCTGATGCGTGATCTTCCCGAGGATGAGCGGCTGTCGGAACATTCCATTAAACAGTTGCTGTCTGGCGCGAAAGCTCAAGAGGTGCTGGCTCTCGAACAAAATGAAAAACCATACCCTAAGCAGCCCAGCGGCCTGTCTAAGGAGCTTGGCCGCGCCCCCCATCCACACGCACTGATCGAATACGATGAAGAGGCCTATGTATGATGTCGCCTGAAGAAATCCTTGAAAGCCTCAAGGCCAGTAGTCCGCCTCGGGTGCATAAAACCCTTGACGCTGTTTATCTGGCTTGCCAGGAGCAGAAGGAGCGCAAGAGTACTGACTTCAGTTATGCCACGATCGCTAAATTCGGCAAGGTATACGGCGTTCCGGCCAAACAGAGCCTTCATAATGAAGGAGGTGCCCGGTACCGCGCGCTGATCGACGCCTTTGCCGCCGAGGTACCTGCAAAACCGAAACCAGTGGCTGGCAAGTATGCTTGGATTGACGCGCTCCCGATTGGCGAACAGAAATTATTAACCAATATGCTCCTAGCGGAGTTGAAAGCTTCGGAGTTCAAGCTTCGAGAGATTGTGCCACCCAATAAAATCCTCTCCATCGACACACGCCAGCAACCCTCCGAGCTATTTAAACTTTCGCCCGGCGAACGGCGCGCACTTGAGTACCTTGTTTCAAGTGAGTTCCTCTCTGAACGCTCACTTACACTTGGTGCTCGCGGAGATGCATACGGCCCGAACGGCGAGCAGTTGTTCCGCCCAGGCACATTCGATGCGTTGAAAAAAGCGCTTGAGCACCTTTGAGCAGCGAAGCGGGTCTGCAGCACATTTTGTGGGCTCGTCGCCAGGAACCCTTGCGACGCCAAGAACATCCTCGGCGCCAGGATCTCCGGCGCCATAACCCGGCCATGCTACCCCTGAAGGTGGCGACCTCTTCAGCCCCAACCACAGGCGGGCAGCCACCCAAAGTCCTGGCGCCCAGGGCCTTTTCTACAGTGCGAACCAGGGCTGATTGACCTGAGTTTGCACAGTGATCGTTTTCACGTGGGAGTCCTGATTCAGGGTATCGTGACAATACTCGCGGCCGATCCCGCTCTCCTTCAAGCCCCCGAACGGCGCGCGACTGTTGAGGTTGAAGTACTGGTTGATCCAGACGTTGCCGGCTTCAAGCAGAACTGCGGTCTTCATGGCGTTGGCCAGCTTGGACGTATAGATCCCAGATGCTAGGCCGTACAGCACGTCATTTGGCCTGTTCGACCATGGCGTCCTAATCATTCCAGCCAATCACACACAGCATCGGGCCGAAGATCTCTTCTTGCGTAATGTGCATCCGGTTCGTTGCTTCGAACACGGTAGGCACAATGAAGTAGCCGCAACCATGTCCCGCAATGTCACGGCGCTGTCTGCCGATGAGCAGTTTCGCACCCTCCTCTCGCCCCACGCCGATGTAGCTGAGGACTCGTCTCCCCCTGCTTCTGATTGATCAAGCAAATGAGGCGCGTGGACTCGGACATCGGATCGCCCAATGTGATACGGGAAACGGCTTGCTTCAGCTTGTCGATGAAGGGGGCATAGATGCCGTCGTGGATGAACATCCCTGCAGTTCTGCGTCAGTCTGTCGATGCTCTGGGTGGGCTTGGCAGTGTGAGTTTGGTCGGCGCGTCGCACCTGGGCGCCCTGGTCTCGTTCGATGTTAACGACTGCTCATCAACGGGAAAAGCACCCGAGGCATCTGCGAGAGAGACAGCGTACCGTAGAAGTTCATCCCAGACCTGGTACGCCTGCTCATGCAAGGACGCTTCCCGTTCGACCGGATGGTGAAATTCTATCCTTTCGACAAGATCAACGAAGCAGGGGCCGGCAGCGAAAAAGGCACCACCCTCAAGCCCATTCTGATCATTGATCCGACCTTTCCAATGAGCCACGGACGTCCTACATCAACAGCACTCTCCGAGTGCACCAACAGCCTGTGGGTGCACTCGGAATGGATCGCGAGACGGCATCCTTTGGGGCTTCAATCCTCAATCCAGATCTGGCCGTCCTTGAAGGTGACGAGATAGACGTTTGTCGAGATATCCAAGAACTCGTAAATCGCCCGCACTTTGCTGACGAAGGCCGTGTCTGCGCTTAGTAGTACGTGCGAATGGGAGGCGACTGACGCATGCGCGGCGTCGCTGATCGCTGCAATGTGACGGTGTTCTTTATTGAGGCTGCTGTCTGGCTTGTAACCGATCACGTTGAGCACGTTGTAGACACTGGTCACCTTCTCATGCTGGTGCATCTCTCGCCCATAGATGGGGTGCAGTGAGATCCCGACAAAATCCTCGATGACATAGCCCATGCCCCTGTAGCCATTCAGCTCCTGGTGCATCTCCCATAATTTTCGGATGACATTGGGCGGCTGAACATTGTTGAGCTGTACAGGCCCGACACCCACCGCGCTGCGATAGGCCTGAATGCCTGACTGGCCCGAGGCATCGTCTATGTATTTTTCCAGCTCCCCACTCGACACCTCAGTCGCAATTTCGAACTGGCGTTGGAGCATGTCCATGTATTGCTTCATCGCAGTGGCGATTTCCGGCTGCTCCTCACCCACCAGCTCCAATTGCTCGGACGCATGCGACATGAAGACATTGAACGCCTCCACTTGCTCGCGAGAAATGGCTGAAAAACTGCTGTCCTTACGTCCGCCATAGAGTTTCAGATTGGTCTGATGAGCAGCGGCCAGCATCACATCGTAGATCGGCTCAATAACCAGGTAGGTTGCATAGGTCTGAAACGGCGAATGACTGGTGATCATCATGCCCCCAGTGGGCTGGAGGGTATGATCGGTTTGGAACTTGAAGTGCATCGCACTCATGGATTCCAAGGCAGCGAGGAACACTTCAGGCTGCCCACTGCGCTTGATCTCCCTGAGGGTCTCATCAGAATAAACCACCTGATAATCGTTCATCAGCCGAGAAAAAAACGCCGGATCCTTTTCCTTCACCACGAGGTCGAGGACATTCTGGTCTAAGTAGACAGTGGGTTTACCGACATAATCCGGGGGCGGCTCTTGTTCAACCATGTGTGGGCATCCCTGCGAGTACCATTAACTGCGTAGGCCTTAACCTTAGCAAAGTGGCGCCCCCCGTCGAACAGCTTTCTCTTCACCCAGGCCAAGGTCATCCGAGCGCCTGCCCGCTCCCAATCACAGGCTAGGCCAGGACGACCAATCAGCGCCTCTCTGATCCCAATCAACCTAGTTTCGCCCTCCCTCACCCCACGGCAGATCCGCCGTCAGGATCCATCCTAAGTGCTTACAGCCATGCTCCACCAGGGTAACCCTGGGAATGCCTCGACTACCCCTCCAGCCCCCTTTACCGACGCTTACCTCTCGATGCACATCACGTTGTGCCACCTGATTTTCTGGGAGCGCCAGGTCGGCATCGATAGCTTGGAGGTTGTTAGCACAGCAGAAGGTGGTAGAGGGTTGCAATTGCTCGCCCGTAGCTGCAAAGAGGCCCGGCTATTCGAGAGAACTGACACTCCCATTTGCGCCCTGAGACCCACTGCATTCGCAGCACCTTTCAGGACAAATGGTGGTTGTCGTGTGCGTGACTCTCGCCGCGCTTTACCTTTCCTGGCGACCTTTGGTTAGACAGTGACGACCTGAGCAACCACTTACACTGTATTTATATCCAGCTTGTTTTGATCACCCTTCCACGCGATAACTAGACCAGATAGCGGCATTTTGCTAGCGTCGCCCGATACGGTCTTTTGACTCCAACACGGCTGACGCAGTTTGGCGGGAATGGATTAACCTGATGCAGCGGGGCAGGTAAGCTTTGATTAATACATCAGTGGGCGCATTTAACGGAACCAGTTGGGAATTGTTGATGCAGCTCGTCTTAAAAGCAAAGTACGGCGCTGAAGGGTATCAGCATGTACCTGCTACGCCGGGTGACTTTGGTATTGAAGGTTTTACCCGAAGTACAGGCCTCGCGTTCCAATGCTATTGCCCCGACTTCCACTATGAGCGTAAAGAGCTCTATGAGAAACAGCGGGACAAGATGACCCAGGATCTCAAGAAGCTAAAAGATAACGAGAAGAGCCTGTGCACTATTCTTGGTGGCACGCGGATCAAAAGCTGGTACCTGATAACCCCTGACGTTATCCATAACAAGATACTGTCGCACGCTGTAGAAAAACAGACCGAAGTCCGAGAGTGGAAACTACCCCACCTTCATGAGGATTTCACTGTTTACGTGCATGATGCCGGTTATTACATGCAAGAGATCAATCAGCAAAAGAAATTCGATGGCTTGCCCATTTCTTTGGGCCAAGACCTCCATGAAATACCTAAGGTCAACGAAGGCAACACCGAGTATGACGACAACTTGGAGCGCAAGACCAACCTGCGTATGGCTGAGAAGGGCGCATTGGCGGCTGAGGGTTTGTTGAGGGTCACGAAGAAGTCGTTCCTCGATCACGACAGCTACTTCCAGAACCTGTACGACTCTCACCCTCAAACGTATTTCCAGTTGGCCAGGGCCTTACATGGCTTTGAGAATAACATTGAAGAGTGGAAATTCACGATCACTGGCGACCCTGATCAGCTGGTTGAGAAGGTCAAAACCAAGTTGCAGGAGCGCTTGGTCGGCGATGAGCTTTTGAGCATCGATGCAACCACTGCCGACGAGATCATCCGAAGGACAATGGCTCGCTGGCTGGCCGTCTGCCAGGTGGACTTCTACTAATGGCCACGCTCAAATTCACCCCACGGCCCAGCCCAGTACTGACGGAGTTGAGGCCAATTTACAAGATCTGCCAAGCCCTTTTGATCATGCATCTCACCGCGCGTGGCGACAAATGTAGCTTGGTAAAACTGCATCTCATGAACTGGGCGATAAAAACGCCACCCCGTGTCGAGACGATGAAGCTTGCAGCCGACCTCGGACAGATCACGCTACCGGTCTGGGGATTCGACCCTGCCCTTTCCATGGCGCTCAACCTCGCTTACAGCGATCGGCTGATCGAACCCACTACCACGGGCTTTGAGCTGTCTTCCAAAGGTAAACAGCTTGTGAAAACGATCATGGACGATAAGAGCGTCATGGTTGAGGAAAAAACAGCGCTACTCAAAATCGGCAAGAAAATTACGGAAGATATGGTCAAGACCGTGTCCAAGGAATGGGAATAACCGTGTTCATCAAATCGATCAAGATTTCAATTGATACCAACGAAGGACCATTTGGCTTTCTGACTTATTTCAAACGCAACCTGAACATCATTCGCGGGCGTAACTCAGCCGGTAAAAGTACCATTGTACATAGCATTCTCTACGCACTGGGCATGGAGCAACTGCTCGGCGCACAGAACGACAAAGCCCTGACCTACGTCTTGAAAGACTATGTCGAGTACGGCGGACGAAAGTGCTTCATCACCCGCTCTCTCGTCATGATGGAGCTTGAGTCGAACGGTAAAACCATTACCGTGACTCGCAAAATCAGGGAAGAAAAGGTCGATCCGCGACTTGTCGAGATCCAAGAGTGCGCGGTGCTAACCAAAGGCGAACAGGCCGAACCGCTCTACCGTTACCTGCACGACGGAGGCAGCGCACAGATCGAGGAAGGCTACTACACCTACTTGGAAAACTTCCTTGGCCTTGACCTGCCTCAAGTACCGCACAAGAGTGGCACACAGACAAAGCTCTACCTGCAGTATGTCTTTGCTGCGCTGGCCATTGAGCAGAAACGGGGATGGACGGATTACATTGCCAACCTGCCCTATTTCGGCGTCCGTGACGCCCGCATCAAAATTGTGGACTACCTGGTCGGCACCAACGTATTCGAACTGGATGCGAAACGCGCGAGGCTTGACCATGAGTCCGTCCAGCTCAACACTGCGTGGCTCGACATAACCAAGGCGCTTTTAAATGATGCGCTGAAGAACTCGATTCAAGTGCTGAGTCTACCCACGGCGCCCACGTCAGTATTCCACGCCAGTGAAGTGAGCTACCTCAAGCGTACGGCTCAAGGCCCAATGAGCCTGGACGAGTACAAAAACAGCCAATTCCAAGCTCTGATGAGACTTCAGCAAGAAGAGCTGAAATGGAAAGATACCACTCCCGAAGCCACGCTCACGCAGATTGAGGGCGAGACCGAAAGGCTGCTGAGATTGACCGCTGCGTATGAGGCGAGTTTAGGCGAACTCACCCTGCACCGGGCTTCACGCAACGCCAACACGATTCACCTGAAGCAGGCACAAGACGAACTCATTAAAAACAAAGCTGCGCAAAAGCTGATCAACTTCGGCGCATCGTTGGATCTGAGCATTGCCAAGGATGTCTGCCCGGCGTGCCACCAGGATGTAGGTCACTCCCTGACTGACCTCCATGAGCACACGCCCCATATGGACATCAAGACCAACATTGACTACCTGCAGGCACAGATCCGAATGCTAGAGCGCGACAGTGCCTCCATCGCCCTGTCCATGAAAGAAACCACCGTCACCAGTGAGGATCTGACACGCCGCATCTCCGAATCCAAATCCAGGCTGCGCGCGCTGAGATCCGACATTACGACGACCTCCACAGTCTCGAAGGCCAATCTACGTCAGCAGTTACAAATGGAGATGGACATCGAGGAGGCCTCGATGTTTTCTCAGCGTAACCGAGAGCGCCTGGAAAAGCTGGAAGCCCTCGCCATTGAGGTCGATCTGAACCAGAAAGCCCGTGCCGACTTGCCCAAAGAACATTACTCCGAGACAGACCAGACGAAGTACGATCTGTTTGCCAAACTGTTCAGATCCAACGTAGGCGCATTCGACTACCACAGCGCACCTGTCAGAGACATCATATTCAACACAGATAATCTCTTGCCGGAACTGGCCAAGATAGAACTCAGAGAGATTTATCAAAAAGACTTCAGTGAGATCAAACAAGCCTCCGAGGAGCGCTCGTCGCGAGACAGTAGCAACATCGCCCAAGAATCGAGCGCAAGCGACTTTGTCCGTCTGATATGGAGTTACATCTTCACTTTGTACGAAACCTCCTCGCACCCAACGGTGAAAGGTAACCACCCAGGTTTTCTTCTCCTCGATGAACCAGGGCAGCACTCTATGGCGACTAAGAGCCAGCAAGCCCTGTTCATGAAGCTCGCGGCAGCCAAAGACCTTCAGAGCATCGTTGCGGCGTCCTTCGACGACAGCGAATCGACCTACCGCGAGTCCACCCACAACGTAGATTTCAAACTCATCAAGCTGGGCGATAAGGCAATCACTCCAGGCGGCGACACCGATCCTGTTGGCGAATGATGCCAGTCACGTGCTCGCCGATCGATCTGCTTCTTCGACGGCGAGCCTGACCGCGATATCTACCTGTTCCTACCACGCTGGGAACCTTCGCCAAGGCTTCGAGCGCAACACTCAGCACGTCGCTTCAGGGTCAGCAGAGCGCTGGCCCCGGAGCGCTGTGCCTATTTTTTGATCGGATATAGCCCACTACGCTAAACCCTCTTCATGACGAAAGAGGGTCGCACCATGGGACATTCAGTGGCGGGCCATCCTAGTGGCATGGCGGGCTGAAGAATTGATCTAAACGCTAGTGCAAATTATCATCAGGTAAATGCAGCTTCCACAGCGATTCAGCGCCACCTCAAGGCATAGAACATGAGCGAACAAGCGGAACCCTCAAAGCTGGAACAGGGAGACAATGACTCGTGGTCGCCTCCTGTTAATGACATAGATAAACTTGAGCAGTACATGGAAGCGGAATTCATGACATCCGCAGCATATGAAAAGATAAAGAATATTTCGCTGGAGTTACGAAAATGCAGTGACAACCTGATGAGCCACTACGAGTGGCTTCAGACTGTTGTTAAGCGCAACACGGGGGTCGCCGGTGGGGATTGCGAAGACCAATTCGCTAGGTTCTTGGGGCGTTTTTTACCGTCAGGATTCGGAGTCACCACCAGGGGCATTATATTTCTAGAAAGCGGAGAGCTTTCACCTGAAATAGATCTTATCCTCACCAAGGATTTACCGGAAGACCTTTTCAAAAACTACATACCTCATGAGTACGTGGTGGCTGCCTTTGAAGTCAAGTCCACACTCGAAAACAGGTATATGGAAAAAATAGCTACGACCGCAGCGCTCCTGCGACCAGTTCCTCGCGAGGGAAAACCTAGAGAGGTATTGTTTGGGAGGATCATCTACGGTGTTTTGGCGTTATCCAGCAACTTCAAAGGGTCAAGAAAACCCACGAGACTCAAAACGCTGGATGACAATGATCAGGAGCTACATGCCTTTAGAAAATCTCTGGAGCAATGGAGACCCGCTCACCCTAGCCAGACGATTGATTTAGTCTTGGTGGCCGATGCGTTTTCTCTGGCCGCAACGAAAACCATCAACTACTCCGAGAAGTACCCTAATGATATGCCAGATGTGAATGTTAGTTACTCATACAACATATCAAGCGGCAGCGACAGAAAGTCAGCCAGCAACCTGGCCAGACTAGTATCAGCCCCCCCTAGAGACCAGATACTTGGTGCATTTATATACAAATTATCTTTGATGCTATTCCACGAGAACATCTTCACATGGCGTCATCCACAGGCATTTTTCGAGTTCAGATCGAATATGGCTGTCGGATGCTATGAGTGGGATATAGAGTCGTTAGGTGAGGATTTTAAAAGCGAGTGGATTAACCATCCAGGAGGGTGCGACTATGATTGGACTTCAACGCACCCAGTCGAATGATTAAATAGACCCCATCGAATCTGGAGATTACGTACTAGCTTTGGGCGCGCTAGCGCATACACCAGCGAAGACTGCAGCACCCCAATCAGCGCTCAGCGCACCCACACCAATCGAGGAAATGATCAGTCCGCACAGCATTGCCCCAGGCAGGTAAGATCGCAGGGCCGGAATCCAGTCTCTGAATTTTCCCCGCCCAACAGGTGCGCTAACCTCAAATCGGTCATAGAAACGCTCAGCACGCTGTTGTAATGCCGCATCCAAAGGATGATAGAGCGCACCAAACGCGAATACTTGCCCTGCCTTCACCAAGGGCATGAAATAGGATTCACGCCAAAAAATCTGACCCTCTTTACTTCTTCCACGAAAGGGAAGGCAAAACGGCTTTCCTTGCCGGAGCCGCTGGTACCCGTGCTCCATTAAAGCCGACGGCATCGAACCATCAAATATCATTTGATGACTTTTGCCCATTAGCTGATGCCGTGAGTATCCACACATAGCGAAATACTCATCGTTAAAATCAATGAGCTCTCCTTGAAGATTAATTCTGGAAAATGGCAAAACATCCCTCGCCCTAATCCTCGGGTAGATTTCGCAGAGCGCTTGCCCGTTCAGCAACCAGGCACTTCAAGTACCGCAACCCAGAAACAGGTCAATCCATCAACAGTTCGCGCTCACCGCACGAGGATCTAAATTCTTAAACTTAGAATTCCAAGTCAAAAACCATCAAAGCCTCTTCTCCACGCTCGGCCATCGTGCTTTCTCGCCTCTAGCGGTCTGTTTGGTGAGCGCTTAATGCGTGTGAAATTAGATAGAGCCACCAGTCGTACGTCTATCCAGTTAATTCGAGAAACCCATCCGGTAATTATGCTAAATCGCAGCCAATAATCTTCTACGGCTTCGGCCCTATTCAGAGGGACGAGGAGTGTGCTGACAGTTGATGAGTTGTGATCCATCAAGAACGCTTCATCGCTGCTTCAGTCAAAATTTCCCTTTCCACAGGACTGAAAACGTGATGCGCGTCACAAAAAAAATGATCTCTAGATGGCCAAGAGCCATTTCGGCATGGGGTGGCCAACCGAGGAATGGCTTTCGTTGTAAGCTCGGGCGACCCAATCAAATGGAATTGCGCGACGCCCCGAGCCCATGAAGGAACCACAAATTCGCAAAGTGTTGATCGACGCGGGAGTGCTTCTCGCCTACCCAGACATCATTACGAAAATTCGCCTCAAGAATAATCTGCCCGTGCTCCTCGCTCAGGTGATGACGACGCTCATTGAGCACAGAGGTAAGCCTACCGTTCAAGGAAAGAACGCCGAGCGCGTCCTATCGCAGATTGAGGGTGGTCATGCGAAAGGTATCGCTTCCTTCCCCACTGGCGAGCCCATCCGCTCAGGTGATCTGCTGGCCAAATTTCGATTCGATGAAGATTCTGCATTCATCTTGAAGCGCCAGGTGTTTGCCGCGCAGGGCATGAACGCCCAGCTGATTGAAGTGGCCCGGGACTACGGGATGGCCGTGGTGACCTGCGATGATCACTTCAAGGGCCAGGCGGAGGCTGCCGGCGTGGCCTGCCACAAATGGCCGCCTCAAACTCAAGCATCAACGCCCCCTCAAGCTCAAGCGCCACGGCCAGGCCCTTTCCCGCTCAAGCCATTTGCCGAGCACCGCACGCCCATGAGCACTGCCGACGTGCACGTCGACGTCAAAATGCTCCCGGGCTCAAACGATGCCGTTGTTACACCAAGTGGAAAACGGGTGGTGCTGGGCAAAAAGATCAGTGAAGGCGGTGAAGGGGTCATTTACGAAACCGATACCCCCTCCCTGGTGTGCAAGATTTACCACATGGGGAAGATGACCCGGCTCAAACGTCAGAAGATAGAGTTGATGGTGTCGCGCAAGATCAACCGCGAGGGCATCTGCTGGCCCACTGACCTTCTGTTCAACCAACACGCCGAATTCGTCGGCTACCTCATGCCGAAGGCTCAAGGTAAAACGATGCAGGTCTCGATGTTCGTGAAACCTGTCCTCGAAAAGTCGTACCCGGCCTGGGGACGTATTGACCTGCTCAATCTCTGCCTCGTCTTCCTTGAGCACCTACGTTTCCTGCACAGCCTGAACATCCTGGTTGGGGACATCAACCCGATGAACCTTATGGTCACCCAGGACAGCAGCAAGCTCTGGCTGGTTGACACAGACAGCTTCCAGATCGAGGGCTTTCCCTGTCCGGTGGGCACCGTGAATTTCACTGCGCCTGAGATCCAGGGTGTTGCCTACGAAAGCTTCCTGCGCACCCGAAGCCATGAGCTTTTCGCAGTGGCAACCATGCTGTTCATGATTCTGTTGCCTGGCAAACCGCCGTACTCGCAGCAAGGCGGCGGGTCACCCTCGGATAACATCAAGGCGATGAAGTTTCCCTATCGCGACTTCAGCGACAAGGACAATCACGCCGGAGAGAACGCTCCCAGGGGCTCCTGGGAGATCATTTGGAATCACCTGAAAAAAGACGTCCGCGAAGCGTTTCACCGCACCTTCCGCCAGAATGACAGGGTCTCCATTGAGCAGTGGATCGACCTGCTATCCCGCTACCGCTTCTCTGTAAAAAAGGGATATCTGGCTAACGAAATCTTCCCGACCTCGTTCTTCATGATCAGGGATCCGGTGGAGGTCGCGTGCGGGAAATGCTCGGAGAAGATCACCACCTCGAAGAAGAATGTTGAGATTCAGGCGAGCAAGGGCCGCAAGGTGTGGTGCCAAGACTGTCACAAGCAGTACCGACTGAAACGCATGGCTGAGGAAAGCTATAAAGAAGGCTTACAAGCGGAACAGCAAAATCAAGGAAGACCCGCCCCACCTGCGCAAATCACTCGGCCGGCAGGCGCTCCACGCCCGATGGCCGCACCGGCCCCAGCGAGGGCCGCGCAGGCAGTCCAGACAGCGCCAGTACGCCCGTCACCGCCAAAGCCTGCGAACCAGCAGCCGCAACCCAGCAGAGCAGCCGCGACGCAGCCGCATGCAGCACAACCTACCCGCCCGCAGCCAATACATGCACAGCGATCGGTATCGCAACGCCCCAGACAACAGTCCAAGGTTGCTGAATTGCTCAGCAAACTCTGGCGCGCAATCTTCGACTGATTTTTCGATGACCATGCAACTGAGAGATCGACCATGAAGGAAGAATACATCCTCAGCCAGGAAGACCTGGTAGATAACCCAACCGCAAGGGTACCCATCTGCCTCGTGCTGGACGTCAGCGGCTCCATGAGCGGCGAGCCCATTCGAGAACTTCAGGCTGGAGTACAAATGTTCTACGAAGCAATCCGAGATGATGAGATTGCTCAGTACGCCGCTGAAATCAGCATCGTTACCTTCGGCAGTCAGGCGCAAAGGACGGTCGACTTCATGTCAATCGAACGCCAGGACGTGCCTGCATTGATAGCAGAGGGAACCACCGCCATGGGCCAGGGTGTAAACCTTGCACTGGATCTGCTGGAGGTGCGCAAAGGCGACTATCAGCGAGCGGGCGTCGACTACTACCAACCCTGGATGGTGATCATGACCGACGGTGAGCCCACCGACGACATCAGCCGTGCAAGTGAACGCGTCCGACAGCTGTGCGAGACCCGAAAACTTTCGGTGTTCCCGATTGCGATCGGCGCCGCCGCCAATATGGACACCCTCGCCCTGCTCTCGCCTGGCCGCCCTCCCCTGCGCCTGAAGGGACTGAACTTCAAAGAATTCTTCCTGTGGCTCAGCCGGAGCGTATCGCGCGTGTCGCAGTCGACTCCGGGTGAAACGGTGCCGTTGGATCTAGCCGGTATCGAAGCTTGGGGTCAGGCGTAACTCATGAGTGAAGCGGATCGCAGCTACTCCTACCGCACGTCGTGTGGGCAAATCGCCGGACGGTCGCACCTGCAAAGCAATGCCCCCTGTCAGGACTACGTTGCGGCCCGCGCTCAACGAGACGTTGCCTGTGTCGCTCTCGCAGATGGTGCCGGCTCCAGATCGCACTCGGAGCATGGCGCTCGGGTTGTCGTAAAAGCGACCACGCGCTTGCTGATGGATCAATTCGAGGAGATCTGGTCGCTTGCCGGAACGAATCCCAGCCAGGCCACCGCTGATCTGCTGGATCACTGCCTGACAGCCTTGCAACGCCAGGCATCTGAGCGGAACTGCACTGTTTCGGCCTTAGCTAGCACGTTGCTCTTTGTCGCGCACTCCAAAGGCCGTTTCCTGGCAGGCCACGTGGGCGACGGCTGCATCATACACCTGCAGGACGACGGCCAAATCGTGGTGCTATCGCATCCCGACAATGGGGAATACGCGAACACCACGTTCTTCGTCACAGACGCGACAGCGCATGATCGCTTTCGGTTGTACCGAGGTCATTGTGCACAAGGTTCTGGATTTGTGATCATGAGTGACGGAACGGCAGAGAGCTTGTATCGCAGACTGGACAAAACACCCGCCTCTGTGGCGTTACGGCGGATGTTCGCCTGGAGTAATAGCTCAACGCCTAGCGAAATGCGGGACGCGCTGAGCCGTAACTTGAGGGAGATCTTCGCCGTGAAATCAGCCGACGATTGCTCCATCGGCGTTCTGACACTCAGCTGCGCCAGTGAGAGCCAACAAGCAGGCTAGGAACGCGAAGTTGGCCAGGCCTGCTCAGCGTCTCAGCCCCAAGGTTAATCGCCAGGGAGACATGATGAAGCAGTTGCACGACCGAGCATCAGACCCCATGAGGCAGGACGTGATCGCGTTGCGGCCTGACAACTTGGCTGAGCTCGAAGTCATTGAGCGACTGGCAGAAACAATTGGCCTCGCAGCGTTCGCCGTCCAGGTGCAGCGCTTGGCTGAGCTGCATAAAATTGACCCAACGGCGCCGATTCAGTCGATCACGCGCTGCAGCCACCCCACTCAGATCGGGATGACCGATGGGCCCTTTGAGGTGTTGAGCAATCTGTGCGAGCAGCTGATAGCGCGTGAACCCTCACTGCTGGAACGGCTGAGCTATCGGTCTCGTGACATCCAACGCACAGCACTACCCTTGCTGCTCTGGCTCGACCTGGTCAGGTACGCTCGCGAATGCTTTGACCCAGCGGCACTGGACGCAGAGTTTTTGGTAGCAAAGCTGAAGGAGGGCCTGTCGAGCGAAGAGGCCTTTTATGCCCTGATCGCTTCCAAGCGACGCAAGTCATAGTCCTTCCCTGAAGCAAGCGCTGGCAATGGTTGCGCGACGTGTTGGCACACGCCTTTGATGGCGTCAATGGCGGGTGAGAGGCTGGTAGCCCAACGCTGCGAGTTGATACTCGCCGATCGTGGCAAAAAAATGTTCTGCCTCAAGACGCAAGCGCTCGACCTCCGCCTCAGGAAGCCCCGCTTCCTGCGCTTGGTGGTAGCGTTTCATTGCATCGATGGCCTGGGTCATCAAGGGATCACCTGGCATGATCATGGCTTCGAGTGTGCGTTTCATACTCCCTCACTGCCCCCGCTGTAGGCTCTGATCATAGCGCATGGACTGCTTTTGCGCTTTCAGGGGTAGGCGTAAGCACCCGAGACCAAACCGGCAGGGCCAGCGAAAAATACGCCAAAAACCTCCCGCGCTCATCAATAAAACCTCTCTTGCCCAGCAACCTTGTCCGCTTCACGCCGTGTGAAAAATCGTGTGACGGCATCGTCTTGGGACTTCGCGTTCGATGACTGGCGTCCTGCTGGCGACCCCAGTAAGCTTCGTCTCACGTTGGCCACATGCCATTATGATTTAGGGATGATCGAATGCTAGATTCTCGTCGCTCAATGCCCGCTGTGCTGGATCGTCACATTGAGACTGAAGACCAGGATGCTTTCGGGCATCGGCACTATGCCCAGGCACTCCGATGCCTGATCGAAGACCAAGGCCATCGGCCTCCTTTCAGCATCGGCCTACTCGGCGGCTGGGGTACCGGCAAAAGCTCGATCAAAGAACTCTACACGCGGGGCTTAGCTGACGACACCTCGACATCTGGAGGGCGTCACCCCCGAAGCCAGCGCTTCAAAAGCATCACATTCAACGCATGGCGCTTCGGTGGGAAAGAACAGGACATCAAGCGCGCGCTGCTGCGTCATGTGTTCCTTGAGCTCGGTGGTGACGAAGGAAAACTTCATGACGAGCTCTACCGAAATGTGACGCACACGGAGTCGGTCACCAAGCCCATTGGTGAATTGACCAAGCAGCATCTGATCAGCTGGGCCGCTCCGGCACCGGCCTTCTTGATCGCTTTCCTCGTTTATCTTCTGATCGTTGCTGCAGGTCTGAGCTTGCTGCCGCTTCAAAACAGTTTCGTCCAGTCACTCTTCCTTGCAGCTGTCACCGGCATCTATTACTACCTCATCAAGGTCATGAAACCGTCGGCAGTGAGCCCGTTCAACACCATCACCCGGGTGCACCTCCCCAGCGTGAGCGCAGAGCAGTACGAGGAGCTGTTGCTCCAGCAGTTACGCAAGTTCAAGCCTGCAAGATCCAACGCCGTCCCCTACGAGCGCCTCGTCATTTTCGTGGACGACCTTGATCGCCTCTCCGCAGAGGAGATGGTCTTGGGCCTGGACGCGGTTCGCACATTCATGGAGATTCCGACCGACAAGCTTCCTGAGAACCTGGGGCTGGTGTTCGTCATTTCCTGCGATGAAGGCAAGGTCGCCGACGCCCTCTCCCGCCGGCGCGGCAACCCCGAGCAACCTGGCTCCATCTTTAACCCGACAGATGCCAGACGCTACCTCGACCGCATTTTCCAGTTCCGACTGGAAATCCCACCACCGCCACGAAACGACATGCGCCAATTTGCGCTGTCGAAGCTGAAGGATTTTCCGGAGCTCGTGAAAGAGGTCGCGGACAAAGGCGCAACGGTTGAACAGGTGGTAGATCGGATGATCCACACCAATGTCAGCGATCCGCGCAATGCACTCCAGATCGTTAACGCGTTCACGCAGACCTGGTGGCTCGCTAAGGCGCGCGAGCTTGACGCCATCGGCAGTGAGCGCCCCGGCGGACTTCATGAAGGCGCCGTGACCAAGCATCCGATCGCCCTCGGCGCACTGAGCGCTGCAAGGGTCAGCTTTCCAGGTTTCTACCGAGACCTGCAGGACGATCCTCAACTGCTCCATCGCCTGACCAACCTGATGGTCAGACAGACGCTGCTCAAGGACGAACCGCTGGAGTCCCAGCACATCCTCAAGCGGTACGTGGCAGAGGATGACAAGGGGAAAACCATCTTGGTCGAGGGTTGCCGCGACCTGCGCCAATTCTTGGCAAGCCTGGTCGGCATCAATTGGCCGGATTCACTGCAGAGCCTGCTGCTTCTGTCGGAAGACTTTGCCACTCGCCAGTACGGTGGACACGCGTCACGAATCTACAGTTACCTGGTTTCCGGTGATACTCAAGGCTTCCTCGAAGCCCTCTCCCCTCGCGCCAATGAGTTCCTGAGTGACAAGGAGATGGAGCTGCTTCACGGCATGCTGAGCGAACTTCATCGCACCGAGGAGGCTCTGAAGTTCAACGCCATGCGCGTGGTCGCGGACGTGATTGATCGGCTGCCTCCGCGCACCCGCAGCATGGTACTGGGCATCCTGTGCAACGATATCGTCACCTCCCGAGAACTCAGGTCGCTGCTGGGCGTGGAGAAGATCGGCCGAATCACTGCCGTCGCCAACGCCACCGACCAGCAACTCATCGCCTCAGTCCTCATTGATGAACTGCTCACCATCGGCAAACAGAGCACAATGCGGCTGCAAAGCGGACAGACTCCCAACATGGAAGAAGCCATTGCCATGGCCAAGGGAGCGGCAGAAATCGCGTTGTCCGTGCTGGATGTTCACGGCCTGCCTGCTCATCCAAAAGCGATGTTCATGGCATGGCTGTGCGAGCGCAATATCCTGGCTGACGCAGGCTCTTACAAGCTCCGTTTCATTGAGCTACAGCAGTGGGTAGACCGCTTCGAGACCGCTCTTTTGCCTGAAATAGGGGCAAGCTACATCGAGCAACTCACGAATGCGCTTCACCAGTTTGAAGCTAAGGCGAATGAGGACATCGAGCCCCTCGAATCGCTGGACTTGCAGCTCACCGCAATACGCATAAACACCGTGTGGGAGCGCTTGGCCGCCGAGGGAGAGGAAAGCCGTACGCAGCTATGGCAGCAAGTGACCAAGCTTTCAACCATCACCGCTTCGGAGTTGATCGACAGCGTGATCAACGCGCTGGAGCGGTATGTTCCCCACGCAAACGATGAGACACTGCTGGACTGTCTGGCCAGATTCAGCCTCCGAGTAGCCGGCTTCAACGCAGAGCCGCTTGACTACAAGCGCGCGTTCCGCCTGCTGGTAGACTTGGGCGCTCCAAGGCTCGCACAGTTCAATGACGACCATTATGAGCGTTATGCCGGCCTCGCTATTTCGCTGAGCAGTATCGAAGGCTGCGAAGAAGATGCATGCGAAGTGTTCCGCACGTTCGTTGCTCACAATGAAGATGCGCTCAGCCAAGTCGCAGACAACTGGATCGGCGAGCTTTTGCACATACCAAGCGCGTGCCGTATCGAGTTGTTCTCCGCCTACGCGAGCCTGGGTGAAGCCGATCAAGAGTCTCTGGTCACTTACCTCAAGGATCTGACAAGTAATACAGAACTCGACAGCGACGATGAGGCTCTGTACTCCGAGGCTGCGACACATATTCCCGCTGCGAACTGGGAAGAAGGTTACCTGCAGCCGCATCTCGACGCGCTGCTGCCAACGTTGCATACCAAGGTCAACAACTGGCCCAGCTACTTACCTCACATTCTGCCCGGTCTCACGAAGGTGTTTACGCATGCGACCCCTGGCGTGCTCGGCCCCGCCCTGCAGAAGCTGGTAAGCACCGCCAAATCGTACGAAGACGCCCTCGATCCACTGCATGGTTATTTCATTGGCCTATGGCCAACCGTGGAGCAACTCTCTACCGGATACGCACCTCAAACGCTGCTTGCTGAGGCTCAGCAGACCGCCGTCTCATCCCCCGGGTTCGTGGGAAGAAACACACTGGCATCCCTGAACAGCATGCTGTCTGACGGAGTCATTCCTCAGGCGCTGTCTTCAAACCTGGTTGAGACAGCCTGTGTGGTCTGGCAGCAAAGACCTCTTGAAGCTGCAGATTTCCTGAGCACTGGCGTGGATATGTCCATTACCCAGATCGCGGGACTGTCTGACGCCATTGATTACAACAAGCCTGAGGAAGTGGTACTGCTGGAGCGCGTTTGGAAGACAATCACTCCAAACCTGTCCATTGTGGATGATCTGGAAGCTACGAAAGCCGTTCTGGTCAAGGGCAAGCGTGGCTCCTCTACCGACCCTGATCTGTGCCTGGCGTTGTGGTGCCGCGCACTGGGTATGGAAGCACACAGCAACCTGAAAAAACTGATACTCGCCGAAGAAACCAGCGACGGACAGCGCACGCGACTGCTGCATCAAATCATTCGAAACGAAGGACAGCACAGCGAAAAAGAGTCAAAGGAGATACCCGCTTTGGCCCTACAGCTGCTGAAGATGGAGGAAAGCCCGCTCACATGGGCAGCCGTCAATGCCCTGCGCGCTGACGTGAACAAGCGCCTCATCACTCACGAAGACCGGTTGGCTTACGCGAGGTTGCTGCTCAGTGAGCTGGCGAATGGGGGGTCTGACACCGCCAAAGGGCACATAGTGAGCTGGGCAAAAGCCCTGGGAACTGAAGCCGTGCTCAGAGACGTCAGACCAGAGGTGCTGAGCGAGGCTGATGTCACGATCATCAACAACATTTTCGGAAACAGTCGCGCAATGACCGGCCTGTGGAAGCGTTGGAAAAACCGCCAGTAGATTTCCAGACCTCAGCCCCTGCCCGACCGTACGCGGAAAGGGGCACTCAGATATTCATAACGCATAGGCCACGGAAATTATGGCCGTGGCCCCTCACATGAGGGGCTCGCAAGCCGCTCACTCAGTTAGCTAATCAGGGCGCGCACCTTCGGCGCCACGTGCTTGCGACTTGGATAAACCGCATAGATCCGAGCTCGACGGAGCTGAATCCAGGGAGTACTTCGACTAAGTCACCTCTCGTCAGATCGTCCGCCACCATGAAGCCAGGTTGCAGTGAGATCCCCCGCCGACCAACGTGATCATTCGAAAGGTATCGCCGTTGTTGAAGCGAAACGCTGACCGTGTGCGAACGCTCTCTTGCCCTTCAGGGCCCTCAAAGAACCATTCATTGCCGGTGGCAAAATGGGTGGTTGCAACGCGTGCTGCCGCGCGCTGAGTGGTCTGCGAATCACTGCCGACAACGCCGTGAAGCCCATCAACTGACGGTCACACAGTGCCGCTCAAGCTTCCTTGGTAGGTAGAAGAGCGTACCGTTTGAAAAGCGCCCGGTAGAAGGCGATCAACTGCTCTTCAGCATCCGGCTGGGAAAGTTCGTGACCTCCAAATCGATACACCTCATACCCGGCAAGTCTCAAAGCCCTGTCTGCCGACATCATTGCTGAATAGCGGCGGGGGCTCGCTCGCCCATCATCTGTCGCGTAGTGATGATCACCATCGACCTCGATGACTACTCGGACTCCTCCAGGTAGCAACAGCAGAAAGTCCATGCGTGAACGGAGCAGCGCGTCCTTGCCTCGTTGAGAGACCGTCTGCGGATCCCAGAAGAACCAGACCTCCGGCAGGAGGACTGGGAGCTCGGGAATTCGAGCTTTATCAAAGGCCTTGTAGAAGCTTGTGAAGGCCAAGATCTGAGGCGGCGATGACTTGGGTAAACAGTTGCCCAATCGTTGATACAACGCCTTCTTGCCCTCGCCTGCTGCCAACCCCTGAGTGTCCTCGAACCAGGACTGCAGGTCACGCCAAAGCAGCCCCGCCGGCCCTATCGCGCGGTCGTACATCAAGACTTTGTCAGCATTGCTGACCACTTCAACGTCGTTGTCCAAGGCGCTGCTGAATCGCAGGTCGGGCTTGGCCTTGGATGCAAAGATAAGGTTCTTGGGCGAAGCCTTTGCATGACCGCCAAGATACGTGAGCTGCCCCTCCAAATAGGCATCAGCCCCGATCGTAGCGATGAAGTGGACGCCGTATGGCTTCAACACTTCATCCACTGCATCCATGAACGCCCGCTGAGCGGCCTCGTCGGGTCGCACCGAGGAAGAAGCCAGTGCTTCGATGAATCGCACGAAACGGGCATCCGTGGATTTGAAGGCGCCCATCTTTTCAAAGAGTGTCGTGGCGTTCCAATCATCGTTGGCAATGCAGTGACGCTCAATATGGTCACGCAGGCTGGGGGCCAGCGAAAAATCCGCCAGCAAGCTTCGTTCATCGATACGCCAGAAGCTGGCGAGGGTGGAGAGAAACCCTTCCGCGTGGAGAAACAGCTCCAGTTGATCCAGTCGCCGGCATAAATCGCGCCGGTACCGCGCGGGGATGGCCGGACGAGAGCCATCGTCCCAGTAGAGTTCCTGAAGTTCATCGCGATGCACGACTGGTAAATCAAGCTGTGCCAACGCCGCTCCGGCAGCGAAGACCAACTGCCCGTCTGAAGCTTCATACACCGCGCCACGAAAGTGATCGCGCTTCGAAGGTGCACCCAAGAAGTCGTTCAGCCCTAACGACGCGAGAACGCCTGGAATTTGAGTACCGGTGTAGTGACTCTTCTGCTCGCCCAGGATCTCGCCTAGACGCTCACGTAACGCAATCAGGTTTGACGGGGTTCGGGGCATTCGAGAACCTTTGTGCAGAGGACGACAGTGAACTTGAACGTGCGTGGTGCTACGGTCTCGCCGCGATCGGCAAAGCCTACCCTTTGTGATGCCTTGAACGTAGCTGTATTCGCACTGAACAGCAGCTACGCTTGGCACACACCATTTAGGCCCGGAGGAAATCACGATGGCGTATTCAGAGCTCCTGCGCGACCAATCTGAGCGAGTCTTTGGGAACAAAGTCAAATCAGCGGTGTGGCTCAGTCAGCCACGTTCTGCGTTCGATGGGCTAAGCGCGCTGGAGTATGCCCGAGACGAGCCTACGTATCTTCGCGTAAAGGAAACACTGGACAGCATCGAGCATGGGTTTGCAGCCTGATTCCGTTTCAGCAAGGCCTCTGTCCGAAGATCACTCCGACTAAGCGCTCGGACGGTAACCGCTATCCAACATCCTGAGCGATGGCAAACCCTCATCATGGGAGGTGCAGCTGAATGTTCTACAGCCCGCCCCGCACTCCCAAAACCTCTGCTTTCCAGAATGATCCTTTCACCGAGGTAATGCGTGTTCGTAGGGGGGCGATTCTAAATCGCATGTTCCAAAACACCTGACACTGAGTTTTCATAGGTCAATCAAGTTTTTCAAATCGAGCACAGGAAGCCCCATGGACACCATCGACAACGAACCGTTAGACCTCTCGATGTTTATGAGGCGCGAGTCCTTGACGGAGATGAAAAATCATCCGAACCATTGGTTCAATCGGTCTTCAGACTTACACGCAAGCGCCGGCGCGGTATGGCACTCCATGGGCGCTCAATCAAAGGAAATTGCTCAAAAACTCGGACTTTCATCTGGTTTTGACATGGGTATAGCCTGTTACCACGTCTACCACATGCTCTGCGGCCTAGCCCTTGAAGTCATGATGAAAGCCGTGCTGATGCATCGCCAGGTCGAAGAGAGCGAATTCAAGACCCATTCCTTCGAGAAGCTCCATAGGCTCCTGGATATCTCATTGACAGAGGAAGAGCTATGCCTGCTCAAGTTCTATGAAGGTGCTCTGGTCTGGGCGGGGCGTTACCCCACCCCCGTAAAGGCAAACGATGCCAAGCTCATGGAATTTTACAGTTTGGCCAACAGCGTGCTCACCAAGGATGGGCCACCCTTAGAAGACACTAGCTTGCGATTCACTGTCGATAGCGGTGCAACAGACTGGCCGCAGTATCATGAGCTCTGGGCCAAATACGCCAGGATGTTTCACGAGTAGGATCACAATCGACCGCATGATGGGGAAGGCCCGATCCCCCTACCGGCATAAATCATCCTGCAGATCGCCTCTGAGCTTCTGAGTTGAGTACGGACTCAGCGCAAGCGGCTCAGGATGCGATCCAGCATGTGTTCTGACCTGACGCTGGAGTGACCGGCCAGAGGGTGCTCTGCGTGATTCCGTTTTAGTTAGGGCTCTGTCCGGTGGTCAAATTTTCAGCTCGTGTCAGCGTTTGAAGCGCTCCTACGGATCAAGCCTCGCGGACGTTTGAGAAGAAGCGCTCGGCAGTGCATCATCCACTGCAATACTCAATAGGAGGGTAGCGATGATCGTATGTGAAGGACAACTCAGTGGCGACTTTGAAGGCTTTGACGACACCGACACCATTTTCGAGTTCTACAACGGTCAAAAATGGCAGCAGGCGGTGTACTCCTACTCCTACTTCTACTCCTACATGCCGCAGGCCAGGGTCGTCCAGGAGGGCGGTGTTTATCGACTGCATGTGCAAGGCATGATGGGCAGCGTTGAAGTGAAACGAGCCTGAAATGCGGGTAGCGGGTACCAAGCCTTGCCCCCATTGAACGCTTGACCGAGTAGACTCCCTCAAAGTCCATTCAGGCTCTGGCCAGCGCTCTCCCACAGCCTGAAAGCTGCCAAAGAATTTCCGAGGTAAGGAGCTGTTGATTGGCTACAAACATCATCACCCGAGCAGGGCATGAGAAGCTCAAAGGCGAGCTCGATCACCTGTGGCGTGTGTACAGACCTGAAATTACTCAGAAGGTCGCCTGGGCAGCATCCCTCGGGGACAGAAGCGAGAACGCAGACTACCAGTACAACAAAAAGCTTCTACGCGAGATTGATCGCCGCGTCAGGTATCTGCGTAAGCGACTGGAGGATGTGAAGGTCGTGGACTACTCGCCGGAGCAGGAAGGAAGAATTTTCTTTGGCGCTTGGGTAGAGATAGAGAACGAAGACGGAGAACGGAAGAAATTCCGGATCGTGGGCTACGACGAAATCTACGAACGCAACGACTACATTTCCATCGATTCCCCAATGGCGCGCGCCCTGCTCAAGAAAGAGGAAGGCGATGAATGCGTGGTGAAAATCCCGGACGGCGAAGCCACCTGGTATGTGAGCCAGATCTCGTACGAGCCATGAGGATGGCTCGATGGTTCAGCGCCGGCTGTGACCATGCCCTAGCCTGCTTTGACGCATTTACTCATCGCTGCAAGCATGCACCTGCTGCTCACGTGTCGCGGGCACCGTCACCCTCCCCTGGAGGCACTGAGCCTTGGCTGATCTCATTCGCCACGGCGGGGCCTAGTGCTGAACACTTAAGTGCGAGTTGTTCAAACATCCAGTCGCCCTCTGAGTTGAACTCGCGCATCATCGACTCGAACTCTTCGTCACTCAGTGATAGTGGCACGTTAACGCTCTCCATGGGGTCTCACCGAACTCTCCCGAATCGAGTCACTGGCTCCACGCCATTTTCGACCGAATCGTTTCTCACACACCAAGATCCGCCGCGAAGAACGCGTCCCTCAAGTCAGGAATGCACAGATGGTCGTGAAAGATCTTGCGCAGCAAGTAGTCCACCAAGTAAGCCCGAAGACGGGAGCGCAGTTCGATGTAGGATCCCGAGGACTCAATGGTGTGGCTGGGCCAACAAAGCATCAGGGCATGCCTCAACGCCATGAGTGCATGGCCACCGGCAATGCTCTCGTACAACCGCGTTGAATCATCAAAACCTGCGACGCGCTTGTACCGTCCCAAAGCCTGACTCAAGACCTGGGCCAGGGACTCCCGGTACACGTCCGACGCCCGATGCCATACCTGTTTCTCAACATCACTGTTCAACGATAACCTCACTGTCGACCGTGCACTGCCCTTGACCCAGGCGCAGCACGATGACCTCCACCATCCATGACACGAGCATCAGCATGCACATCGAATTCGATTTGAATCAGAACGAGCTTGAGGCCCTTCTACGCCACTGCCAAACCTACAAGCCCACCAGTGGTGACGTTCGAGAAGATCGACGTGTACAAGACGCGCTTGAGGCTCTGGAGGAGGCCCTGCTGTCAGCCAACGCCTCGCGTTGAGCTTTGTTGCCCGCTAGGTGCGCTGATGCGTCGCTACCCTAGCAGCAGGCCGCGCACTCTCAAAAACGCAGGCCGACTTCACCCAACGCTGACACATGTTGTCCGAAATGGGTATGTCTTCAGACGCAGCTGTCCCTTCAAAAAAAAGCTGGAAAAGATGGTGCTTTGTAGTCAAAAGCAAAAGCAGCGGCCTAACGGCCGATGTACCGATCTCCCCTACCAGCCCTGCCTCGCCTATCGGCAAGGCATACCTGGCTGAAAAACCTCGAAAATCAAAACCGTAAAGCGAGTCCGCGACACCGCGCTCTACCTATGCATCGGGGGTGCAAGCATTACGTAGCTTTTTCTTTGCTCTCAAATATAAGAACTCCGTTTCGTTTAAAAATTTTCAAGAGGGGGAGTGAAAAATGAAGAAAAGTAAAATCCACTTAATTAATCAATAGAATTAGTGATAATCACTGGTTTTTTGCACCTCTACCCGTTCAAGGGTGGCTGGATCAGGTCATCCCAAATCGGCATCCATTACCTGCACCAGTGCGCATGATCGTGTGGTTTCTTGTCGAGGTCATGCTTTGGTGGATGACAGCTTAAAGCCATGCAGAACGTATGGTTAGTCATCCTGGCAAACCTCCTCCGATCACAACCCTCGATCGGCCAGGAGGCTGCTCCATTCGCCTTGTCCGCCCCGCCAGTACACAGCATAAGCTCCGGTGATGGCCT
This sequence comes from Pseudomonas sp. MF09156, assembly GCF_059862305.1. NCBI lineage: Bacteria > Pseudomonadati > Pseudomonadota > Gammaproteobacteria > Pseudomonadales > Pseudomonadaceae > Pseudomonas > Pseudomonas sp. MF09156. The sequence continues at coordinate 25,991 of NZ_JCBCUR010000006.1, forward strand.
GGGGGGCGGCAGCACTCAACCGGCAAGGTTGATTCCCTCCAATGGCCTGGCTTATTCAAAGGCGCAGACCGGGTCGTCACCCCGCCCCTACCCTGCAAGCCTGAGCTAGACAACGCGAGAGAAATTGGTAAATTCCAATTGTTGCCCCCATACGGCTCGCAAGTAGCCACACCTCAGGTCTAAGGAAGATCTCAGATGTCAGTCGATAACGTCGTTCGCCATTACAAGCAGAATGAGGCACAGCGGGAAAGCAATCGGGTCAAAGAGAAGGAGCGTGAACCGCACACCATCGCACCCCTCGACGGCCACCGAGATTTCATCCTTCGTATACAGCTCAGCCACGAGCGCCACTACGACCAAATTCACGATCTGCTGGAAGAGAGCGGCTGTACTCGAACGGTCATCACGCAAGACGGGGTCAAACGTGATCTACCCCACGCGATGTTTTACCTGCGCGCGCAAGGGTCACCCACTAACCAGATGGTGTTCGAAGCTGTGGCCGAGATTCTGAATGAGCACGCTGATCTGCACCCCCTGGACGACCTCAATCCTCAAATCATTGTCATGATCGCACAGGACGTTTACCTGGATCTCGACGTGAGCAAGCAACCATGATCGGTCATACCCACGGTTTTCCAGACTCCGATTGGGCGCAAGCCAAAACCACTGCACGAGAACTCCTGATCAGGCGCGCACGGCTCAAGGATCGCGAGTTTGTGACCTATGGTGAGCTCGTGACCAAGCTCCCACTGGCTATAGAGCCCACCGATCCCCGGCTCAGCTACCTGCTGGATGAGATCTCGACCGAAGAATACGCCGAGGGTCGAGGCTTCCTCACAGCACTCGTGGTGCATCAAGAAGACTGGCTGCCGGGCACTGGTTTTTTCACCATGGCTCGCCGTTGCGGCGCTGAATACAAGAATCAGGAGACGTTTTTCTTGGAAGCGTTTAATTACGTGGTCGAATACTGGCGAGCGCACCGGGACTGAGTGTATGGGATCCCTGCTGCGACAGGGCCCACTACTCATGAGCTGATGTGGGGCACCTCCCGGACAGAGCTTATCTGGGGGCCCACATCAGCCTAAAGCGCTTGTACCGCTGAACGGATGAGCCGCGCGCAGCGAAAGGCTACTGGCTTTGAGCGTGAAGAATGCCCTCAACAGTAGCCCTACAGAAGCCCCCGTCCGAGAGGGTGAATGGCCCCCGCTGCTACCGAACAGTAACCCCATGACTGGCCAAATCATTTACCAAAGTATTGCGTCGGAGCATGCCTGGAATTTTAAAGACATTTCGATAGCCGTAATACATAAAGCCGGGAATCAGCAGTAAGCCCAAACCGTAAGTCGCAGTCGCCACAATGATGCCTGCAGGAATAGCTGCAAGGGACATCAAAACACCCTTAAACATGCTCGACTTGGCAACAATTCGCATATCATCCAAGTCATATTCCACTTTACCGTCACTCTTTTCAAACGCAATCAGCACGATAGAGCTTTTAGCAAGATGCTTGTAGTACCAAACCCTGGGCACATCAGTAACGAGCGCACCCTGATATTTAAGATACTTCAACATCACAACTTCCTTGAAGTAAAACGTATTACCTTGCTCGTCCTCTAGCCTGACCCTGCCATAGAGCGCATCGATGTCACCTACCGCCTTAACATCAAAGTTTTTAACGGTGACTTTCAGCTTCTTCAATTCAGACATGCATTGTCCTTAACTGCACTTAACCATAAGACAAGCGGATGAAAAAGGCCGCATACCTGGCGTTTTACCAACCGACCCAAATCATCGAGTTGATCGTTGATTACCTTAAAGCGCTCAAGATTGCGGGTACCCACGAAAAGATCCTGCAGGTAGCGCCCTGGCAGTCCGGGCTACAGCACGCAATCCTTGCCGGGCAAGCAACAAGATGTCCTCGTCCATCACACGCTCAGCTCACTCGTGATCACAAAGTGGTCTGCCCCGCCGACGCTGCGCATCAGCTTGAATCCCGCCCTCTCATCGACGAACTCCAACGGAGGAGTGGCAACAGTCATCCCGTTGTCGCTCGCGCCCGACAAATCGCTGAAAACAGTTGCTGCGTAGCGTTGACCCGCCCTCGCAGCACTGGCCAAGTACGCGTCAATGGTTATCCCCCAATCAATGCTCTGCGCCTGAACGACCTCGATAGGCACATTGTGCTCAAGCGGCACAGACTTCAAAGCGTGCGGGAAAGCCTGCTTTCTCACAGAAGTCGACATCAAATTTCAATCTCCAATAAAGGGTCGAAACCGTTTGCTTCGTTGGGATAGCCCCGAGGATTGGAGATCACCCGGCAGCCTGCCAGCTCGACATCAACACAGTGATGCGTATGGCCGAACACCCACGCATCGGCCTTTTCAATTAACGTCGACCACTCGTTGGTGTAGGCAGCGTTAAGATGTCCCTCATCCTTTATCCCGGCCACAAATGACGCTGGGGCATGGTGGGTAACGACGACCGTTTTGCCTTCAAATTTTTGGTCAAGCTGCTCGGTTAGCCACGCTCTGGCCGCGTGGTTGCGAGTCACGAGATCATCAGGCCTGAGCCGCCTGTAATTGGTATCTATCCGGATGTATCTAAAATCGTTCATCCACTCTTTTGCCATCTTGCATGCCGCAACCTGGTCACCGCTGCTCGTGAAATCTGTCCACGCTGTCGTGCCTAGGATCCGGACGCCGTTGATGATCAGCATCTCGTTTTCCAAGACGTGTACGTGATCGAGCGCAGCGTCCTTCATCTTCTGAAGGGTTCGGTCGATGTGACCATCATAGAATTCGTGATTTCCGCAGACATAAACGATGGGGCAGTCGAACGCTTCACTGGCCCACTTCACGCCGCGACCCTTTTTGTCGATATCACCGGCGAGGATCACTAAGCCAACGCTCGGGTCTAGGGGCGGTGGGTCGAAGCGATGAAGCTCTCTGTGCAAGTCAGAGTAAATCCGAACTCTCAAACACTACCCTCCGTTGGATCGGCCACCGTCTCATCTTGCGATAGCAGCAGATCCCGATTCGATTTAGCGGTGAATTGAAGCCACTACCCAGGCCACTACCCTGCCCCACCTCTGGAGCTACAGGCATGGCGACGGCCACTGGCTCCGGGCCTGGTAGCTCACCGACAACCGAATCAGGAAACGCCAATAGCCACCTACGACCAGCGCATCGTCCAGTTTTATACACCATATGCGGTGTAACTGTACATCCCGGCATGGCTACATCCTCCAATTTGAGGATATTCGCGTTGACGTTGATCAGACCGGCCCTCGCGGCCGTCATACGAGCAGTTCGAGGCAGCCTGGGGCTAACCCAGGAGGGCTTGTCTCACGCAACCTCTCGCACCTACGTGGCAAAGATCGAAAACGCGCAGAGCACGCCAACGTTGGACAAGTTTTCGGAGCTTGCCGAGGCACTCGGGCTGAGCCCCTTAGCGTTGCTTTCACTCGTTCTGGCCACACGTGACAACGTCTCGACTCAGAGCTTGCTCGCTCAAGCCACAGCGGAGTTGGAGGCCCTTGAGCAACGGATAAGCGCCTCAGATATCGCCGAACATCTCACCGGGGCGGGCGTCTTGAAGCGGCCGGCCGCGCGACCAGTCAACGTGGTCAAACTCAAGAAGGTGCTCCAGTGCAAAGAGTCGGGCTTGACCCAATCTGAGACTGCACGGCAACTCGGCATCACTCGATCCACGGTGAATTTCTTGTGGAAGCGATCACTGCCGGCTGACGATTGAGTAGCTGATACACGACCCGCAGCAGAAACACTGCCCAAGGAAAGGCGCATGAAGCAACGCACACTAGACTGGCGCAAACGCCGTAGCTGGCTGGCCTCTATCCGCTTCTACGCGAGCGACCTGCTAGACCCAGCACTGCGTAGCCACCTCCAGCGAAGCCGTCCAGACTGCTGGCCAGATGATCTAACCTGGCTGCCGGATCATGATGAACTCGTCCCCGCCTTCTGCGAAAAGCTGACTGGCTATTACAGCCATGTGAAAGCCTTCCACGGATGCCGCCCTGAGAACCTCCGTTCCTATTACGAACTAGGGCTACAGGGTCAACAGATCGACCGCATTCAAACGCGCTTTCGGCAGCTTTTCCATGACGTCGATCCCGCTAGAGTCCAGCAAGCACTCGATGAACTGCAGACTCGGAGCACCAGTGAGAAAGGGAAAATCTGGTTATCCGGGGATGACCGCGACATGCTCAAGGACTATGGCCACTACGCCATCAACGGCAGTGAGTACCTCATGGCGCTCGCCGCTGAGTTGAACGGCGATAGCGGCCGAGGGGTGGACTATCGCTGGCGACTTCGCGAAATCGGAGTACCGACCATTCTTGAGGTGGACATACCCTTCTCCTTCGTCCAAGAAGTGCAGCAAGTTCGACTGGCGAAAATGATCCTTTCCACGTGGGGTCAGAACATGACGGGGCGGCAACTAGGTAGGGATGCCCCACCGTGCTACATCATCCGCCAGGATATTCCGCCTGACTGCATCAAGGGTCACTATCACCCCGAGCGCATCCGCGATCCCCACCGTGCCCATGCCATGTACGTAAGTCAGGTAACCCGGTGCGAGATGTGTGCGTAGCAACCCGCTGCGCTGGCACGCCCACCCGTTCAGGGCTCCGCCATGGAGACCTAAAAGCATTTCTGGCCGCTCAACATCGATTACCCCGCGTCTCGTCTCCCACCCCACGGATCTGGTCGATTCTCCTTGGCTGAGTCGAATATCGAGGGGTTTGTCTCTCGGCTCCAGGGCTGCTGGGCTGCTGTGCTGCTGTGCTGCACAACGCCGGGCCTCTGGCGAATATGCCGCGTTTCATCTCTCACCACGCGCATCTGTCGATTCGCCGTGCATGAGCTGAATATCGGGGGGTTTGCCACTCAGAGCTGGGGCTACTGTGGGGCTTATGTGGTGCGCAACGCCGGGGCTGTGCCGAATATCACGGGTTTTGTCTCTCGGCTCCGGGGCTGCTGGGGGCTGCCGGGGGGCTGCTGGAGCCCGCAACGCCGGGGGTATGGCGAATATCGCTGGATTTGTCTCTTAGCTCCTGAACTGCGGCGCCGCGCAACAGCGATACTCAGAGGGAAACCAAAGCCAACGCTGGTGAGTCCGCGACGCTCTGATCCAGTTCTACCTGGCCCAGGGATGTGAACGCCTGCTGTAGTGGCTGCCTGCTGCCCTGGCACAACCCGTCTATTGAACGAGCACTGGCCTGCAGGCAAGCGGAGCGCGCAGCGGTGAAGGATGGAAGCCCGAAGGGCCAAGACAGGCGATGGCCTGGCTTGGTTCACGACAGCCAGCCCGCTAGGGCACCGCAAACGAGAAGACGTACCCATTGGCAGAACTGATGGGCGCGGCTGGGATGCTGAGATCAATCGTGGATATACCGGTTCCCCTACTCTTCCTCTCCGAAACCTGCCTCGGCGTCATCAACCTCGTCGCCAACCTCGCCGCCCTCCTCCTCGTCGTCAACGCCCAACTCATCCTGCTCGTGCGCCGGCTTTGCGATGATTTCCAGCGCCACTGGGATGTCCAGTCGCTCAATCCGATCCACCGCAGCCTGCAGGCTGACTTTGCTGAAAAAGGGAAGATCCAGGTCGCCGTTTCTGTAGGGCTTGCGCATCACCCCATACACAATCGTGTAATCAGCCCGCGCCACGCGGCCATTGATTGCGGGTAACAGCGCCAAAACCGCCCGCCTGCGGTTGCTCACAACCCTGCGCAGCTTCTTGCGAAAGTCTGCATCACTCACCAGCGCTTCCGCGCTGACCACGCCTTGCGACCACAGGTGGCTGATGGGGCCTGACGAGTGTCCGTCCTTCAGGTGGATGAACTGCCTGGCGTTCGACAGGAAATCGCACGGCTCAATGTTCGCGTATCGAACCCCTTCCGGGTTGATCTTCACCTGATCCAGGCACAGCAGGTCAGCCCGGTTTTCCTCCAGATGAGCGATGAGCTCCCGCTCATTCCGGCAATGCGTGGGCCCGATGATTTCCACCCTCGGAATGGCCTGGAAACGCTCCTCCACCTGACGCTTGAAGTTGCGCTCGACGCAGTACCATTGCCCGGAGAAAAGGACGTAGCTGTTGTTGACACCACCAGACCGGACGTTGGTTTCAAAGGTAAAGCAGTTGTAGACGCGCCATTGCACTTTGAAGACGTCTGAGTCCGGGGCTTTGGCCTTGATGTAGTGGCGCTCGCGGATGTCATCAATAGTGCCGTCGAATTCGCAGCGATCGAGCTCGGCGACGTAGTCCTCGATCGACAGGCTGTGAAAATCCGTGCCGCTGCTGCCGAAGCCGTTGTAGTGCAGCAGGCACCCCTCCTGGTAATCCACGATCTCCGGGGGCGCCATGTGGAGCTCGCTGTCCCTTCCTTCACGCAATGCTCTTAATGCCGCGAATAGCTTGCGATCAAGGGCGTTCAGGGTGCCCCTGTCCCGGACAACCTGCATGTTGTCGATCCACGGGAAGCGCTGCTTGTAGGTGTTGGTGCGGTATACGTGCAGGATCTGCTCGCACTTGGTCAGCAAGTCGTCCGACGCGAGCTTGCAGGTAATGGAAAGGCTGTCTCGACCCGCAACGAATTTCGCAAAATTTGCTTCGTTAGGAGTGCCGCCGGCAACGCGCGCAAGATCCCTCAGCACGTCAACGCCGAAGTCCTGGACGTCACTGTCTTTGCTGGCCTGCACACGCTTCTGGAACGTCACGGCGTCAGGGGTCGCCAGATCCAGCGTGCGTAACCCATCACGTGGCACCGAGTTCAGCGTGACTTTCAGGCCAAACTGGCGCTCGAACGCCTCTTCCTCCAACGCCATGTGGATATGCCCAAAGCAGATCGCGAAAATCCGATCATCAACGGGCAGGAACAGCACGGCACCGGCGCCGCTGGCGATCAGGTTGTCAGGCTGTGCGCCCACCTGCTCCTCGACAAATGAAATCCAGCCGGGCCTGCTGGTGAAGATCTGGCCGACCAACAAATGCGCACCTTCGACCCCTGGCCAGTCCGATCGCGTAAGTCGATTGCGACGCGCCCCCGATATGTACTCTTCCTTGAGGGCCTCGTCGGCCTCGTAGTCACTACGCAGTAACCGTACGGAAAGCGTCCTGACTTTCTCCGGATTGGGCAAGGCAGCACTCCCTAGACATGCTGATGATCTGGGCTCGGTTTTTGGCCCTGGGTGTTTGTTCGTTTGGCTTGGTTTTTTTCTTGGGTTTGGTTTTTTCTTGGGCTTGGTTTTTTCTTGGCCTGGGTTGCTTACCTGGTACCCGACACGGAGACGGGCACAGCTAGCACTGGGCCAGCATGACTATGGGCCAGAAAACGTGTTTTTTCCAGGTGAGGAATTGGCTCGCCTGGACGTCTTCGAGGTGTGTCCAGTGATGGGCGTGTATCCGGGTGATGCGCGGACTGACGGTTTATTGGCGATGCGGAGGTTAGCGGTCGTTCGGTGTTTGTTGAGAGATGGGGGGGCGTTTGCAGGTGTCGGCGTCAGGGCGAATGAGGGAGTGCGTAATCCTTGCCGGGCTGGTCGGGCGTGATGGGCTTAGGGGTTGGACGAGGGGGAAGTCGGGTTGGATTTGGGTGGGTTGATCAGCTGGGCCGACATGGATCTAGGGAAGATTGCGGGTGAAATGGGCTTGCGGCGTCTGAACAAGCCCCTCCACCAGCTCCATTTTCTACTCGAAAGAGTAGGCCTGAAATAGTAGGCCTACTATTTATGCGGGCCTACTGGGGCAAGGGGTGCGCTCGAAATAGTAGTTCCGTTGGGGTGCCTGCGCGTAGTCGGCGTTCTCGCTGCGATCTCCCAGCGAAGCGGCCCAGGTCACCTTGCGCGTAGTATCCGGACGCTTTTCTCGCCACAGGTAATCCAGCTCTTTCTTCAGCGCCTCATGACCTTCTTTGGTAATCAGCTTGGTACTCAAAAGCGTCACATCCCCAGGAAATATCCATTGGTTCAAACCAGCCTTGCATCAGCCACGGATGCACTGGCTGGCTGCCGGCAACCGGTCAGGTTTGATAATAAATGAACGCCAAAAAGTAGCCAGGCCTGATTCCCTCAGGTCAGTCGGCCCTAGGCACGTTGCCCGGCTCCTGCTCGACCTTTCCCACAGGAAACAAGGTTCCATCCAGGCGATAGAGCAACGCCTTTAGATCCCCCCTGAAACCCGACAATTGCCCCAGGCCATTCGCCAACTGTTCAGCCTGCTGTTGGGATGCCCTGTCATGGGCCTGTAGCCTGAACGACTCATCTTCCAGCTGTCGCGCCCAATCTTCCAGGCGCCGTTGTTCCGCCTCCTGCAACTGCGTATCCCGGACCAGATTTGCCTCGCGGCTATCCAAGGCTTCTGTACGCTGTTGCAAGGTAACTTCCTGGGCGCTGACTTGTTGGTGAGCCCGCTCCAATGTTGCTTTTTCCTGGAGCAACTGGCTGCGCTGTTCCTCCAACTCCTCCTGTTGCTGGAGCACCGCGCGCTTTTGCTGCGTCAACTCATGTGCCACTCGGGCCAGATTGGTCAGGGTGGTGTCTACTTCAACCAGGGTCGACTGATCCGCGACTACAGGTGGCCGCTCCTGCACCTGCTGAACGGGGGCGGTTGGCGTCGGCAATGGCAAGGACTCAACGGCCCGGATGGCGGGCACCACCACCGGCGGTTCTTCCTGGGACTCAGGCGGCAAATCCTCCGCATGACTTGCTATACCGGGTGGCGACACCATTTTTGATGAGAAGCGAATAGACGGCACAATCAACTCGGTGCTCTCAATCGCGGGCAAGCCAATGACTGACGTCCCAAGGGTGATCACCTTCATCACCAATGCTTTCTTGATCATCAGCGAATGGTGATCCTCCGGCCGAGCCGTCGGCAGCTTGCTGCCCTTCAGGTCGATGAAGTGATAAGGCACCTGCGACTCTGAGGCGTTGCCATCCTTAGCGCCAGATGCCGTGGCCAGGGTGATGATCTGCTTGAGGACGCTCATTGCCAGTTGCAGGCTCTCCTTGGACTCGATGCCTCCAAGAAAATACCGCTCGGCTTTTTTGCGCAAGGCGGCGAGATAGACCCGGGAGCTTCCGGGCTCGACCTCTTCATCCAGGCTATAGACAAGAAAGTTCGATGCGATTTGCGGTACCGCAAAACAACAGAGCAATGCACCGTTAACCGGGGAATCATGACCAGAGTGTTCAAGAACAAGAGTACGTAGAAGCATCATGAGTGTCGAACTCCATTACGGTAGTACTTCATATACACGCCATCTATAAAATCAAAAATCAACACCACACCAAGAGCAATGCAATTGTTTCAGCGAGTGATTGGGGCACATGTAGGACTTACCTTATTCGCGCGTCCTAGCGTTTCCAAGCGCCCCCATTGAACGTACCATTTTTTAACAATGCCGCAGATCAATACTTTTCATCTTAAACCTTTGGCAACTCGCAGCCTGAAGACACAGGTTAATTGAGGCCGTGTCCAACCTGGCGCGTCCTGGCAAACAACCAAGCAGAAAAGAATAATGATCGAAATAACAAATCTAACAAAGAAAGCCGGACGCACTACGATCCTCGACAACTTGACATTCAGCGCTCAGCCCCGGGAATGCATAGGATTGTTCGGACATGATGGCGCCGGCAAAAGCACCCTACTAAAACTACTTTCAGGTGGCATTCCGGCAACTTCCGGAAATATAAAAATACACGACCTGGCTATATCCACACACCCTATAAAGACCAGAAAGATAATAGGTTACCAGCCTGAATCCGCACTCAGCCATGGCAGCATGAAGGTTAAGAGCTTTCTGGGTTTCATGGCTGAAGTTCGTGGGTTCCGGGGCCTGGAAAAACGCAAGATGGTGGATCGCGCCATCACCCGCCTGGAGCTATGGCGGGTACTCAACTCACCCGTCGCCGCCTTGCCTGCGGGGCACCGACGCAAAGTGGCACTGGCCCAGGCCATTGTGCATGACCCCAAGCTGCTGCTGCTCGATGAACCCACCGAAGGCCTGGACGCCCTGCAAAAACATAAGGTCGGGATGCTCATCCAGTCACTGACCGAAGACATGACCGTGATGATCGCCTCGCGTAACCCCGAGGAGTTTTCCTCGATCTGCCAGCGGGCGCTGGTCCTGGCCGAAGGCCGCCTACTGGCTGATGCCCCGGTCACGCAACTGCTGCGCAGCTCGCGTCATTACCAGGCAATCACCCTGGCCGCCGATGCTCCCCTGGACCTGCTGGCGCTGGCCGTACTTCCTGGGGTGGCCGGCATTGAAGAAGACCGGCACGCCGACGGCAGCGTGACGGTACTCGCGATGCCGGGGCAAATCATTTATCCCCACGTCAATGCCCTGGTCGCCAATCGTCGTTGGAAGATCAACTCCTTGAGCATTGAGCCGGGACGCCTAAGCGATGTCATCCACCATATGAGCCAGGAGGCACCCAATTGAAACGTCTACCCGTGATATTCAAGCGCCAACTCAGCAGTTACTTGTCGAGCCCAGCCACTTACTTCGGCATCGCACTCTTCCTGCTGACCAATGCTGCGCTGGGTTTTTATGTAGGACACTTCTTAGATAAAGCCCCGACTAATTTACATGCTTTTTTTCAGTTCCATCCCTGGCTCTATCTAATTTTCATTCCATTTATTTCCACATTACTTTGGCTGGATGAGCATAAAGATACTGCACTGGTCTTTACCAACACCCTGCCAGTTTCCGCATTAGAACTGACATTGGGCAAATTTTTCGCCGCATGGGTCCTGTGTGCCCTGACCCTGCTGTTAAACTTTCCGCTGATTATTGCCATCAACTATCTGGCCCCGGCGGACAACTCAACGATCCTCGCGCAATGTATCGGGAGTTGGCTGCTGGCTGGGGCCTATCTTTCGTTCTCCGGTCTGATCTGCGTACTGGCCTGTAACCGACTGATTATCTTCAGCCTCACCCTTACGTTGCTATTGATAACCAGCACTTTATCATCCGTGCTGGATATGCTGGCCCATCAGACACCGATCTGGATTATTGACAGTTTGATCTCACTCAATCCACGGCTACGTTTCAGCGCCATCGACAGCGGCCTGTTGACGCTGCAGGACACCTCGTACTTCGTCAGCATGATCATCGCTTTCCTCACTGCAACCACCCTCACTTTAAATTTCAGAAAAGGCTGAGAACGGATATCCCATGAGGAACCTTATAAACTTTGGCGTGACGTTGGTCGTCATCGCCCTGCTTTTTCTCGCCTTCAATCTGGTCTGGGTCCTGAAACTGCCCAACTATCGCCTGGACCTTTCCGGGCACCAAATCCATACCCTGTCTCCCTCCACCGATGCCCTGCTCGCGACACTTGAAATGCCCATGGACCTGTACTTTTTCAACGCCAGCCACCCCCGTAAAAGTGAAGTTTTGAACAATCATGGCGAACACATCGCAATGCTGCTCAAGGCTTATGAGAGCGCGGCAAACGGCAACATCAATCTGCACCTGATCGACCCCCGGCCCTTTTCCGAAGATGAATATAAGGCGCAGGTATTGGGACTGGACAGTAAACAAGGACTGTTTGGCCTGATCGGCATCCGTGCAAACCAGGAGCCGCAGAAAATCGAAAGGTTCGACCCCAGCCAAGCGGACTTCCTGGAATATGAGATCAGCCGCCTGATCCACAACGTCGCCCGCCAGGAGCAACCGACTATCGGGCTGATCTCCGGATTACCCATAGATGGCAGCCGGGACGAGCTCAATCAGGCCACCGCGCCGCCGTGGCAGTTGCTCAAGGAGTTGCGCAGCCATTTCAACCTGATGAGCCTGGGCAACGACATCCCGCGCATCCCCGAACACATCAAGACCTTGATGGTCGTCCAACCCGCTCGACTCGCGCAACAAACACTTTTTGCCATTGACCAATTTGTCCTGGCAGGGGGCAGGTTGATGATGTTTATCGACCCGCTGAACGATCTGGACTCGACCGCCCACACCGCCATCCAGCAAAGCCTGCTCGCGGCTTGGGGCGTGCAGATGCCGGCGAATATGGTATTGGCGGACAGCCTCTATGCAACCCCGGTAGTCATGACCAGCGGCCAGCCGCCTGTACGCCACCCCGGGGCAATTACCCTGCCCAGAGAGGCGATGGCGCAGCACGATATCAGTAGCTGGGGCGTCGACAGTGTGACGCTGTTAAATCCCGGCACACTCATACCACTGAAAAAAAGCCGCACCACCTTCACCCCGCTCCTGCAAAGTTCCGAGCAAGCCAGCACGTTCGATGGGGCACGTTTCACTCAAAAGGACGCTTTCGACGCCATGCTCGGCGAGGCGGCCAATCGTGGTCGGAGGAATGTAATCGCCGCCCGTATCGAAGGGCCCGCCTATTCCGCGTTTGCGGACGGTATCAACGGCCAGAAAGCTACGCTGCAAAAGGCCACGAATATCCAAGTAGTTGTGGTTGCCGACATTGACCTGCTCAGCGATCGCGTCTGGCTGGCCCCACGCAATGCCAACGGGCAAAAAGCGCCGCGTCCAGGCAATGCCAGGTTTGTCTTGAATACCCTGGACAACCTCGCAGCACCCGACATGCTGCGCGCGATCAGCCCGCGTGCGAGTGACCAGCAACCACCCGGGTTGCTGGACCGGCTGCGCAACGAGGCTGCACAAACCTACCGAAAAAAGGCGGCCCTGCTGGAACAACGCCTGGACCAGGCAGAAAAGGAATGGCAATTACTGAACACGCCGCCATCAATGCTGGGGGGGCAGGCTGTCCCTTCGAGCGCGCTGTTGCAGGCGCTGAACAAAGAACGCCTGCGATTACGCATGGAGCTTCACACCTTGGAAGATACGGCCTACAAGAGCGTCCGCCAGTTGGAGCTCAGCGTGGTGCTGCTCACCAGCATCACCGTTGCGCTGATCGTAAGCCTGTTGGGCTTGGGGATCTTCGTCTCGCGTCGCCGTCGCCAACACCCGCCTGCCGCAGCGTTCTACTGAGCGTCGCGGCTTAACGCCGGGTAATCAAACCCTGGCGCGCCACGCGGGTCAGGTGGCGGATGAACTCGCTGGCATCCTCGGCGTTCGGCGCCTGGATCACCGCCAGGTCAAAGCTGTTGGTGGCAAAGCGGGCCAGGGACTCGCCGTCTTCGACAAACTGGATCAGGAACGCCGAAGGACGGCCAGTGCGGCGGGGCCAGCCATCCAGGTAACGCAATAGCGTCGGCTGGTGCTTGCCGCCAAGGAGGATTTTCGGGTTGCGCTGAGTCAGGCCCGCAGTGATCGGGGCCAGGCGTACAAGAGGTCGTAGTGCATTCATCGTGTCGTGTCTCTGCCTCAAAAGTCTGCGGGCAGGTGAGAGGCAACACCGAACCAGCGCTTTAGCGGTATTTCGAAACCTGGAGCAGGCTTCTGTCGGGACTGCAGCGAGTCCCTGTGGCGCCCCGCAATTAGCTGTTTAAATCGGCGCATGCAGCATCCTAGAGAAGCCGGTGGGGCGGTGTCAAGAATCCCGTACAACGAAAAAGGCCCGCACAGGGCGGGCCTTTAACACGTGTGCAGCGCGATCAATTGGCGATGGCGCGGTCAGCAGACAGTTTGCCAGCACCTTCGAACAGCACCGCCACTGTGCCACCCAGCAGTGCCAGGGCGAACTCATAGCCGTTGTTGGCCATGAACAAACCGTTGCTGATATGCACCGAGAAGATCGCCACCAGCGAGACAATGGTCAAGCCCAGCGCCGCTGGACGTGCCAGCAAGCCAATGATCAGCGCCAGCCCGGCAAAGAACTCAGTACCGCCCGACAACAGTGCCATCAGGGTACCCGGGGCCAGGCCGATGCTCTCCATCCACTGCGCCGTGCCTGCCAGGCCGCCGCCGCCGAACCAGCCGAAAAGTTTTTGCGAACCGTGGGCGGCAAAAATGATACCGACGAAAATCCGCAGGACTGTCAGGCCGTAGCCTGCGCGGGTGGACAGAAGGTTTTTGATCATTGGGCTCATAGTGATAATCCTTTTCGAAGTAGGGGTTGGTTGGTCGCTATATTAATCAGTTTAAATAATGATAAAAGCCGAAAAAAGCGCTAATCAATATCGATAAATTAGATTATTTGCGTGAGACGATCTTTGCCCCCACCGGCTCCAGGGAGTCCCGTTCCCGATCAAAGGCCAAGTAGTACTTGTTCACGCTATTAACATAGCTGACGCCGCCCATTCCGACCTGCTCCATGGCGATGCGCTCGACCTGGAAGAACCACTGATTGGGGTTCAAGCCCCGGCGTCGCGCCTCGGCGCGCATGCCCTGCACCCGTTCCGGGCCCATGTTGTAGGCCGCCAGGACGAACGCCATGCGCTCGCGCTCATTGAGCTTGGGGCTGGCGAAGAACTTGCGCCGAATCAGCGCGAGGTAGCGCGCACCCGCCTGCACATTGCTGTCCAGGGTCTGAATATTGTTGACCCCTACCCGCTGGGCGGCCGACGGAGTGATCTGCATCAGGCCGGTTGGCCCGCTGCCGCTTTTCGCGCCGGGATTGAGGGACGATTCCTTGAAAGCCAGGGCCGCCAGGTTCAGCCAGTCCATGCCTTGCTCACGTGCATGCTTTTGCAGGATCGGGCGCAGTTTTTCCAGGCGCTGTCGATCCGCCCGAGCCAAGGGGTAACGCACCTGATAGAGGCGGCGATAAATACGCTGGAAGGCCACATCCTGGTCTGACGGAGTCTTGTAGGTTTTCAGGAAGCGATCGATGCTCGCCCGCAGCATCGAGGCATCCTGACGTACGAACCAGTACTCCTCCCCCGGCTCGCTGATCGCTACTTGCTTGTCAAAACGCAACTTGGGCAGGATCTTCGACCAACGCTCGGCAATCGGCCGCTCGACAATGGTCAGGTGGAAGATCCCCGCCTGGACCATCTCCAATACATCTTCCACCGCCAGGCTGGGGTCCACCCACTCCACCTTGACCGGCGGCAGTTTGCGCAGCGCCAGTTTCTGGTTGATCTGGTTGACCGCCTCCCCCGCTGCACTCCCCGTCGTCAGGGCCAGGGTGCGCCCCGACAACTGCTCCAAGCGGGTAAACCGTCGCTCGCCCTTGAGGCCCACCAGCCACAGCGGCACATCGCTGGCAATCGGGTCACTGCTGCTGATCTTGTGGGCCGCCGTCGCATCCAGCAGTTCACCGGGCGCTACCAGGTCACCTTCACCACGGGCCAAGGCGCCCAGCAACTGATCCTTGGCCTTGGGGATGATTTTGAGGTTGATTTCCTGGCCATCGCGGGCACGGCCATTGAGGTAGTGTTCGAAGGCGCGCAGGCGGTGATACTCAACGCCAATGGACTGGCCCTGGACCTCACCGGAACTGTTACGGCTCTGGTTGACCAGCACCCGCAAAGTGCGGCTGCTGCGGATTTCTGCCAGGTCCCGGACTTTGCTCGGCTTGGTCACTTCCAGCGGCCCGTCCAGACGCGCAACCGCCGCCGTGGGCAGCAGCAGGGTCAGGCACACCATGAGCATTGCCGAGGGTCGGATCATCCGCTCTCCGGAAAGAACAAGGCCCCATGCACCGCGAAAAACGCCGCATTGGGGGACAGAAACAGAGCGCCAGAGGCGCAGACTTTGCATGCAAGGGTGTCACAGCAGCAGGCCATCGGCCAACCACGGTGTTACTTGCGACGTTCAAAGACAGCGATAACTCGTTGTAGTTCTTGGTTTTTCTTATAAATCTACAGCTCTGATAGACTTTCCGACCGCAGGCGGAGATAGCACCATGCAACTCATTGATATTGGCGTCAACCTGACCAACCCCAGTTTCGACGACAAGCACCAGGCCGTGCTCGACCGCGCCTATGCCGCTGGCGTGGGCCAATTGGTCGTCACCGGCACCAGTGTGCAAGGCAGCGAAAAGGCCCTGGAACTGTGCCAGCGTTGGGATGAAAGCGCCCGGCGACTGTTCTCCACTGCGGGCATTCACCCCCACAGTGCCAGCGACTGGAACGCCGACAGCGCCCGGCAACTGCGTGATCTGCTCAGCCAGGACCGGGTACGCGCGGTGGGTGAATGCGGGCTGGACTTCAACCGTGACTTCTCACCCCGCCCCCAGCAGGAAAAAGTCCTCGAAGCCCACCTGGCATTGGCCGTCGAATTGCAGTTGCCGGTGTTTCTCCATGAACGGGACGCCAACCAGCGCCTGCTGGAGATCCTGCGCGACTACCGTGATCAACTGCCCGCCGCCGTGGTGCACTGCTTCACCGGCGAGCAACGCGCGCTGTTCAGCTACCTCGATCTGGACCTGCATATCGGTATCACCGGCTGGATCTGTGACGAACGCCGTGGGATGCACTTGCACCCGCTTGCAAGGGAAATCCCTCGGGGCCGCCTGATGCTGGAAAGCGACGCGCCCTACCTGCTGCCACGCACCCTGCGCCCCAAACCGAAGAACGGGCGCAATGAGCCGGCCTATCTGCCGGAAGTCTTGCGCGAAGTCGCCCTGCACCGCGAAGAAAGCCTGGAAGACCTGGCCCAACACAGCACCGCCTGCGCCCGCGCCTTTTTCGGCCTGCCTGCGTTGGATTGACGCGGTGCATTGACCCATATCAACACCCATTTCCCGGATAGCGGCACAATAATGGCACCTTGCCAATACTGTTTCCGCTATCAGAGAAAACCTTCCATGGGTGCCTGGCTTAGCAATATCTCGCTGAAGTACAAATTCTGGGCCGTGAATGCGGTCGCGTTCATCACCACACTGCTGCTGGTGCTGTATGCCGTGCAGCTTGAACAACAGGCCCGCAGCCATGCCTCCCAAGCCTCGGCACAAGCCCAGGGCCGCTTGCTCGGTGCCTGGCCGGCCGGGCAAGCGCTGCCCACAGGCGAGCACTGGCTGACATTTGCCCGGGGCCAGGTTCCCGAGTTGGCGGACCAGGACTTGTCCGCCCTCAGCGAAGCCAGCGGCTGGGTCGAGTTCAATCACATGCCGCTGTTCGGCGAGAACCCGTTGATGGGCGCCGAAGTCGTCGCCCGCGCCGATGGCCAGCAAGTTGCGGTATTGGCCTATGCACCGAGCCTGAGCCAGGTGTTTACCGAACGTTTCACCAACTACGCGGTGGCGGTGCTGATCCTGATGCTCGCCATGCTCTGCGCCTCGCAGTTACTGATCCGCTTTTTGCTGGCCCAACTCAACACCTTGAAAGACGTAATGCTGCACGTCGAGAAAACCGGCGACCTCTCGGCCCGCGTGCCCCTGGCGTGCAAGGACGAAGTCGGGCAGATGGCCAGTGCCTTCAACGCCATGCAGGCCGGGTACCAGCGGGTGGTCAGCACCGTGGCACGCACCGCCAAGCTGTTGGACGATGGCGCCGCGCGCCTGGCCAGCAGCATGAATGAG
Organism: Pseudomonas sp. MF09156; assembly: GCF_059862305.1. Taxonomy (NCBI): domain Bacteria; kingdom Pseudomonadati; phylum Pseudomonadota; class Gammaproteobacteria; order Pseudomonadales; family Pseudomonadaceae; genus Pseudomonas; species Pseudomonas sp. MF09156. Next base: position 43,359 of record NZ_JCBCUR010000006.1, read on the forward strand.
GTCCAGCACGGCATGCTCGGCCAGCAAAGCGAGACCGACCAGGCGGCCACCGCGATCAATGAAATGACCGCCACCGTGTATCACATCGCCCAACACGCCGGTGCCACCCGCGACTTGTCCCAGACCGCCGACACCCTGGCCGGCAGCGGCCAGGAAGTGGTGAGCCGGGTCCAGCGCTCGATTGCCGGGTTGTCCACCGGAGTGCAGCAAACCGCCGAGATGATCCAGAAGCTGGCCGAGGACAGCCAGAAAATCAATGGCGTGGTCGGCGTGATCCACAGCATCGCCGAACAAACCAACCTGCTGGCCCTCAACGCCGCCATCGAAGCCGCGCGCGCCGGGGAAATGGGCCGCGGCTTTGCGGTGGTGGCCGATGAAGTACGCAACCTGGCCAAGCGCGTGCAAAGCTCCACCGATGAGATCACCCGCATGGTCTCTGCCCTGCAGGCCGGTACCCGGGATGCGGTGGACTTTATGCAGGAAAGCTCGTTCAAGGCCGACGACTGCGTGCAGCAGGCCCAGGAAGCCGGCGCTTCACTCGCCGAAATCACCAGCGCCGTGGCGCAGATGCGCGAGAGCAACACGCAAATTGCCGTTGCCGCCGAGCAGCAGAGCCATGTGGCCGAAGAGATGAACCGCGCGGTGGTGAGCATTCGCGATGTCACGGAAAACACCGTGCAACAGACTGTGGATTCGGCCACCACCAGCAACGAACTGGCGACCCTGGCCGGCGAGTTGAGCAAGGCTATCGGCCAGCTCAAACTGTAACGTTTGCCCACCGATCAGCCAGCGCACGCCGCTGGCTTGCTCCATCAAAACGCTATAATCCCCATAGCCAACCCCAATTCGCCGCCCCTGCCCGCCCGACCTAAACTCTGTTCATCAAGTATCAATGGACAGAGGATTTATCATCATGGGCAAACGTCACCCCAATCTCCCGGCCTGGCAATGGCGCGCCTACCCGCAGAACCATCAGCACCCGACCAACCTGGTATTGCACCTGATTGCCGTGCCGTTGTTCATCGTCGGGTTCCTGCTGATTGTGTCCGGCGTGTTCAGCCTGAGCCTGGCCAGTTTCGCCATCGGTGTGGTCGGCGTAATGGCCGGCCTGGCGCTGCAACGCCACGGCCATAGCCTGGAAGCCCAGGCCAGCGAGCCGTTCAGTGATCGTAAAGATGCAGTGCAGCGCCTGGTGGTCGAGCAGTTCGTGACCTTCCCGCGCTTTGTCCTCAGCGGTGGCTGGTGGCAGGCCTGGCGTCAGCGCCACCGCCACTGAGGATGGCTCAGGCGAAGACCACCACGGTCTGGCGGCTGATGGCGATCAATTGGCCGTCAGGCCCCCACAACATCGCCGCAGCATGGCCGTAACCGTCGCGGGCATGCTCGATCTGGACGTGGTACTGGCACCAGTCCAGCGTCGTCAACTGCGCCAGGGGCTGGATGAATTCGATGGTCCAGGTCAGGGTGCTGCCGGGTGCCGGCTTCTTCAGGTGCGGCAAGAGCGCCGGCGGCCAGGCATCCACCAGGGCGAGGATATGGGCTTCGGTCAGAGGCTCTTCTTTCACATCCCCCCGCAAGCGCACCCAGCCGCCCATTTCCCGGGATTTGTTGCCGGTGAACGGCAAGCCACCGACACTCCAGCGCATCGCCAGGTGGCGCATGAATTCAGGCGTCACGCCTTTGATATAGGGCAGTTCCTGGCACTCGTCCCAATGCTTGAAGGCCGGCGCGGGCAAGGCCGGCACGTCGATCTCTGAAGGCCGCGATGCGCCGAAGCTGGCCTGGGCCAGGGTCATCACTTCACCGCCCTGCACCACCCGCCCCAGCAACTGGCTGACCGCCTTGCCTTCGCGCAACACTTCCACTTGATAGCTCGCCGATAGATCTGGCGCCACTGGCCCGACAAAGGTCACGGCCAACGAACGCAATGGGCGATCAGCCGGCACCTGGGCACGCAACGCTTCGTATTGCAAGGCGGCAACCAGCCCGCCAAACGTGGCGCGACCCTGGGCCCACTCGGCCGGAATAGACACGTCCAACGGGTTGTTACGGGCAGCATCGAGCAAATCACTAAAGCGCATGGCGACCTCACATCAAGAAAACCGATGAGCGATCTTAACCAGCGCGCCAGCCCGGTACAGCGCTTATTCCGGCCAAATACCCAGACAGATAAGCCGCAGACTCAGAAACAGTCCGCCGCCAGCTTGTCGAGGACCCGGTCCGCCTTGCCCTCGGCCTGAGCCATGGTGCGCTGCCAGACCGCGACACAGGGCTGTAGATCGGCCTGCTGCGCGGCTTGCGCCAGCCATTGCCAGCAGTCATGCCAATCCCCCAGCGCGCCCTGGGCAGACTTGAGGCGGGACATGGCCTTGGCCGGCACCTGGCCCAATTGCGGGTAGGCCTCGGCCGCGTAGCGCACGCGCTTGATCAACAAGCGCAGGCGATGGCGGTCGTGATCGGGATCGTGCAGTGCCACTTCCAGTGCCTGCCATTGCTTGGCCAGGCGCTTTTCGATGCGCGTGCGCAGGCCCTTGAGCAGTTTTTGCTGCTGGGATGCGCGGATAAATCGTGGAAAGGCTTCGAGGATCAGCAGCAGTCGCGCCAACTCCGGGCTTTTCGCCACCTGTTGATAGGTCTGCGACTGCAGGCGCAGGCGCCGGGCGGCTGCTTGGTGATAACCGTGCTGCTGCAGATACGCCGCCAACACCTCGCGGTCGCGCAGCGGCGTGGTCAATTGGCCGACTGCGCTGGCGGCCGTCTCCAGTTGCTCGACGCCGGGCAGCCCGCGCAAGGGCCGCAACAGGCTGCGCAGACGGCGCACGGTGGTGCGCAGGTCGTGCAACGCTTCGTCATCGGTAACCGCCGCCAGGCGCGCCTGGCAACTCAACAATCCGACTTCCAGGCCAATGACCTGGGCGACTAACTGATCCACCAACGCCGACATGCTGCTTCCCCTGTTAAACAACGTCCATGCACCTGCGCAAAACAGGTGTCTGGAACCACCTTAACCATTCCCCCCGCGGGTTGCGCTGACTCGGATCAACGCCCGGCGCGCGACTCACGGATATAGAAACGGGCTTTTTCGGCTTTGCTGGCACAGCCTTCAAACGCTTCGAATTGCTGCTGGGTCTTGGCGCCGGTCAGCAACGACAGGGCCTTGGAATAGCTGACCGTGCCGGCAAACCCTTCGGCCTTGGCCAGGTCCAGTTCGTGCCACGCAGCATCCAACTGGCTGCCACAGCTATCGCGATAGGCCGTTTTGCCGGCACAACCGGCCAGGGCCAACACAATCACAGGCAAACACATCCAGGCTTTCATCAATGACACCTCAAGAAAAGAAAACAGTCGTGGGATGTAGACGCTGCCTACATCGAAAAGTGCCTTGTCACACAGCCTGAAATGCCCAGTACTGATAGCCAAAGCATACCCGAGCAAATAGGTCGGTTTACGAAATTTATCGCTCCGGTCAACTAGGATTGAAGCAGCCCCCTGGTTAGGTGCATTGTGGACAGCTGTTTTGCGAAGGATCCGGTCATGAAAAAACGCGTTGCATTGGTCCTGGGCTCCGGCGGAGCAAGGGGTTATGCCCATATCGGGGTGATCGAAGAGATCGAAAAACGAGGCTATGAAATCGCCTGTATCGCCGGCTGTTCCATGGGCGCGGTGGTGGGCGGGATCTATGCGGCGGGCAAGCTGCAGGACTACCGGAACTGGATCGAAAGCCTGGATTACCTGGATGTGCTGCGCCTGGTGGATGTGAGCTTTCGCCTGGGGGCGATACGCGGCGAGAAGGTCTTCGGGCAGATCCGCAAGATCGTCGGCGAGATCAATATCGAAGACCTGCGCATTCCCTACACCGCGGTGGCCACCGACCTGACCAACCAGCAGGAAATCTGGTTCCAGGAAGGCTGCCTGCACCAGGCCATGCGTGCCTCGGCAGCGATTCCCAGCCTGTTTACCCCGGTGATGCAAGGCAACCGCATGCTGGTGGACGGCGGCCTGCTCAACCCGCTGCCTATCGTGCCGGTGGTGTCGAGCCATTGCGACCTGATCATTGCGGTCAACCTCAACGCCACCAACCAGAAACACTACACCCTGCCGGTGATCCAGCGCCCGCCGGCGTTCAAGAGCCGCTTCGATAACCTGGTGCGTTCACTGGGCTCGCACCTGCCGTTTCGGCGCAAGCAGGCCGAGCAATTATTGTTGCTGGAACAAGAAGCGCTGCAGGCGCAAGCCGCCGATATCAACCCTTGGCTCGAAGGCGCCGAGCCCGAATCCCAGCAACCGGCTGCGGCCCCGGAAACGCCCGGCGCCCCCAAGTCGGCCACCGGTTCGTTCATCATCGACAACGTGGGGCCGGCATCGCTGCTGGACTTGATCAACCAGAGTTTCGAGGTGATGCAGACGTCGCTGGCCCAGTACAAAATTGCCGGCTACCCGCCGGATGTGCTGATCAACGTGCCCAAGCGCGTGTGCCGCTTCTTTGAGTTCTACAAGGCGCCGGAACTGATCGCGTTGGGGCGGGAGATTGCCAGTGATACGCTGGATCGGTATGAGAGTGAGCAGAGTTGAGCTCTGCGGCGGGGTTTATGGCCTCATCGCGGGCAAGCCCGCTCCCACCTTTTGCATGTATTCACACAGCTAAATGTGGGAGCGGGCTTGCCCGCGATGAGGCCGGCCCAGCAACCACAATCTTTCAGCCCTCCCCCCCCAACAACCGATACCCCACCCCCGCCTCGGTCACGATAAAACGCGGCTGGGTCGGGTCATCCGCCAGCTTTTGGCGCAAGTGCCCCACCACAATCCGCAGGTAGTGGCTGTCTTCGGTATGGGTCGGGCCCCAGATATCCTTGAGTAGTTGCTGCTGGGTGATCACCCGGCCCGGATGACGCGCCAGTTGCGCCAGGACCGCGTATTCCTTGCGGGTCAGGGCCACATCGACACCGTCCAGCAACACCCGCCGATACGCCAGGTCGACCGTCAGCGGGCCGAAACTCAGTGCGGCTTGCTGCGCTTCGCCGGTGGGCGCCTGGCGCAGCAGCGCACGCACCCGGGCGAGGAACTCCTGGATGCCAAATGGCTTGGTCACATAGTCGTTGGCGCCCCCATCCAGGGCCTGGACCTTCTGCCCTTCGCTGGCACGCACCGACAACACCAGCACCGGGGCGCTCGACCATTCGCGCAGCTCGCACAGCACCTGTTGGCCGTCCATGTCCGGCAGGCCCAGGTCCAGCACCACAAGGTCCGGCTTGCTCAAGGCCGCCTGGGCCAGCCCTTCGGCGCCGGTCCCGGCCTCAATCACTTTGTAGCCCTGGGAGGCCAGGCTGATGCGCAAGAACTTGCGGATCTGCGGCTCGTCGTCAATGACCAAAATCGTCGCAGTCTGGCTCATGGTGTTCCATCACAATCGCTGAAAAAAGATAAGAGTAGCGCAGCGGGTATCACGCTTCACTCTCCAGGCTCGGCTGCGTCTGCAACGGCAGGAACAAGGTGATGCAAGTGCCCCGCCCGTCGATGCCCTCGGCCACGCTGATATGCCCGCCGTGGGCGCCAACCATGCCCTGGCAGATTGCCAGGCCGAGTCCGGTGCCCTGCCCACCCCGGTCGCCCCGTGCGGCGGTGTAGAACATATCGAAAATCTTCGCCCGTTCGTCTTCGGGAATCCCCGGCCCTTCGTCACTGACCGAGAAAAACAGCGCCTGCTCCGCCACGCCGGCGCGCAGTTGCAAGCGGCCATGGGGCGGTGAAAAGCGTGCAGCGTTTTCCAGCACATTCACCAGTGCCTGCTCGATCAACGCGGCATGTACATAAAGCAGCGGCAACTCGGGCGGCACATCGGTGCTCACCTGCAACGGCGCCAGCACCGCGCGCAAACGGGCGAGGGAACTGCCAACGATATCGCCGGGCGACACCCAGTCCCGCGCCAGCTTCAAGGCGCCATGGCCCAGGCGGGTCATGTCCAGCAGGTTCTGGATGTAGCGGTCCAGGCGCTCGGCTTCATCGCGGGTGCCTTCCAGCAACTCACGCCGATCTTCCAGGGGAATGGCTTCGCCCAGCGCCAGCAGGCTGTCGATGCTGCCGCGCATGGAGGTCAGCGGCGTGCGCAAGTCATGGGACACCGAGGCCAGCAAGGCGCTGCGCAGTTGTTCGGTCTCGCCGTGCAAACGGGCGGCCTCCAGGTTCTGGGCCAGTTGCGCGCGGGCCAGTGCCTGGGCCAACGGTTGGCTCAAGGCCGTGAGCAAGCGCCGGCGTTGGCCACTGAGTTCCAGGCCGGCCTTGGGGCTGACGCCGAGCAGGCCCAGCGGACCGTTTTCAGCAGACAACGGCCACCACCACCAACGCCCAAACGGCAAGGTGCCGGTGCCCATGCCCGCTGGCTGATCGTGCTGCCAGGCCCAGTCGGCGGCGGCACGTTCAGCCTCGGTGAAGGTGATCGGCCCACCGGTCTCGACCTTCCAGTCACTGGGCCCGTCGCGATTGACCAGGCACAGCTGCAAATCGCTCCAGCCCTGCAGATGGTGGGCCGCAGCGCTGACCACCGCCTGGCGATCGGTGGCGGCGGTGAGTTTGCGCGACAGGTCGAGCAGTTCACTGGTTTCTTCCTGGGTGTCGCGCAGGGCCTGCAACTGCCGACGCTGGCGCGCAGCCAGGTTGCCGGTCAGCGCCGCCATCAGCAGGAAGAACAGCAACGTCAGCACATCCTCTTCACGCTGGATGGCGAAGGAGAAATTCGGCGGGATAAACAAAAAGTCATAGGTCATGAACGACAACGCCGCACACGCCAATGCCGGCCCCAGGCTGCTGCGCACCGCCACCAGCAGCACCGCCGCGAGGAACACCAGGGAGATATTGGGCAGCGGCAGGACACTCGACACGCCCCATGCCAATGCACTGGCCAGCACGGTTGCCAGCAGCGCCAGGGCGTAGTCGAACCACACCAGACCACGTACATCGGGCAAGCGCGGCGGCACCGGCGTTTCATCGCTATCGAGGACGTTGATCTCCAGGCCCCGGGCATTGCGCAACAGGCGCGCCGCCAAGCCACCGCCGAACAGCCGGCGGCGCCAGCGTGGGCGCGACTGCCCCACCAGCACCAGGCTGGCACGGCGTTCGGCCGCGTGCTGGATCAGGGTCTTGGCCACCTCGCCGGCCCGCAGCAACACCACCTCACCGCCCAGGCGCTCGGCCAGTTGCTGGGCGTTTTGCAGGCGCAGCCGCGACTGTTCGTCACGTACCCGACCGTTGTCCACATGCACCAGGCTCCAGGGCAAATGCCGGCGCTGGGCCACACGGCTGGCGTGGCGCACCAGGCGTTCGGCCTCGGCATCGCCATCCACCCCCACCAGCAAGCGCCCGCGCACGGTGGGCGCGGCCTGGCCCAGTTGCCGGTAGCCCTGGGCCAGATCGTCATCGACGTGCGCGGCGGCGGTCTGCATTGCCAGCTCGCGCAGGGCCATGAGGTTGGTCTGGGTAAAGAACGCATCGATGGCCGCGCGCGCCTGCTCCGGCACGTAGACCTTGCCGTCACGCAGGCGCTCCAGCAGCTCGCGGGATGGCAGGTCGATCAGCAATAATTCATCGGCTTCCTGCAATACCCAGTCCGGCAGGGTTTCACGCACCTGCACGCCGGTGATGCCACGTACCTGATCATTGAGGCTTTCCAGGTGCTGGACGTTGACCGTGGTGAACACGTTGATCCCGGCAGAGAGCAGCTCCTGGATGTCTTGCCAGCGCTTTTCGTGGCGGCTGCCGGGGGCGTTGCTGTGGGCCAGCTCGTCCACCAGCACCAGCTTGGGCTTGGTGGCGAGCAAGCCGTCGAGGTCCATTTCTTCGAGCATCACCCCACGGTATTCGGAGCGCAGCAGCGGCTGCTGGGGCAAGCCACTGAGCAAGGCCTCGGTCTCGGCGCGGCCGTGGGTTTCCACGACGCCGGCCACCAGTTTGACGCCCTGGCGCAGTTGGGTGTGGGCGGCCTGGAGCATCGCGTAGGTCTTGCCCACGCCCGGTGCGGCACCGAGGAACACTTTGAGCCGGCCACGGCCGTGCTTGGGTAGGTCGGCTAGAAGGGCGTCGGCGCGGCCGGAGTCACTCATGGGGCAGTCTTCTTTCAGTTAGGGATGTTGGGAACAGGTTGGCGCCATCGCGGGCTTGCCCTAATGCCAGTCAGTTAAGCGCAGATCCCCTTTGGGAGCGGGCTTGCTCGCGAAAGCAGTGGGTCATGGGCCGACGTCTTCGCGGCGATGCGGCGATCCGACAAGCCCGCTCCCACATTTGATCTTCACTGCTTTGAGCATTGCGTTCGCTTAACTGATCGGCACTAGGGCAAGCCCTCGATGGCGGCGCAACGGTCTACAACTTTTCCAGCGCCATATTCAGCGCCAGTACATTCACCACCGGCGGCCCCACCAGCGGCTGTTCGATATGCTCGTCCATCAAGCGCTCCAGGGTCGACACCGGCAGCTGGCGTGCCGCCGCTACCCGCGCCAGTTGATAGGCAATCGCCTGCGGTGGCAAGTGTGGATCAAGACCGCTGCCGGAGGTAGTCAATAGCGCCAGGGGCACCGGGCCCTGGCCGGGGCCCTGGATTTTCGCGGCGTCGTCAAACACCCGCGTCGCCAGCGCCGGGTTGCTCGGGCCGAGGTTGCTGGCGCTGCTGGACACGGTGGCAAACGCACCCGCCGAAGGCCGCGAGTGGAACCAGCGCTCGCCGGTAAATTCCTGGGCAATCAGGCTGGAACCGCGCACCTTGCCTTGGTCGTCACGCACCAGGCTGCCATTGGCCTGATCGGGAAAGGCCACCTGGGCGACACCGGTCACTACCAACGGATAGGCCACGCCCGTGATCAGGGTCATCAATACCAACAGGCTCAAGGCCGGACGGATCATGCTGGACATTTCATCTTCCTCAATTGATTCGTGACCTGTAGGAGCCGGCTTGCCGGCGACAGCGGTGTGTCAGTTACACCGCGTCAAGCGGATCGCCGGCAAGCCGGCTCCTACAGGGTTGGGTCAGACCAGGTGCAGCGCGGTCAAAAGCATGTCGATCGCCTTGATCCCGGCGAACGGCACCACAAGCCCGCCCACGCCATAGATCAACAGGTTGCGTCGCAGCAGCGCCGCCGCACTCGCCGCCTGCACCCGCACACCGCGCAGGGCCAGGGGGATCAGCACCACGATGATCAGCGCGTTGAACACAATCGCCGAAAGGATCGCGCTCTGCGGGCTATTCAGGTGCATCACGTTAAGCACGCCCAGTTGCGGGTAAATCGAGGCAAACAGCGCCGGCAGGATCGCGAAGTACTTGGCCACGTCGTTGGCGATGGAAAAGGTGGTCAACGCGCCCCGGGTCACCAGCAATTCCTTGCCGATCTGCACCACGTCCAGCAGCTTGGTCGGGTCGCTGTCGAGGTCGACCATGTTCGCCGCCTCGCGGGCCGCCTGGGTCCCGTCATTCATGGCCATGCCCACATCCGCCTGGGCCAGGGCCGGGGCGTCGTTGGCACCGTCGCCACACATGGCCACCAGGCGCCCGTCGTTCTGCTCATGGCGGATGCGCGCCAGTTTTTTCTCCGGCGTGGCTTCTGCCAGCACATCATCCACGCCGGCTTCAGCGGCAATCGCGGCGGCGGTCAATGGGTTGTCGCCGGTCACCATCACCGTGCGGATCCCCAGCTTGCGCAGCTCGGCAAAGCGCTCACGGATACCCGGCTTGACCACGTCCTTGAGGTGGATTGCGCCAAGCAATTTACCGTCGGCACACACCAGCAACGGGGTGCCGCCGCTCTGGGCGATCTTGTCGATTTCCCGGGACAGCGCGGGCAACAGGTCTTGGCGTTGCAGGCCGATAAACGCCAGCAGCGAATCGACCGCACCTTTACGGTAGACCCGGCCCTGATAGTCCACACCAGACAAGCGCGTTTCGGCGCTAAATGGCACGCCTGTCAGCTCTTGCACGGAGGGCTCGTTGTACGGATGCAGGGCGCGCAGGTATTCGACGATGGATTTGCCTTCCGCCGTATCGTCGGCCAGCGAGGCCAGCAGCGCGCCTTCGGCCAGTTCCTTGCCGTTGACGCCAGGCGCGGCATAAATGCCTGCACAGCGACGGTTACCGAAGGTGATGGTGCCGGTCTTGTCCAGCAGCAGCACATGCACGTCCCCCGCCGCCTCCACGGCGCGCCCGGACTTGGCGATCACATTGAGGCGCACCAGGCGATCCATGCCGGCGATGCCGATGGCCGATAACAGGCCGCCGATGGTGGTGGGAATCAACGTCACCAGCAGTGCCACCAAAAACACCAGCGGCAGGCTGCCATTGGCGAAATGGGCGAAGGGCTGCAAGGTCACCACGACCAAAAGGAAGATCAGGGTCAGGCCGATCAGCAGGATATCCAGCGCCACTTCGTTGGGGGTTTTCTGGCGCTTGGCACCTTCGACCAGGGCGATCATGCGGTCCAGCGTCGACTCACCGGGGTTGGCGGTGATGCGAATCAGCAGCCAGTCCGAGACCAGCCGGGTATTGCCGGTGACGGCCGAGCGGTCGCCGCCGGACTCGCGGATGACCGGCGCGGACTCACCAGTGATCGCCGCCTCGTTGACCGCCGCGATGCCTTCAATGACTTCGCCGTCGCCAGGGATCATTTCCCCGGCCGCGACCCGCACCACATCGCCTTTGCGCAGGCTGGTGGCAGGCACTACCGTGAAGCTGCCATCGGCCTTCTGGCGCCGCGCACTCAGGCCTTCGCTGCCAGCCTTGAGGCTATCGGCACGGGCCTTGCCACGGCCTTCGGCCAAGGCTTCGGCGAAGTTGGCGAACAGCACGGTGAACCACAGCCACAGGGCGATCTGCACCGCGACAAAGGTCGGCACGCTGCTGTCCGGCACCAGGCACAACACGGTGGTGAGGATCGCGGTGAGCTCGACCACCAGCATCACCGGCGAACGCTTCAGCTGGCGCGGGTCCAGCTTGACGAACGCCTGGATCAGCGCCGGGCGCCACAGGGCCGAGATCGCGGTCTTGGCCGACTCCTGGGTCTTGACCGCAGCGGTATTGTTTACAGGCATATTCATGTTCATACCCCTTAGAAGCCCATGCTCAGGTGTTCAGCAATAGGGCCCAGTGCCAGCGTCGGCAGGAACGTCAGGCCGCCCACCAGCAAAATGGTCACGGTCAGCAGCGTCACGAACAACGGGCCGTGGGTCGGGAAGCTGTTTTGGCCAATCGGTGCGCTTTTCTTCATCGCCAGGCTGCCGGCCAGGGCCAGGACCGGGAGGATGTAGCCAAAGCGGCCGATCAACATGCCCAGGCCCAGCATCAGGTTGTGAAACGGGGTGTTGGCGCCCAGGCCACCGAAGGCCGAACCGTTGTTGGCACTGGCCGAGGTGTAGGCATAAAGCAACTGGCTGAAGCCGTGGGGGCCGGGGTTGCTGATGGTCGCGGCGGTGGCCGGCACGCTGGCGGCAATCGCGCCGAGTACCAGTACGCCGACAGGCATCACCAGCAGCGTCACCACCAGCAACTGCACTTCCCGGGCCTGAAGTTTCTTGCCGAGGTATTCCGGGGTGCGGCCGATCATCAAGCCGGCGAGGAATACCGCGATCAGCACGTTGAGCAACATCCCGTACATACCGGCACCGACGCCACCGAAGATCACTTCGCCGACCATCATATTGACCAGCGCGACCATCCCGCTCAGGGGGTTGAGGCTGTCCTGCATGCCGTTGACCGAACCGTTGGACGCCGCCGTGGTGGTCACCGACCACAACACGGTGCCGGTGGTACCGAAGCGCGATTCCTTGCCTTCCAGCGGCGCAGCCTGCTCGACGGCCGGGTTGTTCAGGGTCGGGTTGGGCTGGTACTCAGACCACAACGACACCGAGCCACCGATCAGGAACAGCGCCAACATGCAGCCGAGGATCGCGCGGCTCTGGCGCAGGTCCTTGACGTAGTGGCCAAAGGTGAACACCAACGCCACCGGGATCATGATGATCGCCGCCAGTTCAAACAGGTTGGCCCAGGCGGTTGGGTCTTCAAACGGATGCGCCGAGTTGACCCCGAAGAAGCCGCCGCCGTTGGTCCCCAGTTGCTTGATCGCAATCTGACTGGCGGCCGGGCCGAGCGGGATCACCTGATCGACGCCTTGCATCGTCAGGGCGTCGACATAGTGGGCGAAGGTTTGAGGCACGCCCTGCCAGACCAGAAACAACGCCAGCACCAGGCACAATGGCAGCAGGCCATAGAGGGTGGCGCGAGTCATATCCACCCAGAAATTGCCCAGGGTGCTGGCGGACTTGCGACCAATCCCACGGCAAAGGGCGACAAGCACCGCAAGGCCAGTGGCCGCACTGACAAAATTCTGCACGGTCAGGCCGACCATCTGGCTCAGGTAGCTGAGGGTGGCTTCACCGCTGTAGGACTGCCAGTTGGTGTTGGTCATGAAACTGACGGCGGTGTTGAACGCCTGCGTCCACTCCTGACCCGGCAATTGCTGCGGGTTGAGCGGCAAGTAACCCTGGAACAATAGGATTGCAAACAACAACAAAAAGCCCGCCAGGTTAAAGGCCAGCAGGGCCAGGGTGTACTTCTGCCAACTTTGCTCTTGTTGCGCATCAACCCCGGCCACGCGATAACACACGCGCTCCACCGGTCCGAACACCGGCGTCAGCCACGTGCGCTGCCCTTCCATCACCTTGTAGTAGAACCGCCCCAGAAATGGCGCCGGAACCAGCACCACGACGAAGAAGGCGATGATCAGCCAATAGTCATAACTGTGCATAGCCGCTCCTAGCCCCGGTCCGCGCGCAACAGCGCAACCAGCAGATAAATGAACAGCGCCACGGCCAGTAGCAGTGACACCCCGTCCAGAACACTCATGGAAGTTTCTCCGTCAAACGGCGACTGCCGCGTATGGGGCATTGTCCGCAGGAGGCGCGTAAAGGAGCGAGGGCGAGTGGGTGGTGGAGGCGTAAAGACGGCGTAAAGAGTGGGCTGGGCTTAGGTCTGCGAGATGGCTATCGCGGCTAAGCCCGGCGCCTGCGCTTGAGCGTGTTCACCGAGCCCATGTGGGAGCGGGCTTGCCCGCGATAGCATCTGCACATCCACCACCGCCCTACCCTGGTGCACGAAATAACAGTCTCAAACAACAAACTATCTCCCAGGCGACAGTTCCTGCCCTTTACGACGCCCTTTTCCAAGCTGGCATGGCCGCTGCAATGTCCTGAAACATTCCAAACCGTTCAGGGAGCAGCACGATGAACACACAACTCAAGCCCACCTTGGGCACCTTGCACCTGTGGGGCATCGCCGTCGGGCTGGTGATCTCCGGCGAGTACTTCGGCTGGAGCTATGGCTGGGGCGTGGCCGGGACGCTGGGCTTTTTGGTGACGTCATTGATGGTCGCCGCCATGTACACCTGCTTTATCTTCAGCTTCACCGAACTGACCACCGCGATTCCCCACGCAGGCGGGCCGTTTGCCTACAGCCGCCGAGCGTTCGGCGAGAAAGGTGGGTTGATTGCCGGGCTGGCCACCTTGATCGAATTCGTCTTCGCGCCCCCGGCGATTGCCCTGGCGATCGGCGCCTACCTGAATGTGCAATTCCCGGCACTCGACCCGAAACACGCAGCGGTCGGGGCCTACTTCGTGTTCATGGGCTTGAATATTCTCGGGGTCAAACTGGCTGCGACCTTTGAATTGGTGGTGTGTGTGCTGGCCGTGGCCGAACTGCTGGTGTTTATGGGCGTGGTCGCCCCGGCGTTCAGCTTCAGCAACTTCGCCCTCAACGGCTGGGCGGGCGCCGACACCTTTGGCGCACCGGCCGTTGCCGGGATGTTCGCGGCGATCCCCTTTGCCATCTGGTTCTTCCTCGCCATCGAAGGCGCCGCCATGGCCGCCGAAGAAGCCAAGGACCCGAAACGCACGATTCCCAGGGCTTACATCAGCGGCATCCTGACCCTGGTGTTCCTGGCCATGGGCGTGATGTTCTTTGCCGGCGGCGTGGGCGACTGGCGCACCCTGTCGAACATCAACGACCCCCTGCCCCAGGCGATGAAAACCGTGGTGGGCGACAGCTCCGGCTGGCTGCATATGCTGGTGTGGATCGGCCTGTTCGGCCTGGTCGCCAGCTTCCACGGCATCATCCTCGGCTACTCGCGGCAGTTCTTCGCCCTGGCCCGCGCCGGGTACCTGCCCTCCTCCCTGGCCAAACTGTCACGCTTCCAGACACCCCACCGGGCCATCCTCGCCGGCGGCGTGGTGGGCATCGCCGCAATCTACAGCGACGGCCTGATCAACCTTGGCGGCATGACCCTGACCGCCGCGATGATCACCATGGCCGTGTTCGGCGCCATCGTCATGTACATCATGAGCATGCTCAGCCTGTTCAAACTGCGTAAGAGCGAACCGCTGCTGGAGCGCACCTTCCGCGCGCCGGGCTACCCTATCGTGCCGGCCATCGCCCTGATCCTGGCGCTGGTGTGCCTGGTGGCCATGGCGTGGTTCAACACCCTGATCGGCCTGATCTTCCTCGGGTTCATGGCCGCAGGTTTCATCTACTTCCAACTGACCGCCCAAGACCGCGCCGATGCGCCGGCAGATGCAATGTTGACCGGGCTCTAAACCAGCGAGGCAGAACGGGCCTACAATGGAACGACTGACGAATGCCGTCACTCAAAGCTGATAGTGCCGTGGGGAATTTTCCCCATGGCAGTCGGCCTCAAGGAGAGCCCTATGCCCTGGTATGCCTGGTTGATCATGGTGGTCGCTATCGGTTCGATCGTCGGTGGCTTGATGATGCTGCGTGACAGCGCCAACAAAGTGGAACTGACCGACGAACAACGCAAACGCGTCGCCGAGCGCAATGCTCAGGCGGACGCCAAGGATGCGCAGGATCGCTGAAACAAACGCCTCGTGCTGACCGCTACTGGCAGCACGCCAGGCGAATCGATTTAGAGTAGTGCAAATTTGTAATCGCACCGAGAAACGCCGCCAAACCTTGGTTAATATGGCCTGATGTTTCAGAGGGCCTTCTTATGCGCTACTCGCAAAATCACAAAGCTCAAACCCACCAGCGCATCATTAAAGAGGCGTCGGTCCGGTTTCGTCGCGATGGCATCGGCGCCACCGGTCTGCAACCCCTGATGAAAGCCCTGAACCTGACCCATGGCGGGTTCTACGCCCACTTCAAATCCAAGGACGAACTGGTGGAAAAGGCCCTGCAAGCAGCCTCTGCCGAGCTGGACGCACATTGTGCGATGCTCTTCAGCCAGGAACGACCGCTGGAAGCCTTCATCGACAGTTACTTGTCCGAGTGGCACCACACCTCCCCGGACCAAGGCTGTCCGTTACCCACCATGTCCTCGGAACTGGGACAGCGCGGGCAACAGAGCCCCACCACCGATACAGTCCTCGGCGCCCGTCTCAGTCAAATCGAAACCGCATTGGGCAACCCCAACGCAGACGAGCAAAGCCTGGTGATGATGTCCACACTGGTGGGCGCGTTGGTCCTGGCGCGTAGCGTCGAAAACCCGGAACTGGCGACACGCATTCTCGACGTGGTGCGAGAAAGCCTGAAAACCGGGGTCAATACAGCCTCTGCAGACATAAAAAAGGCCGGTCAATGACCGGCCTCGTGCCTTGATTACTTAACTTCCAGCCTGTCGCGATTCTTCTCCAGCAGCGACTTGCCAATTCCCTTCACTTCCAGCAACTCATCCACCGCCGTGAACGATCCATTGGACTCGCGATAAGCAATGATCGCCTTGGCCTTGGCGGCGCCAATGCCGAACAGATCACGGCGCAGGGTTTCAGCGTCTGCTGCATTGAGGTTGACCTTGGGGGTTGCTTGTTCGCTTGCACTCAACTGGGCCGCGAGCGGTACAGGCGCCTCGGGTTTGGACGATGGGGCGGCGATGGCCGTGATGGAAAGGCTGGTGAGAATGGCAAAAAACAGGGAGGAAAAAACCGATCTACGCATTGGAGACGCTCCATGACATCAGTGGGAAAAGCAGCTTTGCGAAGCTGCTTTTCAAACTTAGGTGATGTGGGATGGCTGTCAAAAATGGAGGTATTGCAAGATGTAGCTTCACTGGCTTTAGCGCTCAAAAAGCGACAGATGTTTTCGGCACTCTGTAGATTGGACTATAGATAGAACTTTTCGACTTAGACATAGGGACGTATCATGTCTATCCGGCCCCAAGCATCGTCAGCCCGAATGAAAACTTCGACGCAGCGCCTGTGAAAAACATGCACCATATATTAACAAAACCAGTTAAATGGAAAAAAAATGAACTTAGAATCAAAAACGGTAAGACTACGACTCATTGAAGAGAGCGATGCTGGATTTGTTCTGAAGCTGCGCCTCGACAACAACTACAACCAGTTCCTCTCTTCTGTAAACCCAAGTGTTGAAGCTCAAAGAGAGTGGATCAACAAATACAAGGGCGATGAGCAGAAAGGCGTTCAATATTACTTCATCATTGAACGCCTTGATGGCGTACCTTGCGGCACGGTCAGACTTTATGATTTCAAAGAAAATTCATTTTGTTGGGGCAGTTGGATTCTCAACGAAGACAAAACCAGATATGCAGCCCTG
Source organism: Pseudomonas sp. MF09156 (assembly GCF_059862305.1). Taxonomy (NCBI): domain Bacteria; kingdom Pseudomonadati; phylum Pseudomonadota; class Gammaproteobacteria; order Pseudomonadales; family Pseudomonadaceae; genus Pseudomonas; species Pseudomonas sp. MF09156. The sequence continues at coordinate 59,947 of NZ_JCBCUR010000006.1, forward strand.
GAAAGTGCTTTCCTAGTTTATCAGTTTGCCTTTGAAAGTCTTGAATTTGAAAAATCACACTTTGATGTTAGAAAAGGTAATGATCGAGTTATCTCATTTCATGAGAAAATGGGAGCAATCAAGACAGGTGAAACCGAACTCGATTTTCTTTTTGAAATCACCAAAGACGCAGTTAATAAAACCAGAGTCCGTCTATCGAGCAAAATATAAAACCAACTTGCCAGGCATTATGCCTGGCAACATTGACGCACACCTTGCGCTCTAAGGCTCGAGGCGACGCTGCTGATAGATCCAGTCCACGATCTCGCCATCCGGAGCATACCCACTGACCGTATCGCGTAGCAGTTGACGGACCCGGCTGTAGTCGTCCGCATCAACCGCGGCGAGCAGCTCTGTCAGCTTCCCTTTGAGTAACTCCCAATCCAGATGATCCTCGTTGGCACTCATGATCATCGGGTGCTGGGTCGCCACGACGTTATCGCCAATCAGCAACTCCTCGTAGAGCTTTTCACCGGGACGTAGCCCTGTAAACTCGATGGCGATGTCACCATGTGGGTTTTTATCCGAACGAACACTCAGGCCGGACAGGTGAATCATCTTCTCTGCCAGCTCGACGATTCTTACCGGCTCGCCCATATCGAGCACGAACACATCTCCGCCCTGCCCCATAGAGCCCGCCTGGATCACCAACTGGGCCGCTTCGGGAATAGTCATGAAGTAACGCGTGATCTTGGGGTGAGTGACCGTAAGCGGCCCACCAGATTTGATCTGCTTGTGAAACAACGGAATAACCGAGCCAGACGAGCCCAATACATTGCCAAAGCGGACCATGGTGAAGCGGGTCTTGTTGACGCGGGAAACATTAGCCTTGTCGCCAAACAATACCGGGGCCAACTCACGGCTCAACGCCTGCAACGTCAACTCGGCCAAACGCTTGGTACTGCCCATGACATTGGTCGGGCGCACAGCCTTGTCCGTGGAGATCAGCACAAAGTTGGAGACCCCCGCCTGAAGCGCCGCCTGGGCGGTATTCAATGTACCAATGACATTGTTAAGGACACCCTCGGCAATGTTGTGCTCAACCATCGGTACATGTTTGTAGGCTGCCGCGTGGTAGACCGTATCAACATGCCAGGTCTTCATCACGTCGAGCAATTTTGCCTGGTTGCGTACCGAGCCTAGGATCGGTAGCAAGCGAACAGGCAGCGACTCACGAGTGATGCGCTGCTCAAGCTCGGACAGAATGCTGTAAAGGTTGAATTCACTGTGCTCGAACAGCAACAAGGTAGTAGGACGCAATGCCAGGATCTGGCGGCAAAGCTCTGAACCAATCGAACCACCCGCCCCCGTGACGAGCACGCTCTGACCTTTGATGCAATGCTCCAGCAAATCGCCCTGGGCAGGCACGGCATCCCGCCCGAGCAAGTCGGCAATGTCTACTTCCTGAATGTCATCGACCTTCACCCGGCCGCTGGCAAGATCCATGAAACCCGGCACACTCCGTACGTGCAGCGGGAACCCTTCCAACAGGCCGAGAATCTCGCGCCGCCGCGCACGATTGGACGACGGAATGGCCAACAGGATTTCCTGGGCCCCCGTGGTGTCGATCATCTGTTGAATGTGCTTGGGCTTGAACACTTGGAGGCCGGAGATGACGCGATCGGAAATACTGCTGTCGTCATCGATAAACGCCACCGGACGCATGACCCGCCCCATGCGAAGCGCAGCCACCAGTTGATTGCCGGCAGCACCTGCGCCGTAGATCGCAACCTTGGTCAGGCCATCATCGCGACTGGTAAACGGCACATGCTGGGCTGCTGCAAACCAATCCCCCAGAAAGTACTGGCGCATGGCCAGGCGCAAACCACCAATCATGATCAGGCTGAGCCACCAGTAGTTGAACACGATAGAGCGTGGTACGACGTTCTCGTGGTTGCTGTACCAATAGACTACAACCCCCAAGATCAACGCCGACAGGCTGACCGCCTTGATAATCGCGATAAGCGCATCGTTACCGAAGTACCGCATCACGGCGCGATACATGCCAAAACGAATAAACAGCGGGATCGAGACGATTGGCGCGCTGATGAACAGCCATGAATGCAACACGACGGGGTTGACCAACTCGTCGATCCCCAGACGAACCACAAATGCCATCCAGAGGGCGAGCCAGACCAGCACGATGTCGGCAATGACCTGGAGGATGCGTTTGCGTCTGCGAGGAAGGCTCAGCAAATATGCCCGTAATTTATCCATGTTATTCCCGACTACCCCTTACTGCATACAATTGAAAAAACGCCCGGCTGGAGACTTCCGACAGTTATTCTGATCCGGCGTAAAAAGCATGTTGCCACGGTTTAGCTCCTTGATACTAAGAATGTAAAGCCCGTAGAAAAAAACTGCCGGTGATTTACATATATCAGTGCCGAATCCAAGCCCACCTAGCAGCAAGGAAAATTGACGCTTTGGCCAGCGGCGCTACTCTCTCTGCCCTGCACTATATTTGACAGCCAGGAATACTAGGGGAAGATACGCAATAACTGTTCCCACCCCTGCGTCCAGCCCAAAAAGCGCCACCGCCAATGCCAACGGCAACAGCCAAACTACATTGATAACGGCAACCGCAAGTGTGACGGGCAGATGACGGCCATATTGGCGGCTGGCAAATTGGTAGGCATGGCTGCGATGGGCCTCATAGACTTTATCGCCCCGGGCAAGCCGTCGGATGAGAGTAAAGGTCGCATCCACGATAAAGACACCCAGCATGATCAGCCAAGCGAAGAAAAACTCACTACCGGCCCAGGCAGCCTGAACAGAAAGACCTCCCAGAATGATCCCCAGAAACCCACTACCTGCGTCGCCCATGAAAATACGGGCCGGCGGGAAATTCCAATACAGGAAGCCAGCCACAGACACACTCAACAACAAGGGTGCCCACATCATCGACGGCTGCCCGCTCAAAAAGTAAATAAGCGTCAGCGCAAGACAGGCACAGATAGCCTGCAGACTGGCAAGACCGTCAATACCGTCCATGAAGTTGTAGAGATTCAGCATCCAGACCAGGTAAAACACGGCCAGGACATGGCCTACCCAACCAAGATCGAACGTAACGCCAAAAGCTGAAATTGCCGGTAGTCCCTGCATCCAGGACAACATCCAGATCGCGGCGGCAAAATGCCCCAACAAGCGCCAACGAGCGGCGATATGACCATGATCGTCCATAAAGCCGATGATTGCGATCAACAACCCTGCACCTAGCAGAGCAGCACTCTCAGCAACCGTTATCAACTGGGCACCCGCCAGCCACACGAGTGCAAAGGCAAACGTCAGTACAATCGCCACTCCCCCACCGCGAGGGGTGGGGACCGTGTGCGAACTGCGGGCATTGGGAATATCAATGATGCTGCGGCGCAACGCGTATTGACGCAAGAGCGCCGTTAGCGCCAGGGAAACCAAGGCGACAATGGGAAAGATGTACCAGTACTTCATTCAGTTCGCTCGCTGACATAGTGTTGCGCAGTAACAGCAAGACCTTGCTCGAGTGTAAGTGGCGGCTGCCAACCCAACACCTGGCGCGCCTTGGTGACATCGACTTGCAGCGAGCCGCAAAGACGTTGGGACAGCGCTTTTTTGCCTAACAAGGTCGCCCCCCAGACCAGTACCCACTGTGGAACCGGTATCAACCTGGCTGGGGCGCCCAGGGCTTTTGCAAGTTTACGTAGCAGCTCACTGGTCGACACGTCATCCCCGTCGCTCGCCAAGAAGGTCTCATTGGACGCAGCCGGGTGAGTCGTACAGGTCAAGATCAGGCTCACGAGATTGTCCAGCGCAACGAGGCTTCTTTGGTTGCGTATGGCACCAAATGGCAGAGGAACGCGCTTCACGAGCCATTTCATCATGCTTTCAAAGTTGGCTTTGACTCCCGGTCCATACACAAGTACCGGTCGGATTATCACCACTTCAAGCCCGGTCTCAAGCGCAAGAGCTTTCAACGCCTCCTCCGCCTCCATCTTGGAAACACCATAAGGATCAACGGGCGCCGACGGGTCTGTTTCGCGAAAAGGTCGGCCCGGGGCGGTTTGCTCGCCGTTGACTTTCACCGAACTGACGAACACAAATCGCCTGGCTCCTGCGGACGCTGCGCTACGGGCCAACGCAAGGGTATGCCCGACATTGACCCGCCGAAACGCCGCAAGAGGATCCGTTTCGGTGTCGTTCATGACGTGAACGCGTGAAGCGAGATGAACAACAACATCTACGCCCTGCAAAGCTGGGTGCTCTGGTGACACAGCCGAGAAATCGGCAAGCACGACGTACTCGACATCTGAAGCAGAAGCATCCGGCAAACGACGGACAAGGGCACGCACCTGATAATCAGTGCTCCCCTGCAATTGTTGAATCAGATGACGGCCGACAAAACCGCTGCTGCCGGTGACCAATAACTGGGTTTTCATTTCTTTTGCCTCAAAACCGCCAACACCAGACACAAACCAGCGAATACCAACTTATCCCGTGGGCGTCTGCGGCACTTCGCGGCACTGGTCGCCAAGCGCAGCAGGTCCAGGCGCCCCAGCCCGATCCAGCGCCGGACAAAAGGTTCGTCAGCCATACCGACCATGCCGGCGATCAGTGCAGCCTGATTCAGCCACCAACCATCTAGCACTTGGGAAAGGCGTTTCTTGAACGCCTTTGAGCCGCTATTCACCCCGACCTGGTTACCACCATGCTGGCGATAGCGCATATAAGGCCGGCTATCGATCACCCACTTGAATCCGTGTGAACGGCTATAGGCATAACAATACCAATCATGCAGCGTCACACCCTGTACTTGTACAAAACGACTGTTGATATGCTGTTGAAGCTCAACAAACAGACGCTGGGAAAAGACGTAAGTGCACCCAGGGCCGGCAGCCTCGAACAAATGATCGTACGCAACCTGAGGCTGCGATTTGACAATGGTCGACTCACGACCATCAGGCCAGAATGCCGTTACATTGCCGGAGTAGCCGTCAGCCCCTGTATCGTTCATGTGCTGCGTGGCGCTGACAAGTTTGTCTGGCAGCCAGATATCGTCCTGGTCGGCGAATGAAAAATAATCAAAGTCTTCAGTGGGTGCTTCATTGACCAGGCGGAAAAAGTTTCGTGCCGCACCACCAAATTTTTCACCGTGGGCCAGGGATTTGACCCTTGAGTCTCTCTGGCACAGTTGATCGACCCATTCTTCGGTACCGTCGTTGGAGCTGTCCACACTGATCAGAATCGAGACGGATACACCCACTTGCCCCAAGATCGAGTCAACTTGTTCGGCCATCCAACGCATACCGTTGTAGGCAGCGAGCAGAACCAGAATACGTGGCTGCATCAGAATCCACCCTTAGTACTTGATCCAAAAACAATCCTTGAAAAATTACGTCCTGAAAATAGCATTCAACGCACCCCGCCCAACTTTTTCTGCCAGCCATGGCTTACGCCGCGAATCATCATTCTCAGCGATTTGAGCTTATTGTCGTCAATCAGCAGATTAACGAAAAAACGCAGTACCAATGCAGACAGCAGACGTTTTTTCCAACAGGTCGGCGTATGGCGCATACGGCAAACAGCGACGGTATTACGAAAGAAAAAATAACGGCGCACGGGGGAGTATCTAAAAAAACTCAAGCCAAAAATCTTGACGGGAGGAGCATCAGACAATGCATGGCCCATTTCCACATTCAGGCAACCATACAACGTATAGCCCTGGTCACGGACCCGAAAGCACCACTCCGTATCCGTAAAGTCGACGAACATACCTTCGTCATAGCGAATACCCTCGATCCACGCCTGAGTGCTGATAAACATCCCCGAGGTAATGAGCGCATCCGCTTTTACCAAGCCGTGCTCATCATCAGAGCTGAAAACCGGCTTGATTGCGCCGTCGATTGAACTGTAAAAAGGGAAATTGATTTTCTTTCCATCACGACGGTCAAAAAACGCCGGGCTAACAGCAATACAACTGGCGTCCTTTGCCTTGGCGCTCATCATCGCCTGATACAACCGCGCAATCAGATCGGGTTCAGCATGACTGTCCTGGTCGAACGTCACGACGTATTGCATACCCGCTTCAATCGCCATGGCAAAGCCGGTATTGAGCGCGGTGCCCAACCCCTGGTTGCCATTGAGCGAGACATAGTTGACCCGCGCACGCACTTCAGGCTCCTGCGCCAGAAATGATTCGCTCCCGCCGTTATCGACCAACACCAGAAACTCAACCTGAGCTGCCAGGGACGTCAGCAGCTCATCAAGTATCTTAATATCGGGATTATAACCGACGACTATTGCTGCAACAGTATTCAACTTACCTCCTGACCTCGGCATGCAACGCCGAAGGTTCTTGATTTTTTAACACGACAGACCAGTACCACAATATCACTAAGAACCCGAAGGAATTAAAAAGAACGGGATTACTTAAAGACATTATAAGATACATAAAAATTATCAAGCGGCTGGACGAGCCTTGCACGCTTGGCACATACCTGCGAGTAGGAAAAAGCAGAATACTAAACAAGAGAATCGATAAAGGAAGGCCAACATACCGGATTGAATCCATCCAGGTAATTTCAGTTTGCGACACCAGCCTTTGATAGCCTTCAGTATAAAAAAATGAGCCAAGGCCATTACCGAACACCAGCATTTTCCAATCCACAACATTCAGAAACGACAAAAAGTGGCCAATCTTGATACTGTTAGACGCTTCATCGGAGCTGAATACGCTAGTTTCCGCGACCAAGTATCCCACAACCAAAGAAACCGCAGGAACCAAAGCACTTAACACCAACAGGCGCACAGCCCAACTTTGGTTATAAAAGTACAAGACAAACATCGAAATCATACCCATCACCATCAACCCTCTAGAGGCTGACGAGACAATAGCGACCATTATCACAATCATAAAAAATAACGAATGAAGTCTTTTAGACTTCAAAAAATCAATAAAAAACAAAGATAAAGGAAGCAACATAAACGGAGAGGAGCGATGATGAAGCATAAACATATCCAACCCGCCAAAATTACGTAGACCGTAATATCCAAGCTCGTTAGCATTATAAAAATCGAGCAGTGTCACCGCCAGAAATGACCCTGGCTCGACCATCAATATAAAAGAAAACATACACATAATAAGCGCGAAGATAGCACCTACAGATTTGACAATTGACCCCATATCCACCCTGAATTCAGCGATGGAATAGATCAGAAAAAGCGACACCGCGCCCAATAGCATTTGCCGGGAAAAATCGGTGTCTGTGTCACCTACCAACCCGAGAAGAAAACCATATAAAAAAATCGAAACCACAATAATCGGCGCAATTGTTCTCAGTGGCCGAGTCAACAAAACATAAACCGCCATCAAAAAAAGCGGTATGAAAAACAATTTATTCAATACAAAGATCGGCACCAGCACGGTTGACAGACAATAAAAGAACAAAAGCCAACTTACAATCCGACTAGTCATTGAAAACCCACGCTCGATCAACGAAAACAATATTCATCGAAACTTCCTCGCCAAGATCATCTTCGCCAACAGCTTTAATTTTTTCCCCATAGATAGCGCGGCGAACAAGCGGCATGCCAGTTTCCGCTCAAGTCTGGACAGCAATAAAAAAGTATCCAAGGCGATATCCAAGTTTAAAGAGCCTTTTTGCTCCTCAAAAAAAGCAGTATCTCCTGCCCAATTACCGTCTGAATCCAGTGGGTTCGCGCAAAGCTGCCCATCGTACAGGCACTTCAGATAGCGCTCCTTTACCGAGTCGTACGCATTAACTTTCTCAATAGCAAAAAAAGTTTCCTTGTCGAATCTGTAGTCTGCTATAGATTCCATAACAGCGTTGATATCGGCTCGCTTGAGCCTGTCCGCCGGGGAGTAGCCCTGGACCGGGGAGATCAGCCCGACACACCGCTGCCCTTTGACGAATTGCTCTGCGAAAGCAGTCCCGCCTGGCAGAGGGTGGCTATCAACGTAAAAGTCCGCCTTAGCGACCAACTTACTGTACTCCTGAAAATCAAGGTGTGCCCTGATACTCAGCCTGGAGCCATATCGAAGTTTTAATGGCCACCACCAGAACGCTTTTTTAACGTCACTACCAATAACCATGAATGTGGAAGCGGGGTAATCATCAAGAATACGTGCTACTAACTTGAAAATACTAAAGCCTTTGCGGGGCTTGTACTTGATATCTGAGCCTGCAGAAATGAAAAGCAACGCAGCCTGCGTGGTTGGTTTGAAATCACCAGCCATCTGCGCACGTGGCATGTTCAGCGGGATACCCAGGAAGCTCTTACGCCCCTGAATACACTTCGTTAAATCAAAACGGCGGCCGTGGCCGCTGAGCTCAAAGTAATAGTCCGCGACCGAACTCCCATAGGAGAAAACGTGGTCCGCATGATTGACAAAAAACACTTCAAGCCCGGAAAGGCGTTTTGCTACTCCACACGCGATGACTACCAGGATATCGTCAGGATGGATATGCAGGACGGCCTTTTTATAGCCCGACAATAGACCAACCATCTCCGCCAGCGCATCGACAGGACACGAAGCACTAACGACTCTGGTTTTATCAAAAAATCTACAAACGTGGGCCTTGGCATCTGGTGCAGCCTGGCGTGAGATCAACAGATCGGCAGGTTCGGCATGCATGGAGGCAAGCTTTTCCATCAACCTCGTATGCCCACCGGTCATGAAGGGCTCGCTCACAACATGCAAAACCTCCCCACACTCATTTAGCGCCGCCACAGAACCTGTATCCGCCATCGAAAGACAGCGCTCAATGAGGTCCGCTTCGATAAGCGGCGCATCGTGAATCCCTACATCCGCAAACCAGAGAAGGTTGCCGTAGGCACACGCCAGTGCGAGCGCCTGATTCAGGTCAGCCGTCTCGCAAATGGCAATTTCAAAATCCTTAAGTAGTTTTTTCAAGCGTGATGTTCCAGCTTCTTATGAAAATAATCATCAAGCCTTAGATACACAAAAACATACATAACCAGACTGTAAACCGCATAATTTACCGCATAAGCCCAAGTAGCAGCTTCGACCCCCCACCATTGCGTGAACGCCATGGTCAGTAAATACAAGGAAACACAAAATATAATTTCAGTAGTGATAAAGATCTTGACCATAGCCCGACTGAGCATGACATACGCCATTATCCAGCTAAATATTTTGAGGCAGTCGCCCACTACTTGCCCGGCAAAAAACATCCTGACCGGGTAGAAATCGGCGGTAAAGAGCAAAGCTACGACAAAGTCCCGAAGCACGTACATTGCAGCGGCTGCTAACAGGGCAACAGGGAAAATCAGTTTATAACCCTGTAGAATTTCTGTTTTTACTTCAGTTGCCGTTTTTAACTCAGAAAGCTTGGGTAGGTAATAGACGCTCAATGTTGTCGTAACCAATAGAAGATACGCCGCGCTCAAACGCCACATAGCCTCCCAATAGCCAGCCATCTCCCACCCGTAAACTGTTCCTATATGATTCCTGACCAGCATCTGGGCCAACGGCGCACATGCAGCAGAAACAACTGCCATCAAGAAAAAAGCGAATAACTTTTTCGCAATCTGCTTATCCGGGCGCCCGAACAGAAAGGAAAGCTTAAACCAATGCGTTCGCAGGCATAACAATAATGTTACGACAAAACTGATAGATTGATAAACTACCAGCGCTACCAGCGCTCCATACAGACCAAAACTGGTTGCCAAGTAAAACGTCACACCAAATGACAAGAAACTACCAGCGATGTTAGCCACGATATATAGTACGATTTCCTTTCGACCGTTCAATATCGCTAACAACAATATGTTCAACGAGAAAAATACAACGACCGCGGAAAACCAAAGAAAAACACCGCCCAGGGCGGTATCCTTCAGAAATAGCGAGGCAAGCTCTTTATTAAATAAAGCGACAAGTAATGCAACGACCAGACTTCCCAGAATCGCTACAAACCCTGCCGTTCGCCATAACTTTATCTGCTGCTCAGGCTGCTCATGATATTCCGCAGTGTATTTGACTACGCCATTGGTAATCGCGCCACCCGTAAATATCGTGATTACCTGCAACGCATTCTGAAACTGCCCTATCGCGGCATATCCTGCAGGCCCGACATAGATCGCCAGCACTTTATTAAGACCCAGCAAGGTAAGCATTTTAATGGCAACTGCAATGCCATTTAACAGGCTGGTCCGAACAAGATTCATACAGCATCCGGTCTAAAGCTATTGCAGGCTTCTATTACAACGCGGGCCTCCTCTACAGACAGCGTAGGCCCTAATGGCAAGCTCAGAATCTGCTCATGTATCTGTGTCGACACCGGGAGCTCTTGACCCTTCAGTTCAGCATACGCCTGCTGGAGATGAGGCGGGATCGGATAATGGATAAGCGTCTGGATGCCTTTGGCCAAAAGGTGGGCTTGAAGACTATCCCGCTGAGCACAGAGTACGGTGTAGACATGCCATACATGGCATTCGTTAGTTGATGCTTTGAATACGGCATCTACGGGTAACGTGATCGCAGGGTTGGTGATCGACGTGCTATATAGTTCAGCGATCTCGCGACGATAAGCGGTTTGCTTGTCCAGGTGCTTTAACTTCACTGACAAACATGCGGCCTGCATTTCATCAAGCCGGCTATTCACGCCGCGATAGACGTTTTTATATTTTTCATGGGAACCATAGTTCCCCAGCGCACGAACAGTCTTGGCTAAGACTTCATCGTTGGTCGTAACAGCTCCGGCATCCCCCAATGCACCGAGATTTTTTCCAGGATAGAAGCTGAATCCGGAAGCGTGCCCCCAGCTACCGGCCTTCTTCCCATCGATCATCGCGCCATGCGCTTGCGCCGAGTCTTCCAGAACCAGTAAGTCATGGGCACGAGCTAGGTCCATGATTTTTGGCATATCAGCCAATCTGCCATAAAGGTGAACCGGTAGAATCATCCTGGTTTTTGGTGTGATCGCAGCTTTTGCATTCTCCGGGCAAATATTAAAAGTCTTCGGATCAGGCTCAACCAATACAGGAACCAATCCGTTTTCCGAAATGGCCAGGATACTGGCGATGTAGGTATTGGAGGGAACGAGAACCTCATCTCCGTCATTGAGGCGGCCCAGCTCTTTCCAAGCACGAATGACCAATACCAGAGCGTCCAGTCCGTTGGCAACGCCAATACAGTGCTGAGCACCGCAATATTGGGCAAACTCATGCTCGAATGTTTGGAGCTCTTTCCCACCGATGTACCAACCGGAATCAACCACACGCGTGCAGGCGGCTACCAACTCATCGCGACAAAGGTCATTTACAGCCTTCAAATCAAGAAACTTTATCATTTACCAAGCACTCGTTTACTTTGACAGAACCAGAGACAGGGTCCGCTTCAACTATCTTATTAATTAGCCGGTCGTTCTCAACAGAAAATCGGCGTTTTCTCTATATTTCAGGATTGATGAGCCAAGCCCTTGAACACCGAATAATCCCTTATATAGTCACGCTCGTCATAAACGGCACTTGCCAACACCAGCAGTACGCAGTCTGGACTGAAGTGATGCATTTCTCGCCAGATCATACGGTCGATCACAATAGCCTTGTCAGGAGCGTCCAGCCAAACCTCCTCTTTGTTCACGCCATCATCAAGTTTCATCAGGCAGCGCCCAGACACGCACACCGCTACCTGCATCAGTTCCTTGTGCGCGTGAAACCCTCTTGGAACACCCTCTTTTGTTTCAGTGAGGTAATAAACACGTTTAATTTCAAACGGAATATCATTTTCATACTCCAGCGCAACCAGTTGGCCCCGCTCATCACCTTTGGAGGTGATGTCCAGAAACTTGATCAAACTCATGCTTGCTTCTCCGAGAGGCTATCGGATGTCGGAGCCTTGTCATCTTTATCACTAACGTTAAAGCCGCCGGTAGCAGGCCAATTTATCCCAAGCCTTGCATCACTCCAGTGCAGCGCCCCTTCAGAGTCTTTATCGTAATAATCTGTCGTTTTATACAAAAAGTGCGTGTCATCTTCCAAAGCAACAAAACCGTGGGCAAAACCCTCAGGAATCCATAGCATCAAGTTGTTTTGGGTGTTTAGCTCCACGCCGACCCATTGCAGGTAAGTGCTGGACTCAGGCCGAATATCCACTGCCACATCAAAAGCGGCACCGCGTACCACACGCACCAGCTTGCCCTGGGCATGCGGTGCGCGCTGGAAGTGCAGCCCCCTTAGAACGCCCTTTGCCGAGCAGGAATGATTGTCCTGGACAAATGCTCGCGGAATAGGCAACTCAAGCTCTTTAAGTGCTGTATGAAACCGTTCTTCGTTAAAGCTTTCCATAAACCAGCCGCGATCATCGCCAAAAATTTTTGGCTCAATGATTACAACGTCAGGAATAGCAGTCTGAATCAGTTTCATACCTTTGAGGTCTCTTCCAGAAGTTTCTGCAAGTACTGGCCATAGCCTGTCTTTTTCAGTTTTTCCGCCTGAGCACCCAGTTGCTCTGGGGTGATCCAACCTTTGTGGAATGCAATTTCTTCAAGGCAGGCGACTTTCAACCCCTGGCGGTGCTCAATGGTATGGACGAAATGACTCGCTTCCAGGAGCGACTCATGAGTACCTGTGTCCAACCAGGCAAAACCACGGCCCAGCATCTCGACGGTTAATGACTTGTCATCCAGATAGGCGCGGTTGACGTCAGTGATTTCAAGCTCGCCACGCGGCGACGGCTTGATGCTCTTGGCAATGTCCACCACTCGATTGTCGTAGAAGTACAAGCCTGTAACTGCATAGTTGGACTTCGGTTTCGCCGGTTTTTCTTCGATGCTCAATGCTCGACCAGTTGCATCGAACTCAACAACACCAAAACGCTCAGGATCTGATACGTGATAACCAAAGACTGTCGCACCTGATGTCTGGGACATGGCGGAGCGCAAGTTATCGGAAAAGTGCTGACCGTAGAAAATATTGTCGCCAAGGATCAGGCAGCAAGGATCGTCACCAATAAACTCCTCGCCAATCAGGAAGGCCTGGGCCAAACCGTCCGGACTGGGTTGCTCGGCATAGCTGAGCTGGATGCCGTACTGGCTGCCGTCTCCCAGGAGCTTTTTAAAGCAAGGCAAATCTTCAGGGGTAGAAATGATCAAGATTTCGCGCATGCCAGCCAGCATCAACACCGACAACGGATAAAAAATCATCGGCTTGTCGAAAATAGGCAACATTTGCTTGGATACACCCAGGGTCAGCGGGTGCAAGCGCGTCCCGGAGCCGCCAGCGAGGATGATGCCTTTACGTTTGATGTCCGTCATATCTTTAAAACTTCCTTAAATATCTGCATTACACCAGGCCAACACGCAGGTTGACGGGTGAAAAATAGCGCGTAGCTTCTCGGTATTGAGCCACAATTTCAATGCCTGCGGCCGGCAATCCGAAATCGCCAATATGAAAATTTATTCTTTTCTGGGCAGAGCCCTCACCTGCTCCAGCCTCCTGCGCAACGCAGACAACTGTCTACGCCGGTAAATAACCGCCCAGGCCAGGTAGATCGACTTGCGTGATTATGAGCCATCCGCCGCAGGTCGCCGCCGTTTTTTTACATGAAATAACCCGACAAGCAGGAAGACCGAGCCACAAACGCCAGTCACACCGGCCGGCTCCAGGCCTCACACAAGACCTGAAGCCGAGAAACCCTTAACCGGTGCGCTATACACAACAAGTTGCGAGCTAGTTTCCAAATGAAATCAAATCTCGCACTGGCCGGGGAGCACAGTGCAGATTGCGCTGATACCTATTGCGGCCTGTTCAAACCTGTATCGCTACCCACCATGGTCGGTGAGCCCGGTTGCACGGACAACATTACCGACTGGGGCTGAGGCTGGCGGGTTTTGACGAGATGACGAACTACCGCAATGAAGGCCCCGACAAAGCCACCCAAGACCAGGCCAAGCAGGATAATCAAGGCCTTCTGAGGCTTGACCGGGCGCAAAGGTTCCAGCGCCTGCTTATCGATAGTGACCAGCTTCAGCCGGCTCATATCAATGCTTAAGTTACGCAATCGAGCCACTTCGGCGCGCACCGGCTGAACACCGGCCAGGAATAGATCCTCGTTTTCACGACGATTCAGCACTTCAATCTCGCGGTTTGACTGGAGCAATTGAAGCTCCCTGGCAATCTGCGCGATACGACCCTCAGTAAAATCATCGGACTTACGCTGCATCAACGCAGTGCGTTCAGCCTCGAGCGCCTCGACGCCCATGAAGTACAGAGGGATTTGCTGATTGTTTATTTCGGTACGCATCACACTTGATGAGCCATTACGGTCTGACTCACCCAGAGCGGAAGGCGTGCTGGGTTTTCTGATTCCCAGGGACTTGGCGATTCCGATGGCCTCGTTCAACTGCGCCACTCGGTCAGTGCGCCCAGTCTTCAGCTGTGCTCGCAATGCTTTGAGTTCATCCTGCAACTGCGCACGTCGCAGGCTGTCCGTTTCTCGCAGCGATGCTATCCGCGCCTCTTTATCAACCTCGTAGCTGGAACGGGCGGCATCAATCTTGCCCTTGAGCTCGTTCAACCGGTTTTTTACGATGACGTCCAGATCCGCCGCAATCTGCTCACGCTCCGTTGCAATCGCGTAATCGATGAAGCCATTGAGTATGGCGACGCCATCCACGCCTTTCGGATAACTCATCTCAAGCTTGATATAGGCACTGAGGGAGTTGGCTTTTTTGGGGTCGGGCAGACTGAGTTCGATAGAGTTGCGGTTGAACTCTTCGAAACTCTGCTCCAAGGTCCTGCCAGGCTGCTCAAAGGCCTTGAACAGCTTCTGGTTTGAACGGAAAAACCCCAAGCGGGTATCGTAGGACTCCAGAGATGCGCCCACTCTGACCAGGGCATCACCAGGAGGAAGTGTATAAATCTCTGAGCGATTCAAAGCATCCAGCTCATTGATTGCGGCCGGGCGCAGCACACTGCTGACTTCGTACTGAGGAGGCGTGAGGAACGCATAGATAGCAGCAATCAGCCCGGCACCTGCGGTAGCGGCCATAACTAACTTTTTCTGCTTCCAGATAGCCTGAAAAAGCACAACGAGATCAATCTCGCCGGACGAAGGAATCGGGGGCGCGCGGAAGCTACTACTCACAACAAAAACCTGCCTTCAAAGAGAAACTGCGGGCTCGTTATGCAGACGATCTTGTGGTTTTTTTGTATTTATAAGGGTCGGCCAAAAAGCCCAGCGTCGCTGCCAGGCCCTGGACACACAAAATGACTGGAATCGAGAACAGGTTGCATTTTGCCATCTCGCGATAACATTGCAAGACTTGACATGACTGTAAGGCAATTCCTATTTATTGCAGAGTTTTCAGGGAAAACACGTCAGAGGAGCCCTAAAGCCACTATTTCCTGAGGACAGAGAAGCGTTTAACGCACTCTAGTCGTAGTAGCCAAGCCCCACTGCATAGCTTGAACCCGCAATACAGGCGACAAACGGTCTCCGCTGTCAGACTGACCCTACAACACGGGTTTAGGGTGCCTCTTGCGCCGCATCAGCAGACTCAAGAACGGCCCCACCAACATCCCGACAATCAACGCCAACGTCACAAACACCGAGACCGGCAGTTGTGGTGTAGACCACCCCAAAAACGCCAGGGTGACGTCTTGCTGGTTTTCCAGTACGAAAGCCAGGATCGCCAAGGCAGCGATCAGCACAATCAGTACCAGGGCGACGCGCTTTACACCGCGCATAAACTTCTCCTATCCCCAAAAAAACTCAGACGCTTTCGTCTTCGTCTTCGTTCACTCGATCCCGTAATTCCTTGCCCGGCTTGAAATGGGGCACGAATTTGCCGTCGAGGCTGACGGATTGGCCGGTTTTCGGGTTGCGACCCACGCGCGGGGCGCGGTAGTGCAGCGAGAAGCTACCAAAGCCGCGGATCTCGATTCGATCACCAGTGGCCAGGCACTGGGACATTTGCTCAAGCATGGTCTTGATGGCCAACTCCACATCCTTGGATGAGAGCAGCCCTTGATGGGTGACAATTCGTTCGATCAACTCCGACTTCGTCATATTTTTCCCTTCTTTTTCAAGCAGCTAGGAAAAGCGCTCCGAAGGTTTTAGCATGACCAGATGAATTTGAACAGCCTGTGGCTTGACTTATCTTGCGCAAATTCTGGCGACACTCACCAGACCAAGGATAAGAGCGGGACGAGCCCAGGAAAGCGCAGGAGACGCTTCCCGGAAAAAGCGCTGGAAGTGACTGGATAACAAGATCACCTCCCGCAGACAGCCCCAGGGGCGATCACACCACATCAGCCGCTCTGTCCTACTAAAAAAACCAAATCCCAGGCACAAAAAAGGGCGACCGAGGTCGCCCTTTTTCTATGGTCTAACAGAACTTAGTTCTGTTTTTCCATTTGTGCACGCAACAGGTCGCCCAGAGTGGTCGGACCCGAAGCAATGTCAGAGGTCGCTGGCTTGTCGCGCAGGCTCTGGATTGCTTCTTTCTCTTCGATCTCGTCCTTGGACTTGATGGAGAGTTGGATCACGCGGCTCTTGCGGTCAACGCTGATGATCTTGGCTTCTACTTCCTGGCCTTCTTTCAGAACGTTACGCGCATCTTCAACGCGATCACGGCTGATTTCGGAGGCTTTCAGAGTCGCTTCGATATCGTCACCCAAAGTGATGATGGCGCCTTTAGCGTCAACTTCCTTCACGATGCCTTTAACGATTGCACCCTTGTCGTTCTCTTGAACGTACTCGGAGAACGGATCGCTTTCCAGTTGCTTGATACCCAGGGAGATGCGCTCGCGCTCTGGGTCAACCGACAGGATAACGGTGTCCAGCTCGTCGCCCTTCTTGAAACGACGAACAGCTTCTTCGCCAACTTCGTTCCAGGAGATGTCGGACAGGTGAACCAGGCCGTCGATGCCGCCGTCCAGACCAATGAAGATACCGAAATCGGTGATCGACTTGATGGTGCCGGAGATTTTATCGCCCTTGTTGAACTGGCCAGAGAAATCTTCCCATGGGTTAGATTTGCACTGCTTGATGCCCAGGGAGATACGACGACGCTCTTCGTCGATGTCCAGAACCATAACTTCCACTTCGTCGCCGACTTGTACGACTTTCGAAGGGTGGATGTTCTTGTTGGTCCAGTCCATTTCGGAAACGTGTACCAGGCCTTCCACGCCTTCTTCCAGCTCTGCGAAGCAGCCGTAGTCGGTCAGGTTGGTAACACGCGCGGTAACGCGAGTGCTTTCTGGGTAACGGGCTTTGATAGCAACCCATGGATCTTCACCCAGTTGCTTCAGGCCCAGGGAAACACGGTTGCGCTCGCGATCGTATTTCAGAACCTTGACATCGATCTCGTCGCCAACGTTGACAATTTCGGAAGGATGCTTGATACGCTTCCAAGCCATGTCGGTAATGTGCAGCAGGCCATCGACGCCACCCAGATCGACGAATGCGCCGTAATCGGTGAGGTTCTTGACGATACCTTTGACTTGTTGGCCTTCCTGCAGGGATTCCAGCAGAGCTTCACGCTCGGCGGAGTTCTCTGCTTCCAGGACGCTGCGACGGGAAACGACAACGTTGTTGCGCTTCTGGTCGAGCTTGATGACCTTGAATTCGAGCTCTTTGCCTTCCAGGTGCGTGGTGTCGCGCACTGGACGAACGTCGACCAAAGAACCTGGCAGGAACGCACGGATGCCGTTAACGTCGACAGTGAAGCCGCCTTTAACCTTACCGTTGATAACGCCCTTGACCACTTCTTCAGCTGCGAAGGCTGCTTCCAGAACAATCCAGCATTCAGCGCGCTTGGCTTTTTCACGGGAGAGCTTGGTTTCACCGAAGCCGTCTTCAACCGAGTCCAGAGCAACGTGAACTTCGTCACCGACATTGATAGTCAGGTCGCCAGCGTCGTTGTAGAACTGCTCAAGCGGGATGAGTGCTTCAGACTTCAGACCAGCGTGAACGGTTACCCAGCGAGCTTGGTAATCGATATCAACGATAACACCGGTGATGATGGAGCCAGCCTGAAGGTTCAGGGTTTTTAGGCTTTCTTCAAAGAGTTCCGCAAAGCTTTCGCTCATTTTAATTCCTGTTGATAAGGGCGAAGAATACGCCCATCTGCCACACCCCAGACGGTGTGGGTTACGTTCATATAAGAGAAGAAGCGCAGGTCTAGGACTGGTCCCCTGCACTTCCTCTGAGTCATCCGGCGATATCGCGCAGGGCGATTTCACTCAAGATGCGTTCCAACACCTGCTCGATGGACAATTCCGTGGAATCCAGCTGTATGGCGTCAGCCGCCGGTTTAAGCGGGGCTACCGCACGCTGGGTGTCGCGCTCATCGCGCGCACGAATCTCATCTAGCAGACTCGACAGACTAACACCATCCACCTTGCCCTTCAACTGCAAGTAACGGCGGCGCGCCCTCTCCTCGGCACTGGCCGTCAGGAAAATCTTCAGCGGCGCCTCGGGGAACACCACGGTGCCCATGTCGCGACCATCGGCTACCAGGCCCGGCGGCTCTTGAAACGCCCGCTGGCGCTGGAGCAAGGCATCGCGCACCGCCGGCAATGCGGCGACCTGCGAGGCCCAGGAGCCGACCTGCTCGTTGCGCAGGTCATCCGTTACATCATCCCCTTCCAGGATAATGCGCAGCGAGTGGCCTTCGGTCGCGCCGACGAACTGCACGTCAAGGTGCGCCGCCAACAACACCAACGACTCTTCATTGGTCAAGTCGACACCATGGTTACGCGCAGCGAAAGCCAGCAGGCGATACAACGCCCCGGAATCCAGCAGGCACCAACCCAGGCGCTTGGCCAGCAGGCCCGCGACAGTGCCTTTGCCAGAGCCGCTTGGGCCGTCGATGGTAATCACCGGTGCTTTGATATTCACAATTGAGCCTCTTGGGCTACACGCATGCCTACTTGGGCAGACAGTGTAAGAAAATTCGGAAAAGATGTAGCTACGTTGGCACAGTCATGGATACGAATCGGCGCAGTGGCACGCAGGGCCGCGACGCTGAACGCCATGGCGATCCGATGATCACCGTGGGCATGCACCTCGCCACCAGCCAAGCCGCCACCATCAATGATAATCCCATCAGGGGTCGGCACACACTTCACACCCAGCGCCAGCAGACCGTCGGCCATCACCTGGATACGGTCGGACTCCTTGACCCGCAACTCCTCGGCACCCCGCAATACCGTGCGCCCTTCGGCACAGGCGGCGGCGACAAACAGCACCGGGAACTCGTCGATAGCCAGGGGCACCAGCACCTCGGGAATCTCGATCCCCTTGAGCGGTACCGAGCGCACACGCAGGTCTGCAACCGGCTCGCCACCCACTTCACGCGGGTTTTCCAGGGTGATATCAGCGCCCATCAGGCGCAGGATATCGATCACCCCGGTGCGGGTCGGATTGATGCCCACATGCTCCAGCAACAATTCGGAACCCTCGGCAATCGTGGCAGCCACCAGGAAGAATGCCGAGGAAGAGATATCGCCCGGCACCTCGATACGCGTGGCTAGCAACGCATGACCCGACTCTACCGCCGCCGTCGCACCATTGACCTGCACCGGGCAGCCAAAACCGCGCAGCATTCGCTCGGTATGGTCACGGGTAGGCGCAGGCTCGGTCACCGCTGTCCGGCCCTCGGCATACAGCCCGGCCAGCAACAGGCTGGACTTGACCTGGGCACTGGCCATCGGCAGCGTGTAACTCATACCCTTGAGCACTTGCCCGCCACGAATGGTCAGGGGCGGCCGCCCCTCCGGCCCGGTCTCTATCACTGCACCCATTTCTCGCAACGGTTTGGCCACGCGATTCATCGGCCGCTTGGACAGCGAAGCATCACCGGTCAGGACACTGTCAAAACCCTGCGCCGCCAATAAACCGGACAACAGACGCATGGAAGTACCCGAGTTACCGAGATAAATCGGCCCTGGCGCTGGTTTCAAGCCGTGCAGGCCAACGCCATGGATAGTCACCCGACCATGGTGCGGACCTTCGATCACCACGCCCATGTCGCGGAATGCCTGCAGGGTCGCCAGGGCATCTTCACCCTCGAGAAACCCTTCGACTTCGGTAACCCCGTCCGCCAGCGACCCGAGCATGATCGAGCGATGGGAAATCGACTTATCCCCCGGCACCCGGAGCTTGCCCTTCAGTTGCCCACCTGGGCTGGCGACAAACACTACATCGTCAGCGGTGGCGGCCGCATCCATATAGGCCCGGCGCGCCAGGATCTTACTGAAATGCTCGCGCGCTACCCGCGCACGGGTAAAGACGCCCAGCAACTGATGGCCATCCCCCGCATCAACCGCGTCGCGCAAGGCATCCAAGTCACTGCGAAAGGTGTCCAGGGTCCGCAGCACAGCCTCGCGATTGGCGAGAAAAATGTCGTGCCACATCACCGGGTCGCTACCGGCAATCCGCGTGAAATCGCGAAAGCCACCGGCGGCGTAACGGAAAATCTCCAGGTTTTCGTTGCGCTTGGCCAGGGAGTCGACCAGGCCAAAGGCCAGCAGATGCGGCAAATGGCTGGTCGCCGCCAGCACTTCGTCATGGCGCTCGACCTGCATATGCTCGACATCCGCCCCCAGCTCGCGCCACAACCGGTCCACCACGGCCAAGGCTGCCGGGTCGGTTTCTGCCAGCGGCGTGAGGATCACCTTGTGTCGACGGAACAGCTGGGAATTGGACGCCTCCACCCCACTCTGCTCGGAGCCGGCAATCGGGTGCCCTGGCACGAAGCGCGGCGGCATGCCGCCAAACGCCTGGCGCGCCGCACGCACCACATTGCCCTTGGCGCTGCCGACATCCGTGAGAATCGCCTGGCCCAGGTCCATGCCGGCCAACAGCGCCAGCAGTTTTTCCATGGCCAGGATCGGCACCGCCAACTGGATGACATCGGCGCCCTCGCAGGCAACAGCCAAGTCCGCCTCACAGCGGTCCACCACGCCCAGCTCAACCGCCAGTTGGCGCGATTGCGGGTCAAGATCCACACCGACCACTTCGCCACACAGGCCGCTTTCCCGCAGGCCCTTGGCAAAGGAGCCGCCAATCAATCCCAGACCGACCACCACCAGGCGGCCGATCACAGGCACAACAGGTTGCATTGCAATCACATCAACCACGGGCCAGAACCTTGGCCAGCGCCTCAAGGAAGCGACTGTTTTCAGCCGGCAAACCGATGGTGATGCGCAAGTGGTTCGGCATGCCGTAATTGGCCACCGGACGCACGATCACGCCTTCGCGCAGCAAACCCTGGAAGACCGGGGCGGCCTCTTGGGCGAGATCCACGCAAATAAAGTTGCCCTTGGACGCAATCCAGCCCAGGCCCAGTTCGCGGAAGCCTTGCTGCAGCTGCTGCATGCCGCTCTCGTTGATCCGTCGCCCTTCTTCCAGGTACTCGGCATCCTTGAGCGCCGCACAGGCCGCCGCCAATGCCAGGCTGTTGACGTTGAACGGCTGGCGCACGCGGTTCAGCACATCGGCGACAACCGCCGTGGACAACCCGTAGCCGACCCGCAGCGAC
Organism: Pseudomonas sp. MF09156; assembly: GCF_059862305.1. Taxonomy (NCBI): domain Bacteria; kingdom Pseudomonadati; phylum Pseudomonadota; class Gammaproteobacteria; order Pseudomonadales; family Pseudomonadaceae; genus Pseudomonas; species Pseudomonas sp. MF09156. Next base: position 81,495 of record NZ_JCBCUR010000006.1, read on the forward strand.
GCCAGGCCATAGGCCTTGGAGAAAGTGCGCGATACCAGCAGGTTCGGATAGGCCGCGAGGAAATCCAGGCCGTCGGGCAAGTCGCCACCTTCGGCGTATTCGATGTAGGCCTCGTCCAGCACCACCAGCACGTGCCCAGGCACATCCTGCAGGAACTCGTTCAGCGCATCGGCACCGAACCAGGTACCAGTCGGGTTGTTCGGGTTGGCGATAAACACCACGCGGGTCTGGGCATCGATGGCCGCCAGCATGGCCGGTAGGTCATGCCCCCAGTCCCTGGCCGCAATCACCCGCGCCTCGGCACCGACGGCCTGGGTGACAATCGGATACACCGCAAACGCGTGCTCACTGAACACCGCGTTCAGGCCAGGCGCCAGGTAGGCACGCGCCACCAGCTCCAGAATGTCGTTGGAACCATTGCCCAGGGTGACCTGGCTCAACTCGACCCGGCAGCGCTCGGCCAACAGGGACTTGAGGGCAAAGCCGTTGCCGTCGGGGTAACGGGTCAGCTCCGCCAACTCTTCACGGATCGCCGCCAGCACCTTGGGACTTGGGCCCAGGGGGTTTTCATTGCTCGCCAGCTTGACGATCTTCGCCGGATCCAGATTCAACTCGCGCGCCAACTCGTCCACAGGCTTGCCTGGAACGTAAGGCGACAGTTGTTGCACGCCCGGCTGTGCCAGGGCGAGGAAGTTGCCACTCATGTCAAAGCCTCACAAAACCGCTTTCGGGTAGGAGCCCAGCACCTTGAGTGCCACGGCTTCCTGACTGATTTTCTCCAGCACACTCTTGACCAGCGGATCACGGTGGTGACCGACGAAGTCGATAAAGAACACATAGGTCCATTTACCGCTGCGCGAAGGACGCGTCTCGATGCGTGTCAGGTCTATCCCGTTGTCGTGGAACGGCACCAGCAGTTCATGCAGCGCACCCGGCTTGTTGCTCATGGAGACAATGATCGAGGTCTTGTCGTCGCCGGTCGGCGGTACTTCCTGGTTGCCGATCATCAAAAAGCGCGTGGAGTTATCCGGGCGATCCTCGATTTTCTCGGCCAGGCGCGTCAGACCGTACAGGCCCGCCGCCATATCCCCGGCAATCGCCGCCGAATTCCACTCACCCTTGACCCGCTTGGCCGCCTCGGCGTTGCTGGACACCGCCACACGCTCGACATTCGGGTAATGGGCATCCAGCCACTTGCGGCACTGGGCCAGGGACTGGGCGTGGGAGTAAATGCGGCTGATGCTGTCGGTCTTGGTGTTTTCACCCACCAGCAAGTGGTGGTGGATGCGCAGCTCGACTTCGCCACAGATCACCATGTCGTGCTCAAGGAAGCTGTCGAGGGTGTGGTTGACCGCGCCTTCGGTGGAGTTTTCCACCGGCACCACGCCAAAATTCACCGCACCGGCCGCCACTTCGCGGAACACTTCGTCGATGGCTGCCATCGGCTTGCTGATCACCGCATGGCCGAAATGCTTCATCGCCGCCGCCTGGGTGAAGGTCCCCTCGGGGCCGAGGTAAGCCACTTTCAATGGCTGCTCAAGGGCCAGGCACGAAGACATGATCTCGCGGAACAACCGCGCCATCTCTTCATTGCCCAGCGGCCCCTGGTTACGCTCCATCACCCGCTTGAGCACCTGGGCTTCGCGCTCCGGACGGTAGAACACCGGCACTTCACCTTCAGCCAGGGAGGCCATCTTGACCCGCGCCACTTCCTGGGCACACCGCGCGCGCTCACTGATCAGCTCCAGGACTTTGGTGTCCAGGGCGTCAATGCGCACACGCAGGGCCTTGAGTTCTTGCTCAGACATTAGCCGTGTTCCTTCTCGAACTCTGCCATGTAGGCTACCAGCGCCTTGATGGCATTGATGTCGACTGCGTTGTAGATCGAGGCGCGCATGCCGCCTACCGAACGATGGCCCTTGAGGTTCAGCAGGCCACGCTCGTCGGCGCCGGCCAGAAATGGCTTGTCCAGGCGGTCATCGGCCAGGCGGAAAGGCACGTTCATCCACGAGCGGTCGCTCAGGTTGATCGGGTTGCTGTACAGGCCGCTGGCGTCGATGAAGTCGTACAGGGTGCGCTTCTTCTCTTCGTTGAGCTTGCCCATGGCGGCCACGCCGCCCTGCTCTTTGAGCCACTCGAACACCAGGCCCGACAGGTACCAGGCAAAGGCTGGCGGGGTGTTGTACATCGAGCCGTTGTCGGCCGCGACTTTGTAGTTGAGCATGGTCGGGCACACCGAACGGGCACGGCCGAGCAGGTCTTCACGAATGATATTGACCAGGATGCCGCTGGGGCCAATGTTCTTCTGTGCGCCGGCGTAGATCATGCCGTAGCGCGACACATCCATCGGGCGCGAGAGAATGTCCGAGGACATGTCGCACACCAACGGGACGTCACCGACTTCAGGCACCCAGTCGAACTCCAGGCCGCCGATGGTTTCGTTCTGCACGTAGTGAACGTAAGACGCGTCCTTGGATAGCTTCCACTCGTTCTGACCCGGGATAGCGAAATAATCGTAGGGCTTGGCAGTACCGGCCACATTGATATTGCCGTAGCGCGAGGCTTCTTCAATGGCTTTTTGCGACCAGATACCGGTATCGATATAGTCGGCAGTGCCGTCTTCCGGCAGCAGGTTCAGCGGCAATTGGGCAAATTGCTGGCTGGCGCCACCTTGCAGGAACAACACCTTGTAGTCCGACGGGATATCCAGCAGGTCACGCAGATCCTGCTCGGCCTTGGTGGCAATGGACACAAACTCATCGCTGCGATGGCTCATTTCCATGACCGAGAGGCCTTTGCCATGCCAGTCGAGGAGTTCACCCTGCGCGCGCTGCAGGACTGCTTCAGGAAGTGCCGCGGGACCAGCACAGAAGTTATAGGCTCTCTTGCTCACATCCAATCTCGCTCTGATCTGGTGGTCACATAATTCGTGTTCGACATATAACCCCATGTGGGAGCGGGCTTGCTCGCGAAGGCGGAGTCTCAGCCAGCACATGTGTTGACTGACACGCCGCCTTCGCGAGCAAGCCCGCTCCCACAGGGGAATGCGCAGTATCGCAAATTTTCAAAAGGGACAAATAACAAGGGGGCGAATCTTCATCCGCCCCCTTGGTTGTCCGCTTATTCCTGCGGTTCTTCCTCGTCTGCGGCAGCATCGAGGGTTGGCTCGTCGACGCTGTCATCGCCGGCTGCGATCACCTCGCCATCAAACTCCTCGCCTTCCAGCTCCTCGCCTTCGACTTCCGATGGCTCCTGGACACGCTCCAGACCCACCAGGGTCTCGTCGCTGGCCAGCTTGATCAAGGTCACGCCCTGGGTGTTACGGCCCAGGCTCGACACTTCATCAACCCGGGTACGCACCAGGGTGCCCTGGTCGGAAATCAGCATGATTTCCTCGCCATCCAGCACCTGCACCGCGCCGACCAGACGGCCGTTGCGATCGTTGCTGACCATGGCGATAACGCCCTGGCCGCCACGCTTGTACTCGGGGAACTCGCTGATGGCGGTGCGCTTGCCATAACCACGAGCCGAAGCAGTAAGGATCTGGCTGCCTTCTTCCGGGATCAGCATGGAAATCAGCTTCTGCCCTTCCGGCAGGCGCATGCCGCGCACACCACGGGCGGTACGCCCCATGGCACGTACGTCGGATTCCTTGAAGCGCGTCACCTTGCCACCGTCGGAGAACAGCATGACTTCACGCTCGCCATCGGTAATGGCGGCGGAAATCAGTACGTCGCCCTCGTCCAGCTCCAGGGCGATCAGGCCCACGCTGCGCTGGCGGCTGAAGGATTCCAGCGGGGTCTTCTTCACGGTGCCTTTGGCGGTGGCCATGAAGATGAAGTGACCCTCGGTGTATTCCTCGACCGGCAGCATGGTGGTGATGTATTCGTCGGTGTCCAGCGGCAACAGGTTGACCAGCGGACGACCACGGGCAGCGCGGGACGCTTCCGGGATCTCGTAGGTCTTGAGCCAGTACACCTTGCCTTTGCTGGAGAACAGCAGCAGCGTGGTGTGGCTGTTGGCTACCAGCAGGTGAGCGATGTAGTCCTCATCCTTGACGCCAGTCGCCGACTTGCCTTTACCACCACGACGCTGGGCCTGGTACGCAGCCAAAGGCTGGGTCTTGGCGTAGCCGCCGTGGGAAATGGTCACCACGCGCTCTTCTTCCGGGATCATGTCACCCAGGGTCAGGTCCAGGCGCGCATCGAGAATTTCGGTGCGGCGCACGTCGCCGTATTCGGCGCGGATCACTTCCAGTTCTTCGCGGATCACTTCCATCAGGCGCACGGCGCTATTGAGGATGCGGATCAGCTCGCCGATCTGGTTGAGGATCTCCTGGTACTCGGCCAGCAGCTTCTCGTGCTCCAGACCGGTCAGGCGGTGCAGGCGCAGTTCCAGGATGGCCTGGGCCTGTTCCGGCGACAGGAAGTACTTGCCATCGCGCAGGCCGTATTGCGGATCCAGGGTCTCCGGACGGCACGAATCGGCACCGGCACGTTCAACCATCGCCACGACGGCGCTGGATTCCCACGGCATCTTGATCAGTGCTTCCTTGGCTTCCGACGGGGTCGGCGAGGCCTTGATCAGGGCGATGACCGGGTCGATGTTCGACAGCGCAACCGCCTGGCCTTCCAGGATGTGCCCACGTTCACGGGCCTTGCGCAGCTCGAACACGGTACGGCGGGTCACCACTTCGCGACGGTGACGGACGAAGGCTTCCAGCAGATCCTTGAGGTTCAGGATGCGCGGGCGACCGTCGATCAAGGCCACGACGTTGATACCAAACACGCTTTGCAGCTGGGTCTGGGCGTAGAGGTTGTTGAGGATCACCTCAGGCACTTCGCCACGACGCAGCTCGATCACCACGCGCATACCGTCCTTGTCCGACTCGTCGCGCAGCTCGGTAATACCTTCGAGTTTCTTCTCTTTAACCAGCTCGGCGATCTTCTCGATCAGACGCGCCTTGTTCAGCTGGTAAGGCAGTTCGGTGATGACGATCTGCTGGCGGCCACCGACCTTGTCGATGTCTTCGATCATCGAGCGCGCACGCATGTAGATGCGGCCACGACCGGTGCGGTAGGCTTCGATGATGCCGGCACGACCATTGATGATCGCGGCGGTCGGGAAGTCCGGGCCGGGGATGTACTGCATCAGCTCATCGACGGTCAGCTCAGGGTTGTCGATGAGGGCCAGGCAACCGTCGATGACTTCACCGAGGTTGTGTGGCGGGATGTTGGTGGCCATGCCCACGGCGATACCGCTGGAGCCGTTGACCAACAGGTTGGGAATACGGGTCGGCATGACCGCCGGGATCATTTCGGTGCCGTCGTAGTTCGGCACCCAGTCCACGGTTTCCTTGTGCAGGTCGGCCAGCAGCTCGTGTGCCAGCTTGGTCATGCGCACTTCGGTGTATCGCATGGCCGCAGCGTTGTCGCCGTCCACCGAACCGAAGTTGCCCTGGCCGTCTACCAGCAGGTAGCGCAGGGAAAACGGCTGGGCCATCCGAACGATGGTGTCGTACACCGCAGTGTCGCCGTGAGGGTGATACTTACCGATCACGTCACCGACAACACGGGCAGATTTCTTGTACGGCTTGTTCCAGTCGTTACCCAGCTCGCTCATCGCGAACAGCACACGCCGGTGCACGGGCTTCAAGCCATCGCGCGCATCAGGCAGTGCCCGCCCGACAATTACGCTCATCGCGTAGTCGAGGTAGGACTGTTTCAGCTCGTCTTCGATATTGACCGGGAGGATTTCTTTGGCCAGTTCGCCCATGAGAAGCCTGATTCCTTTTTCGGGTGAAACCTCGTCACATCCATTTGGGACGAACGAAGCTCGCCGCCGCCGACATGATGCCTGGCAACGACTTACGACAAATCAACGAGTTATGACACGGATCTGCGCATTAAGGGCCGCCCCTTGGGGTGACCCTGGAAACCGCCGAATGGTATCACAATCGCCGCCACGCACCTATCCCCCAGATGCGCATGGAGCGTAGTAAGTTGACCGATGACAGGCTTGAGGGCGACGAGAGGGGCTCAGAGCTGAATCGAGGCTTGGATTTGCCTATGGAACCGAGGGTTTTGTTGGCTTTCGAAGCCCATCGCGGGCAAGCCCACTCCCACAGTTGATTTGTAAATGCATTCAACGTGTGGGGCCACGCGTGCCCGCGATTGCAATCTGCCAGATATTACAGCCCTTAATGCAGACGCTTGCGACACATCAACTGGGCCAGCTTGGCCGCGTCCGGCCGCTCGACAATGCCTTTTTCGGTGACGATCACGTCGATCAGGTCCGCCGGCGTGACGTCAAACACCGGGTTAAAGGCTGCGACATCGGCGGCAAACCGCTGACCGGCGACCTCCAGCAGCTCGCCGGCATCCCGCTCTTCCAGGGCAACGTCATCGCCAGTGGCCATCATCAGGTCCAGCGTAGAGCTGGGGGCCACTACCATGAAGCGCACACCATGGTGCATGGCGCTTACCGCCAGTTGGTAAGTGCCGATCTTGCTGATCACATCGCCATTGGCCGCGATGCAGTCGGCGCCAACAATTACCCAGGTCACGCCTTTGGTCTTGAGGATATGCGCGCCGGCCGAGTCGGCATTCACCGTAACCGGGATGCCCTCGCTCGCCAGCTCCCAGGCAGTCAGCCGCGAGCCTTGCAGCCAGGGGCGGGTTTCGTTGGCATAGACCTGTTCGACCATTCCTTCCAGAAACGCCGCGCGGATCACCCCCAGCGCGGTGCCCACGCCACCGCTAGCCAAGGCCCCGGCATTGCCGTGGGTGAGGATGGCCTGGGCATTGCCCTGGTGTTTGCGGATCAATTCGACGCCCAATTGCGCCATGGTCAGGTTGGCTTCACGGTCGCTTTCATGGATCGCGATAGCTTCGGCCTCCAGCACCGCCAACGGGTCGGCGTGCTTCTTGAGGCGGTCGAGGCGATCGCGCAAGCGCTTGAGGGCCCAGAAGAGGTTTGACGCGGTGGGCCGGGATTCGGCCAGCAGCGCGTAGTCCTCCTCCCATGCAGCCTGCCAGTCACCGCCCTCGGCAATCCGTGCACGGGCGGCCAGCACCAGGCCGTAGGCCGCGCTGATGCCAATGGCCGGCGCGCCGCGCACCACCATCATACGAATGGCTGCGGCCACTTCGTCGACCGACGAGCATATGACCCAGCTTTCCCGGGACGGCAGCGCACGCTGATCGAGCAGGTGCAGTGCGCCATCACGCCAATCGATGGCCCTCACTTTCTCCGCCGCCAACAGTCGATCGCGCATCCCTCACCCCGTACTCATCAACAAAAGCCGCGGATTATAGCGATCCGCCAGCCAGGACGCTCGGGTATACTTCGCCCTCTTTATATGACCGCCCCGGACGATGCCCGCTATGACGCCACCTGCCGCCCCGCTCGACTTACTGCTGCTGCCAAGCTGGCTGGTACCGGTCGAGCCTGCGGGCGTGGTGCTCAAGGCACATGGCCTGGGCATTCGCGATGGCCGCATCGCATTTATCGGCCCGCGCGCCCAGGCGCTGAAGCTGGCAGCCCACGAAGTACGCGAGCTGCCGGGGGTGCTGCTCAGCCCGGGCCTGGTGAATGCCCACGGCCATGCGGCGATGAGTCTGTTTCGCGGCCTGGCCGACGACCTGCCGCTGATGACCTGGCTGCAACACCATATCTGGCCGGCCGAAGCCAAGTGGGTCGATGAAGCCTTCGTGCGCGACGGCACTGACCTGGCGATCGCCGAGCAGATCAAGGGCGGCATCAGTTGCTTCTCAGACATGTACTTCTTCCCCAAGGTCGCCAGCGAACGCGTGCACAACAGCGGTATGCGCGCGCAAATTGCGATGCCGATCCTCGACTTCCCGACCCCCGGCGCCGCCACCGCCGATGAGGCGATCCGCCAGGGCGTGGAGCTGTTTGGCGACCTCAAGCATCACCCACGGATCAAAATCGCCTTTGGCCCCCATGCGCCCTATACCGTCAGCGATGCGAACCTGGAAAAAGTCCGGGTGATCGCCGAGGAGCTGGACGCCGCCATTCATATGCATGTCCACGAGACGGCCTTTGAAGTGCAGCAGTCCATCGAGCAGTATGGCGAACGGCCCCTGGCCCGCCTCGCACGCCTGGGCTTGCTCGGCCCACGGCTGCAGGCCGTTCATATGACCCAAATCAGCGAAGACGACCTGGCGTTGCTGGTAGAAAGCAACAGCAGCGTGATCCACTGCCCGGAATCCAACCTGAAACTGGCCAGTGGCTTCTGCCCGGTGGAACGTCTGTGGCAGGCCGGCGTCAATGTGGCAGTAGGCACCGACGGCGCGGCAAGCAACAATGACCTCGACCTGCTGGGTGAAACCCGCACCGCCGCGCTGCTGGCCAAGGCCGTTGCTGGCTCGGCCAGCGCCCTGGATGCCCATCGCGCGCTGCGCATGGCCACCCTCAACGGTGCACGGGCCATGGGCCTGGAAACAGAAATCGGCTCGCTGGAAGTGGGCAAGGCCGCGGATATCGTAGCCTTCGACCTTTCTGGCCTGGCCCAGCAACCGATCTACGATCCGGTCTCGCAGCTTATATATGCCACCGGCCGCGATTGTGTGAAACACCTTTGGGTCGGCGGCAAGCAACTGCTCGACGACCGGCAACTGACCCGCATGGATGAACAGCAACTGAGCGCCACGGCCGCTGCCTGGGGCCGGCGCATCAGCGGACACCCAGAATAACGCCGCCCCCGGATCAGCCTTCCGGGCGAGGCACACCGTTTTATCGGATTTAGAGGACTACCCATGAGTAACGTCGACCACGCCGAAATCGCCAAATTCGAAGCCCTGGCTCACCGCTGGTGGGACCGCGAAAGCGAGTTCAAGCCACTGCACGACATCAACCCGCTGCGGGTCAACTGGATCGACGAGCGCGTCAACCTGGCCGGCAAGAAGGTCCTCGACGTGGGCTGCGGTGGCGGCATTCTCAGCGAGGCCATGGCCCAGCGCGGCGCTACGGTGATGGGCATCGACATGGGCGAAGCGCCCCTGGCCGTGGCCCAGCTGCATCAGTTGGAGTCGGGCGTGAGCGTGGAGTACCGGCAGATCACCGCCGAAGCCCTGGCCGAGGAAATGCCCGAGCAGTTTGACGTAGTGACCTGCCTGGAGATGCTGGAGCACGTGCCCGACCCATCGTCGGTGATCCGCGCCTGCTTCCGCATGGTCAAGCCCGGCGGCCAGGTGTTCTTCTCCACCATCAACCGCAACCCCAAGGCCTACCTGTTCGCGATCATCGGCGCCGAATACATCATGAAGCTGCTGCCACGCGGCACCCATGACTTCAAGAAGTTCATCCGCCCTTCCGAACTGGGCGCCTGGAGCCGCCAGGCCGGGCTGACCGTCAAGGACATCATCGGCCTGACCTACAACCCACTGACCAAGCACTACAAGCTGGCCAGCGACGTCGACGTCAATTACATGATCCAGACCCTGCGAGAGGAATAAGCCTGTGAAGTTGAAAGCGGTTCTTTTCGACATGGACGGTACGCTGCTCGATACCGCGCCGGACTTTATCGCCATCTGCCAGGCCATGCGCACCGAGCGCGGGCTTGCGCCGATCAACGACCAGCATATCCGCGATGAAATTTCCGGCGGTGCCCGGGCCATGGTCGCCGTGACGTTTTCCATGGACCCGCAGTCCCCAGGCTTTGAAGAGCTGCGCCTGGAGTTCCTCGAACGCTACGTCAAGGGCTGCGCAATCCACAGCAAGTTGTTTGATGGCATGGCCGAACTGCTGGAAGACATCGAGCGTTCCAAGCTGATCTGGGGCGTAGTCACCAACAAGCCCCTGCGCTTTGCCGAGCCGATCATGGAACAACTGGGCCTGGCCCAGCGCTCGGCGCTGCTGATCTGCCCGGACCACGTAAAAAACAGCAAGCCCGACCCGGAGCCGCTGATCCTGGCCTGCAAGATGCTTGACCTGGACCCGGCCAGCGTACTGTTCGTGGGCGACGACCTGCGGGATATCGAGTCGGGCCGCGACGCCGGCACCCGTACTGCGGCCGTCACCTACGGCTACATCCACCCTGACGACAACGCCCGCAACTGGGGCGCCGACGTCGTGGTCGATCACCCGCTGGAACTGCGCAAGGTGCTCGATAGCGCACTCTGCAGCTGCTGACACTGAAACACTGAGATCAATGTGGGAGGTGGCTTGCCAGCGATAGCAGTGAATCAGTTGCCGATTTATTGACTGACACTGTGCTATCGCGAGCAAGCCCGCCCCACATTCAGACTGAATTTTTGTTGAGGTCGATTATGTTTGATTACTCCGCACGCCCAGAATTGCTCAAGGACCGGGTCATCCTGGTCACCGGTGCCGGTCGCGGGATTGGTGCAGCGGCGGCCAAGACCTATGCCGCCCACGGTGCCACCGTACTGTTGCTGGGCAAGACCGAAGCCAACCTGGCCCAGGTCTACGATGAAATCGAAGCCGCCGGTCACCCGCAACCGGTGGTGATCCCGTTCAACCTGGAAACCGCCCTGCCCCATCAATACGATGAGCTGGCGGCAATGATTGAAAAAGAATTCGGTCATCTCGACGGGCTGCTGCACAACGCCTCGATCATCGGCCCACGCACCCCGATCGAACAGCTGTCGGGCGAGAATTTCATGCGGGTCATGCATATCAACGTCAACGCCATGTTCATGCTGACCGCCACTCTGCTGCCGCTGCTCAAGCTGTCCCAGGACGCTTCGGTGGTGTTCACCTCCAGCAGCGTCGGGCGCAAGGGCCGGGCCTACTGGGGCGCCTATGGTGTGTCGAAATTTGCCACCGAAGGCCTGATGCAAACCCTGGCCGACGAACTCGACACCGTCGCGGCAGTACGTGCCAACAGCATCAACCCCGGCGCCACCCGCACCAGCATGCGCGCCCAGGCCTATCCAGGGGAAAACCCGGCCAACAACCCTCTGCCGGAAGAGATCATGCCGGTGTACCTGTACCTGATGGGCCCGGATAGCTCGGGGATCAATGGGCAGGCGTTCGACGCGCAATAATCTTCGGACATGACACCACGCCATTGTGGGAGCGGGCTTGCCCGCGATGGCGCAGTGTCGGGCTCAATGGGCCTGCGCCAAATCCCCACCGCCCCCTTTCCTCAATAAATCCCATCCCCTTGTTTTATAAGCACTAAAAACTAATTGCACTAACTGGCACGGTTTTCGCTCCAATATGCTTAAGCAGGCAGCGCGACATCAAGACGTGCGGCATGGGATCAGGGGTTATAACCCCCGGCAAAGCGGACTAGACTGTTACCTAAGTTTTACGGAACTGAAGGAACAGTAAGACGCCCGCCAGTGGCCGCTCCCATCGAGCCTGTAAGACAGCATTCTGTGCTTAGAGGCCTGCCCGTTTATGAAAACACCGACCCAGACCAACGCAATTGACTTCGATAGTGCCAAATTGCAACGCCTGGGCTTTGGCCAGCCTTCCCTTATCGCACGGCGCCCCATCAGCCTCGCGCAACTGCGCCAGCAGCTGAACCTGCAATTGCAGACCAGCCTGGAAGCCGAGCGGATCCTTGGCCTGTTCTTTCGCGAAGTGCAGCGCCTGGTGCCCCTGGACGCCCTGCAATACCGCCATGAAGCCAGCGACCTGCGCCTGGAATATGGCCAGCGCGGCCATCACTCCGTGAGCTATAGCCTCAGCCACCAGGGCGAGCATCTGGGAGAGCTGGTGTTTCGCCGTAACCAGCGTTTCAGCGAAGAAGAACAGGGCAACCTGGAGTCGCTGTTGGCCAGCCTGCTCTACCCGATGCGCAACGCCCTGCTGTATCGCACCGCGACCCGCAGCGCCCTGCGTGACCCGCTGACCGAGACCGGCAACCGCATCGCCATGGACCAGACCCTGGGCCGGGAGATCGAGATGGCCAAGCGGCACCTGCATCCGCTGTCCTTGCTGATGCTCGATATCGATCACTTCAAGCGCATCAACGACAGCCACGGCCACGCCACCGGCGACAAGGTGCTCAAGGCCGTCGCAGCCTCGATCAAGGGCCAGTTGCGCAATGTGGATATGGTGTTTCGGTTTGGCGGGGAAGAGTTCCTGATCCTGCTGTCCAACACCGGACGCGATGCCGCGGCCATGGTGGGCGAACGCCTGCGCCAGGCAGCACAGGCCCAGGACTACTGGGCGGACACTACGCGTATCGAATTGACGGTGAGCCTGGGTTGCGCGACCTTGCTGGCGGGCGAGTCGGCCGAGAGCCTGCTGCGCCGGGCCGACAATGCCTTGTATGTGGCCAAGCGCGAAGGCCGCAACCGCCTGGCAATGGCGGGGTAAACGCTACCCCGCCCTGCCTGGGTCAGGCTTCGCTGGTCGCCAATACCTGGCGCTCGCGGGTCACTGGGGTTTTCTCCAACTGCATGCAGCGTTCCAGGAACAGGTACATGTAGTCGTAGCTCTTGCACACGGCCTGGCGCAACTCCACTTGCAACGCCTTGCTCGGGTTCATCCCCGCCAGGGTGCAGATGATTTCCAGTGCTTCCCACGGGTGGGCGTCATCGTACTGGGCATGCATCTTCAGCCACTTCATGGCGCGCTTGCGATCTTCTTCGGGGAACGCTGCGGCATACACGCCCGTCGAACACACCAGCGCAGACCACTCCCCAGTGGCCCCCTCGATGGCGTAGTTGGTGGCGGCAATCGCGACGATCAACGAGTCGGCCGAACTGGTGTGCCAGCACCAATGACTCAGTGCGTGCAACTCGGGCGGTACGTTCTGCGCCTGCAACTCTTCCAGGCCAACACCATGGGCGCGCGCCCAATGCACCCAATAATCGGCATGGTTCAGTTCCACGCGAATATTGCGCATCAACCAACGTCGCGCCATATCCTCGCCGGGGTGACGGGCAAACTTGGTCTTGGTCAGGTTTTGTGCCATGTACAACGCGAACTGTTCCACCACTGGCCAGCCACCAATCAGGTAATGGCGCATGGTCTTGGCACTGAGCTTGTTATCGCGCATGCGCTGGTACAGTTCGTGTTCGACAACTCGGCGCTTGCTCTCGCTACAGTCCTGGATCAGTTGCTGAGCCCAGGCGGGGTAACTTGAGGCTTCCATAAGCGGGCCGGTTCTGCTGAATGTGTCGATCACTGTCGGGCTCCTTTTGATGTGTGATGTGTACAGACCAGCAGATGTTTCAGCGGAACGTGCCGGGCGCCCTGAACAACAGAGGCTGCGGGCGCGCAGGTCGACACTGCAAACTATCGAAGGTAAACAATTGCGGGCGTTCAATCAGGTAGCCCTGAGCGTAGTCCACGCCGATCTCGAGCAATGCCTGCTCGATGTGCGGCGTTTCGACAAACTCGGCAATAGTGCGCTTACCCATGACATGGCCGATGTGGTTGATCACTTCGACCATGGCGCGGTTAATCGGGTCGTCCAGCATATCCTTTACGAAACTTCCATCGATCTTCAGGAAGTCTACAGGTAAATGTTTGAGGTAGGCGAATGAGGACATCCCCGCACAAAAGTCATCCAGGGAGAAGCAACAACCCAAGGCCTTGAGCTCATTGATAAAACGAATCGCGCTGCCCAGGTTGGAAATTGCACTGGTTTCAGTGATTTCAAAACAGATCATCCCCGGCGGAATGCCGTAGGCGCTGAACTTTTCCCGCAAAAAGCGCAGGAAGTCGTCATCGCCGATGGTGATGCCCGACAGGTTGATCGCACACATCGCCATGGGCCTGCCCGGTCGCTCGACCATGCAGCGGGCAATCAGCTTGAACACGTTCTCCACCACCCAGCGGTCCAGGGAGGTCATCAACCCGTAACGCTCGGCGGCCGGGATAAAGCTGTCGGGCAAGATCATCCGCCCGGCCTCATCGTGCAGGCGCAGCAGAATCTCGATATGCCCGTTGCCCGCCTCGGTGTGGCCCAAGGGGGCGATTTCCTGGGCATACAGGCAAAAACGGTCCTCTTCCAGGGCCATGTGCAAGCGCTGGATCCAGGCCATTTCGCCAAAACGCAGGGACAATTCGGTGTCATCGGCGTGATAGACCTGCACCCGGTTGCGTCCCTTCTCCTTGGCCATGTAGCAGGCCATATCGGCAGCACGCAACGAAGTTTCCAGGGTGGTCGGGGTGTGGGTGATATGCACCAGGCCGATACTGACCGTGGTGACAAACGGTCGGCCTTTCCAGACGAAGTGCAGGTTTTGCACGGTGTGACGCAGGCTCTCGGCGATTTTCTCGGCCACTGGCGCCGGGCAGTTCTCCAGCAGAATGCCAAATTCATCACCGCCCAGGCGGGCCAGGGTATCGCCTTCGCGCAGGTCCGATTGCAGCAGGGCGCAGATATGCCGCAGCAATTCATCGCCTGCCGCATGGCCACAGGTGTCGTTGACCAGTTTGAACTGGTCCAGGTCGAGGAACATCAAGGCATGCCGCGCCGACTGCTGGCGCCCGATGCCGTGTAGCACCTGCTCCAGGCGATACTCAAATTCGCGCCGGTTGGCCAGCCCGGTCAATGCATCATGGGTCGCCTGCCAGGACAGGTTGGCAATGTATTGGCGCTCCTGGGTCATGTCGTGCAACACCAGCACCGCCCCGCTGACCTTGCCAGCACTGCGGATCGGCGCGCCCACCAGGGTCACGGACACGGTACTGCCATCCAGGCGCTGGATCAGCTTGGAGTGCTCGCTGCCACCACTGAGTTGGCCGTCAAGAATGTGATCGATCAGGGTAAACCCATCGGCCTGGGCGTGTTCATCCAGCAGATTGAACAGCGCGGCCAACGGCAAGCCCTGGGCCTGGGCCGCGTTCCAGTGGGTCAGGGATTCCGCCGCCGGGTTCATATAGGCGATCGCCCCGTCGACATCGGTGGTGATCACCCCATCGCCAATGGACTCCAGGGTGATCTGCGCCCGCTCCCTCTCCAGTTGCAAGGCATCAGCAAACGCGTGCCGCTGGGCCAAGAGCTTGCGGGTGCGCAGCAACGCCAGGGCGATCAGGCCGAGGGCGGTGGCCAGGTTGGTGGTCACCAGCAGGCGCAGAATCATCCTGGAGCCTTCGCCCAGGGCATCGCTGAAGGCCTTGGCCGCCGGTGTCACGCCATCGTTGATGGCGATAATCCGCTCTTTCCAGGCATGGATGTCGGCGCTGCTGACCCGATTGGCAATGATCCCCCTGTGCATCTCCTGCGCCAGGTCATCGAGTTGCACCAGGTAGCCATCACCGATGGTCCACAGCTCGATGGCTTTTTCCAGGTAGCTGAAATGGCGAAAGTTGAGATAGAGCCAGATCAGGCTCGCCACATCATCTGGATGGTTACCGCCCTTGAGAATCCCCAGGCGCGCCGCCGCGAGGTCAGGGCTGGGGCGATCCAGGGCAACCCGCAACTCGTGCCCGCCCTGGGGCACCGCAATCGCATTCTGGTATTTGAGAAAGGTCGCCTGGTCGCGGTTGTCGGCGTATAGCGTCAGATAGTAGATGGCGTCTTTCTGGCCCTTGGACCACAGGCTCTCGCCCGCCACATAGCCGCGCACGGCCGACAGCATGTAGAGGCTGACGCAGCCCAGCAGTGCCTGAAACAGGACGACGGCAATAAAGGGCCAGACAATGCCCAGCAACCTTGGTGTTCCGAGAGTTCGCTTCTGCTTCATGAGGTCCCTTGCATCAGCACAGGCGAGTAAAAACTGCTCCTGACAGCACAGCCGAGGCCAAACGCGATCCCTCCAGGATCGGATACGGGATCGATTCAGCGAACTTGTTGCAAGTGTCCATAAAGCTTGGCGTACAAGCCGCCATCGGCTATCAGTTGCTGGTGGTCGCCATCTTCGGCAATGTGTCCACCGTCAAACACCAATACCCTATCAGCCTGCTTCACCGCCGACAAACGGTGAGCAATGATCAGTGTAGTACGCCCACTGAGAAACCGCGCCAGCGCCTGGTGCAGGTTGTATTCGGTGGCCGCATCCAGGGCCGAGGTGGCTTCGTCGAGGATCACCACCTTTGGCTCGGCCAGTACCATTCGGGCAATCGCCAGGCGTTGGCGCTGGCCACCGGACAAGCGCACGCCAGAGCGCCCGACAATACTGTCCAGGCCCTGGGGCAACCCTTTGACCGTAGCCTCCATCTGGGCGATTTCTAGGGCCTGCCAACAGGCCTGGTCGCTGCGCTCGCGGCCCATGGTCAGGTTGGCGCGCACGGTATCGTTGAACAGTGCCGGGTGCTGCAGCACCACCGCGACATGCTCGCGGATGGTTTCCAGGCCAATCGCCTGCTGGGTCGCGCCGCCGAAGCGGATCGTGCCTGCCTGCGGGGTGTAGAGCCCCAACAGCAGTTGCACCAGGGTGCTTTTACCGCCGCCACTGGCGCCGACAATCGCCACCTTCTCGCCGGGAGCGATGGCCAGGTTCAGTTGGTTGAGCACCAGGTCTTCGCCGTAGCCAAAGTCCAGGCCCCGCACCTCGATACCCACGGTTTCGCGCCCGGTAAACGGATCCTCGCCCCCGGCATATTGCGGCTCGTCGGCGCGGGCCAGCAGTTCGTTGATGCGCGTCAGCGCGCCACCGGCAGCGTAGTAGGCGTATTGCAGGTTCAGCAGTTGCTCCACCGGGCCGATCATGAACCACAGGTAGCTGAACACCGCGAGCATCTGGCCGATGGACAGGTCGGAAAACAGCACGGTGAGCATTGCCGCCGCGCGAAAGATGTCGATACCAAACTGGAACAGCAGGCCACTGGCGCGGCTGGAGGCGTCGCTTTTCCATTGGGAGTTGATGGCAAAGTCGCGCACTTCCTGGGCACGCTGCCCCAGGCGCCCGAGGAAAAAGCCCTGGCGATTGCCGGCGCGCACTTCCTGGATCGCATCCAGGGTTTCCGTCAGCGCCTGGGTAAACCGCGAGGTGCTGTCGTTTTCCAGCTTCTTCAGGTGCTTGACCCGCTTGCCCAACTGCACCGTGGCATAGATCACCAACGGGTTGAACAGCAGGATCAACAGCGCCAGCTTCCAGTGCATCCACATCAGGATCCCGGAGGTGCCGACCAGGGTCAACGTGGCCACCAGGAACCGGCTCAAGGTTTCACCGACAAACTTGTCCACCGTGTCCAGGTCGGTGACCAGGTGCGTGGTCACGGTGCCGCCGCCCAGGCTTTCGTATTCGCTCAGGGAGATACGCTTGAGCCGTTCGATCAACCGCACACGGATGCGATAGACAATGTCCTTGGCCAGCCCGGCAAACAGGCGCGCCTGGACCACGTTGAACACCAGGGCCGCGCAACGCAGCACCAGGGTGATCAGCAGCATCAGGCCGATATAGCCGGCGGCCTGCTGCCAGGCTGCTGGCAACGCATGGTTCATCACTTTCAACGCGCCATCGCCATTGCCCAGCAGCACCTCGTCCACCAGCAGAGGCAGGAGCAAGGGAATCGGCACGCTGCACAGGGTCGCCAGGACGGCGACACCATTGGCGATCCACAGGGCTTTTTTATGGCGCAGGGCCAGGCGGCGGATTTCTGCCCAGGTCAGCCGATCAACCCGTGGCGTTGGCTGATCATGCACAGGCAGCTCGCTCCAGCCAGCGACCGAGCAAAGGTGCGAGCTCGGACAGCGGCTGGTAGCCGTTGGTCAACAAGGCCAACTGGCCATTGCGCTCGGCCAACAAGGTGGGGAAGCCGGCAATGCCCAGATCCTGCACCCAGGTAAAATCGGCGGCCGTGGCTGCATGCTGCTCGGCACGGTCAAAGGCCTCGGCAAACTCGATACGCGGCACCCCGGCGGTCTCGGCCAGCTCCACCAGCACACTGGCGCGAGTCACATCGCGGCCCTCGACATAAAACGCCTGCTGGATCAGCCCGAGCAAGGTCCAGGCGCAATCCGGCGCCAGGCCGCGCGCGGTGACCAGGGCCCGGCAGGCCGGCTCCGTGTCATACACAAAGCCATCAGGCAAGGCGCCCTCCAGGCGGAACGGCTGGCCAGTGGCTTCAGTCACCGCCTGCCAGTGCTCCAGGATATAGCGCCGGGTGGCCGGCTCCAGCGCCGCGCCACTGCCGGTGCGCAAGCCGCCCACCACCAGGTGCAACTCCACGCCCGCTGCCTGGGCCTGCTCAACCAGGGCCTTGGCCACCGGGGCAAAACCCCAGCACCAGGAACACATCGGGTCCATCACATAGAGCAGGCGCGCAGACATGGTTCAAGCCTCGGTGGATGATTGCTTGTAGTTGTAACCAATCGGGTGCGGCATGTTGCGGGCCTTGGCCAGCTCGATCTGCTTCTGACGGTCGATCGCACTGCGACGGGTCTTCTCGGACAGCTTATCCCAGCAGTGCGGGCAACTGATGCCGGCCACGTAATGCTCGGATGCGCGGTCCTCTACGCTAACCGGAGTACGGCAGGCATGACATTGATCGTAGTCACCTTCGCTCAAGTCGTGGCGCACGGTCACGCGGTTATCGAAAACAAAGCAGTCGCCCTGCCACTTGGTCTCTTCCTGGGGCACTTCCTCGAGGTATTTGAGGATGCCGCCCTTGAGGTGATACACCTCATCGAAGCCCTCGCTGAGCATATAGCTCGAGGCTTTTTCACAACGAATGCCGCCGGTGCAGAACATGGCGACTTTCTTGTGCCGGGCCGGGTCGAAGTTGGCTTTGATGTAGTCGGGAAATTCGCGAAAACTCGTAGTCTTCGGGTCGATTGCGCCTTCAAAGGTGCCGATCGACACTTCATAGTCGTTACGGGTATCGATCAACAGCACTTCTGGATCGCTGATTAACGCGTTCCAGTCTTGTGGATCAACGTAGGTCCCGACTTTCTTGTTCGGGTCGACGCCTTCGACGCCCAGGGTCACGATCTCTTTTTTCAGCTTGACCTTGGTGCGGTAGAACGGCTGCTCGTCGCAGTACGACTCTTTGTGATCGATATCGACCATGCGCGGGTCGTTCTTCAGCCAGGCCATCAGGCCATCAATGCCTTCGCGGCTGCCGGAAACGGTACCGTTGATGCCTTCTTCGGCGATCAGCAAGGTGCCCTTGATGCCGTTGTCGACCATGGCCTGCAACAGCGGCTCGCGCAGGGCCACGTAATCTTCGAGGGTGACGAACTTATACAGTGCCGCCACGACGATGGGTTGTGTCATGGGTGTTCTCTCCAGGTGGCTACCCTCGTAAAGGGTGAACCGGATGCAAAAAAAACGCGCCGACTGAGCGGCGCGTTGCGGATTCTAGCAAAACATAGGCCTTTGTAGGAGCCGGCTTGCCGGCGATGGCGGCGGGTCAGCCACTGAGGGTGGCGCCTGGTTAACCGCTATCGCCGGCAAGCCGGCTCCTACAGAACGGTGGGTGTCAGTGTTTGCTACCGCCAGCGCAGGTCGGCGAGGCCGGGGCTGCGTCGGTTTTTGCCCATTCTTCAGGCGTGTAGGTGTGCAGCGCCAGCGCATGGAACTCGCTCATCAGGTCACCCAACGTGGCGTAGACCTTCTGATGGCGCTTGACCCGGTTGAGCCCCTCGAACTGCTGGCTGACCAGCACGGCCTTGAAATGCGTCTGCAATCCACGGCTGTGCATATGGCTTTCGTCCAGCACACTCAGGTGTTCCGGGCTCAGGGCGGCAAGTGCCGATTCGATACGCTGCTGCATGGTCATTGCTTACTTCTTCTTGGCGGGTGCGGCTTTGGGGGTCAGCTCGTTGGTCATGTCTTCCAACAGCTTGTTCACGACAGGTACCGCGCTTTCCAGCTTGGCCTGGGTCAGTTGGGCCGATTGCTGGGTCAGTTGCGGCATTTTCTCCAAAACTTTCTTGCCCAGTGGCGACTTGTAGAAGGCAACCAGGTCTTTGAGTTCGGACTCGCTGAAGTTGCTGGTGTACAGCTTGACCATGTCCGGCTTGAGCTTGTTCCAGCCAATGGCCTGGTCCAGGGCGGCGTTGGCCTTGGCCTGGTAGGTGTCCAGAACGGTTTGCTTGGCGGCAGGCGCCTTGGTCTGCTCGAAGCGCTGGGCGAACATTTGTTGCACTTGCATGTACACCGGGGTGCCCAGCTTGTCTGCGTGAGCCAGGGTCAGGAAGGCTTCGGCACTGGCGTTGTGGCTGGCGGTATCGGCAAGAACCTGGCCGCTGGCACAGACCAGAGCAACCGCGGTACAGATGGCACGAAGACGAGTCATCGAGTTTCCTTTTCTAGCAGGCGAGGTAAGACCCCAAGGGCGACCATTCTGCGCCTAAAAAACGCCGGCACTCAACCCCACGCCTTGTAGGGCCTGGTTTTGCGAGGGTTTGCCCGATGAAATGGCTTTTATGGAACCCAAACGTGCCGCCAGGGCCTAAACTGCGCAAACCGACTACAAGGAGAGTCCCTGCGATGAGCCGTATCGAAACCGACAGCCTGGGCGAAGTACAAGTCCCGGATGACGCTTACTGGGGCGCACAGACCCAGCGTTCACTGGTCAATTTCGCCATCGGCGAGCAACGCATGCCACTGGCGGTACTCCACGCCCTGGTCCTGATCAAGAAAGCTGCAGCGCGGGTCAACGACCGCAACGGCGACCTGCCCGCCGACATCGCCCGGCTGATCGAACAGGCTGCTGATGAAGTGCTCGACGGCAAGCATGATGACCAGTTCCCGCTGGTGGTCTGGCAGACCGGCAGTGGCACCCAGAGCAACATGAACGCCAACGAAGTGATCGCCGGCCGTGCCAACGAGCTGTCGGGCAAGGCCCGTGGCGGCAAGAGCCCGGTGCACCCCAACGATCACGTCAACCGTTCCCAGAGCTCCAACGATTGCTTCCCCACCGCCATGAGCATCGCCACCGTGCAGGCGGTGCACGAGCAATTGCTGCCGGCGCTGCGTGAGCTGTCCGGCGGGCTGGCGGAGTTGTCGGCGCGCCATATGAAGCTGGTCAAGACCGGCCGCACCCATATGATGGATGCCACGCCCATCACCTTTGGCCAGGAGGTCTCGGCGTTTATCGCGCAACTGGATTATGCCGAGCGCGCCATTCGCAGCGCCCTGCCCGCCGTCTACGAACTGGCCCAGGGCGGCACGGCGGTCGGCACCGGCCTGAACTCGCCCCATGGCTTTGGCGAGGCGATTGCCGCAGAAATCGCCGCGTTGTCCGGGTTGCCGTTTGTCACCGCGCCCAACAAGTTCGCCGCACTGTCGGGCCATGAGCCGCTGACCACCCTGTCTGGCGCCCTGAAGACCCTGGCCGTGGCCTTGATGAAAATCGCCAACGACCTGCGCCTGCTGGGCTCGGGCCCACGTGCGGGGCTGGCCGAAGTGCGCTTGCCGGCCAATGAGCCGGGCAGCTCGATCATGCCCGGCAAGGTCAACCCGACCCAGTGCGAAGCGCTGTCGATGCTGGCCTGCCAGGTGCTGGGCAACGACGTGACCATCGGCATTGCCGCCAGCCAAGGGCATTTGCAGTTGAACGTGTACAAGCCGGTGATTATCCACAACCTGCTGGAGTCGATCCGTTTGCTGGCCGACGGCTGCCGCAACTTCCAGGAGCATTGCATCGCCGGCCTTGAGCCCGACGCCGAGCAAATGGCCGCGCACCTGGAGCGTGGCTTGATGCTGGTGACGGCGTTGAACCCGCATATCGGCTATGACAAGTCGGCGCAGATTGCCAAGAAGGCCTATACCGAAGGGCTGACACTGCGCGAAGCCGCGCTGGAGCTGGGCTACCTCACCGATGCCGAGTTCGACCAGTGGGTACGCCCGGAAAACATGCTCGAAGCCGGGCACTGATCCCCTCTCCTGTAGGAGCCGGCTTGCCGGCGAAAAACGTCAACGATAACGCGGGGTGATTGATGCCCCGCGTTGCCCTTGGGTTTTTCGCCGGCAAGCCGGCTCCTACAGAGGTTGTATCAACCTTGCGCGCCGGGCCTTGAGCCCGGCGATCAAGGACGGCGCCAACGCCACCGACGCCGATCCCAGCACCACCAGCACCGCACCGCCGTAACCCAGGCCGTTGATCTGCTCGGCATGCACATAGTCGGGCCACAACCACGCCGCGATCGCCACAGCGACAAAAGTCACCAACGGGGTGATCGCCAGGGTCGCACTGACCCGCGACGCCTCCCAATGGGCCAGGGCCTCGGCAAATGCGCCATAGGCAATCAGCGTATTGAAGCAGCACGCCAGCAACAGCCAGCCTTGCAATGGGCTCAGTTGCAGCGCCTCCATGGGATGCACCCACGGCAACAGGAGAAACGCGCAACACAGGTAAATCACCATCATCACCTGCAACGAATTCCACACCGTCAGCAACTGCTTCTGGCCCAGGGCGTAGAACACCCAGATGGTGGTCGCCAGCAGAATCGTCAGCACCCCGGCGGTGTAGGTGCCCAGGGACGTCAACAGCTCCGCCAGGCGCTGGTTGAAGAACAGCCCAAAGCCAATGATCAATACCAGCAAGCCAACGCCCTGCCCCAGGCTGAAACGCTCCTTGAACAGGAACACACTGGCAATCATCAAGAAGATCGGCCCCATCTGCACCACCAGTTGCGCCGTGCCGGGGCTCAACATCTTCAGCCCGACCAGGTAGAGCACGTAGTTGCCCACCAGGCCGCACACCGCCATCGCCACCAGCCAGCCACCGCGCTTGCCCAGGACTTTCGGGCTGGGCAGGCGCTTGACCGCGGCCAGGTAGACGAACAGGCAACTGCCGGACACCATCAGGCGAAACCAGGTCACGGTGATCGGGTCCATCACCTGCAGCACCTGTTTGAGCTTGATCGGCAAAATGCCCCAGAGCAGCGCGGTCAGCAGGGTCAGGGATAAGCCGTAGACCCAGCGGCCGGAAGAGATGTGCATGAGTGCCCCAAGAGCCAGAGGTAGAGGAACCCGCATTCTAGGAGGATGTGGGTAAACCTTGGCGAAGTTTTTTATCAGGCACACCACAAACCAACTGTGGGAGCGGGCTTGTCGGATCGCCGTATCGCCGCGAAGACGTCGGCCCAGTAAACATTGATGTTGACTGACCCACTGCTTTCGCGAGCAAGCCCGCTCCCACAGGGGATCTGCGCTTAACTGACTGGCATTAAGGCAAGCCCCCCACATTTGATCTGCGGTGTTTAATAGATCAGCGCACGGCCTCGAACAACCCGGTCGCCCCCATCCCGCCGCCGACGCACATGGTGACGATGCCATAGCGCAAATTGCGCCGTTGCAGCTCCCGTACCAGATGCCCCACCTGCCGCGAGCCGGTCATGCCGAACGGATGGCCGATGGAGATCGAGCCGCCGTTGACGTTGTACCGGGCATTGTCGATCTCCAGGCGATTGCGCGCATACAGGCACTGCGAAGCAAACGCCTCGTTGAGTTCCCACAGGTCGATGTCCGCCACTTGCAGGCCACGGGCCTTGAGCAATTTGGGCACCGAGAACACCGGGCCGATGCCCATCTCGTCCGGCTCACAACCGGCAACGGTAAAGCCACGGAAAAACGCCTTGGGCTTGAGCCCCAGTTCCAGGGCTTTTTCCAGGCTCATCACCAGGGTCATCGATGCGCCATCGGACAATTGCGACGAGTTTCCCGCTGTCACCGAGCCGTCCTCGGCAAACACTGGCTTGAGCCCGCTCAGGCTGGCCAGGGTGGTGTCCGGGCGGTTGCAGTCGTCGCGGTCGACCACGCCATCGAGAATCTGCACCTGGCCGGTGTTCTTATCCTCGACCTTGTACTTGACCGCCATGGCCACGATTTCATCGTCAAACAACCCGTCGGCCTGGGCCTGGGCGGTGCGTTGCTGGCTTTGCAAGGCGTACAGGTCCTGCTCCTCGCGGCTGACGTTATAGCGGCGGGCGACAATCTCGGCGGTCTGGCCCATGGGGAAATAGATGCCCGGCACCTGCTCCTTGAGCAAAGGGTTGAT
Organism: Pseudomonas sp. MF09156; assembly: GCF_059862305.1. Taxonomy (NCBI): domain Bacteria; kingdom Pseudomonadati; phylum Pseudomonadota; class Gammaproteobacteria; order Pseudomonadales; family Pseudomonadaceae; genus Pseudomonas; species Pseudomonas sp. MF09156. The sequence goes on from NZ_JCBCUR010000006.1 coordinate 105,342, forward strand.
CAGGTTGTCGGTATTCACGCTCTTCATCGTCAGGCTGATGGACTCGACGCCACCGGCGACAATGATGTCGCTGCACCCCGAGGCAATCTGGTTGGCCGCAATGGCAATCGCCTGTAGCCCTGAGGAGCAGAAACGGTTGAGGGTCATGCCGGCGGTGCCGGTGCCCAGGCGCGACAGCACCGCCACGTTGCGACCGATGTTGTAGCCCTGGGCGCCTTCGTTGGAGCCGGCACCGACAATGCAATCCTCGACACTGGCCGGGTCGATGCCGCTGCGGCTCAGCAGCGCATTGACGCAATGCGCGGCCATGTCATCGGGGCGGGTCTGGTTGAACTTGCCGCGAAAGGACTTGGCCAGGCCGGTTCGCACGCTGTCGACGATCACTACTTCACGCATGGGCTACCTCAATCTTGTCGTTGTTGGGAGACAGATCGAGGATAGATCCAGCGCCGGGTGATCGCGACGATCATTCACCTGGCGTATGCAAAAGCATGGCGCTATTTGTGCTTCTTCTTTTTGTCGTGCTTGTCGGACTTGGCGAACGCCTCTTCCAGCGCCAGGTTGATGGTGCGCAACACCTTGACCCGCGCCCAGCGCTTGTCATTGGCTTCCACCAGGGTCCAGGGCGCGATCTCGGTGCTGGTGCGATCCACCATGTCGCCCACCGCCGCCCGGTAGGCATCCCACTTGTCGCGGTTGCGCCAGTCGTCTTCGGTGATCTTGAAGCGTTTGAACGGAATTTCTTCCCGGGCCTGGAAGCGCTCCAGCTGGGTCTGTTTATCGATGGCCAGCCAGAACTTGACCACGATCACCCCGGAATCGCGCAGTTGCTCCTCGAAATCGTTGATCTCGGCGTAGGCGCGCATCCAGTCGGCCGTGGTGCAAAAGCCTTCGATGCGCTCTACCAGCACGCGGCCGTACCAGGAGCGGTCGAACACCGTGAACATGCCCCGCGCCGGGATCTGCCGCCAGAAGCGCCACAGGTATGGCTGGGCGCGTTCGTCTTCAGTGGGCGCGGCAATCGGCACGATGCGGTACTGGCGTGGGTCCAGCGCCGCCGCGACCCGGCGGATCGCCCCGCCCTTGCCCGCCGCGTCGTTCCCTTCAAAAACCGTGACCAGCGCGTGCTTGCGCATGCGCTTGTCACGCATCAGGCCCGAGAGCCGCGCCTGTTCGGTAATCAGTTGCTCTTCGTAGTCGTCCTTTTCCAGGCGCTGGGTCATGTCCAGGCTGTCGAGCAGGCTCATCTGGTCCACCGACGACGGCAATGGCGCCGGCTGGATCCCGCTGGCCCTGGCCTTGGGCACCTTGAGGGCATTTTGCAGGCCCTCCAGGAGGATCTTGCCCACGGTCAGGCCGCGGTAATTGGCGTCCACGCCTTCGATCACATGCCAGGGCGCATAGTCACGGCTGGTGCGGCGCAGCACGCGCTCACCGAAATGCACGAACTTGTCGTAGGTCTCGGACTGCTGCCAGTCCAGCGGGCTGATGCGCCAGCTGTGCAGCGGGTCGTCCTGCAGGGCCTTGAGCCGCGCCTTCATTTGTTTCTTGGACAGGTGGAACCAGAACTTGAAGATCAGCGCCCCTTCATCGCAGAGCATCTGCTCCAGGCGTTCGGCCCCGGCAATGGCCTGGTCCAGGCGCGCATCCTTGATCTGGCCGTGGACCCGCCCCTGCAACATCTGGCTGTACCAGTTGCCGAAAAACACCCCCATGCGCCCCTTGGCCGGCAATTGCCGCCAGTAGCGCCAGGCCGGCGGGCGGGCCAGTTCTTCGTCGGTCTGCTGGTCGAAGGTGCGCACCTCGATCAGGCGCGGGTCCATCCACTCATTGAGCAGCTTGACGGTTTCACCCTTGCCGGCGCCCTCGATGCCATTGATCAGCACGATGACCGGGAAGCGCCCCTGCTGGTGCAACTCGAACTGCGCCTCCAGCAAAGCTTCCCGCAAGGCCGGGACTTCAGCGTCGTAAGTGTCCTTATCGACGGCGTGACCGATTTCGGCAGATTCAAACATGGGCGACTCCCTTCCAAGATGGATCAAGACTAGCGGATTGGGCAGCGTGGCGGGCAAGGAATTCCAGGCCACTTGCCGTGGATCAATGGCTCAGCCCTCGGGCACATGGCAGATGCCCAGGTCCTGGTGTTTCAGCATCTGTAGGGTCAGGCGCTCTACCACCTCGGCGATGGCCTGCCGGCGAGGGGCCTGCAGGTCTTGCATTTGCCTGAGGTAGTCGCCGTCGGTGAGGCTCTGGCTGTTCTCGAAGAGCAGTTGCTGCTGTACATCAAAAGGTTCAGTCGCGGCCTGGAAGGTGCTGGGAAATTGCTGCTTGAGATGGGTTTTCCAGAACGACAGTTGCGTCAAAAACTGCAGGAGTGCAGGTGACAGCTCGGCCGTGCGCACCTGGGAATGGGCGAGTGCCAGCCCTTCGGGGGTCACATTGGCAATCGACACATACTGCGCGTATTTGGGTTGCCTCGGCAGCTCCAACTCCTTGGCCAACCCCATGCGAAACGCCAGGCTGACCTCCAGCGGATCCTCGCTGGCATGCTCGGCCGCATAGCCCAGGGCAATTTTTTCCAACTCGCCCAGGCGAAACAGGCGCCGGCCCAGGCTCAGGAATCCGCCGGGGCTGCCCTGCCTGCGTCCGGCCTGTAGCATCGCCTGCTCGACCTCCATCAAGACTTCGATCTGGCTGAAAATATCAGCGGCGCCATCGCCACAATTCACCGGATGCGCCGCCAGCTGAAACACCCGCTCGCGCAGCTCGATACTGTCATGGCTCGACTGCAAGACGTCCCACACCCGCCGGCTCAAATCCTCGCGCACGTGCCGGCTGTCAGCGGTCCTGGACAATTGCGCAAGCAACTCGAACAGCGGCGCGCAGTCCGGGTCATCGCGCAGGTTGGCCCAGATGCCGCGCTTGATCGCATTGCGATTGGCCACTTCATCCGGCAGCCACAACGCCCGGGCTTTCAACTCGGTGAAGCGCGATTGATCGTCATCGACATAGCCCATGCCAATACCCACCGCCTCGCGGTAGCGCGTGAGCGCCGTCACCGCCGAGGTGGACAACGGGTTGCCCGCCAGGTTGAGTGCCTGGCTGAAACTGCGGGTGGCGCTAAACAGCCATTCGGGCAGCAGGGTGATCCAGTTGTCGCGCAGGTCCACCTGGTCCAGATAGGCCAGGCGCCCGAGCCCGGAGGGCACGTCGACGATGCGGGTATCCTGTAGCAACAGCGTATGCAAGCCGCGCATGGCGCTGACATCCAGCTGCCCTTCCACCGGGTTGTGGCTCAGGTCCAACAGCTGCAACGTGCTCATATCGGCGAGCTTGCGCCGGGTGTATTCGGTCAACGCCAACTGATTGTGGGACAACGACAGGCTGCCCAGATCAGGCATGCGCGACAGATATTCCGGCAACCGGGTCAGGCGGTTACGGTCCAGGTCCAGGCGGCGCAGCCCCTTGAAGCACTTGAGGAAATAAGCCACGTCATCACCCAGGCGCATATTGCGCAGTGACAGGCGCTGCACATGGTCGAAGCGAATTTCAGGCGGCAGGTTCGGCAACGAGCCCACGCGCATCCCGTCCAGGGACAGGCCAGCAACGGGCAGCTCGCGCTCATTGGGCATAAAGCTCTGCTGGCGCCAGCAGGCCTCGATACGCTCGGCCACTTGCTGGCGGCTCTGGCGGATGTTCCTCAGGCCCGGTTGCTGCTCCAAGCCGCCGATGTCGTTTTTCCAGTGTTTGAGTACCACACGCAGGCGCCCAAGCTCGGCGCGCAGACGCTCTACCGCATGGGCACGAGCAAGTTCGTCGGCCCCCAGGCCCTGCAGCAACGCAGAGGCTTGAGCCTGCGTGAACAGCGGATAAAGCCACTGCAACTTGCGCACCAGGGGCGAGTTTTGGGTAAAAGAGCCGGTGGGTGAATCCGCCACACGGCAAGGTGCTTGCACTGCCTGGGGCTCCAGTGCCCCATCGGAAAACGCCTCGGCGGCGCGATCACGCTCACTCTGGGCACTGGCGGCAATCAAGCGGCGCAACCGCCATCCATGCTCGGCCTGCGCCTGGGGCCTGCCCAGAGTGCTTGCGTCTTCAATGGCCTCAAATAGCCCGTCCACTCCGGAACGCACACTACCCAGGCTCAGGCCACTGGCATCGAACGCCTGGAACCCTGCAGCCGTACGCACCACCACCAGCCGCACACTGGCACCTTCGACGGCGCCCACGGCCAGTAACGCCCCCTGGGGTGAATCTGCGCGCATCTCCAGGTGCAGCCGGGGATCCCAACCCTCGATGCGCGGCAGCGTGCGCACCGCCACGCACTGGGTGTCGAGGCCGGCCAATTCCGGCTGTTCGAAACCGGCCAAGGCGCGATCCAGGCGTTGTTCGGCCAGCGCAGCACGCACCGCCTCTGCCAGGCCCATGGGCACTCGCTGCTGCTCGCGCAGCAACTCGAGCTCCACCGACGAGGCGCGCGCCATCAACTCGCGCATCACCCTGGACGGCAATTGCGCATAGGTGCTGCGCAGTACCGCCCACTCCTCGGGCACTGGCCCGTCATAGGCCTGGTACATCTGCTCAAACAGCGGCTTGCGATCCGCCTTGAGGTGCGCCAGTAAGCGCCGCGCCAACACCCCATGTTGCTGGTCGGCAGCAACGTCCTCCCCCAACAGGGCGAGTTTTTGCGATTCGTCGAGCTCCGACAGCAGCACATCAAACACTTGCCCTTCAGCCACTGCGTGCTGCGTGATTGGCAGCCTATGAGTGCCACTAGCGGGGTAACGCGCCGTCACCGCACCCTGCGCATCCACCACCTCGAAATAGCGTCCCTCGGGCCAACCCGGCAACAGCGCCAAGGCCTGCATCTGCGCGGTCGCGTGTTCAGCATTGAGGTACACACCACGCTCCAGCAGCCAGATCAGGTCGCGAATCGATTGCTCCACCCGGAACCGCTCATACACATCACGAAAGCGCGCGGGAAAGGGCAAGCACTCGCGAGCCAGGTGGTACGCCCAGGGGGGCTGCATATCCAGGATGTCGCTGACCAGGCGCAGCTTGCGCGAATCCAGGTGGGGGTGACGACTGCCGGGCTCCAGGCGCGAGAACAGGTAATCCTGGTCCTCCCAGCGTTCAGGCTGTTCGAATGCAAAGCGCCAGGCGCCCTCGCCGTTGTGCAGGAGCGCAGGGCGATAGGCATCCTGGCGTGTCGGATGGAGGGCGTGCCATTGGCCCAGCTTGGCGTCAAAGGCAATCCGATGAACGAAACCGACCACTTTGACGTAGCAATGGCCGCCAATCCGGTAGATGCCTTCTGCGTCCGCCATCACGTTCTCGGGCAACTGCTGACGGTGCGCGTACCGGGCAATATCGGGCCGCCAGAGCCGCAGATGTCCATCGGTCGAGCGCACCGCTTCCAGCTCCGCAAAAAAGCGCCCCATGCTCAACTGCGCACGCTTCAACACGTTGCCCACCACTTTGGCGCCGGCTGCGAACACCACCATCGAGGTGATACTTTGCGCCACCGCGCCCAGTTGCCTGAGCGCCTCGCCCTTGTCCCCCCGCCGCCAGTCCTCGATGCCGTCATACACCTCGCCGAGCAGTTGCCCCACCGCCACGCCCGTCATCAGCAGGGCCAAGGCCGGGACGACAAAACCGGCGAGGTTGAGCAAGGTCAATCCAGCCTCCAGATACTCCATCAGGCGCTGCTTGCGCACCTCTTCGTCCACGTCCGCCACGGGCACCGCCAGCGTGCGCGCATCGATCTGCAGCTTGCCCACGTAAGTACTGAAAAAGTGCCTGGCCAGGCTCACCATGACGGGCCGGGCCTCCAGCACGCCAAGGCTGCGGTGCTCGTCGAATCGCGAGAAAAACCCAACCCGGTCAACCTCTCCCAGGTAGCCGGTAAAGAAGCGCCGATAGCTGCTCACTTCCAGCTTCAGTTCCAGGTAAACCTTGAAGTCGTTGAGGGATGGGTACTCGAAAAACGGCCGCTGCGGTTCATTGGGCATGTAGACCACACAAGGCTGCTGGGGGTATTCGCCAATCGGGCGGGCCGAAAACACCAGCACGCTCCACAGGCAGCAATCGCGTGCATTGAGGCCTTGCCAGAGCACGGGGCGCCCCTGGTACAGCTGGCTCTTCGCCGCGGCCGGGCTGAGGTCCTGCTCCAGCAATGCGCACAACATGGCGTAGGTTTCGCGGCTGATATCGCCGCGCATCAGGGCGATATGGGCATCGATCTTTACGTCCAGGGTTTTCATCCGGCCGATCGACAGCGCCACGTCACTGGCAACGCCCTCGTCGCGATCGAGGTGGAACACCTCATTGATGTGCTGCTGGTACCGACGCCCGAGGTCGAGCGCCCGGCAACCTTCGGCAAACTCATGGGGCGCAACGCCGATAACGCTGCGGTCTTGCGCTTGCAGCCGCGACTCGAGGGGATATCGCTCGGCAAGGGCCTCATCCGCCGAAAAGTTCTGCATGGCCCTATGCAACAGGCTCTGTTTTTCCAGGCGCACGGTGCGCTCATACTCGCGCGGCAACACATCTGCCTGATACTCGTAGAAGGCCCGGATAAACAGGTCCTTTTTTGGCTCCAGCGTGACCTGCCACTGCGCCTGGCCGTAGACCTGCAACTGCTCGCTGCAAAACTCGTCCAGACTGCGCAATGCCTGCAAGTGCTGCGTGACGCCAGCCTTGGCCTCTTCAACATACGCCGCGTCCCGCTCCAGCGCCTCCAGCAACCCTGGCGGGGAATTGATCATCCAGCCCGGCAGGCGCTGTTGCAGGACCTGGGCCTTGGCCAGGTCGCCAGTCATCTCCAGCAAGGCAGCTTGCAACTGCTGCCGGGTCAATTGAGTGAATGTGTGGGTCAAATCAGCCTGTGCGTGCATGCGCAATGTTCCTTATTGCCATGGATCAAAACACCACGATACCCGCTGCGCCATGCTCGATTAACGCTGATTCCTGATCGCTGGCGCGCCATTGCAGAGGTTTTTTGCATGGATCAAATAGCCGGCTAACACCCGCGCCAACCCTGGCCCCCGTGATCGACTAGAATGGCCGCCTTGCCTTTGCCGAGTTGCCCATGAACCCCGTACAGCCCAATGCCCAGCTCGACTGGGACGACCAGGGACGCCCGCGCTCGCGGGTGTTCGACGACGTGTATTTTTCCGACCAGTCGGGCCTGGAAGAAACCCGCTACGTGTTCCTTGAACAGAACCGCCTGCAAGAGCGCTTTGCCGCGCTGCCGGTGGGTGGGCGCCTGGTGATCGGGGAAACGGGGTTTGGCACCGGGTTGAATTTTCTGTGTGCCTGGCAACTGTTTGCACAGCACGCGACGCCGGGGGCGCGCCTGCATTTTGTCAGTGTGGAAAAGTACCCGCTGAGCCACGCCGACCTGCAACGCGCCCTCGCCCTCTGGCCAGAGCTCAAACCGTTGGCCGAGCAATTGCTGGCGCAGTACATCGCCATCCACCCGGGTTTCCAGCGCCTGGTCCTGGATAACGGGCGGGTGACGCTGACGCTGCTGATCGGCGATGCCCTGGAGCAACTGCCGCAGCTCGACGCCCAGATCGACGCCTGGTTCCTCGATGGTTTTGCCCCGGCGAAAAACCCCGAGATGTGGACCGCCGAGCTGTTCGCCGAACTGGCGCGCCTGGCTGCCCCCGGCTCGACCATCAGCACCTTCACCAGCACCGGCTGGGTGCGGCGCCTGCTCAATGGCGCCGGGTTCAAGATGAAACGCACGCCGGGCATCGGCCATAAGTGGGAAATCCTGCGCGGTGAGTTTCTTGGCTGGCCGGCCGACGCGGCGCCAGTTGCGGCGATCAAGCCGTGGTTCGCCAGGCCACCGGCCCCCAAAGGCGAACGACGGGCCCTGGTGATCGGCGGCGGCATGGCCGGTTGCGCCAGCGCGGCCAGCCTCGCCGCACGGGGCTGGCAAGTCAGCCTGCTGGAACGGCATGCCGGCCTGGCCCAAGAGGCCTCGGGCAATCCGCAAGGGGTGCTCTACCTCAAGCTGTCGGCCCATGGCACGGCCCTTTCGCAGATGATTGTCAGCGGGTTCGGGCATACCCGGCGCCTGCTGGAACACTTGCAACGGGGGGTGGATTGGGACGGTTGTGGCGTGCTGCAACTGGCGTTCAATGCCAAGGAGGCCGAACGCCAGGCGCAACTGGCCCAGGCATTTGCCCCTGACTTGCTGCACCTGCTGGACCGCGATCAGGCCCAGGCCCGCGCCGGGATTGGCCTGGAGCATGGCGGGCTGTTTTTCCCCGAGGGCGGCTGGGTGCATCCGCCGGCGTTGTGCCAGTGGCAGGCGAGTCAGCCCGGGATCACGGTGCATGTACATCATCAAGTGTTGGCGCTGCGCAAAGTCAACGATCAATGGCAGGCCTGGGACGGCGACCGGTTGCTGGCCAGCGCCCCCGTGGTGGTGCTGGCCGGGGCGGCCGAGGTCAAGCAGTTTGCCGCCAGCGCCGAGCTGCCCCTCAAGCGCATTCGCGGGCAGATCACCCGCTTGCCACAGACTGCCGCCAGCCAGGCGTTGGCAACCGTGGTCTGCGCCGAAGGCTATGTGGCACCGGCCCGCCTGGGCGAACATACCCTGGGCGCCAGCTTTGATTTCAAGAGCGATGACCTGACCCCCACCGTCGCCGAGCACGCGGGGAACCTGGAACTGTTGCAGGAAATCTCCCCCGACCTGGCCCAGCGCCTGCGCACCGCCACGCTCGACCCGCACACCCTGAAGGGCCGCGCGGCGTTTCGCTGCACCAGCCCGGACTATCTGCCGATTGTCGGGCCACTGGCCGATCCCCAAGCCTTCGCCCTGGCCTTTGCCGCCCTGCGCAAGGATGCCCGCCACACACCGGACACCGCCTGCCCATGGTTGGACGGCCTGTACGTCAACAGCGGCCACGGTTCACGGGGCCTGATCACCGCGCCGCTGTCGAGTGAACTGCTGGCGGCATGGCTGGACAACGAACCGCTGCCCCTGCCCCGCAGCGTGGCCGAGGCCTGTCATCCCAACCGTTTTGCGCTGCGGGCGTTGATTCGCAGCAACGTGGCAAAAACACCTGGCTAAGCTCGCGCCCGCCACTTTCGGCATACGCCTGCTCAATGGCCAGGAGCACCTGGGAATCGGCCTTGACCAGCCAGGTCGGCAGCCGGTCTTACAAGACCTGCGCCTTGTCCAGGTCACCGGTGAGATCCAGCCGCGTTGCCATCAATTCGTCCTGAGTCACAGGTTCGACAACCTGGCTCAAATGACCTGTTTGCGTGATTCACAACGTTCCTTCATTGCATTGTTCAATGACGCCAGACGATAAGCCCACGCTCGCCTTGAAAAGGTTCAAATAGCTGGGGAGTTGCCTGGCGAAACACCCCATTATTTGCATCTGAGCTCGACCTAATTACCCCCCGTTTCACCCACGCCCCGCAAGCCGCGGCGTGGCCCGCGACACAAGCAGGCCGTTTGCCATATAACTTATTGATCTAAAACTCCCCCTATAGCCACGGGTCAGTCCTTGGGTACCCGCCGTTTTGGCGCGTGCATGTTTGCCCCTCCCCAACGGAAAAACCGGTAAGGACTTTATGTGCGGATTAGCTGGAGAACTGCGTTTCGATCATCAACCTGCCGACCTGGCAGCGGTGGAACGAATCACCCATCACTTGGCGCCACGCGGACCTGACGCGTGGGGCTTCCATGCTCAAGGGCCAATTGCCCTAGGCCATCGTCGCCTGAAAATCATGGACCTGTCGGACGGCTCGGCCCAACCGATGGTCGACGCCCAACTGGGCCTGTCCCTGGCGTTCAATGGCGCGATCTACAACTTCCCGGAGTTGCGTACCGAGCTTGAAGCCCTGGGCTACGCCTTCTATTCGGGCGGTGACACCGAAGTGCTGCTCAAGGGCTATCACGCCTGGGGCGAAGCCTTGCTGCCCAAGCTCAATGGCATGTTTGCCTTTGCCATCTGGGAGCGCGACAGCCAGCGCCTGTTCATCGCCCGCGACCGCCTGGGCGTCAAGCCGTTGTACCTGTCGCGCACCGGCCAGCGCCTGCGCTTTGCCTCGGCATTGCCGGCGTTGCTCAAGGGCGGTGATATCAACCCGATCCTCGACCCGGTGGCGCTCAATCACTACCTGAATTTCCACGCCGTGGTGCCGGCACCGCGCACTTTGCTGGCGGGCATCGAAAAACTGCCGCCGGCCACCTGGATGCGTATCGAGGCCAACGGTGCCACCGAGCAGAAAACCTGGTGGACCCTGCCCTACGGCCCCCATGACGATGAAAAACACCTGACCCTGGAAGACTGGACCGACCGCGTGCTCGACAGCACCCGCGAAGCCGTGGCCATTCGCCAACGGGCGGCGGTGGATGTGGGCGTGTTGCTTTCAGGCGGTGTGGATTCGAGCCTGCTGGTGGGCCTGCTGCGTGAAGTCGGGGTGCAGGACCTGTCGACCTTCTCCATCGGTTTTGAAGATGCCGGCGGCGAGCGTGGCGATGAGTTCCAGTACTCTGACCTGATCGCCAAGCATTACGGCACCCGACACCACCAACTGCGCATCGCCGAAAGCGAGATCATCGAGCAGTTGCCGGCTGCGTTCCGTGCCATGAGCGAGCCAATGGTCAGCCATGACTGCATTGCCTTCTACCTGCTGTCGCGGGAAGTGGCCAAGCATTGCAAGGTGGTGCAAAGCGGCCAGGGCGCCGATGAACTGTTCGCCGGTTACCACTGGTACCCGCAGGTGGACGGCGCCAGCGACCCTTACGCGGCTTACCGCGAGGCCTTCTTCGACCGCAGCTACGACGACTACGCGGCCACCGTGGCCCCGCAATGGCTGACTGCCAATGACGCCGCCGGCGACTTCGTGCGCGAGCATTTCGCCCAACCTGGCGCCGAGGCGCCTGTGGATAAGGCCCTGCGCCTGGACAGCACGGTGATGCTGGTGGATGACCCGGTCAAGCGTGTGGATAACATGACCATGGCCTGGGGCCTGGAAGCGCGCACGCCGTTTCTCGACTACCGCCTGGTGGAGTTGTCGGCGCGGGTGCCGGGCCGATTCAAGCTGCCGGACGGCGGCAAGCAAGTGCTCAAGGAAGCCGCGCGCCGGGTCATCCCCAGCGCGGTGATCGACCGCAAGAAGGGCTACTTCCCGGTGCCCGGCCTCAAGCACTTGCAGGGCGATACCTTGAACTGGGTGCGTGACCTGCTGCTGGATCCGAGCCAGGACCGTGGCTTGTTCAACCCGGCGATGCTCGACCGCCTGCTCACCGACCCCCAAGGGCAACTGACGCCGCTGCGCGGCTCCAAGCTGTGGCAATTGGCAGCGCTGAACCTGTGGCTCAGCGAACAAGGAATCTGATTGATGAAACCTCACGCCACGGCCTACAGCCAACGCCTGCTGCGCGGCCAGGCGCCGTCCTACGAACGCCTGCAAGCGCGCCTGGCCGAAGACGGCAGCGAACCGAGCGCGCAACCGATTGCCGTGCATTGCGGGTGGGGCCGGCTGTTGATCGGCCATACCTTCCCCGACCCGGCGAGCCTGGCCCTGGAGCTGCTCAACGAGCAGCCGGGAGAACGGGATATCGCCCTGTATGTGGCCGCGCCCCAGCAGATCCTGGGGATCGATCCGCAACAGTTGTTCCTCGACCCCTCCGACACCTTGCGCCTGTGGTTCACCGACTACCGCCCGGCCACCCGGGTGTTTCGCGGCTTTCGCATTCGCCGCGTCCAGAGCGAAGCCGACTGGCAGGCGGTCAATCGCCTGTACCAGGGGCGCGGTATGTTGCCGGTGGATGCCAACCTGCTGACCCCGCGCCACCAGGGTGGCCCGGTGTACTGGCTGGCCGAGGATGAAGACAGCGGCGCAGTGATCGGCAGCGTCATGGGCCTCAATCATCAAAAGGCCTTCCATGATCCGGAAAGCGGCAGCAGCCTCTGGTGCCTGGCCGTGGACCCGCAATGCTCGCGGCCTGGCGTCGGCGAAGTGCTGGTGCGCCACCTGATCGAGCACTTTATGAGCCGCGGCCTGAGTTACCTGGACCTGTCGGTATTACACGACAATCGCCAGGCAAAAAGCCTGTACGCCAAGCTCGGCTTTCGTGCGCTCACCACGTTTGCCATCAAGCGCAAGAACGGCATCAACCAGCCGCTGTTCCTCGGGCCGGGGCCGCAGGCGGGGTTTAACCCCTATGCGCGCATCATTGTCGAAGAAGCGCACCGACGCGGGATTGATGTGCAGGTGGACGATGCCGCAGCCGGGTTGTTCACCCTCAGTCATGGCGGGCGCCGGGTGCGCTGCCGTGAGTCGTTGAGCGACCTGACCAGTGCGATCAGCATGACCCTGTGCCAGGACAAAAGCCTGACCCATAAAGTATTGAGCGCCGCCGGCTTGAAATTGCCAGCGCAACAACTGGCGGCCAGCGCCGACGATAACCTGGAGTTTCTCGACGAACACCAGCGCATCGTCGTCAAGCCCCTGGACGGTGAACAGGGCCAAGGCGTGGCCGTGGACTTGCAGACCATCGAAGAAGTGCAAGGCGCCATCGAGGCGGCGCGCCAGTTTGACTCGCGGGTATTGCTCGAGAGTTTCCACGAAGGCCTGGACCTGCGCATCCTGGTGATCGGCTTTGAAGTGGTGGCCGCCGCGATCCGCCGCCCGGCCCAGGTGATCGGTGACGGCAAGCATAGCGTCGGCGCCTTGATCGAGGCGCAAAGCCGCCGACGCCAGGCAGCCACCGATGGCGAAAGCCGGATCCCCCTGGACGACGAAACCCTGCGCACCTTAAAGGCAGCGGGTTACGACTACGACAGCATCCTGCCTGCGGGCGAAGTGCTGGCGGTGCGGCGTACCGCCAACCTGCACACCGGGGGTTGCCTGGAAGATGTCACGGCGACGCTGCATCCGACGCTGGTGGATGCAGCGGTGCGTGCGGCGCGCGCCCTGGATATTGCGGTGGTCGGCCTGGACCTTATGGTGCCGGCCGCTGACCAGCCGGAGTACGTATTTATCGAAGCCAACGAACGCGCAGGATTGGCCAACCATGAACCACAGCCCACGGCAGAACGGTTTGTGGATTTGTTGTTTCCCCACAGCCAAACCACGGCTTGAGACATGAGCTGTCTAGACGGGCCTCATCGCGGGCAAGCCCGCTCCCACAGGTTGATGTGTGAACACATTTAAAGGTGGGAGCTGGCTTGCCTGCGATGGGGCCGGCCGAGGCAACACATACCCAGCCCCTCATCGAAACCATCGATGCCCTCAATTCATCAGGAGTTTCCATGACCCGAACCATCCCCGAACCGGATCTCAACTACCTGCAGAAAGTGCTGCTGGAAATGCTCGCCATCCCCAGCCCCACCGGGTTTACCGACACCATCGTGCGCTACGTCGCCGAGCGCCTGGAAGAGCTGGGCATCCCCTTTGAGATGACCCGGCGCGGCACCATCCGCGCCACCCTCAAGGGCCAGAAAAACAGCCCGGACCGCGCGGTTTCCGCGCACCTGGACACCATCGGCGCCGCCGTGCGGGCGATCAAGGACAATGGCCGCCTGACCCTGGCCCCGGTGGGCTGCTGGTCCAGCCGTTTTGCCGAGGGCAGCCGCGTCAGCCTGTTCACCGACAATGGCGTGATCCGTGGCAGCGTCCTGCCACTGATGGCCTCCGGGCACGCGTTCAATACCGCAGTGGATGAAATGCCAATCAGTTGGGACCATATCGAACTGCGCCTGGACGCCTACTGCGCCACCCGCGCCGATTGCGATTCCCTGGGGATCAGCGTCGGTGATTTCGTGGCCTTCGACCCGCTGCCGGAATTTACCGAAAGCGGCCATATCAGCGCCCGCCACCTGGATGACAAAGCCGGCGTCGCAGCCTTGCTCGCGGCCCTCAAGGCCATCGTCGACAGTGGCGAACCGTTGCTGATCGACTGTCACCCGCTGTTCACCATCACCGAAGAAACCGGCAGTGGCGCGGCCGCCGCCTTACCCTGGGATGTCAGCGAATTCGTCGGCATCGACATTGCCCCGGTCGCCCCCGGCCAGCATTCCAGCGAGCATGCAGTAAGCGTGGCGATGCAGGACTCTGGCGGCCCCTACGACTATCACCTGTCCCGCCACTTGCTGCACCTGGCGGCGGAAAACGACCTGCCGGTACGCCGTGACCTGTTTCGCTATTACTTCAGCGACGCGCACTCGGCGGTCACCGCCGGCCACGATATCCGCACCGCGTTGCTGGCCTTTGGCTGCGATGCAACCCACGGCTACGAGCGCACCCATATCGACAGCCTCGCCGCCCTGAGCCGCCTGCTGGGCGCCTACATCCTCAGCCCGCCGGTATTTGCCAGCGATGCGCAACCGGCCCAGGGCTCCCTGGACCGCTTCAGTCATCAACTGGAACATGAAACACAAATGGAGAGCGACACCCGTGTGCCCTCGGTGGACAGCCTGGTCGGACAGAAATCCTGAGGCTGGCAACTATGATCCCGGCACAGTAGGATCGCCGGGATCCACCATTTGAGGCTTGTATGCTGATTCCCTACGATGCACTTGAAGTCGACACCCTGACCCGCCTCATCGAAGACTTCGTGACCCGCGACGGCACCGACAACGGCGACGACACGCCCCTGGAAACCCGCGTACTGCGGGTACGCCAGGCGTTGACCAAGGGCCAGGCGCTGATCGTTTTCGATCCGGAGAGTGAACAGTGCCAGTTGATGCTCAAGCACGACGTGCCCAAGCACCTGTTCGACTAAGGGTTGGCCACGGGCACCGGGTACCCCTGTAGGCTGCGGATCTTTTCGTAGACCTCCGCCCGATGCACATTGACCCCTGCCGGCGCTTCCACGCCGAGTTTCACCTGGAGGTTGTTGACCTCCAGGATCCGCAGGGTGATGTGATCGCCGATGGAAATGATTTCGCCTACCGCGCGGCTAAGTACCAGCATGGCGTTTGTCCTTTGGAAAGTTACCGGACCGCGACCATGCGCCCTCCCCTACGAGCCATCAATAACCTGCTAGATAAACAGATCCACCCTACAAACCATAGCTGCCTTTACTGACAGACGAATATCAAACAGCCCAATAAGTCCGCAAAAACATAAACCCATTGTTTATATCTTTCAGCCTTTGGCCGACTGCGCCTTGGCGCGCATTTTTTCCGACATGTTGGTCATTTCGTCATACAGCAACTGCGGATTTTTCTGCTTCAGTGCCCAGGCCATCCGCCCCTGTTCGTGAGGCAGGATCATGAATTCACCGACGGCCACACGCTGGTAGATGTAATCGGCAATGTCTGCTGCAGTGATGGGCGAACTTTCCAGCAATTTGCCGACCTGGGCCTTCATCGCCGGGGTCGGGCCGCGGAATGAGTCCAGCAGGTTGGTCTGGAAGAACGACGGGCACACCACATGCACCCCGACTTCCTGCTGCTTGAGTTCCACCAGCAGGCTTTCCGAGAGCGCCACCACACCGGCCTTGGCCACGTTGTAGTTGCTCATGGCCGGGCCTTGCATCAGGGCCGCCATGGAGGCGATGTTGATGATTCGGCCCTTGCTCTTTTCCAGCAGCGGCAGGAAGGCCTTGCAGCCCTTGACCACGCCCATCAGGTTGATTGCGATCTGCCAATCCCAATCCTCCAGGGACAGTTCGCTGAAGAACCCACCGGAGGCGACCCCGGCGTTGTTGACGATCACATCAATGCCGCCCAGCTTGACCTCACAGGCCTGGGCAAAGGCCGTGAGCTGGCTGTAGTCACGCACGTCACAGCGCTGGATAAACCCGTCGCCACCGGCCTGGCGCACCAGCGCGAGGGTTTCCTGCAAGCCCGGCTCGCTGACATCCGACAAGGCCAGTTGCCAGCCTTCGCGGGCCCAGCGCAGAGCGATTTCGCGACCCAGGCCGGATCCGGCGCCGGTGATCATCATGCGATTTTGCATAGGAAGTAGCCTTGTGGTTCAGGGAGGAAGTAAGCGCCAGTGTAGCGAAGGTTATTCACCGGCCCATGCACCATCAAGTTGCTGAATGCCCGGGGCAAACCAAAAGCCCGGTCGGATGCCGGGGCCTGGGGTAAGTTCAATCTTTTTAAACTAAGTGCGACACAGCACAACAATTAAAAAGGAAATAAGCCAGCGGCCAAATCGCATTAAAAAAACAGGGAATTTTCTGCAAAGTGCAGGAGTCGGATCAGTTAAGGCAGCCGTTTTAGATGTTCGGCTCTGGTATTAACAATCTGGTCTTTTCAGAAGACGAATAAGGAAAACACACTATGAGCCTCATTCTTATCATTGTTCTGATCCTCCTGCTGGTCGGCGGTCTGCCGGTGTTCCCGCACTCGCGCAACTGGGGTTATGGGCCATCGGGTATTCTCGGCACGGTGCTGGTGGTGCTGTTGATTCTGTTGCTGCTGGGCAAGATATAACCCCCCAGCGTTAAAAAAATGCAAAAAAAAGAGGCCTTGTAAAAGGCCTCTTTTTTATTGCCGGGCGATTAGTCCGGCTTGCCGTCCACTACGCCTGCGGTGTTATCCAGCAGGCTCTTGGTGGCGGTTTGCAGGAACGACTCAAGTTTCTGCTTGAGTTGCGCCTCATCCGCCGACTCAGGGATCACCTTGCCACTTGGGTTGGCGCCCAGTTCGTATTGCCACAGCTTGGGTGGCATTTCCTTGGGCAGTACCAACACGCGGTCAGCGGTGAGCAAGGCCACGGTCTGGTCGCTGCCCGAGGGCTTGATCACGCCAAAGCCCTTGTCGCCTTCCGGCAGGTTGAGCAGGTCACGGCCCCAGCACTGGTGGCGGGTTTCCCCGCCCAGGCGGCCCATGATGGTCGGCACGATATCGATCTGCGTGCCCACGGTGTGGTCACGCACACCGAACTTGTCCTGCACGCCCGGTGCGATCAGCAGCAGCGGCACGTTGAAGCGGCCCAGGTCCATTTCGGTGATCTGTTGCTCGTTACCAAAACCATGGTCGCCGACGATCACAAACAGAGTGTCCTTGAAGTACGGTTCCTTGCGGGCCTTCTCGAAGAACTGGCCCAGGGCCCAGTCGGAGTAGCGCATGGCCGTCAAATGCTCGTTGAGGCGACCACGGTCAGTCACCGCCTCGACCGGCAACGGCGTCGGCAAGGCGTACGGCGTATGGTTGGACAGGGTTTGCAGCAGGGCGTAGAACGGCTTGCCGCCTTCGCGTGCCTTCAGTTCCTGCAGGCCACGATTGAACATGTCCTGGTCGGACACGCCCCAGGTCGGATCGGAGAACACCGGGTCGACGAAGTCATTGCGGCCAATGAAGTTGGTCATGCCCTGGTTGCTGAAGAAGCCCGACTGGTTGTCCCAGGCGAAGTCGCCGTTGTAGACATACACGTCGTCGAAATCACGGGCACTGAGCAATTGCGGCAGGCCCGACAGCTTGTGGCTGCCTTCGGGGGTCTGCATCAGGTATTCGAAGCCTGGCAGGTTCGGGAAGCAGGCCATGGTGGCGAACATGCCCTGGTGGGTATGGGTGCCATTGGAGAAGAAGCGGTCGAACAGCAGGCCTTCCTTGGTCAACTCGTCGAAGTACGGCGTGATCTTGCCGCCACTGCCCAGGGCGCCCACCGAGTGACCGGCGAAGCTTTCCATCAGGATTACCACGACGTTCTTGATCGGCAGGGTCTTCTCGGCCGGTGGCGTAAAGTCACGGCGCACGGCGGCAGTGTCGGTATCCACCAGTTTTTCGTCAGGCAGCACCAGCATGTCGCGCACGGTCTGGGTGGCCAGCGGCTGCTCCAGGGTGGCTTTCCAGACGTTCTCGCGGTGCTCGGAGAACCGCGCCTTGGCCGCCCCGATCAGCGACAACGTACCGTTGAGGCCCAGGTGGTTGGCGAAGTTCGAGTCGGTGGTGTACACGTCACCCCAACGCAGCGGCGGGCCCTGGCGCAGGGTGCCGCGCGCGGCGACCACGGCAATCAGCAGGCACACCACGAACACCGCGATGCGGCTGTACCACGGCGCGACCTGGCGGGTGCCGACGGTGCCACCGCTGAACGGGCCACGGGGGCGCGTTGCGCGGTCGGCGCCCTTGAAGGCGATGCTCAGGATAAACGTACCCACGGCCCAGCCCAGCAGGTAGCGCACCACCGGGAAACCGTACCAGAGCATGCTCATCACGGTTTTCGGATCTTCCTTGACGTACTGGAAAACCAGGCCGTTGAGGCGCTGGTGGAACTCGCGGTAGAAGTCCATCTCCATCAGGCCGAGGAACAGCGCAATACTGGAGACCACGGTCAGCCACAGCCGGAAGAACCCGCGGGCGGCCATGGCGCGCACGCTGAACAGGGCCAGGATCAGCGGGATGCTCAGGTACACCACCAGGCGCAAGTCCAGGCGCAGGCCATTGGCGAACGCTTCCAGGAAGGTCGCGGCCGGGGTGTCGAGCATCATGTCGCGGTTGTACACCAACAGTCCCAGGCGCAGCAGGGAAAGCATCACCATCATGACCAGGGCGCAGAGCAGCGTGTAGGCCAGGTGGGATTTGACGGTCGGTTGCAGCAGGCGATTAGCAGCTCGCTGCTGATTCAGGGCGTCCGGGTTTGCCATGTTGTTTGAGGACCCATTGGAAGTTTAAGTTGCGAAATAATGCAGCGGCGTCCTGCCCCGCCAATAAAGGCGCAGGGTCCAGGGTATTACGCGGTGGGCAGATGGTGCCCGATCAACGTCGGCAACGCTATTGATTACTCATTGCGCAGGGCTCCTGGCGGCACAGACGGACCGTGGCAGGAAAATAAAGCGGGGGAATTGTCTTGGATGAAGTGTGAAAATTTTGTGCAGCGAATATCTCGAAACACAAATCTACAGAACACAGCGTAATTAAAGGTGGGAGCGGGCTTGCTCGCGATAGCGGTGTATCAGTACCAGATTGATTGGCTGACACACCGTTATCGCGAGCAAGCCCGCTCCCACATTATTTATCTGCTTGTGCGCGCTAAGGGTCAGATCCGCACATTGCCCCGTGGCCCGGCGATGGCCCAGATAATCAGGCCCAGTACCGGCAACAGCAGGATCAACAGGATCCACAACACTTTGGCCCCGGTGCTGGCGCCGCTTTTGAACACGTTGATGATCGCCCAGATATCCAGCGCCAGGATGATCAACCCGATCAGACCATTAAATGTGGAACCCATGGTGTCGCTCCTAAGTGAGGGTTTGCCTGTTTAGGATAGCCAGCCCTGGCCAGGGTTCCGTTTTATTTCAGACATGCACTGCGATGCGCAGGGCTTCCAGGGACGGTTCGCCCTTGATCCCGAGTTCGGCACACAACGCCAGCACCCGTGGCACGTCGTTGCCATACACCAACACCGCCTGGATTTCGTCGTCGAGCAACTGGCTGAAGTTCATCAGGGTATAGCCGCCGTTTTCCGGGTTCATGGCGTCGAGCTGGATCTGGATGCGATTGAGCGCCGTCAGGGCTTCGGTCTTGGCCAGTTGCTTGGGCTTGAGGTTGAACGCTACGTCGGGGCCAAAGGAGGCGACGATCTGGGCGAACAGGTCCTGGTAGGTATCGGCCTGGAACAGCACCGTCTCCGGCAGGCTGCCCACCACAATCCACTCGCCCAGGGGGATGGGGAAGCTGTCGTCGTAGTTGATATCGGGGTTGGCCGCCAGGAATCCATCGGCATCGGCGTATGCCTGACTGGCCTCATCGGCGATCCGCACGATCTCGGCGTCGCCCAGGCAACCGGAACTGATTTTAGTGATGAGTTCGACGAGCGCGGTGTTCATGGGCGAATCCTGTGGCGAGGCTGATTTTGAGGGCGCAAAGCCTACACCAGTTTTTGCAACTGCGCCGTCGTATCCGCTGCTCCCATGGTCTGGGCCGCACCCAGCGCAGTCACACCCTGGGCATCCGTGGCCTTGGGGTTAGCCCCGACGCTGAGCAGGTACTCGACCATCTCGGTACGGTTGAACATCGCCGCCATCATCAGCGCCGTGCGGCCATCGGCAGAAGCGCCGTCAACCGGGTTGCCGCCCTCGATCAATGCCTTGACCACCGCCAGGTTGCCCTTGAATGCCGCGCCGGCAATCGGCAGTTGGTTCTTGTCGTTGGCGATCTGCGGGTCGGCCTTGAACTCCAGCAGCACCTTCACCGCCTCGGCGTGCCCGTGGTAGGCGGACAACATCAACAAGGTGTCGCCATTGTGGTTACGCAGATTGACCGGCAAGCCCTTGGCCAGCAGCGCGGCCAGCATGGCGGCATCGCCTCGACGGGCGACGTCGAAGACCTGCTCGGCAAATTCGGCGGCTTCTTCTTCGGTCATTTGTTTGGCTTGATCTGACATCTGCGGCTCCCTGGAGGGTGTGGCGTAAGGCCGTCAGTTTCCCGAGCAGCGCCACGCCTGTCACCCCTTTTCTATCGAAAGCTTCGATAGCCAGACTCTATCAAGTGCCTTAGTAGCGATACTTTCCACCCTGGATATCCGCCAGCACCTGGCCGGTTACCGGTACGTAGGCATCCGTACCCGGCAGCCAGGCATACAGTGGATCGTCGCCAACCCGGGCCGGGTCGAACGCTTCTTCCTTGAGCCGCACCTTCTGGTACTTGAAAGTGCCGGTGGTTTCCATCTTCACCTTGATCCGCAGGAACAGCGGCACCGCATAGGCTGGCATCTGGCTCTGGGCGAATTGCAGCAACGCCTGCATATCCAGGGTGGCCAGGGATTCGGACGGGGTAATCGCGGCCATCCCGGCACGACCGTTGGTGTTGGCGATTTCCACCCCGTAGGCCACCGCCTCAGTGATCTGCGGGTGCTGCATAAAGATGTTCTCCACTTCGGTTGTGGAGACGTTCTCGCCCTTCCAGCGATAAGTGTCGCCCAGGCGGTCGACGAACTGCGCATGGCCAAAGCCGATACTGCGCAACAGATCGCCGGTGTTGAAATAGCGATCGCCCTTCTCGAACACATCGCTCAACACCACCTTGCGGTTCTTTTCCGGGTCGGTGTAGCCATCGAACGGCGCTTTGTCGTCGATCCTGGCCAGCAGCAGGCCCTGGCCGCCCTTCTGCACTTCACGCATAAAACCATTGCTGCCACGGATCGGCTCGCAGGTGTCGTGGGCGTAGTCCACCAGCGCCCAGTGCATCAGGGAAAAGCCGATGGTGTTGTCGAAATTCAGCACGTTGGTGAAGCCGATATTGCCGTCGCTGGCCGCGTACAGCTCGCAGATATGATCGACGCCAAAGCGCTCCTTGAACGGCCCCCAAACACCGGGACGCAAGCCGTTGCCGATCATCTTCACCACGCGGTTGTCGCGGTCGCGCTCGCTGGGCGGCTGGTCGATCAGGTAGCGGCACAACTCGCCGACGTAACCCAGGGTAGTTGCGTTGAATTTGCGCACATCGTCCCAGAACTGGCTGGCGCTGAACTTGCGCCGGATGGCAAACCCCGACGCGCCGGCAATCGCCGAGCCCCAGCACACACACAGCCCGGTGGCGTGGTACAGCGGCAGGGTGCAATAGACGACGTCTTCAGGACCCATGTCCAGGGCAATGGTGCCGAAGCTGGCCGAGGACTTCATCCAGCGGCCATGCTTGAAGATGCCGGCCTTGGGCAAGCCCGTGGTGCCGGAGGTGTAGATATAGAAGCAGGGGTCGTTGAAGTAGATCTGTTGGCTGCTGGCCGGGTTATCCGTCGAGCAGTCCGCGCTGGCGGCCATCAGGTCGATATAGCCCTGGGGCACCGGCGCCGCCTGCTGATCGGCGACATACCAGGTACGCAGCGGATCAATCGCCACCTGCCCCCGCACCGCGTCGAAGGCCTCGACCAGTTCGGCGCCGACTACAATCGCCACGGGGTTGACCAGGGTCAGGCTATGCACCAGCACCGCCTGGGTTTGCGCGGTGTTGAGCATGGCGCAGATACCGCCGATCTTGGCCACCGCCAGTACAGTCAGCAACAGCTCGGGGCGGTTTTCGATAAATAGGGCGACCACATCGCCCTTGCCAATGCCTTGGGCCTGCAAGTGATGGGCGATGCGATTGGCGTGCTGGTTGGCCTGGCGGTAACTGAGCACCTGGTCGCCATATAACAGCGCGGCGCCCTCGGGGTTGCGCTGGGTAGCCTGCTCGAAGGTCCAGCCCAGCCCGCAGGGCTGGTCGGGGTCAGTGATGTTGGCGACGCGGATCCCGCGCACCAACCGTGGCAGGGCCCGGACAATGGTCGGCACCTTACGCAACATCATGCCGAGGGTGATCATCTCGCTGTTCGGATTGCTCATGCACAGAAGTCCTTTTTCTTATTGTTGGTAGGGTGCGCGGGCCTTCATGCGGCGTAGGACCGTTCCTGAATGACTTGCAGGAAAATACGACAGCCGTTCCCTGGCTGTACACGCAGGATTTGCAATGTTTTGTATCCCGCCCAGAGGTAAACGCCAGCACCGCTCGTCAGCGGCCAATAGCGCAAAATGCAGGATGCACGATGGCCATTCATGCATATTGCACGAATCTGAAAATTTCGAATTTTTATAAGATGCTGATTTATATGATGTTTTTATAAATAGCGATACTGGCACAATCACTGCACCTATCACTCCATGCCGCACAACACGAGCCAATGGAGCCGATAGACATGAGCCTGATCCAAGACAAATTCGCTTCTGTATTCTCCAACTACGACGTCACCACCCAGCCACGTCCCGACGGTGGCATCCTGCTGACCCTGCGCAACACCGAGGGCAAGCAGATCAAGCGCTCGATCTCGTACCAGCAACTGCACACCGCCGACCAACTGACCTGGGTCATTAGCGCAATCCGCCGTGACCTGGCAGAACAGGCCAGCGAGTTGCCACAGATTTCGATGCTGCAAAGCCAGCACCGCTTTGCCCTGCCGACCTACCACTCGGCCTGACTACCAGCTTGTTTCCCAGGGCCGTGAAGCCGTTGCGCTTCACGGCCCTTTTTTTACCCGCATAAACCGCGCCGGATCGCTTCGCTTGCCGCCTGGACCCGGTTATTGACGTGCAACTTGCTGTAGATATTGCGCAAATGAAACTTCACCGTGGCCTGTGAGACACAGCGGATCCGGCTGATTTCCCACACTGTCTTGCCCTCCGTGGCCCAGCGCAGTATTTCCAACTCCTTGGCGGTCAACGGTTTATCCGGCAACGCCAGTTGCGCGCCGCCGGCCTGGCCGTCGCATGCCTGTACACAGGCTTCGTCTGCCGCAGGCTCCACGGATGGGGTTGGCTCCTCTGGGCTGCTCATACATACCTCTCCGTCTCTTATTGATTTGCACTGTCAATAATCGGATTCCTCCTATTGACAGACGAAATACACAGCGACGGGAGAGTTACATAAAGCCTGGGATTAACACATCGACCCACAGACAAATAGCTGGAACTTACAAACTATAGAGCCCATTCCCACAAACTTTTCCAACTTAGGTGTATTGAATAAGTTTCCGGAGAGTGAACTAACGTCAATCATCCAACCCAGGGAAATGTTGGGCGATGTCACTGCCGCTTACTTGCGCAACGGCCCCGGACGCCGTCTGGAACAGGCTGATCGCGACCACGCGCGGCTCTTCCCCCAAGTCGAACCAGCGCGGCATGCCGGCAGGGATGCGCAGCAGGTCGTGTTTTTCGCAGAGCACCGTGTACACGTAATCGTCGATGTGCAAGCCGAGCAACCCACGCCCGGCGGCAAACAGGCGGATTTCGTCGGCATCATGGCGATACTCGTCGCGCAAACCTGCAGCCACGGCATCCTTTTGCGGATGCTCGCGACTCACGCTCAACACCTGCACCTGCGCATAACCGTGTGCCGTCATGCAGGTGTCGATTTGCGCCTGGTACGCTGCGCTCACCTCGGCCGCACTGGCGCCGGCCTCGACACGGGTACTCGCCTGCCAGCGCTCGAAACCCACGCCCTGCTCGGCCAGGGTCGAGGCAATGTCGTCAGCGTGGGTCAGGACCTTGTTCGGGGTGTCCGGGGTAGAAACGTGATAAACGCAAAGAATGCTCATAAAAAGGGTCCTCGGGCGGTAAGAGTCTGCAGATGATGGGCCGGGCTCACGGCCGCTCCTCGGGCAAGCGCTGCGCCATGATCAACGCAGCGGCCAGGGCTGCGAGGCTGGCGATACTGAAGGTCAGGGTCGGTCCCAACTGGTTCCAGCTATACCCGGAATACAAGGCGCCCAGCGCGCCGCCGGTACCGGCCAGCGCGGCGTAAAGGGCCTGGCCCTGGCCTTGTTGGCGCGCACCGAAGCTGCGCTGCACAAATTGGATGGCCGCTGCATGAAAGCTGCCAAAGGTTGCGGCATGCAGCAATTGGGCAAATAGCAGCGCCCACAGGAACTCGGCGAACGCGCCCAGCAACAACCAGCGCAACGCCGCCAACAGGAAACTGGCCACCAGCACCCGGCGCACCGAGAAGCGCGAGAGGATCCGGCTCATGGCCATGAACATCAGCACTTCCGCCACGACGCCCAGAGCCCACAACAGACCAATCACGCCACGGCTGTAACCGAGGCTTTCCAGGTGCAGGGTGAGGAAGGTGTAGTACGGGCCGTGGCTCATTTGCATCAAGGCGACACAAGCATAAAACGCCAGCACACCTGGGCTGCGCAGTTGCCGCAGGAAGCCGTCGCCGGCACCGCGCTCGCCCGTGGCAGCCGGCTGGGCATTGGGCACCCACCAGCTGGCACCGATGATACCGGCCATGATCAATACGATCGCCACCGGGTAGATATCCAGGCTCAGGGCCTCGAACAGCCGCCCCAGGGCGACGACGGCGAGGATGAACCCCACCGAACCCCACAGGCGGACCTGGCTGTAGCGCGAGGTCTGGCCTTGCAGGTGCGCCAGGGTGATGACCTCGAACTGCGGTAATACCGCGTGCCAGAAGAACGCATGCAGGGCCATCACCAGCGCCAGCCAGGCGTAGCTCTGGCTGACAAAGATCAGCGAAAAACTGAGCAGCGTACACACCGCGCCAAAACGCACGATGGCCAGGCGCCGACCGGTGTAGTCCCCCAGCCAGCCCCAGATATTGGGGGCCACGCAGCGCATCAGCATCGGGATTGCAACCAACTCGCCAATACGCGCGCTGGAGAACCCCAGATGATGGAAGTACAGCGCCAGGAACGGCGCCGTCGCCCCCAGCAGGGCGAAATAGAACAGATAGAAGCTGGAAAGTCGCCAGTACGGGAGTGCGGTCACGGTCAGACCGTCACAGCTGGCCCAGTACCGGGGTACTTACACGCACATCGGCATTCTGCCCACGGTGCCGCAGCAGGTGATCCATCAGCACAATGGCCATCATTGCCTCGGCAATCGGCGTGGCGCGGATGCCAACGCACGGGTCATGGCGGCCCTTGGTGATCACATCCACCGGGTTGCCATGCACATCAATGGAGCGCCCCGGCGTGGTGATGCTCGACGTCGGCTTGAGCGCCAGGTGCGCCACAATCGGCTGGCCGGACGAGATGCCGCCAAGAATGCCGCCCGCATTGTTGCTGACAAAACCTTCTGGGGTCAGCTCATCGCGGTGCTCGGTGCCGCGCTGGGCCACGCAGGCGAAACCGGCGCCGATTTCCACGCCCTTGACCGCGTTGATGCTCATCAGCGCGTGGGCCAGTTCAGCGTCCAGGCGGTCGAAAATCGGCTCGCCCAGGCCCGGCATCACCCCTTCGGCGACCACGGTGATCTTTGCACCCACCGAATCCTGGTCACGGCGCAGCTGGTCCATATAGGCCTCCAGCTCCGGCACCTTGTCCGGGTCGGGGCTGAAGAAGGCGTTGTCTTGCACACTGTCCCAGCTCTTGAACGGGATTTCGATCGGGCCCAACTGGCTCATGTAGCCACGGATCACAATGCCCTGGGTTGCCAGGTACTTCTTGGCAATGGCCCCGGCGGCCACGCGCATTGCGGTTTCCCGCGCCGAACTGCGGCCACCGCCACGGTAGTCGCGCTCGCCGTATTTATGGTGGTAGGTGTAGTCGGCGTGGGCCGGGCGGAACAGATCCTTGATTGCCGAGTAGTCCTTGGACTTCTGGTCGGTGTTGCGGATCAGCAGGCCAATGGCGCAGCCGGTGGTGCGGCCTTCGAACACGCCGGAGAGGATTTCGACTTCGTCGGGCTCCTGGCGCTGGGTGGTGTGGCGGCTGGTGCCAGGCTTGCGGCGGTCGAGGTCGCGCTGCAGGTCGTCCAGGGACAGCTCAAGGCCGGGCGGGCAGCCGTCGACAATGGCGACCAACGCCGGGCCATGGCTTTCGCCCGCGGTGGTGACAGTGAACAGCTTGCCGTAGGTATTGCCGGACATGCAGAGCGCTCCGTGAAATCAGTTGAATCAACTCAACCGTGATAACTAAGCGCGCCAGTATACGCAGGCTCACCCAGTAGTTCATCCTCGAAACCTTCCCGGTAGACGTTGGTCCAACCGGCACCTTCCTCATGATGGCGCGATGATGCTGCGAGTTTTGCTGTTCACCCTCACCCTGTTCTGTACCGTCGCCCACGCCGCCAGCCCTGTGGTGCTGCAACGCCCCATCAGCCTGGACACCGGCAGCGGCGAGTTGTTTGGCTCTCTGTTGCTGCCCCAATCTGACAAACCGGTGCCCGTGGTGCTGATCATCGCCGGCTCCGGCCCCACCGACCGCAACGGCAACAGCGCCGAAGGGGCACGCAACGACAGCCTCAAGCGCCTGGCCTGGGTCCTGGCCCGGCATAACATTGCCAGCGTGCGCTACGACAAACGCGGCGTGGCCGCCAGCCTCAAGGCCACACCCGACGAGCGCAACCTGACCCTGGACGCCTATGTGGCCGACGCGGTGGCCTGGGGCCAATTGCTCAAGACCGATCCACGTTTCGGCCCCCTGGTGGTACTGGGCCACAGTGAGGGCGCCTTGGTGGCTGCCCTCGCCGCCCCTGAACTCGAGCCCGCCGGGGTGATCTCCCTGTCCGGCAGTGCCCGCCCGGTAGACCAGGTGATTCGCCAGCAACTGGCAGATCACATGCCGCCGGCCCTGCTGCTGCGCAGCAACCAAATCCTTGATCGACTCAAGGCCGGCCAGGTGGATGCCGATGTACCAGGCCCGCTGCAAGGGATTTTCCGTCCCAGCGTGCAGCCATACCTGATCAGCCTGTTTCGTGCCGACCCCGCCGCGGCGTTCGCCCGCTTGACGATGCCGGCCCTGATCGTCCAGGGCACCACCGACCTGCAAGTGGGAGTGGCCGATGCCGAAAGGCTCAAGCAGGCCAAACCCGACGCAGAACTGGCGGTGATCCCCGGCATGAACCACGTGATGCGCATCGTGCCCAACGATGTGAAACAGCAATTGAGCTCCTACAACGACCCGCAGTTGCCCCTCGCCGATGCGCTGGGCAGGCGCCTGGTTGGCTTTATCGACGGACTTCGCCCCCGATAAGCGACTATTGCCCCTCCAGTCCTGGAGAAAACGGCCGATAAGCACAGGGTCGACAGCAAAAAGACTGTCGACTTGCTGGGCTTGGACAGGATCGCGCCGAATGACGAACACCGAAGCAGTACCACAACCTCCCGCCGACACCACCGCCGACACCGAAGCGGCGGCTGCGGCTGCGCTGCCGTGGGCAGAGGTTGAGGCCGAACACTTCAAGATGCTGCGCCTGGCGCCCTTGGCCACCGACCGCGCCACCGGCGCCCGACCATTGCGTTTTGTGCAATTTGGCTATGCCGAGCGCAACAACAAGGACCACAGCCTGCTGCGCATGGTCATCCAATTACCCGCCCAACGGGTGCGACGCGAACAGAATCACCTGGACGTGTGGGTCGACCACGCCACCCACCGCGTGCATTTTGGCCCGGGCAACAGCCTGGAAATCGAGCCGGCCAACCGAGGCCTGGGCCGCTTCCTGGTGGCCCAGGGTGCCGCATGGGCGAAAAAGAAGTGGTCGCACTATCGCGTCGACGGCGTGGACCTGGCGAACAAGGATGCATTGAACGAAGCCACCCGCCTGCGCCGCGACCACTTTTTGCGGATCCAGGGATTTGATGTGGCCTATGCCGATGTCCAGCATCTGAAGGGGCATGTGCAGCCGGGCAAGGTCAGCGAAGTGCTGGACAGCTGGAACACCGAGAAGGTGCAGTTCGTGGAAATCCTCGAAGCCGCGCAGATGCTGCAACAGGCTGAGCAGAACCTGGCGGAGCAGGAAGTGAAGCTGCGCCACGAAGAAGAAAAGGTCATCAAGTTCAAGCGCGAGGACAGCGGCCTGCGTTTCACCATCACCTGCCTGGTGGCGTTCACCGTGTTCCAGGCGGGGCTGTTGATCTGGATTGCGACGCACCGCTGACAACACGCTTTAACTGATCAAACCAAATGTAGGAGCTGGCTTGCCTGCGATGCAGACGACTCGGTGTATCAGCCACACCGAGTTGATGCCATCGCTGGCAAGCCAGCTCCTACATGGACCGGGTTAGACCCTGGAGGCAAACACCGCCTGATGCTCCCGGCACTGCTGCGCCGTCAGCATGAACACGCCATGGCCACCGTTCTGGAATTCCAGCCAGGCAAAATCCACTTCCGGGTACAGCGCTTCAACGTGCACCTGGCTGTTGCCCACCTCGACAATCAGCAAACCCTTCTCGCTCAGATGGTCGGCCGCCTCGGCCAACATCCGGCGCACCAGGTTCAAGCCGTCGTCACCGCAGGCCAGGCCCAACTCGGGCTCGTGCTGGTATTCGTCGGGCATGTCGGCAAAGTCTTCGGCATCGACATACGGCGGGTTGGACACAATCAGGTCGAAGCGCTGGCCGGGCAAACCGTCGAAGCCGTCACCCTGCACGGTGTACACGCGCTCGTCGACGCCATGGCGCTCGATGTTCTGGTTGGCCACTTCCAGCGCTTCGAAGGACAAGTCCCCCAGCACTACTTCGGCTTCCTGGAACTCGTAGGCACAGGCGATGCCGATGCAACCGGAACCGGTGCACAAGTCGAGGATGCGCGCCGGTGGCTGGGCCAGCCAGGGTTCGAAACGGTTTTCGATCAACTCGCCAATCGGGGAGCGCGGGATCAGCACGCGCTCGTCGACAATAAACGACATGCCGCAGAACCAGGCCTCTTTCAACAGGTAGGCGGTGGGCACGCGCTCGTGGATACGCCGATGCAGCAGGCGCTGTACGTGGGAAATCTCTTCTTCTTCGAGGTTACAGTCCAGATAGCTGTCGGCAATTTCCCAAGGCAGGTGCAGCGCACCCAACACCAATTGCCGGGCTTCGTCCCAGGCATTGTCGGTACCATGGCCAAAAAACAGGTCTTCCCCATGGAAACGGCTGACAGCCCAACGGATATGGTCGCGCAAGGTGCGCAGGCGGGAAGTGATCACGGGGCAAGCTCCAGGAAAAAACGACTGGCAATTCTAACAGCCTTAAGCTGTACGGACGATGTATGAAAAACCTTTGCGCCACGTCGGATTTAACCTGATTCAAGGTTTTTCTGTTACACCGCAGTCCCTCTTGACATGGCTGTAGGCCAACAACGGCGCACCTTACGTTAGTAGCGATTCACAGAACCGCTCAGCCAGAGGACAATGTCGCAAAAGCCCCACTCACAGGAGCCCCAGAATGTCCGTTCCAAAGACGATGTTTCAACTCAGCGGTCGCGGTTACGCACCGGCCAATTTGAGCCACGCGACCCTTGTGATCATCGATGCCCAGAAAGAATATTTGAGCGGCCCGCTCGCCCTGTCAGGCATGGACGCCGCCGTAGAAAATATCCAGCAACTGAGCGCTGCCGCACGCAGGGCCGGGCGGCCCATCGTGCATGTCCGCCACTTGGGCACCGTCGGTGGCCTGTTCGACCCCCAGGGCGAGCGCGGCGAGTTCATCCCCGGCCTGGAGCCGCAAGCTGACGAAACCATCATCGGCAAGCTGCTGCCCAGCGCTTTCCACGGCACGCTCCTGGAAAAAACCCTGCAGGACCTGGGCTCCCTGGACCTGATCGTCTGCGGCTTCATGAGCCACTCCAGCGTCAGCACCACCGTGCGCGCGGCGAAGAACCTGGGCTTTCGCTGTACCCTGGTGGAAGACGCCTGCGCCACCCGTGACCTGCCTTACAAAGGCGGCATCCTCAGCGCCGAACATGTCCAGCAGACCGAAATGGCCATCATGGCCGACAACTTCGCCACCCTCGCCCTGACCCAAGATCTGATCTGATCGCCCTGTCGATGAGCGGCGCGGCCACCGCAACGGCCCCGCTCATCCGCTAAAGCCTGTCATTTACCGCAATTGCCTCCCAGCCCGGAACAAGTTGTTTATCTTCCGGTCGAAGGGCCGATACCCTGGAGGAAAGGTCGGAATGAAGATATCCGATGGTTTTGACGCTCGTCGCTTGCGCCCCAAGGGCCCGAGCAACTGGCGTCTGCGCCTGGGCGTGGCATTTGCCGCGTTGCTTGCGTTGTTTGGCTTACTGCTTGCGTTGGCCGGTGGTGCCGGCCTGTTGGGCCACTCGCCCGCGCTGGGCGAACTGAATGCCAGCCCGGGCGGTGCCGCCGTGCTGCTGGGCAGCGGGCTGTTGATCCTGTGGCTGGGTGTCTGGTTGTGGCGCCGTTGCCGACGCCGTATGCGCCAGCCCCTGGCGCTGAACATTGCTTCGCACCTGATGAAAAAGCACGATTGAGGGAACACTGATAGCGTTTTGTCCCGCATCAACCGCCTCGATTTGGGTAAACTGCCCGCCCTTCGCGGAGGCTGACATGCAAGACGACGATTTTTCCCTGTTCAAGAACGAGCTGCGCGGCGTCAAGCCGATCAAGCACGACCGCGCCGACACCGGCAAACCCAAGGCCGACCGCGCGCAGATCGCCAAGCTGCGCCAGGCGGCCACGGTGCGCACTGACGCCACCACGGTGGACGGTCTGTCGGACCAGTTCGTGATTGACGTAGGCCCCGAAGACGATTTGATGTGGTCCCGCGATGGGGTCCAGGAAAGCCAGGTGCGCAAGCTCAAGGCCGGGCAGATCCCCTTCGAGGGCAGCCTCGACCTGCACGGCATGACCGTGGAAAAGGCCCGGGAAACCCTGTGGGCCTTCCTCGCCGAAGCCACCAAATTCGAAATCCGCTGCGTGCGCGTGACCCACGGCAA
Organism: Pseudomonas sp. MF09156; assembly: GCF_059862305.1. NCBI lineage: Bacteria > Pseudomonadati > Pseudomonadota > Gammaproteobacteria > Pseudomonadales > Pseudomonadaceae > Pseudomonas > Pseudomonas sp. MF09156. The sequence continues at coordinate 136,437 of NZ_JCBCUR010000006.1, forward strand.
AGCCGTGCGCCTGGACGGCAAGCGCCCGATGATCAAGAGCCACGTCAATACCTGGTTGCGCCAGCATCCCCAGGTGCTCGGCTTCACCTCCTGCCAACCACGCCACGGCGGTGCCGGGGCGGTGTATGTGATGCTCAAGCGCACGATGCTCGAAGGACGTGACGAGTAACCCACGCTTGCAGCGATCTGCCGGCCACCGTACCCTTGCACTTTGCGAAAATCCCACAGGTAGTTTCATGTCCCTGGAACAGAATTACACAGCGATTTTCAATGGGTAGTGGTAAGTAGTAAAAGCCAATGAATCCGGGGGTTTGCTCCCTCAGAAACACCCGGATTTACCCTGGCAAACACGGTCATTGGTACAAAAAGTGGTACAAGATTAATCCCCTCCCCCGGCGTCCTGCCGACCGAACACCAAACCAAAATCCCCTACAGCTCGTCGCCTCACATCGCACAACCTGCAAACCTCGATTACTGTATGCGCATACAGTATTCGGATTACCCCACAATGAACATCGACGAAGACACCTCGACGTGGCTTGGGTGCCCTACGCCCCTGGAAATGTACAAGCACCAATGCGCGCTACTCGAGGACGAGCTCACAACCGCCTATCGCCTGCTGAGCAAGGCACGGGCGAACGTTGCGGGCCTGGTCCAGATGAATGACCTGCTCGCCACCCGAAAAGCGTCGGCAGAGACGGCACTGAGGGACGCCCTTGAGCGCATATCGGCGATGGGCAATGACCAGACTGACAAGAGAAGCTTTCAAAGCGTCGACCTGGTGACCGATCAACGCGACCATCTCTTCAGGGAGAATCAGCGGCTGCTGCTGGAGTTGAAAGTATTGAGGGGGCCACAGCCCTGACATACGCCTGGCATGCCCGCAGCGCGATCAATCCTTGGTCGCCGGCATCGGTGATGGCGACAATTCGTTGAGCATGCGCTGGGTCAAGTTGGGCTCGACGGGCTGCATGAACCACGCCGACGGCGCCGGAGGCGGCAGGCACGTTGCAGCCACTGGCTGAATCCGTGGCGTCGAGAAGGACTGACAGCCGCAAATCAGTAGTAGCAAGGCGGTCAAGCAGGCGGGCCTGGTTGCGTTGAGCATCGGAAAGTTCTCGGGTGTGTTGTTGATCGGAGGTGGCCAGCGTCTTCTCCAGGCCCAGGCGCCTGTCCTGCTCGTCGCGCACTTGCTTGATGGCCACCGCGCTGATCCTGTCCAGCTCGTCCTGGTGCAGGCCGGCCTGCTCGGCCAGCGTCTTGCCAGTGCGCCACTCCTGAACCTGCCAGGTGACGCCGGCGGCGCTGGCCATCAGCGCCAGGATCAGCACCACCAGCCCGGCCAGCTTCTGTACGGGCGTCATCACGGCACGTCCTTGAAAAAGATGTGGTGCCCCAGGCGCAGCGTTTGCTTGGCCTTCGCCGCCCAGGCCGGGGCCTTGGGCATCGTGGTTGCGTAGTAGTGCGTGGCCCCGCCGGTTGGATCCGGTACCGCACCGGCCATCACCTGGTCAGCAGCACGCTGGGCCTGGGCGAGTTGCGCGGCCGGGATCGGCTTCGCACCGCTGAGGTAGGCGTAGTTCGAGTCGTTCTGGTTCCAGCAGCTGAACTGCCATGGCTTCAGGCACACGCCGGCGTAGCCTTCGCCCCACCAGGACTTGGCCTTGCCGTCGAACACGCGGTTGCGGATGGTCCAGGCCACGGCGATCTGGCCGTCCAGGCCTTCACCACGGGCTTCACCCCATAGCGTGCGCGCCAGGATGTCCCGGTCTTTATCGGAAGTGGTCATGCTTTTCTCCAGGCAAAAATAAACCCGCTCAATGACGGGCACAAAATCTCAAATGTGGCAGTTATCACTTATCTGACGTTCGATACTTACACGCCCGGCGTTCTCTTGTAGAATCCGGGCCATTAATAATTTACCCCCGGCTGCACCGGAGAAAGGGAATTCATGAAACACAAAAACTGGAGAGCAATTATGATCAACAGCAAAGGACCTTTGAGGATCCTTAGGTGCCTGGACTTGCGCCTATCCCTTGCGCTATGCCTCATCCTTGCCGTAATTTCCACTCTTTCAATATATCCATTTATTGCTACCGCCGATGGACTTGCAAGAATTGCATCTGCCGTGTCTTCCGGAGGTGGATTTACTGTTCTGCCTCCGATGCAGTCATATTTTATGAAGGCGTCGATTTGGCTTGTTGGAGGGCTGGGGCTTTACACGTTGTTCCAGGTTTTTTCTTTTTACGCCGCGACAGCAATAACCTATAAATTCTTGTTAAATGACTTCCCGCCTGCTACTGCATTTTTTTCCTCAATATTGACAATTACAACTCCAATGTTTTTTGTTTTTCCCGCTATTATTACTGACTCAGCATTGGTATTTACTTGCATTGCATTAATTGGAGTTATGATAAGCGCTATAGAGCCAATGAAGCTAAATAAGATCTCCAGCTTTTTTGCACTCACAATTCTGCTTTGCATTCTATTTGGGATGCGACTCAATTCAATAGCAGTGGCACCTGTAATTGTTATTTTGATTTTACTATTTGCTAAATCATTTAAGTGGCATGCCATTGCAGCAATCATTATATCTACTGCGTTCGTATTTTACATAAACAGCGATCTCAGGAAAAACTCAAGACCTGAAGCCCTGGGTATGGCCTGGGAGATAGTGGCTATTGCCAAAAGCCAGCCAGGTGAAGAGCGGCTAAAGCACTCTCTAGATTTTTGCGGAAGTACTGAGGGAGCTATAGAGAAATATAACGAACGGTACCTGAATGCCGTTTTTTGGGATGGCGCCCCGCCTCTACCAGTGACCTGCATAACCTCTGTGGAGGGCAGCGCCAAAGTAAAAGCCGTATACTTTTCAATGATTAAAAGCCAGCCATTGGACTGGGCATTGATGAAGCTTTCTTTTTGGGCTCGCGTATATGGCATGACAGCCCCCCTGGAAAGCATTAAAAGGGGTATTCACGACGTTGACGAGAAAACCATTGAGTGGGGCGGAAGAAACACTACTCAGCAGGCGTCTATGCGTGAATACTTCTTCAATGGAGCTGAAAGTCTTGGCTCTTTAGTTTACCGACCTTTCGTAAGTGTACTGCTATCAATGCTGTGCCTTGTGTTCATTTTTGACAAAAAGATTTTCCCTCGCTTTTTCTGCATCTGGGCGATTGCCAACGCTTATTACGCTGGCTTCTTGATTTCCGCACAATCGATGGAATTCAGGTATTTCGCGCCAACCTTCTATGTGAATTGCATAATAATTGTTTCATTGATAGCATATTCTGTTGCAAGGCTCTATAGAGTAGCCAGTAAGAAAAGTGGCGAGGCCATCCAATAAAAATGGATATCGCGGGGATGCCAACATTATGGCAGCCCCTTGCACTCTCCAATTAATTCACCATGTATTTACTTTGACTTTTCAACAGTAAATGTAAATGCAGTATAAAACGCATTGCAGTGATTACTGCGGATCAGTATTTGCAAGGCCAAGTCGTCATGAGTAATCACCCGTAACGCACGGAAATGCACCCGTTGGTTCCAGAAGTGGTCCCAGCGGGTATTTTCCGGCCTATGCAAAAATTGCATAACCCCATCCCCGGCGTCCTGCCGACCGAACACAACTCCTTAATTTACAGCTTTACTTCAATAGCGGCTCCCACGTTTAATTCGCGTGGGCGCTGGCGGGTAGCAGGACAGCATGCACGCTTAGCTATCCACCAGTGACCCTCTCATTTTCGTGCGATCAATCAGTTGCAATGGTTGACAGCTCGACCAAATCGCTCCGAAGCTTGGTTGACAAAACCCCGAATTCGCCATAATGGGACTTTCTAGGAAGAATTCCTGATAACGGAATTAGGTCCAAGCAGGCCGCATCATCTTTTGTGATATCTTCCCGCCACGCCCGCTTTCATTGAGGGATAGGCTTTGCTTTTTGTGCGTGTTAGTTTTCGCGACCGCGAATGTAGGTCTGAGTCGTCATTATTCTTAAAGCGGATTTTCAGCTCAGTTTTATTCTTTTTGAGTTGAGGCCTACCGGCAGGCGCCAGACGCTGCAACAAGCTCTCGCTCGTACCCGATCCGCTGTCGACGCTCGGCCAGCAGCGCACGGACCTTCAGCTCCACGCTGTCAGATTTCTTCAAGCTCGCTGTAGCCCAAGGCGGCACTGCAACCTCCTGCGTCTTGCACGGAACCAGCACCGGCACCTCCACCCGAACAGTGCGCACCTCGGGCTCTCGCGTTCCGCACCCTGCCAGCACAAAACACAAAGCGACCATCATTACACCAGGTGTAAAGCCGGTAGTCCGCCTCATAATCCCAACTCCTGATCAATGATCAATGCTGCTGCCTGGGTTGGATCGCCGCCGGTTCGCTCTTGCAATAACCGGTTTGCTGCGGCGTAGTCAGGCTTGGCCAACTCTCTAGCACCTGCCTGAGCCTGAGCCGCCAGTGCCTCCCGCTCATTGCCAGCCAGCACCAGCTCGCCGAGCTTCCTGCCCTGCTCGCCCGCCAGCGCTTCCAGATTGTTGCGCGCCGACTGAGCGCTGGCCAGGCTGGTGTTCGCGGTGTCGAGTAGCGGCCGGTAATGCCGGGTAGCCAGCCACACACCACCACAAGCGCCTAAGACCAGCAAAAGGATCATCGCCGATCCCAGGCAAGCCAGCTTCTGTCCGGGCGTCATGCGAGCACCTTCTGTGCCTGGGCGTAAAGCCGCTGGCGATCCTCAAGGCCATTGACCCCTCCATTGACCCGGCGGGTGATCTTCACGAACTCGCCCTTATCTGCCAGGGTGTTCAGGCCTTTCGTCGACCAGAACCAAGCCGCCGACATTGCAGCGTGCTGCGGCTGCTCCAGAAGCTCAGGCTGATTGATCAGGTCCAGGCCCAAGGCCTCACCGCACGCCGCGTAATTGGCCCGGCCAGTGATCTGGACAAGCCCCCGGCCACGGTACTTTGAGCCATCCCCTTTAACGGTGTTGCCCAGGTCAGCACGGCCTTCATATCCGGCCTGCTGCGCCGTGGGGCCCCAGATCTCCCGCACATAGCGCAACTGGCCCGACTCATGCCCGACCTGGGCGATGAACGCCGCAATGCGAGCAATGGTGACAATTCCGTATTTGCTCATGGCCGTGTTCAGCACAGGAACAAAAACGCCGGCTTGGCGGCCGGCGTTCGGGAGAATCCGCAGCAACTGCTGCTCGGTGATTGGCATAGCTCTCTCCTGGCAAAAATAAACCCGCTCAATGGCGGGTGTGGTCGACTACGGCGCCGATGCTACGGCGCGGCGGGCCAATCAATAGCGAGCGGGTAGCCTTCCTGATCAGGCACGCGATTCAGGGCCACGCGGTATTTCTTCCAGGCCTTGAGGGTCGCCAGCTCTGCCTCGGTCCCTTCGTCGATATCGACCGCGTCCTGAAGTGGCGCGATTGCGTAATCCGCCTCGGCTCGCAGGTGCGCGATCTGGGTTTGTGCAGCCACCACAGGATCCAGCGCCGGCGGCGGCAGCTCTTCCTGTGGGGGAAGATCCGGCACCAGGATGTGCAGCGTGATCATGACCTTCAAATCGTACGGCTCGCCCTCTTTGGTCACAGTGACCGTGAGTAGGCCGTCCTCAAACGAGATGTTCGCCTCGGCGGGGCTGTCTGCTGGGTGGAGCCCGTAGCCCCAGCCCTGATCGATGGGCGGAAATGGGACCATGCCCTGCGTGCCGGTGACGCAGTAGACGCCCACGTCCTTGCGAGAACAGGTCACATCCGCCCCGCCAAGCGAGACGAAATCAAACTTTTCACCCGCGCCAGTAACGTTAATTGCTGCTCTTGCCATGATCAGATCGCTCTTAGTGTGTTGTCGGCCATGCGGGTGGTGTTGCCGGTGTGGTAAACACGCACCCAGGGGAGAAACCCGTTGTAGGCAGAGCGGAACAGAAGTTGGTTGTCGCCGTTGTAAACCATCAACTGGGCACCTACACGACCAGCACGCCTCAGGCTTATGCCGGTTGCATTGATCGCTTCTCCGGTACCGCCTGGATATGCCGCATTCCCAGCAATGAATGCTCCGCCGAGATTGTCGTATGCCTCGTTCCAGTCGGCGATCACTACGCTATCTGCGCCAACTCCAAAATCCCCGACTTTCAACACACGGCCACCCGTAGTGTCGCTATTACCCACGGTCACGGTCGCTGTTGCCGCAGTACCCAGCCCCAGGCCCGAGCGCCCCTCAGCCTGGTTTCTGCCACCAGTACCGCCCATGGCCACCGGCACAACATCCTGAGTGGACACATCACCCAGGCCCGCGAGCGTTGCGCCCCACTGCTGAACCATTTGGTTCACTGCGTCGGCCAGGGCTTTGGGATAGCCATTGACAGGCACGATCCCGTACCCGGCGCCGCCAACGGCCGCACCACGGTATGCCGGGGAGATCGACAACGAGGTATCGCTTGCAGGGTTGATCACTTGATAGATGCCCTGGTCAGGGCCGACGAACATATCCCCGGCACGGCAGTTCGAGAACTTGGTGCCAACGCCCGTTACTGTCGGGCTCCCGTTCTGCACGCTCACAGTCCCTTCTGAAAACCAAGAAGCCATAGGTTTCTCCAGTTGAGTGCCCACATCAGCACTTGAAATTAGTTGTAGTAACGTTCTATTGGAAACTTGCAGACGGGAATGCTTAGACAAAAACCATCTGAGCCTTGCCAATAAAATCGTTCTAGGTAGTGCCTCTGATTAAAGATCTGCAACACCGGAACCCCACCCTCTAAAATTGTGATGCCCGCATATTTTGAGTCGTTTGCAAACCACATTATTCCTCGATCAAGGCTCGACACGCTTATAAAGTCGTCAGCATCTACCGTTACATCGCTGTAGTAGATATCTACGAAACGTCCTCTGCCTACCGTCCAATTCTTTGAAAACTTCCCATAACGAACAACCCTATCACTGGACACAAACATGATCCGGTTTTGCGCATCGCGCACTTCAAGTCCGTATTCAGATGAGCTGCTTTGGTCGGAATACTTGCAAGACACAAACTCCATTAAATAGTCTTGCAACACGCTTCCGCCCCGAACTGCTGATGTGACATGAAACCCGGTCCAGTTACCGGAAGATCCTTCAATGGAGGTATACAGCCCAAGGCTGGCGTGTGATGCCGATATCGTCCTCAAAAATATTTGGGGCGGTTCCACGGTGCGAATAGGTTTGGCAAAGGTAAACTGCCCTTTGCCTTCCTTGTCAGTGTAGCGAGACTGGATTCTGAACTGCCCTCGTTCGGAGAACACCAGTACTTTGTACACGCTGCTGATGCTGACAGATCCGTGATCGTTTACAGCGACAAAACCGTAGTCATCCATATCAATTTACCTTGACCACTTCTACGACGCTCTCCACAACATTGCGCGTCCACATCTCGCGGTTTTTCCCGCCACCACCACCGTCCGGCTCGCGGTAATTGATTTGTGTGTAAATCGCAATTCTTGTCCCGCCCAAGTTTGTGTAAGTCGGTAAGCCACCCCAAGTATCAGGGTAACCAGGCTGATCATACGGCGCGTAAACTTTGGGAGTGATCGTGACAAAGCAGGTGGCGGGGTCATAGCCTGGAACATCCATAAGGATGTACTCATAGTTAGAACCTCTTCCGCCACCAGTTGCCGCCGGGACTATCAACACCGCCAACTTCTGCAGGGTGAAATCCTCCATACCTAATGTTTTAACGCCGTTAGCGTCAAACACACTTAAACCAAAGTCCATGCCCACACCTCCCCTGCAACTTCAACCAAGTCAAAGCCTTAGATTGCCGGTCATAGTCCGACGCACGTCATTACCGTCATACACAGCAAGGCCGTTGTTATTGAGCAGAATCGATCCGCCAGTACCATCGCCACGAAGTGCGAATGTGCCTGACTTAACGTTGATCTCCAGCAATGGCCGACCTCTGGAGTCGACATCCTCAGATCGTAGCGTCATGCCCAGGATGATCTCCTGGATGAGCGCCTTGCTGATGATCGCGGTGTTGAACACAACCTGATTGTTCTGGACCACAAACATCGGGATAACTGTTCCGTCGATCTCGTTCACGACTGCAAAGCGCTGCGCGAAGATCAGGAACTCCGACTGTTCACCATCCGAACCAAACGCCAGCCCAGTAACAACCTTCCGACCATCCACAATGGTTTGAGCCTTCATGGTGGTCTGGGCAGACACCTTGCCGTCGAGCTGGACCACGGTCTCGCTGACGGCCTGCACAGATGCACTGGTCTGGCCGATGCTCGACTGCAGGGTCTCTGTCCTCTTGGCCAGCGCCTCAGTCGCAGTAGCCTGCACCTTCTTCTCGACCTCAAAGCTGGTTGTCGACTCCCAGGCCTTGATCGCGCCGGCAAGATCGCCAGAACCATCATCGCCGCGCACCGAAGCCCGCAGCGCCTCATTGCTGGACGCTTGAGACGTGACCTTACCGTCGAGGTTGGTGACCTTGGTGTCGAGGCCGGTGATGGCCTGGGCATTGCCGGCTACCTTCTGTTCGGTCAGCTCCAGGTCGCTTTTGAGCTGCGTCAGTTGAGTGGCTGCCGTCTGCTTGTTGGTGGCCACCACCTCCTCCAGCACGGTCAGCTCGGACTGGTTCGCCCCGACCCTGGCGTTGAGCGTGGTCAGTTGCCGCGCCATTGCATCGCTTTCTGACGCCCGTGTGCGCTTCTCAATCCCGAGATCAGCCGTCGACTGCCACCCTTTCACCGCGTCAGCCAAGTCGCCCGCACCATCATCGCCGCGGGCGGCCGAGCGCAGCGCCTCAACCGATGTCGCGGTGGCCACCACCTGGCCCTCGATCTCCTCGATCATGCTGGTGACCAGTTGAACCTGCTGGGCCAGCGCGTTGGTGGTTTGCAGGATCGTGCCGATGTCCTTCCAGTACAGCGGGTTTGGCGGTGCTTCGCCGGCCGGTACCGGGCCAATCGCCTGGTACAGGTGGCCATCCTTTTGCGTGAATGCGCCGGCGCCGTATGGCTTCGCCGGGTCGTATGGCTCTGCCCCGGTGATCTGTCCCAGCAACCCCTCCAGTTCTGCCTTGGCCTCTTTCAGCCGTTCGTTGACCGACCCGTCGCCGTCCCCCGAAATCAGGTCGATCTCTTCTCGCAGGCTTGGATACAGCGCGCCCTTGCCGATCTTGTCGGCGAAGTACTTTTCGTACTCGGTCTGGTCCGAGCTGGCCTGGCCATTTACCGCACCAGGGATCGGGAAGAACGGGCCAACGTTGCCGGTCCGGTCCACCAGGCGCGCCCAGAAGAACAGGCTCGCACCCGCCAGCAGGCTGTGCATTTCGTGCGTGGCCTGCGGGTAGCTGAAGTCGCTCAGCTTCTTGGCGGTCTCCAGATCGGCAGACTCGCTATACCAGACCTCCGTTCGCTGGGTGTCCTCTGCACCTGGTGGAAAACCCCACTGGATGCCGATGCCGTAGACCAGGCTGGTGGTGGTCAGGAACGCAACCGCCGGCGGCAAGCCGACCTTGCCGGTCAACTCGACCTCTGGACTACTACCCCAGATTGAGGTCACATCCATAGCGTTAGCCGAACTCACCCGGGCGACATAACGCCCGCTGTAGATGTTTTCTACCTCCGCGCCAAGGTTTCCGGTACGCGGCAGGCGCACCCAGTTCCCGCTGTCCTTGCGCCACTCCACGTTGTACGCAGTCGCCCCAGGAACAGCGTCCCATGTGATGCGCATGCCGGTGACAGCAATGCCCTGCGACACGACGCTGCGCGCCTCCAGGGTGATGTTCGCCGGCGGCGACATGACACCCGGCGGTAGAACGCTGGTGGGCTGCGGATCAATCCGGGCGCCGGTGTCGATGGCCGGAAACTTCAACGGTTCGTGCTGAGTCGCGGCGATCTTGAACTGGTGCAAGCCTTGAGGCTCGATGGTCTGCACTCGAAAGCGCATCACAGCCAGGTCAGCGCTTTCCACGGACCAGCTGCACTCAGGCTCAGGCAGCTCAGAATAGTCCGCCATCACGGTGACCAGGCGGCCCGATACCGACTTGACGATTCGCCCCTCTGACTTGCCGCTTGGCAGGTTCAGGATCAACCGGTCCTCTTCATGCACCTCGGCATCGATATCCAAGGTGATGACGCGCCTGGTGGCCGCACTGATGCGCCCGCCATTCGGCCGCCCCGAGAACATCTCATCAGCCACGCAGATAATCTGCCCAGGCTCAACGTTTTGGCCTTCCATGCCGGTAGTGAAGCTGACAGACCACTCTTCGTACTGCTCGGACTTCAGCGCCCAGACCCCGTGACGGATCGCCTCGCCCTCGACGGTGCAGGCGAAGCGGGAGATATCGAGCATCCGGTGGCCAAGCGAACCGATCAGTTCGTCATTGGTAACAGGGGCCGGCTGAGTCTTGAACTCGTTCTCTGGGTTGTCCCAGGCCACCTTGGCCCGGGTGTGTCGGTCAGGGTACGCAGCAGCGACGTATTCAAATTCACCGATGATGTTCGAGCGGGTGAAAACATAGCCGTCTTCATTGCCCGGGATGTCAGCCACCATGGTGACCTTGGATCCGTTCCAGCAGCTGCTGCCACGAAACACGCTGGCCAAGTCCGACAGCAGCGCGTAGCCCTCTATCGAATCCTGGATGTAAACGTTGGTCGTCATACGGGGCTGCAAGCCGCCCTTGCCATCGGACACCATCACATCGCAGTAACGACCGATCTCGTAGAGCGTCCAGTGATCGACCATGTCAGCAGTGATGCGACGGCCCAGGCCATAACGGCGGTGCAACAACAGGTCGCGCCAAACCCAAACAGGGTTGTTGGTGTAGGCCAGCTTGAACGTGCCGTTCCAATCCCCGGTGTAGGTGCGGCTTTGCGGGTCATAGTTGGTGGGAACTTGGACGATCCGGCCCCGCATCAGGAAGCTGGCCTTCGGCGTGTCCTGGAATTGCTTGGCGTCAAACTGCAGGCCGCCCAGGGCCAGGTTTGGATAACGTAGCTTTTTGTCGATGACCTCGGTCAGGCCCTTGACCCGCATGAGATCGGCGAAGTTTGAGTCATTGCGGTTCGGCGTGAGCCGGCGAACACGCACAAGCGCGCTGGTGAAACCTTCCGGCAAGTCAATCCGGTGGGTGCGCTCGTACTCCGTGGTGCCCTTATCGTCCAGCGTGGCCGATACAACGGTCTGATAACTACCCCCATCGACGGATAGGTCGATGGCGTAATCAATGCGATAACCGATCTGGTCACCGTTGGTCTTTACCTGCCAGATCTGCGGCCAGGACAGACGGATACGAACCGCCGACAACTGCTGATCGGTAATGGCGCGCGTCCAGGCGTTGTCCGACTTCAGCTCAACCGGCAGGCCTTGTGAGGCCTCGTTTTCGATAGCCGGGAAGCCAGCGATATGCTCTTGGTCCACGGTGCCCGGGCGAAAATCCCAGATAGTGCCCGGGAAGTTCTCGCTCCCGTCCGGCGAAATCAGGGGTGTACCGTTGAGCTTAATCGACCGCTTGTCGTCCACCGGCCCAACAATCGGCCCCTCGCTCAAGGCATAAAGCAGCTTGACCGTGGCTACCGACAGCGCGCTATCTGGCGCCTTGTATGGGGTGTATGGCTTCTTCTCGCCACCCTTGCCGCCCATAATGCGGGCAGCAGCAGGCCGGCGCCGGCGCTTGGTAGCGGGCGCTGTTGCGGTCTTGGACATAGTTTTTCCTTACTGCTGGTCTTCCGAGAAGATGCCGGCCGAGATGAGGGAGCCGCCGATATCGCGCTCACCGTAGAGCAGTGGCTTGCAACGGCCTTGAGCCATCGTGGTAACCGCGCCGCCGAATGCATAGGAGGGCCTGTTGCCATCGCCCTCCTTATCCAGCACGCCCATCGGCGAAGGCGACATGCTCATGGCGATACCACCAATCATCAGGCCAGCGCCCGCTGCCACCAGGTAGTACTGCTGGGTAATCGCCCCAATTACCACAAGGGCCAGGCCGGCAATGGTGGCGAACAGGCCGCCGCCCTTGCTGCCGATCACGATTGGCGCAATGCGGATAGGCTCAACGGTGTCCTGGCGCATCTCGATCTCGTTTTCACCGAGGTTCTGCTTGCCACGAAATACCGCATAGGTCAGGCCGCGCTCTTCGGAGAACCTCAGAAAGCGTTTGAAGCCCGGGATTTTCACGCACAAGGCGTGGACGGCCTCCGCACAAGAGGCGACGGCCAGGTGATGCACGCGCCCGAACCGGGCACCCAGCACGCCGTAGAGCATCACCAGCACCACCAGAGGCTGCGGGCGAACCGTTGTTCTCATGGCCATCAGTCAACCTCCGGCACTCGTTGGTGCCGAAGAATCAGCACGGTGTAGTCGGCCCACATGCCGCCGTAAACGTCGCGGGTGGATTTCTTGTTGTAGCGGTGATGCAGGAAGGTGCCCGGGGCCGGGTGTAAATCCGGATCGCTGGACAGCAGGCCGTCGCCCAGATAGATGCCGGCGTGGTTCGGTGCAGCGGCATTGATCTGCATGACAATCATGTCGCCCTTGCGCGGCATCGAGACCGGGTAGAACCCAGCATCCTCGTAGTACTTTTCGTAGAGGCTTTCACCGTCGTTCCACCAGCCGTCCCGGCGCGGGTAGTTCGGCAGCTCAATACCATGCTCGCGCTCGTAGTAGTCGCGGCACAGGGCATAGCAGTCCAGCAGGCCATGACCGAACTCTCGCCCGACCAAGGGCGCCTGATACCCACAGGGCTTGAACTCGAAATACTCCCCAGACGGCCAGCTCACAATGCCCCAGGGCTTTTCGTGCAACTCACAGCTGACACGGTCGGCCATGCTCGGCATGGGCGGTACGTCGGGGTGGCTGTGAATGATCATTGTCACTTCGCCTCGATCCTCTGCGTCGCACTTGTCGCCAGGGTTGATGATGAAGTGCTCGCTCGGGGTCTTGGCATCATTGCGGCACGGGACGTACTTGAGGCGCCCCGCCTCGCGGATCACCACGCCACAGCTCTCCTTGGGAAACTCAGCAGCGGCGTGGGCCTGGATCTGTTTCAGCATCGTTTTATTCATGGTTGCCTATCCAATAAGCGAAGCGCCCGGCGCACCACCAAATGGCAGAGGGTTGCCCCGGCCATGACGTATTTCACAATCGCTCACGCGCCCGCCGCAGCGGTCCAGCGCCGGATCGTCAACGGGGTTGCCGTCGAGGTCGAACATCTTGATGCCGGTGTAGTTGCAGTCGGGGCCGCGATACTCGCCCCACAGGCACCACTCGCAGCGGTTCATGATCAAGCCGCCGGGCAGGCGCTGGCCCTTAACCGCCGTCGGCGGCGCCAGAGTGAAAACTACTTCCTGCCGCCCCAAGCTGGTCACCTGGTTGATGTAGGAGATATCCAGCTTTTCCATAGCGCTGGCCGTGGGATTGCCTTCGGGGAAGTTCGCGGCGTCCAGGTATTTGGCATAGGTCTGCCGCACCGTCAGCTTGACCCCGCTCATCCCCTGGAACTGGCGACACAGCGCAGTGATGGTGCCGTCGATGTTGCTGATCTTCAGCATGGGCGTTGAATTGTTGCCTTCGACGCTGCGGCCAAAGCCGCCCGTTTCGTACGGCCTGGGCAGGTAGACCTCGCCCTTCCAGATGATCGGGGTCGACTGCTGGTGAGCGTGGTAGCGCAAGATGCCCATGCCCCGCGCCTCACCATCCAACTCGATCAGTTGGATAATCGCGCCCGGTTCGAGCTTCTGGTTGTCCAAGGTGATCATGGGCTGAATACCTGCTGGAAGGTGGTGCTCAGGGTGTATTTCTTCTTGCCATGGGTTTGCAGCTGCCAGCCCCCAGTGGTTTTGTAAGCGCCCTGCACCTCCATGGGCGGCGTCCACAGAAAGTGATTTGCCCCCTTGTGCCGCTTGAAAAACTCCCGAATCGGTTTGATGTAGGCCTCACCACCAGTGAAAGACACTGCATAGGATCCGGCGACGTTGTTGATCCCGACCGAAAGCCGCTGGCTGTAGCCGTTGCCAAACTTCGATTCGAGGGTGTCGGTCTGGTCATCACCAGACGCACCAACCCGTGGCGACCAGGTGAATACCTCTGCCATCAGCTGTTTCTCCGATTGTTTGGATCGAGCAGGCCGTTTTGGCCCTTCTCCTGCTGTATCACCTGCCGGGCGATCTTCGGCATCTCTGATCGGGCAGTGGCCAACAGCGCCAGCCCCATCTGCTCATAGCCCTCCGGCGCGTTGACAGCACCGCCAGAGCCATCACCATTGATATGCAGGTGAATCTCCGGAGCAGCTCCAGTGCCTGCGCCGCCAGCAACAGAGGGTGCGGTGAACGCAGGCGAGATGCCCGGGCTGCCGACGAACCCGCCGCTGGCATAGCCAGGCTTACCGCTGCGGTTTAGGCCTATCAGGTAATCCTTCATTCCGGGCTGGTCGACCACTTCCTTGCGGATCACCACTTCACCGCCGTGGACGACCCCCTTGGGCTCGAACTTGCCGCCCGGCCCTGTGTAACCGCCCTCCGAGAAACCGACCAAGGCCATGCCGGCAACCATGCCCGCATTGGCATAGCCGGCCGCAAGCAGCGCCGCTCCGACAGGGATGCCGCCCAGAATGGTCAGTTCCGCCGGCGCCTTCGCTGCCGCGATCTGGGCGTTCATGATGATCGACGCAACTGCAAACGCCTTTTGCGCCACGAACAGAGCCTTGTAGGCGCCGGACTGCTCGCTAGCGATCTTGCCGACCATGTCGGCGGCCTGACCCGAAAGCTCGCTGAAGGTGCCGATCACTGCAACCTTGTACGCCCCCTGGATATCAGACAGGCGTGACTGGTTCGTCTTGTTAATTTCGGCAACACGGTCCAGATACTGCTGCTCGGCGGCCAACTTCTGCTCGTTGGTGCTTTGCTGGTCCGCCAGGATCTGGTCGCGCAGATCGGCTTGCATCGCCAACTGCTTGTCGTGCCACTTCTTGAGTGCTGCCTCAGCTTCAGCGATCTTGACCAGCTCGCCGGAAGGACCACCCACCGACGAATCGATGCCGCCGAACTCCGGCGCCTCGGTAACAGTGGCTTTCGAGATTGCATCAGCACCGGCGCGGTAGTCGTCCGAGCTGAGCTTCCCTGCTCGATTGGCTGTTTCCAGCACCTGCATCCGTTCTTTCGTGGTGGCTAGCAGTGCCTGCTCTTTCGTTTGCAGTCCAGCCATCAAGCCGTCATAGGCTTTTCGGGCATTAAGCGCGTCCAACTCAATAGCCTTGCCTTCAAGCATGACCTTGTTTTTTTCGGTCAGCTTGGAAAGCTCACCAGTAGTAAGGTCGTACCGAAGGCGCCCCAGCTCCGTGGTCTCACCGTACAGGGCAACCTGCTGGGTGAGATTTGCCAGGGTTTGTTTGTATGCATTGGTCAACTGTTCTGTTTGGCGCTGAGCCTCTTCGCCAGCTTTTTTCGCCTTCTGCTGGGCCTCCTCTGTAGCCTTTGCTGCATCCTTAGCAGCTTGCTCAGCGGTCAACAGAATGCGCCAGCCTTGAGCCACCCCTGGGTCTACACCTTCCCGCTGTATTTTCCGATTGAGCTCACCCATCGGGTCGCCGCCGTCGCGAGCAGCATTCAGTCTTTCAACGAGCGTTTTGGTGTAGCTGTCCCAGCCCGCAATTATTTTCGGGTCGGGGCCTTCAATCTTCTTGAGACTTACGCCGGCCTGGCCAGCGGCTACTGCAACATCGTTCAGGCGCGCCGTGAGCATATTGGCAACGTCGCCATAGTCACCAGAGGCCTTGATTGCTTCGCCATATGCAGAAGCCGACTCGTTGATGGCCTTCGTCATTTCCTTGTTGGGGCCAATAGCCGTGACCAACTGCTGGCTTGCTGAGTCAATGTCCTGGCCACCAGCTATCCGACGATTGAAGTCGGTCACTGCCCGATCCCGCTGAACTGGAGTGGCGGTGTAAGTGTCGCCCCACTTGTCATTGCCCTGGGCTGCGGCGCGAATCTCTCGCAGCGCTTTCTGTGCCGCCACCTGAGCGTCAGCCTGCTGCTGGATAACGCCGTCCAGTTTGTAGCGGGCCTGTTCTTTGCCGAGCTCAGCGAACTCCTTGCGCAGTTCTTCTACCGGGCGCTTGAGGTCGACGGTGGCCTGCCGGGCCTTATCGCTGTTGTCGCGAAACAACAGGTAGCTGGCAGCTACTGCGCCGGCAGTAACAGCCAGCCCGACCGGGCCGCCCATGATCCCAAGAAGCGCTGATCCGGCACGCCCAGCCAGCGATGTAGCAGCTGTTTGAGCTGCTTGTGCAGCGGTTTGCGCGGCTGTCGCCTGCGTATCCGCCAGCCTGGCTAGCCGCAGACGGCTGAGCGCGGCAGTATGAGCATCCGTGAACCTGGTCGCCGCAACCTGAGATTCTGCGGCAACCACCTCGGCAGCAGTGCGACGTGCGGCGGCGGTTGCCGCATCAAGCTGAGCGCTGGTCCGGCCAATCTCTGCGGAGCGAGCATCGCGCAAGGCGCTGACCTGGTCACGCAACCCCTTAATCAGCTCACCAGACTTCAAGCCAACATACGCAGCACCGGCAGTTAGAGCTGACGCGGCCAGCACGTCCATGTTCTTGGCGACAAGATCAATCGCGCCCGATAAAACTGCAGTACTTCCGGTTGCCGAGTCAGCCCCTCCAATCCATGCCTGAAAAGCATTTGTCAGAGCCGTGGTCGATCTACTGACGGATGGTGGCATTTTACCAAACTCGTCGTTTAGCACGCCGAGCTGGCTGATCAGGGCCGGGACAAGCTTATCGATAGTGATAAGCCCCTTATCAGCCATGGCTTTAAGTTCGCTTCTTGCAACGCCCATTCCTGAAGCAAGCGCTCGAAGGACGCGATCACCGCTATCAGCAATAGAGTTGAACTCCTCGCCCCTCAGGACACCCTGAGCCAGTGCCTGAGCAAACTGAGTAATAGCAGATGAAGCTTCAACGGAGCTCGCCCCCGACACCTGAAGGCCAACAGAAAGAGCTTCCGTAACCCCCAACACATCCGACGTGGAATACCCATACTCACGCATCGACGATGCCGATCGACTAAACAGACCGGCATTATCGGCGAACGAAGTACCAGTCCTCTGGCTGAGATCAAACAATGATTTCTGACTGACTGCGAAATCTTCAGTGCTGGTTGTCGCTTGCTTAAGCCGGGCATTGACTTGGTTCCAGGCGTCAGCCTGATGGATGACATTGCCGACGGCCAGAGCGCCAGCCATTGCCGCCGCATAACTCCCAACCGTGGATGTAAGCGATTGCATCGCCGTGCCCTGAGCGCGTACAGCTGCCTCCTGAGATCGCCACGATGTGGTGGCGTCCCTGTTGCCTGACGTTATGGTCCGAAGGTAGCTCTGCCCCATACGGCCAGCCCTCGCCATCTCGCGCTGATAGGCACTGGTCTCGGCGGAAACGCTTACCACCAGGGAGCGAAGGGTTTGCCCTGCCATGCTTTTCTCCAGGCATTAAAAAACCCGCCAAAGCGGGTTAGTGGTTTGATTTGAAGCTATCGAAAAAGGAATAACAAAATTAGAACCCCGAGAACGATTGAGACGAAATACGCAGTGATCCTCAGACCATTTTCTCTCTCTCGGGTCTCTTGCTCCTGCATGACCTTGAACTCAGTTTCTATCTGCCTATGTTCATGTCGAGAGATGATTAAGTTTTCCCGGGCTTTTTGTTGATCAATCTGCAATTCCGAATCAATGAGCTCATCAAAGATTGCTCTTTCCGAGTCACTCATGATCTTTCTGAGTCGTTCAATCTCTTGATTGTTCTTTGCCAAAGCCTCATCTGGATGGCCAAGAATCCTTTCGCTCCTCTTCACTTCAGCAGCGTGCTCATCAAGCAAATCCCTGACCTTCTGTCGATCAAACTCCGTGTACCTAAGCACGTGGACACCTCATGACGAAAAATCAAACTTTACCACTTGACCCTCAACAAAAAGAAACCAGCCCCTCCAAACAGCTAATCCTCAGCAGCCTTGACCATCAGGAAAGCCTTGAACATCTCGACCCCCACTTCGGCCTGGACCGCCTCATCTACGACTATTTCTGGCTCTTCCTTCCACTTCGGCAGGAGGTCAACAGCCGAAACCTTGGCGCCCTGGGCCTGGAACACCGACGCAGCGATGATTGAGGCCTGAATATCGCCACGGGCATCGCTCAATGGCGACTCCTGGTTGTAGGACATCCAGAGAAACAGCTCTTCAGCGCTCATCCGCTCGCGCAGATCCTGAAGCGTCATGCCAAGCCGGAGGGCCAGAGTCAGCATAAAGGCCAACTCTGGCTCCTCCCTTAGCCGTTTCCCGCTGCGTCCACCGGATCCTCTGCACCGGCACCAGCAGCAACGCCGCTCAACTCGAATACCTTACCGACAAGGCGGTCATGCACCGGGCTGAAGGCCTCAGCGACCGCTGGCACGTCGTCATCCGTGAAGACTCGCGCATTGCTCTCATCGAGCAACGCACGCACCAGGACAAACGCGTACAGCGGCGAAGAGTGGATTTCTACTCGAGGCTCAATCGGTGCACCTTCGGCATCCTCGGCTTCTGAGTTCTGGACAGGCAGACCAGCATCCTGCCGCGCCTCTGCAACCGCCAACGACGCGCGGCGACGGTACTCAACCCAGTCACCTGCACTCAACGCCCGAACGACCACTTGCGCGCCGTCCCATTCTTCGATGGTCAGGCGCTCATGTTTGAAGTTGCGCATCGGGTCCAGCGCCATGGAGCGAAGATCCACGCCGCCGGCTTTAACCCGGGCCATTAAGGAGCCCCCGGCAGATCGAAGGATACGGCGCCAGTGATACGCACGTTAAACGTGCCGTTCACGGTACCGTTCGGCGCAGCATCCCAGGTGAACTGGGTGACCAGGCCAAGGAACGTCGAGGAGGTGCCATCCTTGAACACCGACTTGAAGGCGCGAGGCTCGGCGTCGTCGCGCGCGGTACGCAGGACGGTCTGCGCTTCGTCGTCTGCCTTCCAGTTGCCAGACATGCTGAAGGTGCCGTTGTCAGCCAGGCCCGTGGTGAACTCCTTGGCCACACTGGCGAGCACCGTGGTTTCAATTTCGTCCGACTGGCCGCCCTGGAACTGAGGCTGCTTAATGGTGACTGACAGATCGGCCCAGGTCAGGGCCTCATCCTTGGGGTCCAGGGTGGTGGTTTTAGAAACGCTGAGAGCCGTGCCCTGCGTTTTGACGAACTTCGCTTTCGTTGGGTTTTGAGCGGCCATGTGGCCTCCTATGGTTGCAGGGTGTATTCCCAGCTCACGCTGAAAAGTTTGGTGTCGCTTTCAAATAGGTCCGCCAGGCGGTCAGCGCTGCCGGTAGTGAAGTCGTCGCCATCCGTGGTCATCGCGGTGAAGGCCTCGCCCGCAAGGGTCAGCGCCTGGAGAAAACTTTCACCCCATGCGTCGAGCTGGATTGTCAGGTCGCTGGAGCCGTCCCAACCGGCGAGCGTGAAACCGGTGGTGGCGCCTACCGTTTGAATAACCAGGCGAGGCTGGGCGGCATCCTTTGGCGCAACGCCGAAGTACACGCGCCCGTCGACCAGAGGCGTGAGCCTGTCGATGAGGGATTGCTCGATCATTGGGTTTACCGGGTGATGGCGTTGTCGATGCCTTCGGCCAACTTGTCAGCGACAGCCTTCTCAATCTCAGGAAGGCTGCCGTCCCATGCAGGCCGGATGAAGGGGTGGGCCTGCATCTTCGAGGTGCCAAGCTCCAGGAATTTCCAGTAGAACGGGGCATCCCACTCGGTTTTGCTGGTGCGGCCATTCTTTCCAGGGCGCTTGAGCGCCTTGGATTGTTTGCCGGCTGGCGTCTTTACACGGATGCCGGCGGTCGCGCCGCCCGGTGTATCAGCCTGCTTGAGACGTACCGCCGCGATGTTCTTCTTCAGCTTTCCGGTGCGAACAGGCGCAGTGCCACGCACCTTGTCCCGGGCAACTCGGGCGCCGGCCATGACAGCGTCCCGGACAACCTTATTACCGACAGACTTGGCCAGCCGCTCGAAGTCAATCTGCAGCTCACCAAGCCCTAGAACTGTCAGCGATCCGTTGCTCATTTGGGCTTCACCGTTTTGCACATGAGTTTCAGCATGTCCCGCTGGTTGGTGGCCAACGGCGCGATGATTTCGTAAGTGGTGCCGTCATGCACCAGGTGCTGGCCCGCCACCACGTCCTTGCAGTAGCGGATGTTGATCTCGGCGGTGACCGTGACCTGCATCTGTGACGCGGCTTCGTACATGCGCCCGGAGGGAATGCTGATCTCCGCCCAGAGCTTGCCCAGGTCTCCCCAGACCTTCGAGGGCTGGCCGAGGGCATCCTTGCCTTCGATGTAGCCGCGCCGCATGCAGCGGTGACGCATTCGGCCGGCTCTCATATGTTCACCCAGCGATGAGGCTTCCAAAGCGCGTTGGTCGCCATAGGCAACTCAGCAGTGATCGTTCCAATCACCACCGTCTCGCGACTGCTGTACCAATGACCGATCAGCAGCAGCGCTCCCTGCTGGATAGACTTGCTCATCCGTAGCGCATTGCCGACCGGTTCTGGCAAGGCCGTCTCTGGGCTGACGAGCGTGCGATTGGTCCAGGTCTCAAACGCGCTGAGGGCTGCATCCCTGTAGCCCTCAATCAGCGCATCCTCGTCGTCATGGTCGACCCGTAAGTGAGCCTTGACGATGGGGAGATCAATCACTCTTTGGCACCAACGCCTGAAGTGCCTCTTTGTTGGCGGAGGGATCGAACTCAATCCCTTTGCCGGTGAGCCAGACCTTCAGGTCGGGAACCTTCATCTTCAGCGGATCGGTTTCTTTCTGAGCCTCGATCGCAGCGTCGATTTCTTCCTGAGAGCTGCGCGATGCGTAACCCTCGGGCGGGTAATTCACTGCCAGGTAGCCGGCTGCTAAAAACTCAGCAATGGTCGGGCCATCCAGCTTCAGACCATTGGCGTCCAGTTGATTGGGGTAAGACGCCACCCCCAGGTGCTCGACCGCCACCAGCGCGCAACGCTCCGAGACCTCCTGCTCGCCAGCAGGAACCTCAACCACATGATTGCCGTCCGCAGAGAATGGGAACGGCTTCTTCACAAGAATAATCGGCATAAATCCTCCGGCAGGCTGGGCGCCCGAAGGCGCCCACCAAATCAGGCGGCGCTCAGGGTCAGAACCTTGATCGCCTGGGAGTCGACGAGCATGCCGCCGACGCGCTTGGTGGTGTAGAAGCCAACGTTCGGCTTGTTGGTGTAGGGGTCGCGCAGCACGCGGGTGCCGATACGGTCGACGATGGTATAGCCGCGCTTGAAGTCACCAAAGGAGACTGCATTCGCGTCTGCGGCGCGGTCGGGCATATCCTCGTTTTCTGTTACGCCGTAGCTCAGGAGCGTGGACGGTTGACCGAGCGTCAAACCGGGCTGCCAGATGTAATCACCGCGCTCGTCCTTCAGCTTCCGAACATAGGCAACGGTAAGGTTCGACATCATGAAGAGGGCATTTTTACGATAGCCAGCCTTCAAGGAGTGAATCAGGTCAATCAGGTTGTCGGCAGTAAAGCCGGCAGCGGCGCCAGAAATCAGCTTCTGTAATTTACCGAAGGCTCGGTCCTTGTCGGCTTCGGTGGTCAGCTCGTACGCCAGGTAACCTTTCGGCTTATTGACGCCATTACCGCTGGTGAATGCGCTCCCTTCCTTTTCCGAAAATTCGCGAGCCACTTCGTCGTTGAGCCAACCCTCGGCATCGAAGAAAATGTCATCAAGGCTGGTCTGGGTAGCTTGGGGGTTAGCGTAGAGCTCACCCATAAATGCGGCGATCTGCCCAAGGGTCGGCGTGCCAGTCGCTGGGCGAGCCTCAGTTTCGCCGACCCAGCCAGAGCCGGCGCCGCCCAGACTTACCAGGCGCTTGTAGTCTGGGGAGCCTACGGTGATCTGATTGCACACCTGGCGCATCGGAGAAGTGTCTTTCAGCAACTCGATGATGCTTCGATCCAGCTCTTCCGGCACGGCATAACCGCCGTCAGCTTCGGTACCGATTTGCAACGCTTTGGCCTGCAGCTCGCCAAGGCCGGTGTCGACACCCTTCCGCACGAATTGCATGAACGCAGTTTTGTGCTCACTGGCAGCCTTGGTGCCGGTGCCGTCTGGACGCTTGAGGGACAACAGCTCTTTTTCCAGATTGCTTTTCAGCTCATCCAGCTCGCTCAGCTTTTCGTTGAGGGTATCGACCTGGCCGGACAGCTTGCCCTTTTCGGCTTCAAGACCGTCGATGCGCTTGTCGTTCTTTTCCTTGAACTCGTCGAACTTCTTGCCCAATGCTTCGGCAACGTCTTGTACGTCTTTAATTTCAACAGCCATGAGAGGCTCCTTACATTCGATCAGATAGGGTTTTGAGGAATTGCAGTGCTTCGTCGGCACCCGCCTCTCGCGGTGAAACTGCGCCGTAGCCCTTGGCCATAAAGGCCTTGGCCTGGGAGCCAGAAAACCCAACCTCTCGAAGGGCTCGCTCCACTTTGCTGGGCGGCGGTGTTTCGCCGCGGGCCAGCAGAGATTTCACATCAGTGATCCGGGCCTCGTCGTTGGCCGGGAAGGTGACCGGGGAAACTTCCCAGAGGTCGATAGCCTTCAGCAGCCAGATGCCCTTTTCCTTGTCGTATTCGTAACCGCCGTCCTCGAGCACGTAGCCGATGGACAGCCCGGTAAGGCTTCTTGCTTTCATGTGCCCGTGCGCACGCTTGGCCAGCGGGTCATCATCGACAAGCAGTCGACCTTTGACGTAGAGACCCACGTCGTCTTCGCGCATCTCGGTGTAGACGCCGATCGGCTCGCTCATTTGGTGTTGCCAGAGCATCGCTGGCAGGCGGCCTTTCTCTTTCCATCTGGCCAAACTGGCAGCGAATGCGCCGCGCACAACAACATCGCTGTAACTGTCCACGACGCCGAACACCGACCCGTAGCCCTCGAACTCGCCGCTGTCGCTGACCGATTTAAGGGTCAGCGGCACGTCAAGACGCTGTTTTGTCTGCATCGTCGGCAGCCTCTGGTTTGGTGGTCATGTTCATTGGGGTGAGGTACACATCTCCCCCTTCACGCGGGTTCATGTCCTCAAGGTCGCGGCACTCGTTGGCACTCAAGATGCTCCACTGAATCCCCTTGGCGTATGCCTCGTATCGCCCTTTCAGGTCGCCACGCATCAGCGCGCCGGCATTGAACTTGGCGTAGTGCGTCAGGCGGTCTTTCTCATTGAGCAGGCCGACCTGAATGCGGTGCTCGATGCGGGTCATGATCGGAACAAGTGAGTAGTTCACAAAGCTCATGCCCATGTGCTCAATGTTGTTGAGCGTCATCTTTTCCATGCTGGCCACTAGGTGCGGCGGCACACGGAACAAGCCGCAGATCTGCGCTTCCGTCAGCTTTTTGGATTCGATGAACTGGGTGTCTTGGGCGCTCAGACTGATTGGTTTCCAGTCCAGCCCCATCTCCAAGATCATTGGCTTATATGCGTTGGCCACACCCATGTGCTCACCCTGAAACTCAGTCTTGAGTCGACCGAAAGCCTCGTCGGAAAGCTGCTGCTCAGTCCGTAGAACGCCACTGGTTACCGCGCCGTTGGTAAAGAGTTTGGCGGCGTGAGCGTCCATCGCCTGGCCAAGGCCTAGGGCTTGACGAGCATATGCAATCGGGTTCAACCCATTGAGCCCATCCAGCGTGAACAGCCGAACGTGCCAGATCTCATCCTGGGTTAGCGTTCGTGTACCGGATTTGAAATTGACCGTGTACTCAACCGTCCAATCGTCCTTTAGCTTTGGTGTGACGATGTCCGGGTTCAGCGGTAGCAGCTCACCAACATTCCCCAGCGCCGTCACCTTGTAGGCGTAGAAGTTGCCTCGCAGACACAGACAAGCCACCAACAACTCCCAGAACTCCTGAGCAGTCATGTAGCTGTTAGGAGCCATGGTGATTAGGGGGTAAAGCCGGTGGCTCGTAGCGGGCAACCTGAATCGATCTGTTTTCTTGAGAAGCTGACAAGGAAGCATCCCCATCGACTCCGCCAAGACTCGGACGCAGTTGAACACGACCAACTGTTGCATCGCGCTATTCGTGGTGACGCGCTGCCCTGAGTTGCTTTCGTATCCTGCGCCCAGAGCTTGCGCGAGTTTCTCCGACGTATCGATGGCCTGCGGGGCGCTCTTTCTTCCAAGGAGTGATCGCAGCATTACCGGTCACCCCGCACTATCGAGACAACAGACAAGGTGATCAGGAGCGCTCCGCAAACAGTCAGGGCCAGAGGTTCGCCCATCCATGCCCACAAACCCCGGGTCAGCAGGCCAAGCCCAAGTATCCCGATAACGTCAGGCAAGGCTTCCTTCAGCGCAGCAAGCTTTGGCGCCTTAATTTCATCGGTCATAGGGTTCTTAGTCCGTGTTTCATGATGTGGTCAGAAAGGGTGCCTTCCACTTTCGGGTTCGTTGCCATTATCGAAACCGCACAGAACAGAGCCATGAGCGGGTCGATCTTTGCCGAGCCGCTGGCCTGTTTTGTAATCAAAATTGAGTTGCCCTTGGGCTCGACCCTTGCGTTACCGCAGCACCAATTCATCAAGGGCTGGTCGGCATGAATAAGCCCGCCCTCGGCAAGCTTTCGCTCAGTTGTTTTGATCGCGCCACCAAGTCGCCAACCCTGACTGACACCGACCACCTTCTCCTGGCTGACGCCGCGAGCGGTGATCGCTTCGAGAATTGCCCCGATGCCAGCCGGATCTAGCCCCACCTGATGCAGGAGGCCGGAGGCGTCAACCTGATCCACAATGTCCGCCACTTCATCCACGTCATCGCCAATGTGCTTAACCAGCACCAGATCACCGCTTCGGGCGTAGTCGTGGAGGTTTGCAGCGATATCCTTCCGCCTCTCAAGTACCGATGGATGCGCCCAGGCCCGGCACCAGGCCAACCACTCTCGGGTTTCCCGATCACGACCAAGCACGGCGAGGCCAAGCAAGTCGTCAAGACCGCCCCCATCAACGCCAATCGTCACCACCTCGCTGCGTTCGAGGATGTAGTCCAGCGTGACGCACTTGCGGATCTGAGACTCCCAGAACTCCGCGCCGGCCCAGCGGCTCGACATCAATGCCAGGCCGATCTCAACGTTGAGGAATTTTGAGAGGAAGCCGCGCAGCGACTCCTCTCCAGACTCTTCGGCCTTCGCCAATTCGCGCTCAAGGTATTCGCGATCTACTGAGTACCCGAGGTTCGGGTTTACGACATGAAAGTTCTCTGGCTTGCGATGCTCGCCGGCCTCAATCATCGAGCGAGGGAACTCGTAGATCACCGCCAAGAAGCGGTGATCCTTAATCTTTCCGTCCCGGACGCCTCGGGCGTACTGCAGCTTTTGCAAGAAAACCCCAGCCGGAGGCTTGTCCGACTGGGTTGTCAGGTAAATGATGCAGCCCTCAGGCCGCGAGGCTAGACCGCCGGTTGCCTCGCGCAGCATGTTCTCGGCATTGTGATTGCTGCCGAACAGGTGAATCTCGTCCACCAGGATGAAACTGGCCTTCTTGCCGCCGACCGTGTTCGAGTCAGCCGCTACAACCTTCAGCGTTGCGCCCGTCTCTCTATGGGTGATAGTCCTGATGTGCTCTTGAACATGGAGCAGATCGGCCAACTCCTCATCGTGCTTGACCATGTCTCTGGCCGGGGCAAAGGCGTTTTGCGCTACTTCAATGGTTGGCGCCAGAATGATCAGCTCCGCCGATTGCCGCCAGTTGCGGATCAGCAACGTCAACATGATCGCAGCAGCGATAGTGGACTTGGAGTTCTTCTTCGGGATGACCAGGGCGAACTCTTTGATCTCGCGCCGGCCTGTGTCTGGGTTGTAGGAGCCGAATACAGAGCCGGCGAAGTCTGACACCCAAGGCGCGCATGCTTCACCAATGGTTGGACTACCTGGAGCGTCCACGATGCGCAGTTGCTGCATGACCTCAAGGCCGGCTGCTGCCTCCTCCGGGAAGAGCGGCTTGATAGGCACCAATGACTGACCGGCAACGATCCTTGCTTCCCAGTCAAGGCAAGCAGTTGACCACTCCATTCAAATCACCGTGTGTTATCGACCGCTAGTCTTGGTGGCGCACCCTGGCCGAATCGGCCTGCCGAGGCTTTCTTGGCCGCATTGGCCTTCTGATCTTTCTTGCCTTGCTCCGCTACCTTCCCGTGGGTGTAGGGCAGCAACGCTTTTGCAGCATCGATCCGAAGCTTGGGGTCTGCTACCAAGTCCTTCATGACCCCTTTTAGAAAGTCGATAGGGTCATCCGCTGCCGCTGGAATGTAGGGATCTGGATCAGCTGCAGGCTGATCAGATTTTTTGGCCGAGTTAACAGCAACCGCACGCCCCATTGCAGCCTGAACCTCAGGATCTTTTTCGAGCCGCGATGCCGCCTGCGATGCAGTCTTTTCGGGGCACCCAGCAGATATTGCCGCCTGCTTTTTGCCTTCACCGGACAGCCGCGCTTCGGCGTACCGGCGCTTTTGTTCGGTTAACGCCATAGTTAACGGATCCTGTTAACGGGGAAAAAATCTACGAATGGGAGAGGGTGAGGTTTCCGGGCAAAAGAGGCCTGAGGTTTTACCCCCTCCCCTCCCCTTGTAGCACGCCAAAGCCCCGATACCGCACCATTTCGGTGCAGCTTCTCAAGCCGGGTTCAGGATGCTTCAGCCACGGTCTTGGATGCGTGGCAGCCCTTCTTGATGCGCTGACCATCTACCAACTCGAAGCGCACACAGAGCACCTGGCAGTTCGCCTCGACATCCTCACCGCCCATGAATAGCGGAGTCTTGTGGTCCAACTCGAAACCATCAGGGAAGTTGACCACTCGGCCGCAGGCGGCGCAGGTTGGGTCTTGTCGCCACACAGCTAGGCGTCGCGCCTGGAGCCGGCGGCCCGTGATTCGCCTGTCAGCCACGACGTGAACCTTTAAGGTTTGGTTCGTGGCCATCTTTAGAGGCGACTTATGCATCGTTAGCTTGGCCATCAATCAGAACTCCTACCTGGAAGCTTGAAGCCCGTGACCCGATCGGCAAAGGCGCGAACCTTATCGACGCCTAGCAACCCGATCATGCCGCCGATCAAGCTGGCCGCTGACTGCGGGATGCCGATCAGCTCGAGGCCAGACAGCATCGACAGCGTGATGCAGCCACACAGCAGGCTCTCGAAGAACGCCGCCTTGCGTGTGCCACCGCCGTAGATGATCCGCAGCGCAGAGATCGATATCGCAAAGCCTGCGGCGTAAAAGGCCGGGGCGTGCTGACTCAGCCACGCGAGTACAAGAACCCAGGTGTCTGGCTTATCGGGCATGTTAGGCATCCGCTATCCTCCCCGATCAGGGGGGCGATTAGGTCCGGCTCCAGCAGCACTCCCAGCTCGGAGCAATGGGCGTGGTGGAGCCGAAAACGAAAAAGCCCCGGCAAATGCCGAGGCTCGATGAACTGAAGAAAGCAAAAAGCCCAGCGATGGCTGGGCTTTTGGTGTCGTCTCTCATAACGCGCAAGATCGACATGATGGGGTTAATTTACGGCCAGTCGGCCAACAGGTCAAGCGGCATCTACAAAGATTTGCTCGCTGTCGAATATCTCGGTCGCGTGGATAACAGCCTGCTCTTCGAGCTTCTCCAAACGTTTGTGGATTCCGCCTCGCCAGTTGCGGCGTGTGCGCTCAGGAGAGCCCGCCAAGTCCCAAGTGTTCATGTCGTAGAACTCGGCAGGCAGCACGATCATATCGGTGGAGCGCTTGCCAACCTGCACGCCCTTCAGCTTCGGTATGGCCCAAGCAGTCAGTGCCTTATAGACGAACAGTTGAGGCGCCGGTGAAACCATACGAGCGACCAGACGGCCAATGGCGCCGACCTTGTTGGCTTTGTGGGTCGAGTACTTGGCCACCAACACATCCCACTGCGCCGGGTCGAGCTGACGATGCAGCAGTGCGTATAGGCAGCAGTCGTAATCGAACTTGTCCCGGACCGACAGCGTGCTACCTGTGCCGCCCTGGCGCAGATCGGCGTCGATCAGCTTCTGCCAGGACTGCTTGGTGCTGTTGTCAATGTTGTCTGCTGCAAGCACCCGCACCAGGGTGCCCATCACGTCCTTATACATAGCCATGTATCACCCCTCCTTGGGCGCATTGAAAGCCCGACGGCCAGGCCGAGCCAAAACCATGTCCTGGCAAGCATGGATCGCCCGACAGAACTCGTCGCGCTCCATTGGGTGCTCGACCGGAAGCTTTAAGTACTCATTCCACACACCAGCAAGAAGGCCCGCAATGAACCCTTCCTGGTCACTCAGCAAGATCGGCATGGTCAGTCCCCTGTGTAGTTGGTGGCACCAGGGCCACGGCGGTTGTTCTCGTTGTACTGGTCCTGGGCTCCACCAATCGCCGGCGATCTGCCCAGCCTGCCCCGGGCCTGGCGAACGACACGACCCAGCTGAACCACTAGGTCATCCATGTTCAGCGGCTCCAATGTTTGAGCATGGACAAACCCAGATGAGTGGCAACCGGTACAGTCGAGCTCATGGAGAAGGCCGGCGATCAAACCTTTCCCGGCACATGCTGGGCACTCAGTCATCGGTATCAACCTGCGCACCAGGGCGGGACCATGCTGCTTTTTCATCATTTTTAAACCTCGCCCTTAACAAATTGTGGTTCTGGCTCGCAGGCCCCGCCGTTCAAGGCGTCTACGAGGTTTTGCGAATCTCCATATCTAACGCCTGTCTGCATGTGGATCGCCTTGAAGCCACGCTGATCTAACCAGTTGTGCCACTTCACCAGGGCCAGGCGGCGCTGCTCCTTGGCCTGGGTGTTGATGTAGGTGGAGGCGATCTTGCCCAGCGAGTGGTTGAGCAGCATCTCGCCGATGTGGCCGTCGACGCCGAGGTCAGTCCACGCGGTACGGGCCACCTTGCGCAGGTCGTGACTGGTCCAGGTGCCCTGCCCTAACCGTGTGAATACCGCGCTCGCCTGGTTGTCGCTGAGTGCCTTGCCCCGACGTGACGGAAACAGGAGCGGCCCCTCATAGCCCCGGGCGTTTTGCCGGGTGCGGTACAGCTGTAGGAGCGAACACACCTGATCGGTCAGCGGCACCCGCAGCTCGGTCTTGGTCTTGGTGTGTTCTGCCGGGATGAACCACTCACGCTCTGGCAGCGCGATATCGGCCCACCGGGACTGGCGGGTCTCGCCGATCCGGGTGCCGTGGCACAGCATCATCAAGGCCAGCATGGCGTCACCCGGCGCGCTGTCGAATCGCTCGGCCAGCAGGCTCACCAGGTCATGCAACTGCACGTCACGCAACCGCGCCGGCTTGGGCAGGATCCGCGCTGTGGTGAAGTTGACGAACTTCATTTCCGCCATCGGGTTGACCGGGATCAGGTCCAGCTTGCGGGCCTGACGGAACGCCACCGCGAGCAGGCGGTACAGCTGCTGCACGTAGGACAGCGACAGTTCAGCCTGGGCCGGCCACATCAGCAGCTTGTCGAGGGTCTGGGCGCTCACGTCGCGCAGCAGTAGATCGTCCAAACGCGGCTTGAGCTGGCAACTGATAGCCGACTTGCCCGCAGCCCGACGCTTGTCGGAAAGCGAACGCGACTTGGCCATGCGATCACCGAACCAATCGAGCAGTTCACCCACGGTTACCCAGCCCGAAACACTGGCCGCGCCGTCGGCAGCGACCCGCAGGCGCACCGCCGGCAGCGCGGCGATCACCTGCTTGGTATTCAGGTCGGGAAAGCCGCCGATGCGATGCCATTTGCGCTTGTTGAGCAGGTACCAGGAGCCGCGAGTGCGATTCTTGGCGAAACGAAAGTGCAGCGCCGGGTGGCCGGCGTCCCGCAGGTCGCGCACATGCTCAAGCTTGGCATTGCGGGCAATCTCGGCATCCGACAGCTTCACCGTCAGGGTTTTGATTTGGGTGCTCAAGCGCTCACCTTTCCTTCTTTGATCAAAATAGCCTGAGTCCGCAAGACGGCCTCGGCGTGGTAGAGGCGGATCTCGTCGTAACTCATGCCCAGGATGTTTCGGTTGGTGCGGCCATCACTCAGGCTGTGGCAGTACTCGCAGGCCCAGGCCCCAATCAGGTCAGGCGGCTTCATGCCCGTTCCGCAAATCCCAGCCAGGCGGTAATGGGCCAGCACAACGGTTTCGGTGTCGCCTGGGCAACCTGGCAGGCGGACCTGGCAATCTCGCCCGTGCGCGGCCTTGGTCAGCTTGGTCTGGCGGGTCATGGGGCAACCCTCTGGGAGGTACGCAAATCAATCACTTGGTACGTCTCAGGCCACATCCCGCAGCCGTATCGAGCAGCCATGTTGCGGTCAGCAAAAAGCGCCATGGCGTGGTCTGGGGTATCGCCAAGGTCGAACTTGAACGAGCAGCAAAAGACCGCGTATGGGTACAGGTGAGGGTCGGGCGTTGCCAGGAGACGATCAACCACGGGAACCTCCGGCGCGGCATGCGCGCAGTTCTGCCAAGGCCCTATTGCCTACATCGGGGGTAATTTTTGGTTTAGGTGCAGCAAGCTCGGCGACCGGAACGGGCTCAAGATTCTCGCCCTGCCAGATTCGACGGCATTGGTTTAGGTACTGCTTTTCGAAGCTCGCCATGCCCAGCTCACGGGAGAGCAGCGGCAGACTGTGGAAGCCGGCGGCAGCCGTTGCGTGGTAGACGGCTGGGTGATACCACTTCGAACAGTTGCGCATGGCTGGATGGCAGTTGCGGAGCGCCTGTGCGTAAGCAGACTCGACGCTCGGAAGGCCCAGACCTTCAGGGGCAAAGCACCAACTGACAAAAACGCCAGGGGCCGGCACAAAAGCTGACTTGCTCGCACTCACTACCCGCATGCCGTGGTCGATCTGCTCCATACGGCTGATGCCCGAGCGCATGAACTCGCCGAGCCACTCAAGCTTAGAGGCGTTCATGACAGCCTCGGTGGGCCAGGACTGTCGCCAGGCACCACATGCCCCGCGCAACCGGAGGAACAGGTCGTCGATGACAGCCTGGGTGGAGGGGTCGACAGGAACAACGGCCTGAGCCTGATCAGGGCCCTGGTAGGCCGGATCGCATTGACGGCGAGCAACCAGTTGGCTTGCCACGACAGGTTTGTTAGCTCGGTTCATAGCCGTACCCCTTTCGATGCCCAGTCTTCACCGGCAGCGCCCTCTTCCACCGAGGCGGATCCGGCGGTCTGGGCGCGCTCTCGCTTGATCCAGACCACCAGCTTGAAACACCAGCCAGCAGCGGTATCGAGTACGGAGGTTTTGGCGACGAAGAAACCCTTGAAGCCGGCCAGCAGTTCGTCGGTCATCGAGTCGACTGGCAGGCCCGCGATTTTCAGTTGAGTCTGCAGCGCGTCTTCGGGCGGAACGAATTCGGCGAACATGGCGAAGCGCTGGCGATCATCTTGCGACTCCAGGGCCTGGCGATCTTGCTCGGCAATCAATTCCGCAAGCTCGCGCTGCTGCTCTTCGGTTAATTGATGGTTAGATGATGTATTGGGTGCAGTGGCTGCACCCCGTTCTGTCGCAGGCTGCACCCCGTTCTGACCAAGGCTGCACCCCGTTACATCTGGACGGGGTGCAGGTGCTGCACCCCGCTTGATCATGAGGTCATACACAACCGGGCGGCGGTCATGACGGTCGATGTACACCGCAGCCAATGCCTGATTTCCGCGAACGATCAGGCCGCACTCTTCCAGCAGGTCGAGCTTGATACGGACTGTTCGTTCGGAAAGACCGGTGTCATCGGTAAGGGTTTTTGCCGACGGGAACGCGCCAGCACCATTTGAGCCGGCGTAGTTGGCCAGGCACAGCAGTACGTGCCGAGCGCTGGAGTCTTTTAGTGATTGGATGGGCAGAGAAAGCGCCCATGACATTGCCTGGACGCTCACAGCGAGCTCCCTTTGATGATTTGATTGACCGCAGGGGATGAAGTGAGGTGTCGCGACACATATTTAAGATGGGCTGAAGGTGTCGCGACGCTCCTGGAGGTGTTGACTGTTCTGTCTTGATTGATCATTATTGACCCCGTTAAACGCTGTACTAAGCCGCCCTGCCAGGCGGTTTTTTTATGCCTGCGATTCAGGCGTTATGGGTGTCCGGTGCATCCGTGGTAGCTTTCTGATTCCACTCGAAAAGGTCACGGAGACCGGACATGACTAACGCATCACCTTTTGAACGCGGGTTGCTTGCAGCTCTTGCATCCCTTGTTGCTGTTGCTCGTGCTACGCCAGGATTTGACGGAGAGGCGTTAACGAAGGCGGCTGAATATTTCATTGCAAACCCAGGCCCTGGAGTTACAGGTGAGCGCGAGAAAGATGCGTACGAAGCCGCACTAAAAGTGATTTCACACCCGCACGAAAACATCCTGGCTTTGGCGCAGAGCGAACCTGTGCACCATTGAGTACAAAGCCTCCATCGTTCATGAGCGACCAGACCGGCTGACCATTGATTTCGCGATCACTGGAAAACATGACGCCTGGCGCAATCTGTTTGGTGAGGTAGGCGAGCTTCTCGTCTACCCCGCCATCCACTGGAAATCCTGATTCAACATTCTTGTCTGCCATCTCTATTCCCTTCCTATGCACTGTATGAATTAACAGCTAACCCAAAATCTCTATCCGGCCCTCCCGCCAAGGCGGAAAATGGCGTCATTGAAAAGCTTAAGCGGACTGTTTCATCGGCTGGGCCGGGTCATCGTCTCGCTTGGCGATCAATGCACCGTCGGACTCCTTTTCAAGAACGCACTGCATTGGGTACGAAAATCCACCCGCCGCACGGCACTGGGAAACGCGGCTACCGCTAACGCGGAGCGCGTCACCGATGGCGCGACCGGTGCGGAAATGTTTCAGGGCTTCGTCGAAGGTCATGGGGTGGGTCTCCATTGTCTTTGGCGAGTTTAGAGTTCTTAACAACACAAGGCAAGTTATCTAAACATCGAATTGTTTAGAATCCTAAATATGGACTTTAAAGACCGCGTGACCTCACGCATGAAGGCGCTCAATCTCAGCGCCACCGACATCAGCAAACTGACTGGCGTATCAAAGGCGACGGTCAGTTTCTGGGTGAGCGGGACGAATGGCGCAAAGGGCAAAAACCTTCTGGCGCTGGCAAAGGCTCTGGATTGCTCGCCGGATTGGTTGTCCGATGGCGTGGGTACGCCGGATCAGGCATCCACCGACGACACCAAGGCCGGCATGTCCACGGTTGAGTTGATGGCCAAAATGCTCGCGTCCAGGGCCGGAAAGAATCTTTCAGAAAAGGCTCGGGAGACGATGCTCGCGGCAGCAGAGCAAGCAGATAGCCCAGCCGAGCACGGCGGTGGTTTCGTCCCTGGGCACCTGTCGAGCCTTCGACCCACCAACGAGGAAATCGTCATTCCTCAATACGATATCCGAGCGGCTATGGGGCACGGCCAGGTGCCACCCGACTACACCGAGGTCGTTCGAAATCTTGTTGTGCGCGAGGAGATTCTGCGCGAGAAAGGGGTCACTTACACCTCCGCTTCATCGCTCGGCATGATCAACGGATGGGGCCAGAGCATGGAAGGGACCATCAACGATAAAGACCTCGTGATAGTCGACAAGGGTGTGAAGGATTTCATCGGTGAGGGGATATACGTTCTGACTTGGCATGGAGAGCTGTACATCAAGCGTGTAATGCGCCTGGACGAAGAGTGCTACAGGCTGATATCCGACAACAAACACTATGAAAACCAAACAGCTCGAATTGACGACGTGACGATCCACGCCAAGGTACTGTTGATCTGGAATGCCCGAAAGGCGTAACCAAAAGCCCGCCGCTCTAGCGGGCTTTTTTATGCGCCTCAGAAAGGCGCGACCTCTTCAACCGCATCTAACTCATCAAGATCCTGGACCCGAGGATCTTCGTCGGCCGCAGCTTCCCAGCTCAAAGTGACCGACTCATCTTCATCGTTGAACGTCATCTCAATACCGTCAACGTCGGCGAGAACGCCCATTACCTCCTCCCACTCGCGCTCTCCATCGCTCTCAAGCCTGTGGATGGTAGCCCGCTTCCGATCCTGGGCGATGGGGTGGTTGATCATGCTGGAAACTCTGAGCGTCAGGCGCTCAACTCCTGAGACAGGCGTTTGCTGTTGAGGTTTCTTCTGCGGGCTCGCCATCAGCTGCTCCTTGGTTGCTGTATATCCATACAGTTATCCGCGCAGGTTATCCGAACTTTTCCAATCGCGTAAGTCTTGACGCAATCAGCGTTAAAGCGTACTTCGCCACCAAGAGAGTTAAGATAACTAAAATAACTGTTGACGAATTCTGTTTAGTTTTCTAAATTTACTCCATCGCCGAGCAGTACTCGGTGATACACGACTGGTGAGGCCGCCAGATAGCAAGGGATCAGCGAAGTGATCTCCCAGCCCCGGAAAGCGGGACCGACTGGATCAAGCTCTTTAAGCAGAACGGAACGATTTCACTGGCTGGCCTTGGCAACAGGGCCAGACGGGAAAACAACCGGGAGTCACAACGATGGAAGCAACAATCGTTAACGGCGCATGGAAGGGTCATCTCGGCCGTGGTCTTGCGCCGCGAGAACTTCAGTACTTGCTGTCCGCTGCCCAGGGCAAGACGGCAAAGGAAATAGCCAGGCTGCACGGCGTGGCGGCCTGCACCGTGGCCAAGCGCCTTTCCTGCGCCATGTTCAAGCTTGGCGTAACTCGCCAGACCGCGATGGTGGCCGAGGCCATGCGCCGGCAGATCATCTCGCCGATGTGCTTTGTCCTGGCCAGCCTGATCGCCATGCACGCAATGATCGGTGACGACGCAATGCGCCGTGATCGCCGAACACCGGAGCGCCGTACCGCCCAGGTGCGGATGGTGCGCCGGGCCGAGCAGCCAGTGCTGCTGGCATAACCCCTTTCTTCAATCGGTCGAATCCAGGGGATGCCCACGGTACGGGCAACCAAGCCAGATACATGCCGGGCGGTGCCGGCCGACCGAACAACTCAGCACGGAGGGTTTGCACCAATGCAGCATTAACAGCTTCACCCTGGTAGCGCAGAAAGCCTGAAGGCTGCGCCACACCACCTGACAGGCAGCGGGCATCTGGGCCATCGGTGTCACCGCGCACTGGCCGAACAATCGGTAGGCCACCCCAAGCTCAAAAACATCGTTGATGATTCAAACCCAGGCCGTCGCCAGTAGCGGGCCTGGGAGGCTGTCACGTAGGGAGGTCTTCGTGATGCCAACCAAAAAAGCCCGGGGAATCCTCGGGCTTTTTTACATCTCGCGTTTACCCGTCAGCACCCTCCCCTGGGCCCACCGGCACCCGCCAGGCGGTCAGGGTGCTGACGAATACACGCCAACCAACATCGAGGGTCGAGCCATGCATCCATCAATTCAACAACGGTCCGAAGGGCTTGCGGCCCTCCGCGTTCGAGCATCCATCGCCACCAGCGCCCTGTTCGCCTTGATCGGCAAGGAGCAGCCAGTGCAAGAGATTCGCTACCAGGTGATCAACAAGGGCAAAGGCGCCTATCACGTCGTCGAGCGCTCCACCGGCAAGGTCATGGGCCTGTGCTTCACCTGGAAGGCTGCGATCAATCGCGCCCAGGTGCTGGAAGCTCGCGCAGACGGCAAGAAGATCAACATCGAAGGTTGGTCGCAATGATCGGCGTACCGATGGCTAACCCTCGGGACACGATCAGCGAGGAACTGAACCGGCAGCTGGATGCTTTCTTCGGCTCCGGCAAGAAGGCTGAGCAGATCGCCAGCGGCGTCACCGGCGAGGTGAATGGCCCTATCAAGAGTACCCGCAGCATCAAGCTGAAGGCTGCCCGCGACAAGGATGCGCCCAGGCTGAAGGAACTGGCTGAGGCAGGCCTGACTGCTATCGAGGCCGCCAAAGAGCTCGGCACCGACAGCAAGCGGGCCAGGCTGATCGCTCAGGAAAACGGCTTCAAGTTCGCCGGCAGCCTGTGAAGCGGATCAACAACCAGGTGCGGCAACGCCGGCGGCAGGCATGGCTTGATTTGCCTGCACATCAAACCGAAGAGGTAGGCCATGGCCGAGGAAGAGCAACAGCCGACGGCGGAAGCCTTGAAGCAGCGACGCAAGCGCGAGAAGGCAGCAGCGAAGGACGCTGCATTGGGCGTCGAGAAATTTACGATTGAGGTGGCCGGCATCTTCAAGGCCGACCTCAAGCGCCTGATGAAGCAGCACGGCTTCAACAACCAGCAGGAGGTGTACCAGACCCTGCTGCGCAACGTGATCGCCGCCGACTTTGAAACGGCGGCGCAGATGCTCAAGTGTGTCACGACACCTTTTGTTGTTACTGAAAAGGTGTCTCGCCTCATCCGGGAGGCGGGGCTGAAGTCGCTCGCCGCCGACCCGCCTGAGCCGGACGACGAAATCGAAACACCAGCATAACCCACCCTACTCGCTGCATCCGGTAACCGGAGGGCGGCGCCAGACTGGAGATAATCCATGAGCAGCTACATGTACAAGACCACCGCCCCGGCCGTGGTTGCCGCAGTAATCGCCTGGGAAGCCAAACGCAAAGAGTGGGACGCCCAGCGCGCCAAGCTTGGACAGGTGTTTGGTGGTGCTGCCTCGCCGATGCGGTCAGGTAATCGAAGCTACGTCGGCGGCGTGAAGATCAGTGATAGTCGCGAACTGGACGTGCACTGGTGCCGACCCGACCAGTACGACTACCGCACCCTTCGCTCCAGCGCCAAGCCTGCAAAGGGTACGCCGAAGGAGGCGCGCGCCGCACAGGTCGTCGAGCATGAGCGCCTTTCGGCACTGTGGAAGGAGCATTGCCCCGCCAGTATCGACATGGACGAGGCATGGGAGGCGATCGGCCTGAACCCGGGCGCGCTGTGGATGTGCGGCGGTGTGTTCTTCGAGTTGGACGGGGTCGTGTACCTGAACCTCGGCCTACGGCTTGAGGATGGAAACGAGAGCATCGAGGGCGCCGCCGAGATCCTCGGCAGCGAGTTTGAAGCGGCTCGCCAACTGGTGCTGGATCAGCGGAAGGCTGCCTAAAGGGAGAGTGCCATGGACAAGAACACCAAGATCCTGATCACGGAGATACCGGGTGAGTGGACCCAGCGCCAGCGCAACGGCAGTCTCAACGTGTGGAACGGGGCGGATCATCACCGATTTCACCGCACCACTACTGACCTGCCTGAAGTCAGCCTACGGCCCCCGGAAAATGGCCTGTACGCCGAGCGAATCGATGGCGCCTGGTACTGGGTGTCTGGTTGCGCCAAGTGCAACGGAACCGGTGAGAAGTACAGCTACGTGGTGTGCGATAAGCACAACGTTTGCCGCTTGTGCAGCACCCACCGCTCGAAGCTCACGGAAACACCGTGGGGCCATCCTGACGGCTTCACCTGCAAGCCTTGCCAGGACGCAGAAGACGCCGTTGCGAAGGCCGAAGCGCTGGCCAAGGTCGCCGAGACCGACTATGACGAGTGGGGTTATCGCGGCCAGGACGAATGCAAATGCCCGCATTGCGCCACTGTGATCCACATTGAAAGCGAGGATTACGGCGACAAGAACATGGAGTGCGACACCTGCAACGGCCTGTTCGAACTGACAACCGAGTACTCGGTGAGCTTCACCACCAAGGTGATTGGCGAGCGCATCACGGCCTGACCCGCCCTCACCTATTGCGCTGAGCTACTACCTGCGATCGGAGTCTGGCGTCATGTTAATGAATGTGAACTCTTCCAAGTTCTCGTTCATAAATTGGGCAATTTGCTTTGCCCGTTCAAAAGTCGTTCCGGGCTTCAGATCAAACCCGAAAAGATCTCGAGTCATGCCGTCCTCCTCGCCATCTAATTCAATGGCGATCCATGACTGATGACTGCTCGCATATTGATTTACGGTGAAGCTCGCCTTAGCCCGCTTTGTCACGATGCACCCCCTAGATCCGGCTCCATGCCGGTCACCCGTAATACCCCATATCAACGAAACACGCCAGCCGGCGAGGCAGGCGCACGCTTGGAGATAACCCATGAGCACCTTTGCAGTGTTTGGAATGACCCTCGATGTCGCCATGACAGAGGCCCGCAAGAAGACGGCGGGCACCCGCAAGAATGCCAAGGCACCTGGCGGCGTCGAGCCAATCCCCGAAGCCGAATGGCTGGAGTTGGTCGCAAAGCGCACCGAGAAGATTATGGGGGGGGGTACGGTTCGCCAGCTCTCACCGCTCTTCGACGCGCCGCAGTACGCCGAGCAGTTCATTGAGCTGGCCCGCAAGACGCTGAGATGCCGCGACATGCAGATCAGGGCCAAGGCTGTACTGGTGGACGCCAAGGGAAAGCCGATCATCAACCCCAAAACAAAGGCGCCCCGCGTGGGGTTTTCGGAGTGGCCGCCGAAGCAGCAAGACCAGGCCGCGTAACCCACTCAGACATCGAGAACTGCCATGACCATCACCTACGGCTCAGTTTGCTCCGGCATCGAGGCTGCAACACAAGCATGGCACCCGCTAGGAATGAGGGGCGCCTGGTTCGCCGAGATTGAGCCGTTCCCATCGGCGGTCCTGGCCCACCACTACCCCGACGTGCCGAACCACGGCGACATGACCAAGCTTGCCGCCCAGGTGCTGGCCGGCAAGATCCCGGCGCCGGACGTACTGGTCGGCGGCACCCCATGCCAGGCCTTCTCAGTCGCCGGTATGCGCGAAGGCCTCACCGACCCTCGCGGCGCCCTCACCATCAAATACGTGGAGCTTGCAGATGCAGTTGACTATGTTCGCGCCGGCCAGCGAAAGCCCGCCAGCGTCATCGTCTGGGAGAACGTCCCTGGCGTCCTCAGCGACAAAGGGAACGCCTTCGGATGCTTTCTTGGCGCGCTTGCTGGGGAAGACTGCGAGCTGCAGCCTCCAGGGAAGAAATGGCAGGACGCTGGTTGTGTGTATGGATCCAAAAGAACAATCGCGTGGCGGGTCCTGGACGCCCAATATTTCGGCCTGGCCCAACGACGCCGTCGTGTGTTCGTTGTCGCAAGTGCTAGAGACGGGTTCGATCCTGCCGAGGTACTTTTTGAGCGAGAAGGCGTGCGCCGGGATACTGCGCCGCGCCGAGGCGAGGGGCAAGACGTTACCGGAACAGCTCCTTTCGGCCCTGCGCTCCAGTGTGGATGCGGATTCGTCTTCGCTGAATCCCTAGGCCAGTACGGATGCCCGAGCTGCGAGGGTGACGAAGGGCCGGCTGTCGATATGTTCGGTGGGATACCGGCATTTGGCGGGCACAGTCTGGGCGGCTCGATCGAGCGGTCGGCAACGCTCACCGCCAAGGACAGCCGACTTGATATTGAAAGCGAGACGTTCTTCGTACACGGTGTCGATGTTCGCAACGGCGCGCTGACTGGTGAACTCACTCACACCCTCCAAGCAGGCGATCACGCACCAGACCCGGGAGGCACACCACATATTCTCTCGGACTCCAGGATTCGGCGCTCCACTCCACGCGAGTGCGAACGCCTCCAGGGCATGGCCGACAACTACACCCTGATCCCCTGGCGCGGCAAGCCTGGCTGCGAATGCCCCGACGGTCCCCGCTACAAGGCGATCGGCAACAGCAAAGCAGTCACCGTGGTCCGCTGGATCGGCCGCCGCCTTCTGAGGCAGCTTCACTCATAACCACCTTTCATGTTGCGGATGATGGGGTGTGCATCACTTCGCCTGTAGACACGCAGCTTCAATCCGCTGGAGCAAGTAATCACCGAGTATTTTTCGGCGGGTGGCTGTTTCTCAGCAATAACTTCTGAGCAGTCCCAGCCGTAGGTATTTAAAGCATGCCAAGCGAGATCGGCCTTGCTGAGATTCCGACTGCTGTGGGCATTGGAAAGGTCGTAACTGAACTTTGAATCTTCTGCCTTCGTAGCCTCAACTGCCTGGCTTACTGGAGCAGGTGCAGGTGCAGCCTTGGTCTCGGCAGCTACATAGCTCGGGTTACTAGCTGGATTCGGGTTGTTTTTGCTATCGAGTACCCCCTTTCCAACGAGTAATGCTAATCCAGCAGCCAAAATAATCCCTACCGTCCTTCTCTCCATCACTGCGGATCTCGCCCTAAAGATTGTGATCATCTCAGCTCGCGCTGCTACCAGTCCATAGCTTGAAAACTGAACTCACTCCACCGCCCGGGCATGGCCCGGCAAGGACTCCCCGTGATCAACCTGTTCTGGCGCCTGGTCGCCAAGCTGCTTGCGCGCCCGGCGGTTGCCGCCTGGCTCATCATCCGCGCCAGCGCACACCATACCTGCACATCATGTCCGCCGACGGCACCGAGATGTACATGGGCCGATGGTGGCTGTTCAACCCCTACTCCCGCGAAACGCACAAGCCAGCGCTGTGGTGGTGTCCTTGGTCGTTCCGCATCCACCACATCATGCGGCACGACGAAGACCGGGATCTGCATGACCACCCATGGAACGCCCGCACGATCATCCTGCTCGGCTGGTACACCGAGGAGCGGCTGGATCCTGCAACCTACTTCGACATGCTGACACCCGGGCGCCCCCTGCTTTGGCGGGAGGATCAGGATGATCTCTGCAAGCTTTCGATGAAGAGTCGAAACCCGGGCGACACCGCGCGCCTATACCACGGCGAGTACCACCGAATCGATGAGGTCTCGCCCGGAGGCGTCTACACACTCTTCATCACCAGCAAGTGGCGTGGTGACTGGGGCTTTCTGGTCAACGGCGTAAAGGTGCCATGGCGCACCTACACCGGCACCGACAATTGAGGCTATGAGCATGAGCAAGGTAATTCAAACAGTTGAAGAACTGGACGCCGTGCTGCACTGGCGCGGCAAGCACGCTCAGGCAATCCGCGAGCGCGATGCTCTGCAGGTTCGGCTGAACGCAGCAACGCAGATGCATCCATTCGCTGAAAAGGTGATCCGCAAACTGGAACGCTTTCAAGAGTGTGCGGATGACGGCCAAGGTGCAGACATCGGGCGGCACTGGTTTGA
Source organism: Pseudomonas sp. MF09156 (assembly GCF_059862305.1). Lineage (NCBI taxonomy): Bacteria > Pseudomonadati > Pseudomonadota > Gammaproteobacteria > Pseudomonadales > Pseudomonadaceae > Pseudomonas > Pseudomonas sp. MF09156. Next base: position 177,420 of record NZ_JCBCUR010000006.1, read on the forward strand.
CCTGCTCACCCAGCTCGGCCTACTGAATCGTGTGCAGCGCAGCCCTGCACTGTGGGAAATGACTCAGCAAGGCGAAGATGCCCTTGAGCTGTCGCGGCAGAGCGCCAAATCCCGATAGGAGTACATCCGTACTCCACCCGCAAAACCTGTAACCCCTCCCCCTTCAAAGTCAGCCGCTATAGCGGCAAGGAAAAGTGTTGCCGATGAATGCGCAAATCCTCGACCCCTGCAGCGCCAGCCGCATGATGTGGTTCGACAAAGGCGACCAGCGCGCCCTGTTCGGCGACATTCGCGATGAAGAGCATGTGCTGTGTGATGGCCGGGTTTTGAAGGTAGAGCCGGACGTGATCATGGACTTCCGGCACCTCCCATTCCCCGACGCCACCTTCAACATGGTGGTATTCGATCCCCCGCACCTGGTGCGCGCCGGGCGCGAAAGCTGGCTGCGGCTGAAGTACGGAATCCTGACCGACGACTGGCGCGACGATCTGCGCAAAGGTTTTGCGGAGTGCTTCCGGGTTCTTCGGCCCGGACAGTTCCTGATCTTCAAGTGGAACGAGACCCAGGTCCGGGTCAGCGAAATCTTGGCGCTTACCGACGAACAGCCATTGTTTGGCCACAAGTCTGGGAAGCGCGAGAAAACGCACTGGATCACGTTCATGAAACACCCCTAACCCCAATCCCCCTACATGCCTGCCGGTGAGCGAACTCACGGTAACTGGCTGTCGATCCATCGTTCCGCAGCTGCCATTGCATCACCCAGTGCCGCCGGATAATCAGGCCATGGACCCGTCAGCTCGGCGGCGACTTCGCCCAACCCAGCAACGGCTGCCGGCTCGATGATTCTCGCAAATGCGGGCACGTCATCGTTTGGTCGCCTCCATTCGAACTTGAGAAACAACGTATGCCCCCGATAGGCGTGAACGACTGGAACATCGAGATTGTGTGACACGCGCCCTCCCAGACACATGAGCCAGTTTGAACAGTATTTGTAGCTCCTATTCGCACCCTTCGCCATCGAGGCACTTCGCTATCAACTTCTGCCGCCCAGCGCGGCAAGGACACCCCATGTACGCAACGAAACTCACCCTGCTCATCACGGCCATCGTGTTGTACGTGGCGGGGTCCACCTTCTGGTTTTTCTGGCAGGTACCGGAGCTGCTCTCGACCGGTACCGACCAGACCCTGGTCGCAGCATTCGCCGGCTCCGTCGCCTGGATGCTGCTCACCTTCGGTTTCATCATCCACATCATCAAGACAGCGCGGCCTACAGCGGGCGGCGGGAGGTAGACATGGCAGCAGCCGAACAGCTGGACGAACCGCTCAGGTCGGACAAGATCCCGGAAAAGGAATTCGCCTTACTCGTCGGCACCACGAAGCGCGCCCTGGAAGGGAAGCGTCAGCGGGGAGTTATCCCCAGGGGTGTTTGGAATGAGTATGACGGGAAGATTTACTATAGCTTTTGGAGATATGAGAAATGGCTAGAAAGCCAATGGGAATGCCCGCCGGCGTTGAGCTTGCCGGACAGTCCGTCCGGATTCGCTTCACCTGGAAGTTTCGTCGCTGCGAAACCCTCCCCTATCCCCAAACGCCAAAGGGCATTAAAGCGGCCGCAGATCTTCGCGCTACAGTAACCAGCCTGATTAAGCACGGCGTGATGGACGAGCAGCGTTACGCCGAGCTGTTCCCAAACTCGACATACTCCACTTATTCAGCCACTCCACTGTTCGGGGAGTATGCCCAGGCGTGGCTAAATGGGCGGGAAGTGGTAACCGGAACCCGGAAAAACTACCGAATTTCGCTTAACCTCTACTGGATGCCCCACCTGGCGCTGATCCCCATGGATCAAATCACGTCGCCGATGCTCAGAAAGATCGTGAGCGAAACAGAATGGAAGTCGCCAACCGTCAAGCGGTCGGTAATTCAGCGGCTTACCACACTGCTTGAGACGGCCGTGAAGGATGAGCTGCTCACGCGCAACCCTGCAAACTCAATTGAACTGCCGACGAAGGCAAAAAAGGCTGTGGATCCGTTTACGGTAGAGGAAGCGGATCGGGTTATTGGGCACCTGTATCAGGTGCTGACCGGTTCAATGCGGGTGTACGCAGCCTACTTTGAGTTTGCGTTTTACACCGGCATGCGGCCTGGTGAGATAGCGGCGTTGCGCTGGGGTGAGGTAGATAAAGAGGCCAGAGTGGCCAATATCTGCAGAATTGTTGCTGACTACAAGATCGAAGAGCGGACCAAGACCCGGGAATCGCGCCGGGTGATGCTCAACAGCCGAGCCCTGAATGCTATAGAAGAAGCGGAGAAAGTCGCCGCGCTGCGAGCCAAACAGAGCCGCCGGCAGCATAAGCAATCGCCGTATGTGTTCCCGCCGACAAGGAACTTTGAGTACATCCAGCAGGCCAGCGTGACCGACAAACACTTCCAGGCGGCTCTGGTAAAATTGAAGATCCGAAGCCGTCGGCAATACAACTGTCGGCACACGTACGCTACTATGTGCCTAATGGCAGGCATGAACCTCGGGTTCATAGCAAATCAGCTTGGTCACAGCGTGCAAATGCTGCTGTCCACTTACGCCCGATGGATAAACTCCAGCGAAGATTGGAGCGAGCTCGGGAAGCTTGAACAAAGCCTGAATGGTACAAAATTGGTACAGGCAGAAACCGTACCGCTCTGAAACCCATACGGAATACCGCCCTGTGACTTTGGAACAGAATTACACAGCGATCCTCGGCCAAATCGGCGAGGACGTTTCCCGCGAGGGCCTGCTCGACACGCCAAAACGTGCCGCCAAGGCCATGCAGTACCTTTGCCGCGGCTATGAGCAGACACTGGAAGAGGTCACCAACGGTGCCCTGTTCAGCTCCGACAACAGTGAAATGGTGCTGGTCAAGGACATCGAGTTGTACTCGCTGTGCGAACACCACCTGCTGCCGTTCATCGGCAAGGCCCATGTCGCCTACATCCCCAGCGGCAAGGTCCTGGGCCTGTCGAAGGTCGCGCGGATCGTCGATATGTATGCCCGTCGCCTGCAGATCCAGGAAAACCTCAGCCGCCAGATCGCCGAAGCGGTCCAGCAGGTGACCGGTGCCCTGGGCGTTGCGGTGGTGATCGAGGCCAAGCACATGTGCATGATGATGCGCGGTGTGGAGAAACAGAATTCGTCGATGATCACCTCGGTGATGCTGGGTGAGTTCCGCGAAAACGCGGCGACCCGCAGCGAGTTCCTCAGCCTGATCAAGTAACAGGCTGCGTCAGAAAAAACCGGCATTCATCGCCGGTTTTTTTTCGCCTGTAGAAATCAGGTAAGCTGCGGCCCCTTCTGTCATGGGCAAGAGGTTTCAGCCATGTTCGTCAAAGCACTTCGAGTGGGCCTCGGCCACGTCATCATCGCGGGCGACTTCCTTACCCGCCCTCGGAAAAAACAGCGCCCCGCCGAGCAACAGGCGCAGGTCAATGAAGCGGCCAAGGGCCTGACCCTGTATCAATTCCATGCCTGCCCGTTCTGCGTGAAGACCCGCCGCACCCTGCACCGCCTCAATGTGCCGGTGGCGCTCAAGGATGCGAAGAACAACGAGCAAGACCGCCAGACGCTGCTTACCCAAGGCGGCAAGATCAAGGTGCCGTGCCTGCGTATCGAAGAAAACGGCCAGACCACCTGGATGTATGACTCCAAGGTGATCATCGATTACCTGGACAAGCGCTTCGCCGCGATCTGACAGGCAGGCATCACCCCTTGTGGGAGCTGGCTTGCCTGCGATGGCGGCGTGTCAGTCAACTATCCATCAACTGACACGCCGCCATCGCAGGCAAGCCAGCTCCCACAGTGGAATCGCGCCTATCAGTCGAGCATCGGCACATGCCGCGGATGGCTGGCCACGCGGGCAAGCCAGGCTTGTACGGCCGGATAAGGGCTCAGGTCAAAACCACCCTCATGGGCCACGTGGGTGTAGGCATATAGCGCAATATCGGCGATCGAATACTGGTCGCCCACCAGGTATGGCGTGGCTTGCAGCTGTTTTTCCATGACCCGCAGGGCCTTGTAGCCGCCTTTGTGGGTGGTCTTGTATTCCTCCAGCCGATCTTCCGGCAGCCCCAGGTAAAACTGGATAAACCGTGCCACCGCGATGTACGGCTCGTGGCTGTACTGCTCGAAAAACTGCCACTGCAATACTTGGGTACGCAGGCGCGGTTCGCTGGGCAGGAATTCGCTGCCGTCGGCGAGGAAGTTGAGGATCGCGTTGGATTCCCACAGGCAGGTGCCGTCTTCGAGCTCCAGGACCGGGATCTTGCCGTTGGGGTTCTTCGCCAGGAACTCGGCGGTCTGTGTGTCGCCGTTCAAGATATCGACATTCACCCACTCATACGCGATGCCGAGCAGGTTGAGCATCAACTTGACCTTGTAGCAGTTGCCCGAGCGGTAATCGCCATAAACCTTGTACATGAAGCTCCCCTTATGCCGCTTGCGCGCGCTGTGCTTGACGGATCACCGCCGCGAGACGCTTGAGACCTTCGTCCAGGCGCGCCGGGTCGATGTGGCTGAAATTGAGCCGCAGGTGCCCGTGGTGCTGGTCCGGCTCGGCAAAGAACGGTTCACCGGGCATGAACGCCACGTCCTGGTCCAGCGCTTGTGCCAACAAGGTGCGGGTATCCAGGGGCTGTTTCAAGGTCAGCCAGAAGAATAATCCACCCTGGGGCACTTGCCAGTCGGCCAAGTCCTGGAAATGCCGGGTCAGCGCCAGTTGGAACCCATCGCGGCGCTCACGATAAAAACTGCGCAGTTGCCCCAGGTGCTGCTGGTAGCGCTCGGTGCCGATCCACTGCATGGCCTGCCACTGGCCAACGCGGTTGGTGTGCAGGTCCGCCGACTGCTTGAGCTTGAGCAGAGGGGGGAACAGGTCGGGGCTGGCGATCAGATAGCCGACCCGCAATCCCGGGAGCAGGGTTTTGGATACGGTGCCGGTGTAGATCCAGCTGGCCTTGCGCAACTGGCTGACAATCGGCCGCGCGCTGCCACCGTCGAAGGTCAGCTCGCGATAGGGCTCGTCTTCGATCAGGGTCACGCCGAACTCATCGAGCAGCGCCGCCACCGCATCGCGCTTGGCTTGGCTATAGCGCACGGCCGAGGGGTTCTGGAAGGTCGGGATCAGGTAGATGAACGCCGGGCGATGACGTTCCAGGCTGCTGCGCAGCGCCGCCAGGTTCGGGCCGTCGGCTTCCAGTTCCACGCTCAGGCAGTCGGCACCGAACAGTTGGAAGATCTGCAAGGCGGCCAGGTAGGTCGGGCCTTCCAGCAGGATCTGCGTGCCTCGGTCGATATACAGCTTGGCCGCCAGGTCCAGGGTTTGCTGCGAACCGCTGACCACCAGGACCTGGCTGGCATCACAGGCCACCCCCAGCGCCCGCGCCTCGGCCGCCAGCAATTCGCGCAATTGCGGCTCGCCTTCGCTCATGCCGTACTGGCCCATGGCAGGCGGCATGCCTTGCCAATCCAGCGCCGGCAGCATGGCTTCGGCTGGCAGGCCACCGGCAAATGACATCACCTGCGGGCGTTGGGCCGCCGCGAGGATCTCACGGATCAAGGAGCTTTTAAGGCGCGAAACACGTTCAGAGAAAGCCATAAGGTCACCGGTAGCAAAGGCTGGGGAAAATACGTCAAACTGGTTGACTGAAATTACGACGCCCCAGGTAGATACGTCAATATGCTTGACCTTAAAAACCAGACCTCGCAGCAAGCCGCCATGGAAGCGTTCTTCTTCGGCTACCAGGCCTTTACCGCCAAGGCCGACGAAATGCTCGAACGCCGGGGCTTGAGCCGGGTGCATCAGCGCATCGTGTTTTTTATCGCCCGCTACCCCGCCTTGAGCGTCAAGCAACTGTTGGAGTTGCTGGGGGTAAGCAAGCAAGCGCTGAATATGCCGCTGCGCCAATTGCAGGAAATGCACCTGGTCGACAGCACGGCCTCGACCACCGACAAACGTAAGCGCCTGCTGCACTTGACCGAAGAAGGCCAGCGCTTCGAACACGCCCTGCGTCGTGAGCAAGTCAAGCTGCTGCAGCGCGCCTTTGCCGAGGCCGGCGAGGACGCCGTGAATGGCTGGCTGGCCGTGAATAAGGCCCTGACCCTGCCCTGAAATTGGCCTTTCATCTTTTTTGCACACATAATCGCAAACATTATTTGCTTTCTTTGTATACAAAAGCATAATTCGCTTCGTGCGAGTTCCTGACCTACTGGTCAACAAAGCCCGCTGGTACCTCAAAGCGCCGCTGCCCACTCATGTGTCCGGCGCTGGAAATAACAATAAAACTCTTGAGGAGTACTTGCTGTGGAAAGCCATAAATCCGACGCCCCGACCCTGGACCTCAGTCCGCCCGACCTTTCAACCACCAAACAGGGCTGGCTGGAGCGCCTGTTCAAACTCAGCTTGCATGGCACCACAGTGAAGACCGAATTGATCGCCGGCCTCACCACATTCATCACCATGGCCTACATCATCTTCGTCAACCCCAACATCATGGCCGACGCCGGCATCGACCACGGCGCCGCCTTTGTCGCGACCTGCATCGCCGCAGCCCTCGGTTGCCTGTTGATGGGCCTGTATGCCAACTGGCCTGTAGGCCTGGCGCCGGGCATGGGTTTGAATGCGTTCTTTACCTACACCGTGGTCGGCACCATGGGCTACACCTGGGAGACCGCGCTGGGTGCGGTATTTATTTCGGGCGTGCTGTTCATGATCCTGACGCTGTCGCGCATCCGCGAATGGCTGCTCAATAGCATTCCGGTGAGCCTGCGCCACGCCATGGCCGCGGGGGTAGGCCTGTTCCTGGGGGTGATCGGCCTGAAAACCGCCGGCATCATCGTTGCCAGCCCCGCAACCCTGATCAAGCTCGGCTCCCTGCATGAACCGGCCCCGCTGTTGGCGGCCGTGTGCTTCCTGCTGATCGCGATCCTCAGCTATCACCGGGTGTTCGGCGCCATCCTGATCAGCATCATCGCCGTCACCCTGGCCGGCTGGGGCCTGGGCCTGGTGCATTACCAGGGCATCGTTGCCGCCCCGCCGAGCCTGGCGCCGACCTGGATGGCGATGGACGTGATGGGTGTGTTCAACGTCAGCATGATCAGCGTGGTGTTCGCCTTCCTGTTTGTGCACATGTTCGACACCGCCGGCACCCTGATGGGCGTCGCCCAGCGCGCAGGCCTGGTGAATGCCGACGGCAAGATCGAAAACCTCTCCCGGGCCTTGAAAGCCGACAGCGCCTCCAGTGTGTTTGGCGCAGTGGTCGGTGTGCCCCCCGTCACCAGTTATGTGGAAAGCGCCGCCGGCGTAGCGGCCGGCGGGCGCACCGGGTTGACGGCCGTGACCGTGGGCGTACTGTTTGTGGCGGCGATGTTTTTCGCCCCGCTGGCGGGCATGATTCCTGCGTATGCCACGGCCGGTGCGTTGATTTATGTGGCGATGCTGATGATGAGCGGCATGGCCCATATCGAGTGGGACGACGCCACCGACAGCATTCCGGCGATTGTCACGGCAATCATGATGCCTCTGACCTTCTCGGTTGCCGACGGCATCGCCCTGGGCTTTATCACCTACGTGGCGCTCAAGGCCGGCACGGGCAAGTACCAGCAGATTTCTATCAGCCTGTGGGTGCTGTGCGCGATTTTTATCGCCAAGTTTGTGTTCCTGTAACGCGCAAGCTGGCGAAAACCGCCTCACCTACGGGTGGGGCTTTTGCATGTATGGAGGAATGTAATGAGCGTGGAAACCTGGCTGCTGTTCAGCGGCGCTGCTTTGATCGTGATCCTGATTCCGGGGCCGCTGTCGCTGCTGATGATCAGCAACAGCCTGAACTACGGCCTGCGCCGTTCGTATCCGGCGTTTCTGGGCGGGGTGTTTGCCTCGATCTGCCTGTTGAGCGCCTCGGCCCTGGGCCTGGGCGCACTGTTGCTGGCGTCGGAGCAGTTGTTCAGCGCGCTGAAGATCGTCGGTGCGCTGTACCTGTTCTACCTTGCCTGGCAGAGCTGGCAGCAATCGCGCCTGCCGGCCCAGGGCGCCGTGGTGCCGGAGGCAGCGCCCGTGCCACGTTTTCGTGCACTGTTTGGCCGGGCGTTTGTGCTGGGCGCCAGCAATCCCAAGGACATTCTGTTTTTTGCGGCCTTCCTGCCGCAGTTTCTCAGCAGCCAGCAGCCGTTCCTGCCACAACTGCTGATCATGATCGCCACCTGGACCGTGCTGGACCTGCTGTGCAAGCTGGCCTATGGCCTGGGTGCCCATGGTGCCGCGCGCTACCTGCGCACCGGTAAGGGCCAGAGCTGGTTCAATCGCTTCAGTGCCGGGCTGTTTGGCAGCGCCGGGGCAGCGTCGCTGCTCAAGGGCTAACACACAACCCTGTGGGAGCTGTCGAGCTCCCACAATGGCTCCTCTTGTTCGCTGGCATTGGCTCATGACCCGCCTTTCTGCGGGCAAAAAAAAGCCCGCAGTGTGAGCGGGCGAAACCAACGAAGAGCATCTGGGGGTGTGAAGCCAGGTGACGACTCAGCTACCGCGATAGGTGGAGTAGCTGTAGGGCGAAATCAGCAAGGGCACGTGGTAGTGATCCTGTTCGGCGCTGATGCCAAAACGCAGCACCACCACATCCAGGAACGCCGGCTGGGGCAATTGCACGCCACGGGCGCGGTAGTAATCCCCGGCGCTGAATTGCAGCTGATAGACGCCACTGCGGTAGTCATCACCTTGCAGCAGCGGCGCGTCGCAACGGCCATCGCTGTTGGTCAAGGTGCTGGCAACCAGTTCCAGCTGCGCGCCTTCGACGCGGTACAGTTCAACCTTGATGGCGCTGCCTGGGCAGCCGTGCGCGGCGTCCAGTACGTGTGTGGTCAGTCGTCCCATGGATCGGAGCTCCCGTGTCATCGATTAATAAGAGGCCGCACCTTTGTGGGGCACTGAAAAAGCCGGCGATGGCTGATTAAGACACTTTCCAAAAAAATTGTACACAATAAATTCAACAACCACCCTCTCCCCCTGCCGGAGCCGGCTTGCCGACGATGACGGTATATCAGCCGCAGATAGGGCAGCAGCAAGAATGCAATCGCTGGCAAGACGCATCCTACAGGTGAGTTCGCATATTTTAGTTGACCAGTCGGGCAAGTTTCTTGCAAGGATAGGCCGGTGCGACCGTCTGGAAAAAATGCAGAAATACAGGCTTACAAAGTGCCCATTAAGTTGTATACAATCAGCCCATCGCTGTGACGCAACAGCCGCCACACCATCGATCACGAACAAGAAGGAAGACTGCAGTGAGCGCTGACTACCCACGCGACCTGATCGGTTACGGCAGTAACCCTGTGCATCCACACTGGCCAGGCAAGGCGCGTATCGCCCTGTCGTTCGTACTCAATTACGAAGAAGGCGGTGAGCGCAATATCCTGCACGGCGACAAAGAGTCGGAAGCCTTCCTCTCGGAAATGGTCTCGGCCCAGCCGCTGCAAGGCGCACGCAACATGAGCATGGAGTCGCTGTACGAATACGGCAGCCGTGCAGGCGTGTGGCGCATCCTCAAGCTGTTCAAGGAATTCGACATTCCGCTGACCATCTTCGCCGTGGCCATGGCCGCCCAGCGCCACCCCGACGTGATCCGTGCGATGGTCGCCGCCGGCCACGAGATCTGCAGCCACGGCTACCGCTGGATCGACTACCAATACATGGACGAGGCCCAGGAGCGCGAGCATATGCTCGAAGCCATCCGCATCCTCACCGAGCTGACCGGCGAGCGCCCACTGGGCTGGTACACCGGGCGCACCGGCCCCAATACGCGGCGGCTGGTGATGGAGGAAGGTGGCTTCCTCTACGACTGCGACACCTATGACGACGACCTGCCCTACTGGGAACCCAACAACCCGACCGGCAAGCCGCACCTGGTGATCCCCTACACCCTGGACACCAACGACATGCGCTTCACCCAGGTCCAGGGTTTCAACAAGGGCGACGACTTTTTCGAGTACCTCAAAGACGCGTTCGACGTGTTGTATGCCGAAGGGGCCGAGGCGCCGAAGATGCTCTCCATCGGCCTGCATTGCCGCTTGATCGGCCGCCCGGCGCGCCTGGCTGCCCTCAAGCGCTTTATCGAATACGCCAAGGGTCATGACCAGGTGTGGTTCGCCCGCCGTGTCGACATTGCCCGCCACTGGCACGACGTCCACCCTTTCCAGGGAGCCGCCAAATGACTGCTTTTCAGACCTTGAAACCGTCGACCCTGAGCCGCGACGAATTCGTCGCAGCCTTCGCCGACATCTACGAACATTCGCCATGGGTGGCCGAAAAGGCCTTCGACCTGGGCCAGGACGCCTCGATCGACCAGATCGAAACCCTGCACCAGCGCATGAGCGACATCCTGTTGAGTGCTGATCATCCAAGCCAACTGGCCCTGATCAACGCTCACCCGGACCTGGCAGGCCGTGCGGCCGTCCAGGGCCAACTCACCCAAGCCAGCACCGATGAGCAAGCTGGCGCGGGGATTCACCAATGCACGGCCGAAGAGTTCTCACGCTTCACCGAGCTGAACGATGCCTACAAGGCCAAGTTCAAGTTTCCCTTCATCATGGCGGTAAAAGGCAGCAACCGGCATCAGATCCTCAAAGCGTTTGAAACGCGCATCCACCACCCGGTCGACACCGAGTTCAAGTGCGCGCTGGCAGAGATCAACAAGATCGCGTTGTTCCGATTACTGACCCTTTAGCAAACCTGGCCCGAGCGTATCGATCAACGCCCAGGGCCTGGCAAGCATCCCAAGCCACTCTATCTAAGGCAGACAAGAAGAATGAAAGCTTACGCCGTACCTTTCGAAAAGTTCGTCAACCTGGCCGACGCCCGCCTGGGCACCAAGATCATCTCGGTGACCGATGACTGGTTCGCCGACGCCAACCGACTGTTCCAGCCGACCCCGGCCGTATGGAAGGAGGGCGTTTTCGATGATAACGGCAAGTGGATGGACGGCTGGGAGTCACGCCGCAAGCGCTTCGAAGGCTTCGACAGCGCGGTGATCCGCCTGGGCGTACCGGGCTCGATCAAGGGCGTGGACATCGACACTTCATTCTTCACCGGCAACTTCCCGCCATCGGCGTCCCTGGAAGGCTGCTTCTTGGCTGCGGGCGAACCCGATGCCAACACTCAGTGGGTTGAAGTGCTGTCTGCCGTTGAGTTGCAGGGCAATAGCCATCACTTCCACGAGATCAATAACGACCAGGCTTTCAGCCACCTGCGCTTCAACATCTACCCGGATGGTGGCGTGGCCCGTCTGCGCGTGTACGGCATTCCGTTCCGCGACTGGTCGGCCGTGGGCGACAACGAACAAGTGGACCTGGCCTCCTCCCTCAATGGCGGGCGTGCGCTGGCCTGTTCCGACGAACACTTCGGGCGCATGGGCAACATCCTCAACCCGGGCCGTGGCATCAACATGGGCGATGGCTGGGAAACCGCCCGTCGTCGCACGCCAGGCAACGACTGGGTAATCGTCGCGCTGGGGCATGCCGGCGAGATCGACAAAGTGGTGGTCGACACCCTGCACTTCAAGGGCAACTACCCGGACACCTGCTCGATCCAGGGCGCGTTCGTCAAGGGCGGTACCGACAGCCAGATCGAGACCCAGTCGCTGTTCTGGCGTGAATTGCTGCCAGCACAGAAGCTGGAAATGCACGCCGAACACACCTTTGCCGAGCAGATCAAGGCACTGGGCCCGATCACCCACATCCGCCTCAACGTATTCCCTGATGGTGGTGTGAGCCGCCTGCGGGTGTTCGGCAAGGTCGCTAAGTAAGCGGTGAACCCAATCGCGGGCAAACCCGCTCCCACATTTGCAATGCATTCCCCTGTGGGAGCGGGCTCGCCCGCGATAGCAATAGACCAGACAACACAGAACTCGGATAAGAAGACAGCCATGCGCACACTGATGATCGAACCCTTGACCAAAGAAGCCTTCGCCCCTTTCGGAGACGTTATCGAAACCGACGGCAGCGATCACTTCATGATCAACAACGGCTCGACCATGCGCTTTCATAAACTGGCGACGGTAGAAACCGCCACGCCAGAAGACCACGCCATCATCAGCATCTTCCGCGCCGACGCGCAGGACATGCCGCTGACCGTGTGCATGCTGGAGAGACACCCGCTGGGCAGCCAGGCCTTTATCCCGCTGCTCGGCAACCCCTTTCTGATCGTGGTCGCGCCCGTTGGCGATGCACCTGTATCAGGCTTGGTCCGCGCCTTCGTCACCAACGGCAGGCAGGGCATTAATTACCATCGCGGCGTCTGGCACCACCCGGTGCTGACGATCGAAAAGCGGGATGACTTCCTGGTGGTTGATCGCAGTGGCACAGGCAATAACTGCGATGAGCATTTTTTCAAAGAGGATGAGCGGTTGATCCTCGCCCCCCACCAATAAGAGAAGGTCCGATCACCCGACAACAAGGGTGACGGGCGAGAGGTAAAGACTGTGGAAGCACATCTGTTGGAATGGCTGAACCTTAGCGTGCGCTGGGTTCATATGATCACTGGCGTGGCCTGGATCGGTGCGTCTTTCTATTTTGTATGGCTGGAAAACAACCTCAACCGAGTCAACCCCAAAAACGGCCTGGCTGGCGATTTATGGGCGATCCACGGTGGCGGCATCTACCACCTGGAAAAATACAAACTGGCCCCGCCGACCATGCCGGACAACCTGCACTGGTTCAAATGGGAAGCCTATTTCACCTGGATGTCAGGCGTCGCGCTGCTCTGCGTGGTGTTCTATCTCAACCCGACGCTCTACCTGCTGGCTCCCGGCAGCAGCCTGAGCGGCACCGAAGGCGTGTTGCTGGGCATTGGCTCACTGTTCGCTGGCTGGTTCATCTACTCCTTTCTCTGCGACTCGGCCCTGGGCAAACGCCCTGCCCTGCTCGGTTTTATCCTGTTCGTCCTGTTGATCGGCGCGGCCTACGGCTTCAGCAAGGTGTTCAGCGGGCGCGGTGCGTACCTGCATGTGGGGGCGATCATCGGCACCATCATGGTCGGTAACGTGTTCCGCATCATCATGCCGGCCCAGCGCGCGCTGGTGGCAGCGATTGCAGAAAACCGCACGCCAGACCCGGCACTGCCGGCCAAGGGCCTGCTACGTTCACGACACAACAACTACTTCACCCTGCCCGTGCTGTTCATCATGATCAGCAACCACTTCCCCAGTACCTACGGCAGCCAGTACAACTGGTTGATCCTGGCCGGGATCGCGGTGGCGGCGGTGTTGGTGCGGCACTACTTCAACACCCGTCACGACAGCCAGAAATACGCGTGGACCCTGCCGGTCGGCGCCCTGGCGATGATCTGCCTGGCCTATGTCACCGGTCCAAAACCCGTGGCTACCGCACCGGACGTGGCCAAGGCGCCAGCGGCCATCGAGTACCAGCCATTGCCGGAAACGGCGCTGGGTGGCGGCCTCAAGCCAGCAGCCCCCGCCGCGCCAGCACCGGCGGCAGAAGCGGCGCCTGCCCAGGCCTCGACGGATTTCGGCAAGGTCCACAGCGTGATTGAACAACGTTGCACCGTATGCCATTCGGCCAAGCCCACCAGCCCGCTGTTCAGTGCCGCGCCGGCCGGGGTGATGTTCGATACCCCGGCGCAGATCCAGCAGCAGGCGGCGCGCATCCAGGCGCAGGCGGTTGCCAGCCAGATCATGCCGCTGGGCAACATCACCCAGATGACCCAGCAGGAGCGGGAGTTGATTGGTAGTTGGATCAATCAAGGAGCCCGTACCAATTAACTGATTAGCGCAGATCAAACTGTAGGAGCTGGCTTGCCTGCGATAGCGGTGTATCACGCACCGGAAGGGGTGAATGAACCACCGCTATCGCAGGCAAGCCAGCTCCCACATTTGCAATGTGCAGTGTTTTGAAGATTGGGTTTCACCTGGCAATTGACTGCCAAACAACACAAAAATAAAAAAGATCCGAGGTGTTGCATGTCCCAGTTAGAACCGCAGATTCCTGCCGTACCCGCCATGGTGCGGCTGCCCCTTTTGCAACTGATCCTGGTAGGCCTGCAACATGTACTGCTGATGTACGGCGGCGCCGTGGCCGTGCCTCTGATCATCGGGCAAGCCGCAGGCTTGAGCCGTGAAGAAATCGCCTTTCTGATCAACGCCGACCTGCTGGTGGCGGGGATCGCCACCATGGTCCAGTCCTTTGGCATCGGCCCGCTGGGCATCCGCATGCCGGTGATGATGGGCGCCAGTTTTGCCGCCGTCGGCAGCATGGTCGCCATGGCGGGCATGCCGGGTATCGGCCTGCAAGGGATCTTCGGCGCGACCATCGCCGCCGGGTTCTTTGGCATGCTCATCGCGCCCTTCATGTCCAAGGTGGTGCGCTTCTTCCCACCGTTGGTGACCGGTACCGTGATCACGGCCATCGGTCTTTCGTTGTTTCCAGTAGCCGTGAACTGGGCAGGCGGCGGCGCCACTGCCGTGCAGTTCGGCTCGCCGATCTACCTGGCCATCGCCGGCCTGGTACTCGCCACCATCTTGCTGATCAACCGGTTCATGCGCGGCTTCTGGGTCAATATCTCGGTATTGATCGGCATGGCCCTGGGCTACGCCTTGTGTGGATTGCTCGGCATGGTCGACCTCGGCGGCCTGGAACAGGCGCCGTGGCTGCAAGTGGTCACGCCTTTGCACTTCGGCATGCCCACGTTCGAATTGGCGCCAATCCTGTCGATGTGCCTGGTGGTGGTGATTATCTTTGTCGAGTCCACCGGCATGTTCCTCGCGCTGGGCAAGATCACCGGCCAGGAAGTCACCCCGAAGATGCTGCGTCGCGGCCTGCTGTGCGATGCCGGCGCGTCGTTCTTTGCCGGGTTCTTCAATACCTTCACCCACTCCTCGTTCGCCCAGAACATCGGCCTGGTGCAAATGACCGGTGTGCGCTGCCGTTCGGTGACGATCATGGCCGGGGCCTTTTTGATTATCCTGAGCTTGCTGCCCAAGGCGGCGTTTCTGGTGGCATCGATTCCTCCTGCGGTGCTGGGCGGCGCGGCCATCGCGATGTTCGGCATGGTGGCAGCGACCGGGATCAAGATCCTGCAGGAAGCCGACATTGCCGATCGTCGTAACCAGTTGCTGGTGGCGGTCAGCATCGGCATGGGCCTGATCCCGGTGGTACGCCCGGAGTTCTTCGCCCAGCTGCCCCTGTGGATGAGCCCGATTACCCATAGCGGCATCGCCATGGCCACGCTTAGTGCGTTGTCGCTGAATGTGTTGTTCAACATTCTGGGCGGCTCGGAACGCCCCGCAGTCGCCCATACGCATTGATTCCTTCGTTACTCGAACAGGGAACATCAACATGCACACCACAGACTTGGGGCCGGCCACACGTTGTGCCCCATTCTCGCCCCCTGCGCTCTTTTACAGCGCACTTGAGCACAGGCTCTGGAGCCAGTATTCTCCGCGCCCGCTCGAATCGACTCAAAAAAAAACAGCGAATGTAAAAGCTGACTTAAAGGCCAACTTATCCCGGCCTTATGTCTGCTGCCAAAGTGCGCAAAAGTCCTCTGAACCCGACTGCATCCCATGTAGCCGGCGGGGATTTTTTGGCTTTTCAAACACTTTGGCGCAGCTCTTGCTAAAAGCATTAAAGCTGACCGAACAGACGATTTTTGCAGCGAACCAAAAGGCGCCACACCAGAGCGCCTGCGTAGAAGAAAAACCATAAAACTTTAGCTCGGGAGCAACCGAATGAAACGTACCGTGAACAGCCTGATGTTGGCCGGATCCCTGCTGGCCGGGGGCCAGGCAATGGCGGGTGACCTGCTGCAGTGGCAGAACAACAGCCTGACTTACCTGTGGGGCAAGAACTTCAAAGTCAACCCAGAGATCCAGCAAACCGTCACCTTTGAACATGCCGATGCGTGGAAGTACGGCGACAACTTCTTCTTCCTCGACCGTATCTTTTACAACGGCAAGGAAGACGGCAATGTCGGCCCTAATACTTACTACGGCGAGTTCAGCCCACGGCTGTCGTTTGGCAAGATCTTCGATAAAGACTTGTCCTTCGGACCGATCAAAGATGTATTACTGGCGTTCACCTACGAGTTCGGCGAAGGCGACAACGAGTCCTACCTGGTAGGCCCGGCATTCGACCTGAACATCCCGGGCTTCGACTACTTCCAGTTGAACTTCTACCAGCGCCAGACCGAAGGCAATCGCCCCGGTGACGGTGTATGGCAGATCACGCCGGTATGGTCGTACACCATTCCCGTGGGCAACTCCGACGTGCTGATCGACGGCTTCATGGACTGGGTGGTGGATAACGACAAAAACGCCCGTGGCACTTATCACGCCAACTTGCACTTCAACCCGCAGGTCAAATATGACTTGGGCAAGGCCATGAACTGGGGCGCCAAGCAGTTGTATGTCGGTTTTGAATACGACTACTGGAAGAACAAGTACGGGATCCAGGACAGCGGCGCGTTCGAGACCAACCAGGATACGGCCAGCCTGTTGGTCAAGTACCACTTCTAAGGCCCAACACGCCCCCCCTGTGGGAGCGGGCTTGCCCGCGATAGCGAAGTGTCAGCCAGCCTAATTATCGGCTCAATCACCGCCATCGCGGGCAAGCCCGCTCCCAGATTCAGTTCGGGGTCAGGCCCAGGAACCGTTGCAACTCCTCGCGCTTGGCCAACGCATCCCGCCGCCCCAACTCGATCAACTCGCTGCAATACCCCGCCTCGAACAACAGATAGCTGAGCACCCCCGCCCCGCTGGTCTTGGTCGCCCCTGGCCCACGCAAAAACAAACGCAGTGCCGCCGGCAGTTCCTGGCGATGGCGGGCGGCGATCTCGTCGATGGGCTGGCTCGGTGCAATCACCAACACTTCGACCGGCGAAAGCCCGCGCGCGGCGCTGTCGGCCGGTTGCAGATGGGCGAACTGGTTGAGGCGCTCCAGCAACTCGATATCACTCTCAAGGCTGTCAATGAACGTGCTGTTGAGCATATGCCCACCGATCTGCGCCAGGGTCGGCTCCTGGCCGGTATAGGTGCGTTGCTGCGGCGCCGAAGGGTCGATGGAGCGCGGGTTGCCACTGACCCCCACCACCAGCACCCGGCTGGCCCCCAGGTGCAACGCCGGGCTGATGGGTGCCGATTGCCGGACGGCGCCATCGCCAAAATATTCCTGGTCGAGTTTGACCGGTGCGAACAGCAACGGGATCGCCGAGCTGGCCAGCAGGTGCTCCACGGTCAACTGCGTGGGCAGGCCAATGCGCCGGTGGCGCAGCCAGGCGTCGATGGTGCCGCCGCCCTGATAGAACGTCACCGCTTGCCCCGACTCATAGCCAAACGCCGTTACCGCGACGGCATGCAGGTGTTTGTTGCGGATGGCCTCGTTGATGCCTTCGAAGTGCAGCTTCTCTTGCAGCAATTCGCGCAAAGGCGAACTGTCGAGCAGCGCCACCGGTACCGGTGCCCCCAGCCCCAGCAGGCTGCGGGCCAGGAAGCGAGTGGCCTGGTGAATCACCCCCGGCCAATCGCTGCGCAGCACCAAGTGGCTGCGAAAGCCCTGCCAGAACGCCGTAAGGCGGGCGATGGCGGCGCCAAAATCCATGGCGCCACTGGCCAGGCTCACCGCATTGATCGCCCCGGCCGAGGTGCCGACAATCACCGGAAAAGGATTGGCAGCCCCCGGCGGCAACAATTCGGCAATCGCCGCCAGTACCCCCACCTGATACGCCGCACGCGCCCCACCGCCGGAAAGAATCAAGCCTGTGACCGGTTCAGTTGGGCGCATTGCATAACTCCATGGGCTGCGGGGAAATCCGTTTGTTCAGCGGCGTTTTTCGTACAACTTGGGTTCGCCCGGTGGCCGGCTCTTGAAGCGGCGATGGGCCCACAGGTATTGCTCGGGGCACTCGCGTACCGCGGTTTCCACCCATTGGTTGATGCGCAGGCAATCGACTTCGTCGGATTCGCCGGGGAAGTCGCGCAACGGCGGATGAATCACCATGCGGTAGCCGCTGCCATCGGCCAGGCGCTGCTGGGTAAATGGCACCACCAACGCCTTGCCCAGGCGCGCGAACTTGCTGGTGGCGGTAACGGTAGCGGCCTGGATGCCGAACAACGGCACGAAAATGCTCTGCTTGGTGCCGTAGTCCTGGTCCGGCGCGTACCAGATCGCCCGGCCGGCGCGCAGCAGCTTGAGCATGCCGCGCACGTCTTCGCGCTCGACCGCCAGGGAATCAAGGTTGTGGCGCTCGCGGCCCCGGCGCTGGATAAAGTCGAACAACGGGTTGCCGTGCTCACGGTACATGCCATCGATGGTGTGCTTTTGGCCCAGCAAGGCCGCGCCGATCTCCAGGGTGGTGAAATGCAGGGCCATGAGGATCACGCCCTTGCCTTCCAGTTGCGCCTGCTTGAGGTGCTCCAGCCCTTCGACGTGGGCCAGGCGTGCCAGGCGCTGTTTGGACCACCACCAGCTCATGGCCATCTCAAAGAAGGCGATGCCAGTGGAGGCAAAGTTTTCCTTGAGCAAATGTTTACGCTCCTGGGCAGACAGGTGCGGGAAGCACAGTTCCAGGTTTCGCGCAGCAATGCGCCGGCGCTCACCGGCCACCCGGTACATAAACGCACCCAGCACACGACCAATTCCCAGCAGCACCCGGTATGGCAACTGAGTGATCAGCCATAGCAGGCCGAGCCCCAGCCACAGGAGCCAGAAACGCGGGTGAAAAAATACAGCTCGAAAACGCGGGCGATCCATTACAGATTCCGGTAAAGACAGGGCCGCGCATTCTACAACGGTTCGACCCGGCTTGCGGCTAGCGGTTGTTCTCGTTATAAGTCTCGACACTTTTCGTGACAAGCCGCTTTGCCGACCATGAGCCAAACCGAATCGCTAGACCAAGATCCCGTCTTCCAGCTCAAAGGCAGCATGCTCGCCATTACTGTGCTGGAACTGGCCCGTAACGACCTTGATGCCCTGGACCGCCAGCTCGCTGCCAAGGTTGCCCTGGCCCCGAATTTCTTCAACAACGCGCCGCTGGTGCTGGCCCTGGACAAATTGCCGGCCGGCCAGGGCGCGGTTGACCTGCCCGGGCTGATGCGTGTTTGCCGCCAGCATGGCCTGCGCACCCTGGCCATTCGCGCCAGCCGTATCGAAGACATTGCGGCAGCCATCGCCATTGAACTGCCAGTACTGCCACCGTCCGGCGCCCGCGAGCGTGTGCTCGACCCGGTGGAAGGCGAAGTGAAGAAAAAACCGGAAAAACCGCCAGAGCCGACGATCAAGCCTACAAGGATCATCACCTCCCCCGTACGCGGCGGGCAGCAGATTTACGCCCAGGGCGGCGACCTGGTAGTGGTCGCCCCGGTCAGTCCCGGCGCGGAACTTCTCGCCGATGGCAACATCCATGTATACGGCCCCATGCGCGGTCGGGCACTGGCTGGGGTCAAGGGCGATACCAAGGCAAGGATTTTCTGCCAGCAATTGAGCGCTGAGCTGGTATCCATCGCCGGCCAATACAAGGTTTCGGAAGATTTGCGCCGTGATCCGCTGTGGGGGGCCGGGGTACAAGTCAGCCTGTCGGGCGATGTGTTGAACATCATCCGTCTTTAACGGATACTGCCGCATTTTCCAAGCATCTCTGGACTCTGATAGCACAGCGAAACCGGCAAGACTTGCGTAGGAATAATTGAAAGTTGGCGTTTCCCTTACGGGAGGCACATCTTTTTCCTACGAAGGCTGTCCGCCTGCAGCGAGTTTCAAGAGATGTTTTTCAGGGACTGAGAGGTCCTTTTTCCTTAGGGGTGAAACACCTTGGCCAAGATTCTCGTGGTTACATCCGGCAAGGGTGGTGTGGGTAAGACCACCACCAGCGCCGCTATCGGTACCGGCCTCGCTCTGCGCGGCCACAAGACAGTCATCGTCGACTTCGACGTCGGTTTGCGTAACCTCGACCTGATCATGGGCTGCGAACGCCGCGTGGTGTACGACTTCGTCAACGTGGTCAACGGCGAAGCAACCCTGCAACAAGCACTGATCAAGGACAAGCGCCTGGAGAACCTTTATGTTCTCGCCGCTAGCCAAACCCGGGACAAGGACGCCTTGACCCTGGAAGGCGTTGAAAAAGTCCTGATGGACCTCAAAGAGCAATTTGAGTTTGTTATCTGCGACTCTCCAGCAGGTATCGAGAAAGGCGCCCAACTGGCCATGCACTTCGCCGATGAAGCGATTGTGGTGACCAACCCCGAGGTGTCGTCGGTACGCGACTCCGACCGCATGATCGGCCTGCTGTCGAGCAAGTCTCGCCGCGCCGAAAAAGGCGAAGACGCAATCAAGGAACACCTGCTCCTGACCCGCTACAACCCCGAGCGCGTCCAGAGCGGCGAAATGCTTGGCGTTGAGGACGTCGAGGAAATCCTCGCCATTCGCTTGCTGGGGGTGATTCCTGAGTCTCAAGCGGTACTGAAAGCTTCAAACCAAGGCGTACCGGTCATTCTTGATGACCAAAGTGATGCCGGCCAAGCCTATAGCGATGCAGTCGATCGCTTGCTGGGCAAAGAAGTTGCCCATCGGTTCCTTGCTGTCGAGAAGAAAGGATTCTTGGCACGCCTGTTTGGAGGCAATTGAACAATGAGTATTTTTGACTTCTTTCGCTCAACCAAAAAACCTAGCACGGCGTCGGTAGCGAAAGAGCGTCTACAGATCATCGTGGCGCACGAACGCGGCCAACGCAGCACCCCGGACTACCTGCCAGCCTTGCAGAAGGAACTGGTGGAGGTGATCCGCAAGTACGTCAATATCGGCAACGATGACGTGCATGTCGCCCTGGAAAACGACGGCAGCTGCTCGATTCTGGAACTCAATATCACCCTGCCTGATCGTTGATCGAACAGGCGGTCGCCACGGCGGCTCCGTCACCTTGATCCCCTTTGGGGAACCGGGTGGCCGAGCCGCCGTTGGCGTTTGTTACGAGGCTGTTTAATGCCGTTGTCCAATATCCATATCCTTCACCAGGATGACGCTGTCCTGGTGGTGAACAAGCCTACCCTGTTGCTGTCGGTGCCAGGTCGCGCCGACGACAACAAGGACTGCCTGATCACCCGCCTGCAGGAAAACGGTTACCCCGAGGCCCGTATCGTCCATCGCCTGGACTGGGAAACCTCGGGGATCATCCTGCTGGCCAGGGATGCCGACAGCCACCGCGAACTGTCGCGCCAGTTTCACGACCGCGAAACCGAAAAGGCCTACACCGCCTTGTGCTGGGGCCAGCCGGAACTGGACAGCGGCAGCATCGACCTGCCGCTGCGCTATGACCCACCGACCAAGCCGCGGCATGTGGTGGACCACGAGTTCGGCAAGCATGCGCTGACCTTCTGGAAAGTCTTGGAGCGTTGCGGGGATTGGTGCCGGGTGGAACTGACGCCGATTACCGGGCGCTCGCACCAACTGCGGGTGCATATGCTGTCCATCGGCCACCCGTTGCTCGGTGATGGCCTGTATGCCCACGAACAGGCCCTGGCCGCCTGGCCACGGCTGTGCCTGCACGCGAGCATGTTGAGCTTCACCCACCCGCAAAGCGGCGAGCGCCTGCGGTTCGAGTGCCCTGCGCCGTTCTAATCGGTAAACGCAATTAAAATGTGGGAGCGAGCTTGCTCGCGAATGGGGTGGATCAGTTAGCTTATTGCGCGACTGCCACACCGCATTCGCGAGCAAGCCCGCTCCCACATTTGTTCTGTGCACTTATCACATCGGACGGTAAACTCGCGCCATTGCTGTCTGGAGCTACTTATGCGCGAAGCGTTGAACCAAGGCCTGATCGACTTCCTCAAGGCCTCTCCCACCCCCTTTCATGCCACTGCGGCCCTGGCCCAACGCCTGGAAGCCGCCGGTTTCCAGCGCCTCGACGAACGCGAGACCTGGACCACCGAGGCCAACGGTCGCTACTACGTGACCCGCAACGACTCCTCGATCATCGCCTTCAAGATGGGCCGCCAGTCGCCCCTGCACGACGGCATCCGCCTGGTCGGCGCCCATACCGACAGCCCGTGCCTGCGGGTCAAGCCGCAACCTGAGCTGCAACGCCAGGGCTTCTGGCAACTGGGCGTGGAAGTCTACGGCGGCGCACTGCTGGCACCGTGGTTCGACCGTGACCTGTCCCTGGCCGGCCGCGTGACGTTCCGGCGTGACGGCAAGGTCGAAAGCCAGTTGATCGATTTCAAGCTGCCGATTGCCATCATCCCCAACCTGGCCATCCACCTGAACCGTGAAGCCAATCAAGGCTGGGCGATCAATGCCCAGACCGAGCTGCCGCCGATTCTCGCGCAGTTTGCCGGCGATGAGCGCGTGGACTTCCGCGCCGTACTCACCGACCAACTGGCCCGCGAACATGGGTTGAATGCTGATGTGGTGCTCGACTACGAGCTGAGTTTCTACGACACCCAAGGCGCAGCGGTGATTGGCCTGCATGGCGACTTTATCGCCGGCGCCCGCCTGGACAACCTGCTGTCGTGCTACGCCGGCCTGCAAGCCCTGCTCACCAGTGAAACCGACGAAACCTGCGTGCTGGTGTGTACCGACCACGAAGAAGTCGGCTCCTGCTCGGCCTGTGGTGCCGACGGGCCGATGCTGGAGCAGACCCTGCGTCGTCTGCTGCCTGAAGGTGACGAGTTCGTACGGGCCATTCAGAAGTCGCTGCTGGTGTCTGCCGACAATGCCCACGGCATCCACCCCAACTACGCCGACAAGCACGACGCCAACCATGGCCCGAAACTCAATGCCGGCCCGGTGATCAAGGTCAACAGCAACCAGCGCTACGCCACCAACAGCGAAACCGCCGGATTCTTCCGCCACCTGTGCATGGCCGAAGAAGTGCCGGTACAGAGCTTCGTGGTGCGCAGTGACATGGGCTGTGGCTCGACCATCGGCCCGATCACCGCCAGCCACCTGGGCGTGCGCACCGTAGATATCGGCCTGCCGACATTCGCCATGCATTCGATTCGTGAACTGTGCGGCAGCCACGATTTGGCGCATCTGGTGAAGGTGCTGAGTGCGTTTTATGCGAGCCGCGACCTGCCCTGAGCAGGGCGGCGCTTGCCCTAATGCCGATCAGTTCTCAAAAGCAGCGAAGATCAAATGTGGGAGCGGGCTTGCTCGCGAAGACGTCCGCCCAGCAAACATTGATGTTGACTGACCCACCGCTTTCGCGAGCAAGCCCGCTCCCACCGGGGATCTGCGCTTAACTGAACGGCATTAGGGCTTGCCCGCGATGGCGATTCCCAGCGCACTGCGGCGCTATCTGACACACATCAAGGCACCCCGCGCCAATCCAGCCTAGACTGACCATCATCCCTCAACGACAAGGCCGTCCCCACCATGATCCCGATGTCCGCCTTCCACGCCATGCTTATCCCCATCCTCACTGGCATGATCCTGCTGGCCGTTGGCTTCAACTTCCGCGACAAGAACCTTGGTGTGTTTGGCATGTGGGTCGGCATGCTGCTGATCCTCGGCACCATCGTCTACCGGATCCTCGCGAAACTGGCCGAATAACAAATGCACTCGCATTGGGCATAGCGCCCTCGTACACTCGGTCGATCTGTCGTTTCCAAGGTTGACCGCCTCGTGCTTGCCCGTCTGTTTGCCCTGCCACACTGCCTGCTCCTTTGCCTGCTGATCCTGTTGCCCATCGCCCCTGCCCAGGCGGTCGGCCTGCCAGGCATCCTGGGCAGTACCAGCAAAGCCCAGCCACAAGCCGACGTACCGCTGGGGCAGTCCCTGGACGAGGTGATCAAGAACCTGGAAAACGACCAGCAGCGCGCCAAGCTGCTGGCCGACCTGAAAAAACTGCGCGAAGCCACGAAAAAAGCCCAGCCGGCGGCCGAGCAAGGGGTGCTGGGCTTGATCGGTGGCACCCTGGCCAGCCTCGAACAACAACTGTCCGGCGCCGACAGCCCGCTCAACCGCTGGTCCATCGAGTTCGACCAGGCCAAGGCCGAGCTGGGCGCATTGATGCTGCCCGCCAGCGAATGGCTGCCGATCATCTTTGGCTTTGCCGTAGTGCTGATGCTCTGGAGCCTGTTGGCCGCCGCGCTGATCTGGCTCAGCCACCGGGTGCGCCTGCGCTTTGGCCTCAGTGAAGAATTGCCGCAACACCCCAAGACCTGGGACATGCTGCGTTTTGCCCTGCGCAAACTTGGGCCCTGGCTGATCGCCCTGGTGATCACCGTCTACCTCAGTTACGCCCTGCCCTCGTCCCTGGGCAAGTCCCTGGCGATGGTGCTGGCGTACGCGCTGGTGGTCGGCACGTGCTTTTCGGCGATCTGCGTCATTGCCTTTTCCGTGCTCGACGGCCCCCACCGCCATCGGGCGCTATATATCCTGCGCCACCAGGCATTTCGGCCGCTGTGGCTGATCGGCAGCTTCGCCGCCTTCGGCGAGGCCTTGAGCGATCCGCGCCTGACCGAAGCCCTGGGCACCCACCTGGCGCACAGCGCCGCGACCATCGCCAATGTGCTGGCAGCGCTGTCTACCGGCGTGTTTATCCTGCGCTTTCGCCGGCCCATCGCACATCTGATCCGCAACCAGCCACTGTCCCGGCGCCTGACCCGCCGCGCGTTGAGCGACACCATCGAGATCATCGGCACCTTCTGGTACCTGCCTGCGCTGCTGCTCGTGGGTATCTCGCTGTTTGCCACCTTCGTGTCGGCCGGCGATACCAGTACCGCCTTGCGCCAGTCACTGCTGTGCACGGTGTTGCTGGTGCTGTGCATGGTGATCAACGGCCTGGTACGCCGCCATGCCCTCAAGCCCCAACGCGGGCACAAGCGCCATGCGCTGTATTCCGAACGCCTGAAAAGCTTCGTCTATACCCTCGCCCACCTGGTGGTGTGGCTGGTGTTCATCGAACTGGGCCTACGGGTCTGGGGCTGGTCGCTGATCCGCTTTACCGAAGGCGACGGGCATGAAATCAGCGTCAAGCTGTTCGGCCTCGCGGGCACCCTGCTGTTCGCCTGGCTGATCTGGATCCTTAGCGATACCGCGATCCACCACGCCCTCACCCGCTCGCGCAAAGGCCTGGCCAATGCGCGGGCGCAAACCATGATGCCGTTGATCCGCAACGTGCTGTTCGTGACGATCTTTATCATCGCCGCCATCGTCGCCCTGGCGAACATGGGCATGAACGTCACGCCGCTGCTGGCCGGTGCCGGTGTGATCGGCCTGGCTATCGGTTTTGGCGCGCAGTCGCTGGTGGCGGACTTGATCACAGGCCTGTTCATCATCATCGAAGACTCCCTGGCCATCGATGACTACGTGGACGTCGGCGGCCACCTCGGTACCGTCGAAGGCCTGACCATCCGCACCGTGCGCCTGCGCGATATCGACGGCATCGTGCACACCATCCCGTTCAGCGAGATCAAGAGCATCAAGAACTACTCGCGGGAATTCGGCTATGCGATTTTCCGCGTCGCGGTGCCCGCCAGCATGGACATCGACACCGCGATCAAGCTGATGCGCGACGTCGGTCAAAAGATGCGCGCCGACCCGCTGCAACGCCGCAATATCTGGTCGCCCCTGGAGTTCCAGGGTGTGGAGAGCTTCGAGTCCGGCAACGCCATCCTGCGCGCGCGCTTCAAGACTGCGCCGATCAAACAGTGGGAAGTGTCGCGGGCGTTCAACCTGTCGCTCAAGCGCCACCTGGATGAGGCCGGAATGGACCTGGCGATGCCGCGCTTGAGTGTGCAGGTGGTGACGGCGGCGAGTAGGCCGCAGGACGCTCAGGTCACATCGACCCCGACGTGAATCGCATCATGGCGCCAGAACTCCAGGTCGCAATCGATCAGGCGCTGATGCTGATCGTAATTGACCCGGGCGATCCGCAGCCCGGGGCTGCCTGCCGAGACCTTCAGGGCCGCTGCCGCTTCCACCTGCAATGAGGTCGGCACAATTTCGAAGCGTACGCGCCCGTAATGCAGGTCGTATTTGCGGGCGTACAACTCGGTCATCGACTCGTTCAGGTCACACGCCAGGATCCCTGGAAAATACTGGGGGTTGAGGTAGTGCTCGACATACAACACCAACCGCCCATCGATACGCCGCCGGCGGCAGATCTGGATCACACTGGACAGCGCCGGCAGTTGTAGCCATGCGCAAACGGCGGCCGAAGCCGGTTGCAGGCGCGCGGAAATAACTTCGGTAGAAGGCTCCCGCCCCTGGGCGCTGACCATGGCGTGGAAGTGGCTGCGCTGCATCAGGTTGTAGGCCAGCCGGGGCGGCGAGACGAACCAGCCACGGCGCTCCTCGCGGTAGATCTGGCCCTGGGCCTCCAGTTGCAGCAAGGCTTCGCGCACGGTAATGCGGGTGGTACCAAACAACTCACTGAGTTTGCGCTCGGCCGGCAATTTGCTCGCCGGGCTGAGCAAACCGTGGCTGATCTGCTCTTGCAGCGCCAGGCCGATGGCTGTCACCGCTTTGGTTGCCTCATCACGCATCAACGTTACCTATCTGGACTAGGCCAGCACTGTTTGGGTGCGCCAAATGCCCCTGGAATGGGCGGCGGCTATAGCGTGCAAGCCTAGGCATCACACATGACCGACAGATGACAGCGCCTTGCGCCGCTGCCTCACACACCCTGCAATACGCCGGCCAAGTCCAGGTATTACGGGGGCCACGCGTTAGTCTACGCTTACCCGGCGGGCGCCTGCCCAGGTGCCTTGAAAACGACATCGACATGAAACTGTCATCCAGCGCGCCTAAATTGGCTCGTGTATTGCTGACCTAGACCAAACCAACCGCGCCATCAAAAAATCGCAGCGTTGAAAACGCCCAAAGGAGCTTCGGATGAAACAGCTTTTCCTGGCATCACTGTTAGGCTCGACCATTGCCATGTGCACCGCCGCCATGGCCGCTGACACCGACTTGAAAACCCTGGAAGCTGCCGCCAAGGCAGAAGGCGCTGTGAACAGCGTCGGCATGCCCGATGACTGGGCCAACTGGAGAGGCACCTGGGAAGACCTGGCGGCCAAGTACGGCCTCAAGCACATCGACACCGACATGAGCTCGGCCCAGGAAATCGCCAAGTTCGCCGCAGAAAAAGACAACGCCAGCGCCGATATCGGTGACGTGGGCGCCGCCTTCGGGCCGATTGCGGTCAAGCAGGGCGTGACCCAACCCTACAAGCCCAGCACCTGGGAGCAGATCCCGGATTGGGCCAAGGACAAGGATGGCAACTGGGCACTGGCCTACACCGGCACCATCGCGTTTATCGTCAACAAAAAGCTGCTGCACGGCTCCGAAGTCCCGACCAAGTGGTCTGACCTGAAAACCGGCAAGTACAAGGTCTCGATTGGTGACGTGAGCACCGCCGCCCAGGCCGCCAACGGCGTGCTGGCGGCAGCCCTGGCCAATGGTGGCGACGAGAGGAACATCCAGCCGGCGTTGCTGATGTTCGCCGAGATCGCCAAGCAGGGGCGTATCTCCCTGGCCAACCCGACCATTGCCACCATGGAAAAAGGCGAAGTGGAAGTGGGCGTGGTCTGGGACTTCAACGGCCTGAGCTACAAGGCCAAGATGGCCAACCCGGATGACTACGTGGTGCTGATCCCATCGGATGGCTCGGTGATTTCCGGCTACACCACCATCATCAACAAATACGCCAAGCACCCCAACGCCGCCAAGCTGACCCGCGAGTACATCTTCAGCGATGCCGGGCAGATCAACCTGGCCAAGGGCAATGCACGGCCGATTCGTGCCGAGCACCTGACCCTGCCCGCCGAAGTACAGGCCAAGCTGCTGCCTAACGAACAGTACAAAGGCGTGACCCCGATCAAAGACGCCGATGCCTGGGAGAAGACCTCCAAGGGCTTGCCGCAGAAGTGGCAGGAAGAAGTCATCATCAACATGCAATAAGCCCTGGAATACGACCAGGGTGGGAGCTGGCTTGCCTGCGATAGCGGTATGACATTCAGCACTTGCATCGGCTGATACACCGTTATCGCAGGCAAGCCAGCTCCCACAGTTGATCTGGTTCCAGCAGAACCACCGAGGAGCCCCTGTCCCTATGAAGCACAACGTCATCCTTGTGGTGCTCGACGGCCTCAACTACGAGGTTGCCCGGCATGCCATGGGGCACCTGCAGGCCTACGTCGGCGCCGAGCGTGCAGCGCTGTACAAGCTGGAATGCGAATTGCCCGCCCTCTCGCGCCCGCTGTACGAATGCATCCTCACTGGAGTGCCGCCGATCGACAGCGGTATCGTCCACAACCACGTCTCGCGCCTGTCCAACCAGCGCAGCATTTTCCATTACGCCACCGACGCGGGCTTGACCACTGCGGCGGCGGCCTACCATTGGGTCAGCGAGCTGTACAACCGCTCGCCGTTCATCGCCGCCCGCGACCGGCATACCGACGACCCGGCACTGGCGATCCAGCACGGGCACTTCTACTGGAGCGATCATTACCCCGACGCCCACCTGTTTGCCGATGCCGAAAGCCTGCGCCTCAAGCACGCGCCGAACTTTTTGCTGGTACACCCGATGAATATCGACGACGCCGGCCACAAGTACGGCCTCGACACCGCGCAATACCGTAACAGCGCCCGCTCGGCGGACATTATTCTCGCCGACTATCTGCAAGGCTGGCTCGACACCGGCTACCAGGTGCTGGTCACCGCCGACCACGGCATGAACAACGACCGCTCCCACAACGGCCTGCTGCCGGAGGAGCGCGAAGTACCGCTGTTCGTTTTCGGGGATGCCTTCAGCCTCGAGCCCGAGGCCCAGCCCAGGCAAACCGATATCTGCGGCACCGTCTGCGCCCTGCTTGGCGTTGCCCACGACAAACCTGTCTGCCAGGAGCTGTTGAAGTGAGTTCAGTGATCCGTGGTAAATGGCTGGCCGCCTTGTGCCTGGTGCCTTTCGCCCTGTTTTTTATCGTGTTCCAGATCGCGCCGCTGTTCTGGGTGATGGTCAACAGCCTGCAATCGGAAGAGTTCGGCTGGGGCCTGGCCAACTTCAGCAAGATCTTCAGCTCGAAGTTCTACCTGCAGGCAATCCAGTACAGCCTGGAGCTGAGTTTCTATTCCAGCGTCTTCGGCATCATCATCGCCGTGCTGGGCAGCTACTCGTTGCGCAAGGTGGATTCGCCGCTGCGCAACTTCGTCACCGCCTTCGCCAACATGACCAGCAACTTCTCCGGTGTGCCCCTGGCCTTTGCCTTCATCATCCTGCTGGGGTTCAACGGCAGCATCACCATCATGCTCAAGCAGGCCGGGATCATTCAGGACTTCAACCTGTACTCCAAGACCGGCCTGATCATCCTGTACACCTATTTCCAGATCCCCCTGGGCGTGTTGCTGCTGTACCCGGCCTTCGATGCCCTGCGTGAAGACTGGCGCGAGTCCGCAGCACTGCTGGGGGCCAATGGCTGGCAGTACTGGCGGCACATCGGCCTGCCGGTGCTGACGCCGGCGCTGCTGGGCACCTTCGTGATCCTGGTGGCCAATGCCCTGGGCGCCTATGCCACGGTGTATGCGTTGACCACCGGCAACTTCAACGTACTGCCGATCCGCATCGCGGCGATGGTTTCCGGTGATATTTCCCTGGACCCGAACATGGCCAGCGCCCTGGCCGTGATCCTGGTGGCGCTGATGACCGTGGTCACCGTGGTCCATCAACTGCTGCTCAAGAGGAGCTACCATGTCTCGCGCTGAAGCCAGCCCCGTCGCCCTCTATCATCGCGTGGTGGTGTACCTGCTGTTCGCGATCCTCGTGCTGCCGCTGATTGGCACCCTGGTGTACTCCCTCGCCAGCAGTTGGTCGGCCACCATCCTGCCCGCCGGCTTTACCTTCAAGTGGTATGTGCAGTTGTGGAGCGACCCGCGCTTTTTGCATGCCTTTGGCCAATCGCTGCTGGTATGCGTCGGCGCGCTGATCCTGTCGGTGGTGCTGATCCTGCCGCTGCTGTTCGTGGTGCATTACCACTTCCCCAGGCTCGATGCGCTGATGAACATCCTGATCCTGCTGCCCTTCGCGGTGCCGCCAGTGGTGTCATCGGTAGGCCTGTTGCAATTGTATGGCTCGGGGCCGCTGGCGATGGTCGGCACGCCGTGGATCCTGATCGGCTGCTACTTCACCGTGGCGCTGCCGTTCATGTACCGCGCGATCACCAACAACCTGCAGGCGATCAACCTGCGGGACCTGATGGACGCCGCCCAGTTGCTTGGCGCCAGCACCTGGCAGGCGGCAATCCTGGTGGTGCTGCCCAACCTGCGCAAGGGCCTGATGGTCGCGTTGCTGCTGTCGTTCTCGTTCCTGTTCGGCGAGTTTGTGTTCGCCAATATCCTCGTCGGTACGCGCTACGAGACCTTGCAGGTCTACCTCAACAACATGCGCAACAGCAGCGGGCATTTCACCAGCGCCGTGGTCATTTCCTATTTCCTTTTCGTGCTGCTGCTCACCTGGGCCGCCAACCTCTTGAACAAGGACAAAAGCCAATGAGCTTCGTCAGCGTCCAGCACCTGCAAAAAAGCTACGCCGCCACCCCGGTGTTCAGTGATATCAATTGCCAGATCGCCAAGGGCGAATTCGTCACCCTTCTGGGCCCGTCCGGTTGCGGCAAGTCCACCCTGCTGCGCTGCATCGCCGGCCTGACGCCGGTGGACAGCGGACAGATCCTGCTGGACGGCCAGGATATCGTGCCGCTGAGCCCGCAGAAGCGTCACATCGGCATGGTGTTCCAGAGCTACGCGCTGTTCCCCAACATGACTGTGGAACAGAACGTCGCCTTCGGCCTGCGCATGCAGAAGGTCAACGCCGATGACAGCCACAAGCGCGTCCAGGAGGTGCTGCAACTGGTCGAGCTCAAGGACCTGGCCGGGCGCTATCCGCACCAGATGTCTGGCGGCCAGTGCCAGCGCGTCGCTCTCGCCCGCTCCCTGGTCACCCGGCCGCGCCTGCTGCTGCTCGATGAGCCGCTGTCGGCACTGGATGCGCGGATTCGCAAACACCTGCGCGAACAGATCCGCCAGATCCAGCGGGAATTGGGGCTGACCACGATTTTTGTGACCCATGACCAGGAAGAAGCCCTGGTCATGTCCGACCGCATCTTCCTGATGAACCTGGGCAAGATCGTGCAGAGCGGCGACGCCGAAACCCTCTACACCGCCCCCGTGGACGCCTTCGCTGCCGGTTTTATCGGCAACTACAACCTGCTGGACGCCGAGCAGGCCAGCACGCTGTTGCAACGTCCGGTCAGCAGCCGTATTGCGATCCGTCCTGAGTCCATCGAACTGAACCACAGCGGCGAACTTGATGCGCTGGTGCGCAGCCACAGCCTGTTGGGCAATGTGATTCGCTATCGCGTCGAAGCCCGGGGCATCGAATTGGTGGTGGACGTACTCAACCGCTCGGCCCAGGATCTGCACCCAGACGGGCAACGCCTGGCACTTTCCATCGATCCCAGTGCGCTGTGTGAGGTAGCCTGAGGATGCAGTGTTTATTAAGGAAGCATGACTGATGGCTTTGGTAATTTTTGATCTGGACGACACCCTGATCCACGGCGATTGCGCCACCTTGTGGAGCGAGCAGATGGGCCGCCTGGGCTGGGTGGACCGCGAATCGTTCATGGGCAAGAACCACGAACTGATGTCCGCCTACAGCCGCGGCGAGTTGGCCATGGAAGAGTTCATGGACTTCAGCCTGGAACCGATGATCGGGCGCACTCCGGAAGAAGTCGCGCACCTGGTGGAGCCGTGGGTGGAAGATGTTATCGAGCCGCTGATCTACAGCGACGCGACCAAGACCATCGCCCGCCACCGCCAGAACGGTGACCGGATCCTGGTGATCTCGGCCTCGGGCACGCACCTGGTCACGCCGATTGCGGCGCGCATTGGCATCGATGAAGTACTGGGGATTGAACTGGACGTGGCCCACGGGGTGTACAGCGGCAAGACCGTGGGTGTACTGACGTACCGCGAAGGCAAGATCACCCGCTTGATGCAATGGCTTGAGCAGGAAGGTGAAAGCCTGGAAGGGGCGTACTTCTACTCGGATTCGCGTAATGACCTGCCGCTGCTGAGCAAGGTCGATTTCCCGCAGGTGGTAAACCCCGATCCGGTGTTGCGCGCCCATGCCGAACAGGCCGGCTGGCCGATCCACCAGTGGACCTGAAGGCCCACTTTTGGCGTTGAAACCCAATCCAATGGGGGAGCTAATGTGGGAGCTGGCTTGCCTGCGATAGCGGAGTATCAGGTTAAGGTCTGTTACTGACACACCGCTATCGCAAGCAAGCCCCGCTCCCACCTTGGGCTGCATTTCAACCCTGGATTGGCCTCAGGCCAGGCTTTCGTCGATCACCAGCACCAGCTTCCCGGAAATCTGGTTGGTCGAAAGCTGCGCAAACGCCGCTTCCGCGTCCGTGATCGGGAAGGTCTTGGCCAACTGCGGGCTCAGTCGCCCTTCGCCAAACAACGGCCACACCTGCTGGCCCAGGTCGCTCAACAGGTCTGCCTTGAACTGGTCATCGCGGCTGCGCAAGGTCGAGCCCAGCACTTGCACACGCTTGGCCAGCACCTGCGCCAGGTCCAACTGGGCTTCACGCCCGCCCATCAAGCCGATCAATACCCAACGACCGTCGCGGGCCAGCAGCTTGAGGTTAATGGCTGCATAGTTGCCGCCCACCGGGTCGAGAATCACGTCGAACGGGCCAAAATCCCCCAGGCTCTCGATGCCGTCGGTACGTACCACACCGCCCTGGGCGCCGAGGTCTTCGCAGTAGGCCAGGCGGTCCGCCGAGCCGACGCTGACCCAGCACGGGCTGCCAAAGGCTTTACACAGCTGGATCGCCGCCGAACCGACGCCACTGGCGCCCGCATGCAACAGCACCTTTTCCCCGGGCTTGAGCGCCGCCAGTTGGAACAGGTTGAGCCAGGCGGTGCTGTACACCTCGGGCAACGCAGCGGCTTCGGCCAGGGACAAACCCTCTGGCACCGGCAGCACGTGGCGCGCGTCCACCACCACTTCCTGCGCCATGCCACCGCCCGCCAACAGCGCACAGACCCGATCCCCCACTTGCCAGGACGAGCCAGCGCCGACTTCGCTGATCACCCCGGAACACTCCAGGCCCAGCACTTCGCTGGCCCCGGGCGGTGGAGGATAGAGCCCTGCACGCTGTAATAAATCCGCTCGATTGAGGCCGGCTGCTGCCACCCGAATGCGAACTTGCCCTACATCGCACGTAGGACTTGGGGTCTCAACCCACTCCACATGACCTTCAACGCCTTGCAATGCTTTCACAGTGCCTCCATAGTGAGTCTGGACTGAGCCCGTTGCTGTAGCGCCGGGCTTTTTGCATTATGCGACCGGCCCAAATGGAACCGGCGACTTCAAAGACGGCCTAATATGCGTTATCAATTGCCCCCGCGTCGAATCAGCATGAAGCATTTGTTCCCCAGCACCGCCCTCGCTCTTTTCATTGGTCTCGGCCTGTTGCCGCTGTCGACCAATACGTTCGCAGCCAACAGCTGGGACAAACTTCAGCCTGATCGCGATGAGGTGATTGCCAGCCTTAACGTCGTCGAGTTGCTCAAGCGCCACCATTACAGCAAGCCGCCGCTGGACGATGCGCGCTCGGTGATCATCTATGACAGCTATCTCAAGCTGCTGGATCCCTCGCGCAGCTACTTCCTGGCCAGCGATATCGCTGAGTTCGACAAGTGGAAGACCCAGTTCGACGACTTCCTCAAGAGTGGCGACCTGCAACCTGGCTTCACCATCTATAAGCGTTACCTGGACCGTGTCAAAGCGCGTCTGGACTTCGCCCTCGGTGAGTTGAACAAAGGCGTCGACAAGCTCGACTTCACCCAGAAGGAAACCCTGCTGGTGGATCGCAAGGAGGCCCCGTGGCTGACCAGCACCGCCGCCCTGGATGACCTGTGGCGCAAACGCGTCAAGGATGAAGTCCTGCGCCTGAAGATCGCCGGCAAAGAGCCCAAGGCGATCCAGGAATTGCTGACCAAGCGCTACAAGAACCAATTGAGCCGCCTGGAACAGACCCGCGCCGAAGATATCTTCCAGGCCTACATCAACACCTTCGCGATGTCCTACGATCCGCACACCAATTATCTGTCGCCAGATAACGCGGAAAATTTTGATATCAACATGAGTCTGTCCCTCGAAGGGATCGGTGCCGTGCTGCAGAGCGACAACGACCAGGTCAAGATCGTGCGCCTGGTGCCAGCGGGGCCTGCGGACAAGACCAAGCAGGTCGCTCCGGCCGACAAGATCATTGGCGTGGCCCAGGCCGACAAAGAGATGGTCGACGTGGTCGGCTGGCGCCTGGACGAAGTGGTCAAGCTGATCCGTGGGCCCAAGGGCAGCGTGGTGCGCCTGGAAGTGATTCCGCACACCAACGCGCCGAACGACCAGACCAGCAAGATCGTGTCGATCACCCGCGAAGCGGTGAAGCTCGAAGACCAGGCCGTACAGAAGAAAGTCCTCAACCTCAAGCAGGATGGCAAGGACTACAAGCTGGGCGTCATTGAGATCCCGGCGTTCTACCTGGACTTCAAGGCCTTCCGTGCTGGCGATCCGGACTACAAGAGCACCACCCGCGACGTGAAGAAAATCCTCACCGAGCTGACCAAAGAGAAGGTCGACGGCGTGGTCATCGACCTGCGCAACAACGGTGGCGGCTCGTTGCAGGAAGCCACCGAGCTGACCAGCCTGTTTATCGACAAGGGCCCGACCGTGTTGGTGCGCAACGCTGACGGTCGTGTGGATGTGCTGGAAGACGAAAACCCGGGCGCCTTCTACAAAGGCCCGATGGCATTGCTGGTCAACCGTCTCTCGGCTTCGGCCTCGGAGATTTTTGCCGGTGCGATGCAGGACTACCACCGCGCGTTGATCATCGGTGGCCAGACCTTCGGCAAAGGCACGGTGCAGACGATCCAGCCACTCAACCATGGCGAGCTGAAGCTGACCCTGGCCAAGTTCTACCGGGTTTCCGGGCAGAGCACCCAGCACCAAGGCGTACTGCCGGACATCGACTTCCCGTCGCTCATCGACACCAAGGAAATCGGCGAAAGCGCCCTGCCAGAAGCCATGCCGTGGGACACCATCCGCCCGGCCATCAAGCCTGCATCGGACCCGTTCAAGCCCTACCTGGCCCAGCTCAAGACCGAACATGACCTGCGCTCCGCCAAGGACGCCGAGTTCGTGTTTATCCGCGACAAGCTGGCCCTGGCCAAGAAGCTGATGGCCGAGAAGACCGTGAGCCTCAATGAAGTGGACCGCCGCGCGCAGCACACCGATATCGAGAACCAGCAACTTGCCCTGGAAAACATCCGCCGCAAGGCCAAGGGTGAAGACCCGCTCAAGGAACTGAAGAAAGAAGACGAAGACGCACTGCCGACCGAACCTGAAAAGACCAAGCCGGAAGATGATGCCTACCTGAGCGAAACCGGGCGGATTCTGCTGGACTACCTGAAAATCAGTAAGACGGTGGCCAAGCAGTAAATGATGGCGATTTAATGTTGTCGCTCCACTGAGCGTCATCAAACAGACATCATTCTGTCGTGAAATGAAGGACCGGGCGCCCCAGGCACCCGGTCCTTTTTTTCGACCGAGATCATCATGACCATGACCGAACAGCTGAATGCCCTGGCCTCCATCCTGGCCCAGGGCAGTTTGCACAGCCTGTTCCAACCCATCGTCAGCCTCTGCGAACGTCGTATCCTCGGCTATGAAGCCCTGAGCCGCGGCCCCTCCAACAGCCCGCTGCACTCGCCCCTCGCCTTGTTTGGCGTGGCGCGCCAGGCCGGGCGCCTGAATGAGCTGGAGATGGCCTGCCGACAAAGTGCCTGTAGGCGCTTCAGCGAGCAGAAGCTGCCGGGCAAGCTGTTTCTCAACGTCTCGCCCGAGTCCCTGCTGGAAACCACCCACCAACCGGGCCGCACCCTGCATATGCTGCGCGAGTATGGAATCGCGCCCAGCCAGATCGTGATCGAACTCACGGAGCAAGCGCCGACCGACGACTTCCAGCTGTTGCAAACCGCCCTGCACCATTACCGTGACATGGGTTTTTCGATTGCCCTGGATGACTTGGGCGCCGGTTATTCCAGCTTGCGCCTGTGGTCAGAATTGCGCCCGGACTACGTGAAGATCGACCGGCATTTTATCGATGGCATTCACCAGGATGCGCTCAAGCGCGAGTTTGTCGGTTCGATCCTGCAGATCGCCAGGGCTTCGCGCGCGCAGGTGATTGCCGAAGGCATCGAGCTGCCGGAAGAGTTGGCGGTGCTCACGGAAATGGGCGTGGACCTGATCCAGGGCTACCTGCTGTGCCGTCCCCAGGAGCATCCACCGACCGAAGCCCGGTTGATGCTGGCCAAGCCCGACAGCACCAGCGTTTCGCTCAACGAGGACGCCAGTGACCTCAGCGCCCTGCTCAACGAACAACCGGCCGTGGCCCAGGACACCGCCACGGCCAAAGTGCTGGAAGCGTTTCGCAGCCAGGCCAATCTCAACTCCCTGGCGGTCCTGGATGGGCGCGGCCAGCCGATTGGTATCGTGCATCGGCACTCGTTGTCCGACGTCCTGCTCAAGCCGTTTGCCACCGATCTGTTTGCGCGCAAGCCTATCAGCCGCCTGATGAGCGATGACTTCCTGGCCGTGGAACTGAGCCAGTCGTTGCAACAGGTCAGCCGCCTGCTGACCAGCCGCGCGCGGCAGCGTATCGAAGAAGATTTCATCATCACCCAAAATGGCAACTACCTGGGATTGGGCCGGGTGATCGACGTGCTCAAGCTGATTACCGAACTGAAAATCCAACAGGCGCGCTACGCCAACCCGCTGACCCTGCTGCCGGGCAATGTGCCGATCCAGCAGTGCCTGACACGGCTGTTGCAGCAGCAGCGCGAATCGGTGATTTGCTATGTGGATATCGACAGCTTCAAGCCATTCAACGATATCTACGGCTATGGCCGTGGCGATGAAGTATTGCTGTGCCTGGCGCAATGCTTGAACGACCGGGTAGACCCCAGCCGTGATTTTGTCGGGCATATTGGCGGCGATGATTTTTTACTGGTGCTGGGCGCCCAGGACTGGCGCAAGCGTCTCAACCAACTGGTGGATGATTTCCAGACCCAGTGCCGGCGCTTCTACCGCAGTGAACACTTGGATGCGGGCTGTTTTATCGCCCTGAATCGCCAGGGGGTGCGCCAGGAGTTTGCCTTGCTGTCGCTGTCCATCGGCGTGGTGCATCTGCATCCATTGAGCTGTGGGCACCTGGATGCCAGCCAGTTGGCGGAACTGGCCTCCCAGGCCAAGCATCACGCCAAGGACGTGGCCGGCTACAGCATCCACCTCATCGATAGCCGCGAAATCCTGTAGGAGCCGACAAGCCTGCGCCTACAACTGCTCCAGGCGTATCTGCGCCAGCGGATGCCCAGCCTTGGCGGCGATGGTCCACCAGCGTGCCGCTTCTACAGGGTCCGGAGCCTTGCCCAGGCTGCCTGCCAGGCTCAGCACGCCCACTTGATAGGCCGCCTTGCCATCCCCCGCCTGACCCGCCAGGCGCAGCAAGCGCACGCCCTCCTCCCGCGCGCCAATGCCTAGGCCGCGAAAGGTCAGGATATGCCCATAGAAACTTTGGGCCTCGACATTGCCCAGGTTGGCCATGCGTGCAAACTGACCCTCCAGCCAGTGCCAGCCGCGGGGCTGACGCACAAACCATGACCAATGAAACAATCTGCGTGCCAGCCAATAACTGGCATACGCTTTGAGCTTCCAGAACACTCAGGCCTCCGCTGACTCAGGATATTCGTACTCGAACACACGGACCACTTCCGAGGCATGCCACGATGCTGCAGCAACGCCATCGGACGGTCCGCAAAAGCGCCCGAGGCGCTCGACACATTCAAAAAAACCGGTGCGCGGCAAGCGGCTTGCGCCCTGGCTGATTACCAGGGAGCTGCGCAGTGGCTGATCCGCCTTGGCATCCAGGGCCGCCAGGTGTTCCAACGCGGCGGTCAGGGTTTGCATCGCCGGCGTCGGGAACTGCAGACGCTCGAGCAACGCACGGTAGGTCAATAGATGTCGCTGGCGACGGGCCTGGTCGAGCTCATTGAGCAACCCATCCCAATGTTGACGGCTGATGCGCACACTCACATTTCATCCCTCCAACCGGCAATCCCCAATTCCCAGGCCAGGCTGCGACGGATCGCGGCATCCGGCTGGCGCTCGCCACTTTCGATCAACCCCAGGTAGGACGGGCTGATGCCGACGGTGCGGGCCAATGTCTCGATCGCCAGGCCCTTGGCTTCGCGCAGGCTGCGCAATTGCGCCAGGGGGCGTAGGTCCTGCTCGGTAGCGACGGGAGGGATCTGTGCAGCAGGAGTGACTGGTTGCTGCAGGCCGGCGGCTGTTAACAGCGCCTGGTACTGAGCCCATGGCAGAACCGCGTACTCGGGTTCGCCATCCCGTGAAATGATTTGTATATCCATGACTGCCCCGTAGGATCACAACACTTACGAAGTAAGTACTTTCCTTAGGAGTGTAATCCTAACAGCCACAAAGAGCGCAGGGGGATAATCCGCGTGTTCAGTTTTTTTTCGGGTTTTCCTGCTCCAGTAGTTGCGGCGTGGCGGGCAGGCGTTCAACCACCACCAACTTCTCCGGGCGCTGGCGGTCACGCCAGGCGCGGAAGGCACTCAACTCACCGTCCAGGCTCTTCATGACCCAGGCCAGTACCGCGATGTCATCGAGCATGCCGAACATCGGCAGGAAGTCCGGGATCGCGTCAATCGGGCTGAGGAAGTACATCAGCCCCGCCACCACCGAGATCAGCGCCTTGGGGCTGATAGCCCGGTACTCGCCGCGCCAATAGGCCAGGCACAGCGCCTGGAGCAGCTTGAGGTCGTCCTTGAGCTTGCCCAGGCGATTGCCCTGGCTGGAGCCTTTGGCAGCGACCGCGAACAACAGCGTCGGCAGGCGTCCACGCCCGATCAGCCGTGCGGCCAACGGCAGGAAGCGGGTGAAATTCCAGGGTGCTTTCATCGTCACTCCAGTTCCAGGCGAGATAAAAGGTTATCCACACAACTTGTGGATAACCTTGTGAACAGAGCCCATTTTTGCGGCTGAAAGCCACGTAATACAAGGCCTACAGTCAGATCGGGCGTTTTTTGCGCACATAAAAAAATCCCAAGATTTCATTGACTTGGGGGGCATCTGCGGCTACCCGTGCCGAGGTATAGCATCAGACTGCTCTAAGTCGCAGGTGTTCGTTCTGATTTTCCCACACCCCTCCACGACCTCGGTCAGCAGCTCCCACACCAGAAACAACAACGCCCCGTATAAACGGGGCGTTGTGTGTTCAGCAGCGGCTTACTTGGCAGCCGGTGCCTCAGGAGCGTCGGCCTTGGCCGGGTCCTTGATTGCCAGCAGCTCCAGGTCGAAGACCAGTACGGAGTTGGCTGGAATCGCCGGGCTCGGGCTCTGGGCGCCGTAGGCAAGGTCGGACGGGATGTACAACTCGACCTTCTCGCCCACGTGCATCAGTTGCAGGCCTTCGACCCAACCTGGGATCACGCCGCTGACCGGCAGGTCAATCGGGCTGCCGCGATCCACGGAGCTGTCAAAGGTGGTGCCGTTGGTCAACTTGCCGGTGTAGTGCACAGTCACTACGTCGGTAGGCTTGGGCTGGGCGCCTTCGGCTTTCTTCACGATCTTGTACTGCAGGCCGGAAGCGGTGGTGACTACGCCGTCTTTCTTGGCGTTGTCTTCAAGGTATTTCTTGCCGGCGGCTGCCGACTCTTCACTCATCTTGGTCATGCGCTCTTCAGCACGCTTTTGCAGTGCGGAAAACGCTTCGACCAGTTCTTCGTCCTTCAGCTTCTGTTCTTTCTTGCCGACGGCATCTTCGATGCCTTGGGCAACTGCCTTGGAGTCCAGGTCATCCATACCTTCCTGAGCCAGGCTTTTGCCCATGTTCAGGCCGATACCGTAGGAAGCTTTCTGCGCCGGGGTTTTCAGCTCTACGCTGGTTTGCGAATCACAACCCGCAAGTACCAGGCTAACCAGGGCCACCGCCGCCGCCAACCGATGCTGTTTCATGCTATTTCCTTGTTCATGCGCCAAAAGGGCATTCGAATAAAGTCGCGAGCTTATCAGGCGGCCACGACCAATGGCTACCGGCATGTGAGCAGGAAACTTCTGATAAGTTCACGTGTTTAAAAGCATTTTCATCTGCCCCAAAGCCCGGCGAAGGACAGCCGGCGTAGCGAAAACCGCCTGCGTAGACGGATCATGGCTACTTGCCGCCTACCGCGCTCAGTGGCATAAGGGCACAACAACTCGACAAGGATAGTTATCTTGCGCATTTTTTCCCGTGTTTTACTCCTGATCCTGTCATTTATGGGACTGCTGCTGGCGGTGGTCCTTTATTACGTGATCAACCCCAGGCTCCCGGATTACGTGGCGGTGCAGCAGGTGCACTACCAGGACCAATGGAGCGCCGCCGACCGCCAGGCCTACTACTTCACGCCCCAGGGCACCCAGATAAAAGGCCTGCGCTATAACTGGTTCACCGCGCTGGAGCTGCCGTTTTCCGAGCAGCGTTTTGCCGAGCCGGCCAACCTCGCGCGCTTCGGTTTCCTGGTGGACCCGCGACAACAGGCCACACCCCAGAACCCCGGCAACCTGCCCGTAGGCTTCGCCCGGCACAAAAATGCCGGCAGCAGCGACGAGTTTCTCGATATCACCTGCGCCGCCTGCCATACCGGCGAGTTGCATTTCAATGGCCAGGCCCTGCGCATCGATGGCGGCTCTGCGCAACATGTGCTGCCCTCCAGCGTGCCAACCTTGCGCGGCGGCAGCTTTGGCCAGGCCCTGGTGGCCAGCCTCGCCTCTACCTATTACAACCCGTTGAAGTTCAGGCGCTTTGCCCACAGCGTGCTGGGGGATCAATACGACGCCCAGTACGATCAGTTGCGCCAGGACTTCAAAAAGTCCCTGGACAACTTCCTCAAGGTGGCCTGGAACGATACCCACCGCGGCCTCTACCCCACCGAAGAAGGCCCGGGGCGCACCGACGCCTTCGGCCGCATCGCCAATGCCAGCTTTGGCGACGCCATTTCGCCGAACAACTACCGTATCGCCAACGCGCCAGTGGACTACCCGCAGCTGTGGGACATGTGGACCTTCGACTGGGTGCAATGGAACGGCTCGGCCCAGCAACCCATGGCGCGCAACATCGGCGAGGCGTTGGGTGTAGGCGCGACCCTGGCGTTCTTCGACAGCGCCGGCCAGCCCCTCAAGGGCGATGCGCGCTACCCGTCCAGCGTGCGCGTGCGTGACCTGAACCGGATCGAAGAAACCCTGCAACGGCTCAAGCCACCGGTTTGGCCTGAAGCGCTGTTCGGCGCCATCGACAAACCCCTGGCCGCCCGAGGACGTGCGCTGTTCGCGGAAAACTGCGCGGCCTGCCATGTGCCCAGCGTGAGCGAAGTCAACGGGCGCCCGGTGCAGCAGTTGAAGATGCTGCCAGTGGACTACATCGGCACCGACCCGGGCACCGCCAGCAACATTGCCGACCAGCGCTACGACCTCAGAGCCCTGCAATGGGACCCGGCCGAACTGGCGCAGTTGAATGTCGAACTGCACCCCACGCCGACCGAACCGCTGGATCTGCGCAGCCTGTCCGTGGCCAAGGGCCTGGCCTATGTCACAGCGTTTGTCGAAGAGCACGCCTACCGCGCCGCCGGCATCACAGCGGCCGAACGCCCGCGCCTGGACGGCTACGGCCTGCCCATCGGCGTGCGCGAACTGCGCGCCTACAAGGCCCGCCCACTGGCGGGTGTGTGGGCCACGCCGCCGTTCCTGCACAACGGTTCGGTGCCGACGATCTACCAGTTGCTTTCGCCCCAGTACGAGCGCAGCCGCACCTTCTATAAAGGCACCTTCGACTACAACCCGCGTCACCTGGGTTATCGCACCGAGGCGTTTAAAAATGCATTCCTGTTCGACACCAACATCACTGGCAACCACAACAGTGGCCACGAGTTTCGCGCCGGCAAGCGTGGCAATGGGGTGATCGGCCGCGGCCTTGAGCCTGAGGAGCGTTGGGCGCTGCTGGAATACCTGAAAGTACTGGGCGGCCCCCTGGAGCAACAACTGCCATGACTTCCCCATTTCGATACAAGGACCGTTCCATGCTCGCTCGACTGTGGCTGCGCCTCGGCGCGTTTCTCGGCAAGACGCTGTTATGGCTGGTAGGCCTGGGCCTGCTCGGCTGGTTGTTGTCGACCCTGTGGTTCGCCTGGCACCACAGCGGCCCGGTGTCGGCCGAGGAACAGATTCCGCCCGGCGAAGCGGCCATGACCCAAGGCATCATTCAGACGGCGGTGCGCATTGTCGACCAGCATCGCGAAGGCACCCGTTACCTGCGCGATGCCCATGCCAAGGCCCACGGCTGCGTAAAAGCCGAAGTCAGCGTGCTGCCAAACCTTGACCCGGCGCTGCGCCAGGGCGTGTTCGCCGAGCCGGGCAAGACCTGGCAGGCGATGATGCGCCTGTCCAACGGCAACGCTTATCCACAGTTCGACAGCATCCGCGACGCCCGCGGCATGGCGATCAAGCTGCTGGACGTGCCGGGCAAGCAACTGCTGGCCGACCAGCAGGCACGCGGCGAGCAGGACTTCGTGATGTTCAGCCACCCCAACTTCTTTGTCAGCGATGTGGCGGAATATGCGCAGAACGTCGGGGCCCAGGCCGATGGCAAGAAAGTCATGGCGTTTTTCCCCAGCCTCGACCCGCGCAGTTGGCAGGTGCGCCATCTGTTTATTGCCCTGGCGACATTGGCGCCGGCACCGGCCAGCCCGACCGAGACCACGTACTTTTCGGTATCGCCCTACAAGTTCGGCAGCGCCAACGCCAAGTTTCGCGTCGCCCCAGACCCGCAAAGCTGCCCGCAATACCATCTGCCCAAGCAGAACCAGGACTTGCCGAACTTCCTGCGCAGCGCCTTGAGCCAGCAGTTGTCCACCGACCGCATCGACGCTTGTTTTGTGTTGCAGATCCAGCGCCAGAACCCGCAGAAATACATGCCCATCGAAGACACCAGCATCGAATGGAAGGAAAGCGACGCGCCCTACGAGAGCGTGGCGAAAATTCGCATTCCGGCGCAGGACTTCGATACACAGGCCTTGAACCTGGCCTGTGACAACCAGTCGTTCAACCCATGGTTTGGCGTGGAGGAACACCGGCCGATTGGAGGGATCAACCGGCTGCGCAAGGCGGTGTATGAGGCGGTGAGTGATTATCGGCATAGCCGCAACGCACCCTGAATAATGCCTGTGGGAGCGGGCTTGCTCGCGCTGACGTCAGCAAGAACGCCTCACCGCGTCATCGTTAACGATCATCGCGGGCAAGCCCGCTCCCACAGAAAAGCCCCTGCGGCGTTGTATCGGACGCCGTCAGCAACCATTGCTGAAAACTGCGCGCCGCCGAGGGTGGGTTGCGATGCTGCGGTTGCATCAGTTGCAGGCGGCCACGACTGTGCATGTGATGGGGCAAGGCCAATTGCAGGCGGCCGGCAGCCAGCTCGCCTTCGAGCAGGCACTTCCAGCCCAGGGCTACGCCATGCCCCATCACTGCCGACTGCATCAGCAACTGATAGCTGTTGGTGCGCAAGGCGTGACGAGGCGTGTGGTACTGCGCACCGATGTCGGCGAACCAGTCGGTCCAGGTCAACCAGTCGTGATAGTGGTCTTCTACGATCAACAAGGTATGGCTGCGCAGCAGGTGCTCGGCGTCGCGGATCGCGCCATGGCGCTCGATGTAGCCGGGGCTGCATACGGCGATGACCTGCTCACTGGCAAACACCGGGGTCAGTTCCAGGCCAAGGGGCGCTGGCAGTTCGTCGAGGTGATAGAACAGGCCCAGGTCATATTCGCTGACATCCAGGTGGCTCGGGCTTTCACTGCACAGGATGCGGATATCCAGCTCCGGGTGCTCATCCTGGAAGGCCGGCAGCAGCGCGGCGAGCCAGATGGAACTGATGGTCGGCGTGCTGGCCAGGGTCAGCTGGCGATCGGCACCGCGTCGACGCAGCTCCGCCGATTCGCGATCAAGCTCGCGCAGCAGGCGCTGGATGGTGCGAAAGTAACGCACGCCGGCCGGGGTCAGACTCAGCCCCAACGCCAACCGATAAAACAGCGGTCGCGCCAGGTCTTCCTCCAGGCGCTTGATCTGCCGGCTCACTGCGCTTTGGGTCAGGTTCAGTTCGTGGGCCGCCTGGGTAAAGCTCAAATGCCGGGCGGCGGCCTCAAACGTCTGCAAACAATTGAGCGGTGGAAGGTCGACGTTTCGGCGCGACATGCAGGGATCCGTGGCTGATCAGATGAGCAAGCATCCTGCCACTTGCCCGCTCACAACGCGACCCGCGCGACCCGTCTGCTCCAGCTTCGCTGATGCACCTGCACCCCGTTTTCCCACGCCTGCTGGTGCGCCTCGATGTAGAACCACTGGGCGTCGGCGTGCACCTGCAAGTGGCTGTCGACCGCCACCGACCACTGCGCGCGCTCGACACGGTACTGCCAGTGGATATTGGCCTGGGCCGACAACGGGTCCCAGGGCATGGTGCGATATTGCTCGGTGCACCGCTGGTCCACCGCCAGGCCATGGTCGGTGAAGCGCACGGCGCCCAGGTCGTCCTCGACGTTTACGCACACTTCGCCACTGCCTACGTCCTCGATCAAGGTACGTTTCGGCGCAGCCGCCCGCAGCACC
Source organism: Pseudomonas sp. MF09156 (assembly GCF_059862305.1). NCBI lineage: Bacteria > Pseudomonadati > Pseudomonadota > Gammaproteobacteria > Pseudomonadales > Pseudomonadaceae > Pseudomonas > Pseudomonas sp. MF09156. The sequence continues at coordinate 222,215 of NZ_JCBCUR010000006.1, forward strand.
TCCAGCGCCGCCGGGGTAGCCGCTTGCGGGGCCTCGAACGGGCATGGCACGGCCGCGCCGCTGAAAATCGGCAATTGCACACGTTGCACGGCGGGCAGCACGGTCAGGGTGGTCAGTTCGCGGCTGGGCCACAGTAGCGGGAAGCTCGCGGTGCTCAGGGCCAGCCGCAGGCGGTAGCCGGCCGGCACCCGCGTGCCGACATGATCCAGGCTCAGTTGCACATCCAGCGGTTCGCCTGGCACAGGTGGTGTCAGACGGGAGAAGTCTTCACGTAAGGCAAGGTTGAGTACGCCGTAGGTGATCTGCGTGACTTGCCCGTCGGGCGCCACCGCATTCAGGCGCGCCACCAGTTGCCCGCAAGAGGTATCGCTGGCCAGGCGCAGTTGCAAGCGCACATCCCCCAGCAGCGCCAGGGGTTCGGCCAGTGGCTGAGAGTCGAAGCACAAAGACTGCGCATCGTCGCGGCGCTGATCGGTCGGGCCGTCGGGGCCAAACCAGATGGCGCAGTACTCGCCCTGGTGCAGGCCGGTGGTCAGTGGCGAACAGATACTGCGCGGGCCGCCCAGCGCCTGCTGGCCCGGGCGCAGGCCATGGTCGGTCAGGCTGTAGTCGGTCCATTGCACCTGGGGATCGGGCCAGCCCGAGGTCTGCACCCAGATGCCTGGGCGTTCGGCATAACTGCCCTTGGGCGCCAACACATCCTGTAGGTAAAAGGTGCAGGCCGCGTCGTCCATCACCCGATTGTCGATACCTTTAAGCCAGTGGTCCCACCAGCGTTTGGCCTCCTGCAGGAAGCCAATGGCCGGGTTGGGCACGGCGAAATGCGGGTACTTGTGAATCCACGGGCCGATCACGGCTTTTTTCGGCCCCGGCAGGTTTTCCATCAGGCGTGGCACCGCATTCTTGTAGGCATCGCCCCAACCGCCGACGGCGTACACCGCCGCCTTGATCGCCGAGTAGTCCTCGCAGACCGAGCCGTGACGCCAGTAGGCATCGCGGGTCTGGTGTTGCAGCCAGGTCTCGGCCAGCAGCGGCATGGCGTCGAGGCGTTGCTGCCACAGGGTTTTCCAGGCATCGCCAACCAGCAGCGGGTCGGGCACTGCCGCGCTGAAGTTGAGCATGGTCGCGGCCCAGCCGAAGTTCTCCAGCAGCAGGTTGCCGCCCTTGTAATGGATGTCATCGGCAAAGCGGTCATCGGTGGAGCACAGGGTGATGATCGCCTTCAATGCTTCGGGCTGGCGCGCGGCGACTTGCAGGCTGTTGAAGCCGCCCCAGGAGATGCCCATCATCCCCACGTTGCCGTCGCACCAGGGCTGCTGGCACAGCCAGTCGATCACTTCGAGGGCGTCGTCCTGCTCCTGCAACAGGTACTCATCGGCCATCAAGCCTTGGGATTCGCCATTGCCGCGCATATCGACCCGCACGCAGGCATAGCCCTGCCCCGCCATCCATGCGTGGGTCAGGGCATCGCGCACCGCCGTGCCATCGCGCTTGCGATAGGGCAGGTATTCGAGGATCGCCGGGAAGGCCTGCGCGCCTGCGGTGTCAGGCAGCCAGATACGCGCTGCCAGTTGTGTGCCATCGCTCATGGGGATCAGGCAGTGCTCGATCTCGCGAACCTTGTAGGCAAATTCGGTGACGATTTCCATGGGTAACTCCAACAACAAAGAGGCAAGTCAGCGGGCAAAATCCGTCACCGGGCTGGCACCACGCAGGCCAGTTTCGACATGCACCGCAGGGATCTTGACGTCCAGCAGCGCGGGGTTTTTCAACCAGTAGAGCAACGATGTGCTGGCCAGCAGCACCAGAATAATTCCCGGCAGGCCGCCGAGGTTGGAGAGCATCTTCACCCCGTCGATGCCGACAAAGGCCACCATGACCCAGGACACCGTGCCGATGATCACGCCCCAGACAATCTTCAGCAGCGGGTTGCCATCCAGGTCCGAATCGGCGGTGACGCCCTTGCTGCACAGGTTGGCGATCACGTCGGTACTGGAGTCGGCGGCGGTGACGAACGAGATAAACGCGACAAACAACAAAAACGCGATCATCAGGCCGCTGGCCGGCAACTGCTGGAACATCTGGTACAGCACATGCTCCACGCCTTGCTCGTTGAGCACGCGGTTCAAACTGCCATCGCCGAGGGCATCGAAATACAGGCTGCTGCCGGAGAAGATGCAAATCCACAACGCGGTAAACAGCGCCGGGTACAGCATGTTGATCTGGATAAATTCGCGCACCCGGTAGCCCCGGCCGATCTTGCCGAGGAACAACGCACTCACCGGCGCCCAGGCGAACCATACCGACCAGTAGAACACCGTCCAGCTCTGCGGCCAGCTGTCGCCACTGGCGGCGCCGGTGGACAGGCTGCGGCTGAAGAAGGTGTCGAGGTAGACCCCCAGGGACTCGACGCCCAGGCTGAAGATGTACAGGGTTGGCCCGCACAACCATACAAACGCGCCCAGGGCCAACATGATCCAGGTGTTGAACGACGACAGCATGACGATGCCGCGCTGCAAGCCACTGGCGGCCGAGGCGACAAAGGTGAACACGATCACCGCGATGATCAGGGCCAGGCGCAAGGGCGTGGTCTCGCCGCCAATGTACTGGCTCAGGCCACCGGACAGGGTCAGTGCGCCGGTGCCCAGGGACGACGCCATGCCCGCCACCAGGGCGAACATCGCCAGGGTGTCGATCAACCCGGCATACCGCTTGACCCGCTGGGCGCCGAGCAAGGGTTGCAACATGGCGCCAATCGAGAAGTTGCTGCGCAGGTTGTAGAACACCAGGGCAAAGACCAGGGAGGGCACCAGGTAAATCGCGTAGGGCGTGAGGGTCCAGTGCAGGAACATCGTCGACAGGGCAAAGCTCTTGGCCGCCGCGCTGCCCGCCTCGATCGGCAGGCTGGAGGGTGGCGAGTACAGGTGGTAGAGCGGCTCGGCCGTGGTCCAGAACAGCACGCCCACCGCCAGGGTGGTACACAGCGCGACCATGAACCAGCGCCATTTGCTCAACAGCGGCGTAGCACCCTCCCCGCCGATACGCAGGTTGCCCAGGGGCGAAAAATACACAATGGCCGTGAGCACCACCATGGCGAAAGAGCCGGCACTGAACAGCCAGGAGAAGTTTTGCAGGATCACGGTGTTGAGCTGTTTGCTCACGGCAAGGAATGCGGTGAGGTCGACGTAGCTGGCGATTACCGCCGCCAACAGAATCAGAAAAGTTGGCCAGAAGACCAAAGGACGCAATGGGTATTTCATCTCGTGCGCTTCCCCAGACAGACTATTTTTATTGCCTTTGCAGGCCATTGTTAGAAGCGGGCACTGTGCCGCCTTGAAGTCTTCGCGTGGCTATAGATAAGCGTGAGTGCCGGTTGCGGTGCAATCGACCAATGGGTATGGGGGTATTCCGCCAGGTCATGGCCAATCCGGGGGACAACCGGGATCGTCGAGACCACCACCGCGTAAAGAGTTCATATAGTTCGCCCATTCGCCATAACGTTTACGTCGCCGCTATTGAGTAACCAAGTGCAAACGCCCTACCGTCACTTCCTACCCAAACACCCGTAGGAAGTCATCGTGGAAAGTTCAACTTTGGGCATGCTCGTCCTGTCAATGATTGCGCTCTTCGGCACTGCCGCGTTTTGCTTCGAACACCTCGCTACCCGCAGCGAGAAGAAAAACAAAACCAAATAAGCGGGTCGTTAACATCAGCAGCACCCCAGTGTTTAAAGGGATACCCGGGCGGCGGGCGATCCCTTTTTTTCGTGCGCCCGGTCGAACTTTTTCTATATACCGTCTTAATACCGCTGACGCTAATCAGTGCCCGAACTTGATACCCCAAAGATTAACCTCCCCGCGTCCGCAGTTGCGGCTTATTCAATCAGGGGAGTTACACCGTGCTCACACTCACGTTCATTTATATCGCCAGCGGCTTATGTGCCGTGGGGCTGTTCGCTTACTTGGGCTACGCCCTTATTCGCGCAGAAAAATTCTAGGGAGCTGGCCATGTACGACCTGATGTTTATCAGCCTTTCCCTGGTGTTTTTTGCTGCGACTGCCATGGCCATTGTCGCCATGGGCAAGATTTGAACGGAGCCACGACATGTTAAGCACGCTGCTGGAATTTACGCTGGTCCTGGGGGTAATGACGGGGCTCGCCGTACTGATGGGTAAATGGCTGACCCGGGTCTTCACCGGAACCCACCATGCCTTGCCGGAACGCTATACCTATCGCCTGCTGGGCATCGACCCACAAGAAACCATGGGCTGGGCCCGCTTCGGTTCGGCGCTGTTGTTGTCGAACGCAGCGATGATGCTGCTGGGCTACCTGGTCCTACGCCTGCAGGCGGTCATGCCGATCAACCCGCTGGGGCTCGCCGCGCAATCGCCGGACCTGGCGTTCAACACCGCCGCGTCCTTTATTACCAATACCAACTGGCAGGCGTACTCGGGCGAGACCAGCCTGTCGAACTTCAGCCAGATGGCGGTCATCACCTTTCTGATGTGCGTCGGCGCCACCTCCGGCGTGGTCGCGGCGGCCGGTTTCATTCGCGGCTTGAGCCGTTCCAGTTCGGGCGATCTCGGTAACTTCTGGGTCGACTTCACCCGCACGCTGTACCGCGTGATGCTGCCGCTGTGCGTGGGCATGGCGCTGGTGTACGTCTGGCAGGGCATGCCGCAGACCTTCGCCTCCCAGGCCCTGGTCACCACCCTGGAAGGGGCGCAGCAACAGTTGATTGTCGGTGCGGTGGCCAGCTTTGAATCGATCAAGCACATCGGCACCAACGGCGGCGGGTTCTTCAGCATGAACGCCGCGCACCCGTTCGAAAACCCGACGCCGCTGACCAACATCCTGCATATCCTCAGCATGTTGCTGATCCCCTCGGCACTGACCTACACCTTCGGCAGCATGCTGATGCAACGTCGCCAGGGCTGGGTGTTTTTCGGCACCTTCCTGGTGATGTTCATCGGCTTCCTCGCCCTGGTCTACGGCGCCGAGCAAAGCGGCAACCCGCTGCTGACCCAGGCCGGCGCCAACCAGACCCTGTCGCAGGAGCACAGCGGCGGCAACATGGAAGGCAAGGAGCTGCGCTTCGGCATCGCCGACAGCAGCCTGTTCATTGCCACCACCACGGCGGCGACCACCGGTTCAGTCAACACCATGCACGACTCGCTGACCCCCATGGGCGGCTTCGTGCCCCTGGCGCAGATGATGCTCAACTGCGTGTTCGGCGGCGACGGCGTGGGCTTTATCAACCTGATCCAGTACGCCCTGCTGACGGTGTTCCTGGTGGGCATGATGATCGGCCGCAGCCCGGAGTTCCTCGGCAAGAAAATCGAGGCGCGGGAGATCAAGCTGGTGATGCTCTCGGTGCTCGCGCACCCCATCAGCATCCTCGGTTTTACCGCCCTCGCCGCCCTGTGGCCCGACACCATGGCCAGCCTCAACAACATCGGCCCCCATGGGTTCAGCGAGGTGTTGTACGCCTACACCTCCGGCACCGCCAACAACGGCTCGGCCTTTGCCGGCTTGAACGCCAACACGCCGTTTTTCAACACCACCATTGGCCTGGCGATGTTGATCGGGCGCTTCTTCACCATGCTGCCGATGCTGGCCGTGGCCGGTTCCCTGGCGATGAAAAAAACCGTGCCGGCCGGTGCCGGGACCATTCCCACCGCGACCCCGCTGTTCATGCTGCTGGTGGTGTTCGTGGTGCTGGTGGTCGGCGGCCTGACCTTTTTGCCGGCGCTCGCGCTCGGCCCGCTGGTGGAGCAACTGCAGTTGCTGTCCGGCCAGACGTACAACTGAGGACACGTAGATGACAACCCAATCGATATTCAAGGGGCTGTTGCGCCCGGTGCTGGTTTCGGCGGTGTTTTTCATGCTGTTGACGGGGCTCGCCTACCCGGCGTTCACCACCGTGGCCGCACAGCTGATATTCCCGTTCCAGGCCCGCGGCTCGCTGATTGAACGCGATGGCCTGGTCATGGGCTCGACCCTGATCGGCCAGCACTTCACCCGGGCGCAATACTTCCACGGGCGCCCGAGCATGACCCTGGGCGCCGACCCGCAAGACCCAGGCAAAAGCGTATCGCAGCCGTATAACGCCGGTTCCAGCGGCGCCAGCAACCTGGGCCCAACCAGCCAGAAACTGGTGGACCAGGTGGCCGCCCGCGTGCAGGCCTATCGCCTGGCCAACGGCCTGGCCGCCGACGCCCAGGTGCCGGTGGACGCGGTCACCGCTTCCGCCTCGGGTCTCGACCCGCATATCTCGGTGGCCAATGCGCGCCTGCAACTGCCACGGGTCGCGCGCCTGCGGCAGATCCCCGAAGCCGAACTGCTGCAACTGGTCAGCCAGCACACCAGCGCACGCACCCTCGGCCTGCTCGGCGAGCCACGGGTCAATGTGCTGCAACTCAACCTAGCGCTGGATGCTCGCCAGCCATCGCCGCCTATTGCGACCAGTGAGTAAGAGATTGCCCTCATGAAAAATGCTCGTTTACCTCTGTTTGATCGCGCCATCGTGCTCACCGCGTGCGGGGATGCGCTGAAGAAACTGCTCCCCCAGGCGCAATGGAAAAACCCGGTGATGTTCGTGGTCTACCTGGGCAGCATCCTCACCACCCTGCTGTGGTTCCAGTCCCTGGGCGGCCAGGGTGAAGCGCCCAGCGGTTTTATCCTCAGCATCACCTTGTGGCTGTGGTTCACCGTACTGTTCGCCAACTTCGCCGAAGCCCTGGCCGAGGGCCGCAGCCGCGCCCAGGCCGCCAGCCTGCGCGGGATGAAACGCCAGACATTGGCCAAGTTGCTGCAACAGCCCAAGCACGGCGCCGCGTGGCTGCCGACCGAAGCGTCGCTGCTGCGCAAGGACCAGGTGGTGCTGATCGAAGCCGGCGATCTGGTGCCGCTCGATGGCATCGTGATCGAGGGCGTGGCGTCGGTGGATGAAAGCGCGATCACCGGCGAATCGGCGCCGGTAATTCGCGAGTCCGGTGGCGATTTTTCCTCGGTCACCGGCGGCACGCGCGTGCTGTCGGACTGGTTGGTGGTGCGCATCAGCGTCAACCCCGGCGAGTCGTTCCTGGACCGCATGATCTCGATGGTCGAATCGGCCAAGCGCCAGAAAACCCCGAACGAAGTGGCCCTGACCATCCTGCTGGTGGGCCTGACGCTGTTGTTCCTGCTGGTGATCGCCACGCTGAGCCCTTACTCGATCTTCGCCGTGGCCATGAGCGGCAGCGGCAGCGTGGTCAGTGCCACGGTACTGGTGGCGTTGCTGGTGTGCCTGATCCCCACCACCATCGGCGGCCTGCTCTCGGCCATCGGCGTGGCGGGCATGAGCCGGATGATGTCAGCCAATGTCATCGCCACCTCCGGGCGGGCGGTCGAGGCGGCGGGTGACGTCGACGTATTGCTGCTGGACAAGACCGGCACCATCACCCTGGGCAATCGCCAGGCCAGCAGCTTTTTGCCGGCGCCGGGCATCCAGGAAGCGGACTTGGCGGATGCCGCGCAATTGGCCTCCCTGGCCGACGAAACTCCGGAAGGCCGCAGTATCGTGGTGCTGGCCAAGCAGAAGTTCGACATCCGCGCGCGGGACATCAACCAACTGGGCGCCAGCTTTGTGCACTTCACCGCGCAAACCCGCATGAGCGGCGTCGACCTGCCCGCAGGCCGGGCGATTCGCAAGGGCGCAGCCGACGCGATCCGCAGCCATATCGAAGCCTTGGGCGGCAGTTTTCCGTCAGCCTTGCAGGCCAGGGTCGATGAAGTCTCGCGGCGCGGCAGCACCCCGCTGGTGGTCAGCGACGGCGCCACGGCGCTAGGTGTGGTGGAGCTCAAGGACGTGGTCAAGAGCGGCATCAAGGAGCGCTTTGCCGAACTCCGGCGCATGGGCATCAAGACCGTGATGATCACCGGCGACAACCGCCTGACCGCCGCCGCCATTGCGGTGGAGGCCGGGGTGGATGACTTCCTCGCCGAAGCCCGCCCGGAAGACAAGCTGCAATTGATCCGCGACTACCAGGCCAAGGGCAAGCTGGTGGCCATGACCGGCGACGGCACCAACGACGCGCCGGCGCTGGCCCAGGCCGACGTGGCGGTGGCGATGAACAGCGGCACCCAGGCAGCCAAGGAGGCCGGCAACATGGTCGACCTCGACAGCAACCCGACCAAGCTGATCGAAGTGGTCGAGGTGGGCAAACAGATGCTGATGACCCGCGGCGCCCTCACCACCTTCAGCGTGGCGAATGACGTGGCGAAGTACTTTGCAATCATCCCGGCGGCGTTTGTCGCGACCTATCCCCAGCTCGGCGCGTTGAACGTGATGCAACTGAGCAGCCCCAACTCGGCGATTCTCAGCGCGGTGATTTTTAACGCGCTGATCATCGTCGCGCTGATTCCCCTGGCCCTGCGCGGCGTGACTTACCGCGCAATCGGCGCGGCGGCGCTGCTCAACCGCAACCTGCTGGTCTATGGCCTGGGCGGGGTGTTGGTGCCGTTTGCCGGGATCAAGCTGATCGACATGCTCTTGACCGCAGTGGGCTTGGTGTAACGACTCACCCCCATGTGGGAGCGGGCTTGTCGGATCGCCGCATCGCCGCGAAGACGTCGGTCCAGCAAACATTGATGTCGGCTGACCCACTGCTTTCGCGAGCAAGCCCGCTCCCACAGGGGATCTGCGCTTGACTGACTGCCATTAAGGCAAGCCCGCTCCCACACTTGAACCGCATTGACCAGGAATGACATGCCCGCCTTAAACAACGCACGCCCCGACCCCGACGCCCTGCTCGCTCGGGTCCAACAAGAAGAACAGGCCGCCTTGCGCGGCAAATTGCGTATCTACTTTGGCTCCAACGCCGGGGTCGGCAAGACCTGCGCGATGCTCGAAGCGGCGCGCCGCGAAACTGGCCGTGGTCGTGACGTACTGGCCGGCGTGGTGGAAACCCACGGCCGCCAGGACACCGCCGAGCTGCTCCACGGCCTCGAACAACTGCCCCGTGCCCAGCACCTGCACCGTGAATTCGCCCTCAGCGAATTTGACCTCGACGCCGCCCTCTTGCGCCATCCTGGCGTGTTACTGGTGGACGAACTGGCCCACAGCAACGTGCCCGGCTCACGCCACCCCAAACGCTGGCAAGACGTGGAAGAACTGCTCAGCGCCGGCATCGACGTGTGGACCACCCTCAATGTGCAGCACCTGGAAAGCCTGAATGACCTGGTCAGCGGGATCATCGGCATACGTGTGCGTGAAACCGTACCGGACCATGTGTTCGACAACGCCCACGAAGTGGTGGTGATCGACCTGCCGCCCGACGATCTGCTGCAACGCCTCAAGGACGGCAAGGTGTACCTGGGCCCGGCGGCGGCACGCGCGTCTGAGCATTTTTTCCGCAAGGGCAACCTGTTGGCGCTGCGCGAGCTGGCCCTGCGGCGCACGGCCGACCGGGTCGACACGCAGATGCGCGTGTACCGCCGCGAACAGTCGATCAAGACCCTGTGGCCGGCCCGCGAACGGCTGTTGGTCGGCATAGCCGGGGACGCAGGCGATGAGCGCCTGGTGCGTGAAGCGGCGCGCCTGGCGCAAAAACTGGAGGCCGACTGGATTGTCGTGCACGTGGCCTCGGCCCAGGGGCGCGGCGCCAGGCGCTACTCGAGCGCGATGAAAACCCTGGCCCTGGCCGAAGAGTTCGGCGCCGATACCGCCACGCTGCCGGGCATGGACGTCGCCGAAGCGCTGGTGGCCTGTGCCCGTGAGCACAACGCCAGTCGCCTGGTACTCGGCCATCATCCGCGCCGCCGGTGGCAGTTCTGGCATCAGTCGGTCAGCGATCGGATCAGCCGCCACCACCCGCAAATCGACCAGATCGTGATGGCCCACGGCCTGCTGCCGGGCACGCCTGCCGTGCCCGAAAAAACAGCAACATTGCCCGGTACGCGATTGGCCTATCTCTGGGCCAGCCTGGCCTGTTTCGCGGCCAGCGCCGTGGCCGCACTGCTGTTGCAAGTGTTCGACCTGGCCAACGTGGTCATGCTGTTTTTGCTCACGGTGGTGCTGGTAGCGCTGCGCTTTGGACGCGGCCCCGGCGTGTGGGCAGCGATGCTCGCGGTGCTGTGTTTTGACTTCTTTTTCGTCCAGCCACGCTACTCATTCACGGTCAACGACACCCAGTACTTCTTCACCTTTGCCTTGATGCTCGGCATCGCCCTGATCACCGGCCAACTCACCGCGCGCCTGCGCCACGAAGCGCGCACCGCCGCCGCACGGGAACGCCGCGCGACCTCCCTGGCGCGCCTGGCCCGCGACCTGTCGGCGGCGCTGACGGTGGAGCAAATCAGTGAAGTCGCGCTGCGCACCTTCAGTGGCGTCTTCGAAGCACGGGTCGGCCTGGCCCTGCCCGACGCCGCCAATGGCGTCCACAGCGTGAGCGCCGCTGGGCTGCCGATCGACGACAGCATCGCGCAATGGGCATACGACCACGGCCACCCCGCTGGCCACGGCACCGACACTTTGTCGGCGGCCAAGGGTTGTTACTGGCCACTCAAGGCGCCGATGCGCGTGCGCGGCGTGCTGGTGCTGGAACTGGCCCAACGCGATCGCTTGAACGACCCGCAAGAACGCCGCCTGCTGGAAGCCTGCATGAGCCAACTGGCGATTGCCCTGGAGCGCGTGCATTTCGTTGAAGTGGCACAAAGCACCCTGGTGCAGATGGAAGGCGAGAAAATGCGCAACACCCTGCTCGCAGCAATCTCCCATGACCTGCGCACGCCGCTGACCACCCTGATCGGCGCCGCCGAGACCGCCCTGCCCCACGCCCCGGCGGGGCCACTGAACGAGCTGCTGCATGGCATCCACGAACAGGCCATATCCATGCAGCGCCTGATCGAAAACCTGTTGGACATGGCGCGCCTGCAAGAGCGCGGTGTGCGCCTGAACCGCCAATGGCACTCCCTAGAAGAAATCGTCGGCAGCGCCCTGCGCCAATTGCGCGAACCACTGGCGCACCACAGCGTACACACCACGCTCGACGCGCAGTTGCCGCTGGTGGAAGTCGATGGGCTGCTGATCGAGCGGGTGCTGGTCAACCTGCTGGACAACGCCGCCAAGTACACCCCGCCGGGTACCACCATCAGCGTGGCCGCCAGCCAGGCCGGCGAGCAGATTGTGATTGAGGTCAGCGACACCGGCCCCGGTCGCGCGCCGACCAATCTGTTCGAGCCCTTCACGCGCGGCCAGCAGGAATCGTCGGTGGCCGGCATCGGCCTGGGCCTGGCGCTGGTCAAGCGCATCGTCGAGGCCCACGGCGGGCGCATCCAGGCCAACCCCGGCCGCACGGGCGGCATGCATTTCACCATCACGCTACCCGCAGGCACCCCGCCTGCCATGGAACCCTTATGAGCACTGCACGCATCCTGATTGTTGAAGACGAGGCCAATATCCGCCGCTTTGTGCGCATTGCCCTGCAAGACGAAGGCTTTCAGGTGTTCGAGGCCGACAGCGTCAAACGTGGGCTGATTCATGCTGCCAGCCGTCAGCCGGACCTGGTGATTGTCGACCTTGGCTTGCCGGACAGCGATGGCAAGCAACTGATCAGCGAACTGCGCGGCTGGCTGGCGGTGCCGATCCTGGTGCTGTCGGCACGTGACCGTGAAGAAGAAAAAGTCGCCGCCCTGGACGCGGGCGCCGATGACTACCTGACCAAGCCGTTTGGCGTGCCCGAGTTGCTCGCGCGTATCCGCGCCCAACTGCGCCGGCACGGGCACACCGGCACGGTGGTGGCCACCAGCAAGGTGGCGTTTGGCGAGATTGCAGTGGACCTGGCGACCCACCAAGTGTGGCGCTCAGGCCAACCGGTGCACTTGACGCCCATCGAGTACCGCCTGCTCTGCGCCATGGTTCGCGGCCAGAACCGCGTACTGACGCACAGGCAACTACTGCTGGAAGTGTGGGGCCTGGATTACGTCGACCGCGCCCACTATCTGCGGGTGCACATGGCGCATCTGCGGCAAAAGCTGGAGGTGGATCCCGCGCAGCCGCAGTACTTCATTACCGAACTGCAGGTGGGCTACCGGTTGGTGGGGTTGTAGAACCGCAAATCCCGGGCACAAAAAAGCCCGCTCATTGAGCGGGCTTTGCGGGGTGACCTGGCGTTCAGCATTCCAGGTAACCGAATATGGCGCAGCGGACGGGACTCGAACCCGCGACCCCCGGCGTGACAGGCCGGTATTCTAACCGACTGAACTACCGCTGCGCGTAGCATTGGACGTAATGGTGGGTGATGACGGGATCGAACCGCCGACCCTCTGCTTGTAAGGCAGATGCTCTCCCAGCTGAGCTAATCACCCTTTACGTTCGGTGCGGGGCGCATCATATACGAAAAATCCGCAATGTGTTGATTTAAATGCAATTTATTTGAAATATCTTTTCGCCGGCAGCCAACAGCCCGCAAACCTGCGCTTTTAGCGGGTAAACGCGAGTCTATTGCGTTTACCCTGCCCCGAGGCCACAATTAGAAACCATTCTCAATAACACCTGAGCCACGCCTATGTCTGTGGGTGAACCGCCATTCCAACGGGAAATTACCCAGCTCTACAGCGAGCATCATGGCTGGCTGCTCACCTGGCTGCGGCGCAAGCTGGGCTGCCGGCAGAATGCCGCCGACCTGGCACAGGACACGTTCGCACGTATCCTCAATACCCGTGAATCGGTGGCGACGATCCGCGAACCCCGGGCCTACTTGAGCACTACCGCGCGGCGGCTGATTATCGACCAGGCCCGGCGCAAACAGATTGAGCAGGCCTATCTGCAAGAGTTGGCGCTGACGGTGGACGCGCTCGAAGGGTTCCAGTCACCGGAGCAGATCCACACCACCCTGGAAGCCCTGGAACAGATCGCGTTTATCCTTGAAGGCATGCATGAGTATTCGCGCCAGGCGTTCGTGCTGTATTACCTCGAAGAACTGACTCAGCAGCAGATCGCCCGGCAACTCAAGCTCTCGGAACGCACCGTGCGCAAATACCTGATCCTGGCCCTGGTGCATTGCGGCCACAGTATGGACACCTGAACCACCCATGCCCGACGCCCGCCAACAGATCGAAGAACAAGCCGCCGAGTGGATGCTGCGCCTGCATGAAGGTGAGCTGAGCGAAGCGCAGCGCCTGGCGTTCGAGTGCTGGAAGCAACAAGGCCCGCACTACGCCGCCGCTGCCACACGCATGGAGGCGGTGATTTCGCGGATGCAAGCCCTGCGCGGGAAAAAGGCACCGGCACGGGCGGCGCTGAATGCGGCGTTCGCCACCCAGCAATCGCGCCGCAGCAAACGCACCGTGCGCACCCTGTTGCTGCTGTGCAGCCTGGCAGTGCCTGCGGCGGCGCTGTTGGTCAGCCCGTATCCGCAGCGCTGGATGGCCGATGTGCGCAACGGCCCCGGCCAGTGGCAGACCCTGCGCCTGGCGGACGGCTCGGCACTGAGCCTCAATGGCATCAGCGCGGCCAACCTGCATTTCGACGCCACGCAGCGGCGCATCGAACTGCTGCAAGGCGAGATCCTGGTGGAGGTGGCCCACGATCAGGCGCGGCCGTTTATCGTGCAGACCGCCCAAGGCAGCATGCGCGCACTGGGCACGCGGTTTGTGGTCAAGCGCGAGGGCGACAGCACCGTGCTGAGCATGCTCGAATCCCGCGTGGCCGCCCACAGCGCCGATGCCCGGCAGACCCTGGAAGTCGCCGCCGGCTCCCAGGCCCTGATCAATGCCGACAGCGTACGCCTGACCGGCAGCATCGACCCGTCCAGCATCAACGAAGCCTGGCGCCGCCATCAACTGGTGGTGGAAAACCGGCCATTGCCCGAGGTGCTGGATGAAATCTCCCGGCATCGGTCCGGCCGCCTGCAGTTTGATCGCGCCGCCCTGCAAAACCTGCGCGTGTCGGCCGTGATCCCCCTGGATGACAGCGACCACGCCCTGCAACTGCTGGCGCAAACCCTGCCGATAACCGTGCAAACCTATACCCCCTGGCTGGTCGTGGTGAACCCGGCCAACACCGCCAATAAATAATTATTCGCATTTGCTTCCGGTTTTTGTGCAGTTGCCCGTCAAGCAAGGTAATTCGACACCTAAAGGATTGCCTTCACCATGCACACCCCTTCCTACCCGCGTGGGCGCTTTGGCCTGCTGAGAAGTGCACCGTTTTCCCTGGCCGTGCTCGCCGCCACCGTTGGCGCCCTGCACATCAACCTGGCCCAGGCGGATACGGCCAGCACCGCCGCCCAGACGTACAACATTCCTGCCGGGCCCCTGGGCAGCTCGCTCAACCGCTTTGCCCAGCAGGCCGGCGTGGCGATTGTGTTCCAGTCCCGCGAGCTGCAAGGCCTCGATGGCCCGGGCCTGCAAGGCAACTACGGGATCCAGGACGGTTTCGACCGGCTGCTGCAGGGCAGCGGCTACGTCGCGGTAAAGGGCGACCAGGTGTATGCGCTGCAACCCGCGCCGACTGCCAGCAACGGCAGCATGGAACTGGGCCCGACCCAGGTCACCGGCAACCAGTTGGGTAACGTCACCGAAGACAGCGGGTCCTACACCCCCGGCAGCATCGCCACCGCCACGCGCCTGGTGCTGACGCCCAAGGAAACCCCGCAGTCCGTCAGCGTCGTTACGCGCCAGCACATGGACGACTTCGGCCTGAACAACGTCGACGATGTGATGCGCCATACCCCGGGCATCACCGTGTCGGCCTTCGACAGCGAGCGCAGCAACTACTACGCCCGTGGTTTTTCGATCAATAACTTCCAGTACGACGGCATTCCTTCGACGGCGCGCAACGTTGCCTATTCGGCGGGCAATACCCTGAGCGACATGGCGATCTACGACCGCGTCGAAGTGCTCAAGGGCGCCACCGGCCTGCTCACCGGCGCTGGTTCCCTGGGCGCGACGATCAACCTGGTGCGCAAGAAGCCCACCGCCGATTTCAAGGGGCATGCCACCCTCGGCGCCGGTTCCTGGGACAACTACCGCAGCGAACTGGACGTCAGCGGCCCGCTGACCGAGAGCGGTAATGTGCGTGGCCGGGCGGTCGCGGCCTACCAGGACAAGCAATCGTTCATGGATCACTACTCGCGCAAGAGCCCGACGTACTACGGCATCATGGAATTCGACCTGTCGCCGGACACCCTGCTGACCGTCGGCGGCGATTACCAGGATACGTTGCCCAAGGGCTCTTCCTGGTCAGGCAGCTTCCCGCTGATCAACTCCAAGGGCGAGCGCAACAAGGTCAAGCGCTCGTTCAACAACGCCGCCGACTGGAGCAGTTGGGAGCAATACACCCGCACCGTGTTCGCCATGCTCGAGCATGACCTGGGCAACGGCTGGGTGACCAAGTTGCAACTGGACCACAAGATCAACGGTTACCACGCACTGATGGGTTCGATCCAGGGCGACCAGCCGCAGCCGGACGGCACCGCACAACTCACCTCAGGCAAATACACCGGGGAAACGGTCAGCGATTCCGCCGACCTGTACGTGAGTGGCCCGTTCAGCCTGGGCGGGCGCGAGCATGAACTGGTGCTGGGCGGCTCCATCAGCGCCTCCGAATGGAAAGGCAAAGGCTATTGGAACCTCAGCCCAAACATCGTCGACTTCAATAACTGGCACGGCCACGCCGCTATTCCGGACTGGGGCAATGCCCAATCCCTGACCGACGACACCGTGCGCCAGACTGGCGCCTATGTGACCACTCGTCTGAACCTGGCCGATGACCTCAAGCTGTTGCTGGGTGGGCGAGTGGTCAACTACCAGGTCACCGGCTATAACCCCAACTATCGCGAGTCCGGGCGATTCGTGCCGTACGTCGGCGCTGTGTATGACTTGAACGACACCTACTCGGTGTACGCCAGCTACACCGATATCTTCATGCCCCAGGAAAACTACAACCGCGACCGGGATAACAAGCTGCTTGAGCCGGATGAAGGCCAGAACTGGGAATTGGGCGTGAAAGCCGACTTCCTCGATGGCCGGGTGAACGCCAGCGCGGCGTACTTTGAAATCCATGAGTCCAATCGCGCGCTGTCGGATGACGCCTACAACAATCAGACGCCGATCCCATCCAACTATGCTTATAAGAGCAGCAAGGCCGTGACCAAGGGCTACGAAGTGGAGATGTCCGGTGAGATCGCCCCCGGCTGGCAGCTCCAGGCCGGCTACACCCACAAGATCGTGCGCGATGACAAGGACGTGAAGATCTCCACGTTCGAGCCTGAAGACCAGGTCAAGCTGTACACCACCTACAAGCTCAAGGGCGACCTCGACAAGTTGACCGTCGGCGGCGGCGTGCGCTGGCAGAGCGTGGGTTGGCAGGATATCTACAACACCCCGCATAACGGGTATGAGGAGTTTTCCCAGCAAGCCTACTGGCTGGTGGACCTGATGACCCGTTACCAGGTCACCAAAAATCTGTCGGCGACACTGAACGTCAACAACATCTTCGACAAGTCCTACTACACCAACATCGGCTTCTATAACTCGGCAGCCTACGGTGAACCACGTAACTTCATGGTCACTACGCGCTGGGATTTCTAAGCGCCCCATAAAAAACGCCCCCGGTCATCGGAAATGATCGGGGGCGTTTTTATGAGCGGGGATTTTCGCAAACCCCAGACAGCAAAAAGCCCGCTCGATGAGCGGGCTTTCTGTGGTGACCTGGCGTTCAGTGTTCCAGGTTACCGAATATGGCGCAGCGGACGGGACTCGAACCCGCGACCCCCGGCGTGACAGGCCGGTATTCTAACCGACTGAACTACCGCTGCGCGTAACACATGAAGCGAATGGTGGGTGATGACGGGATCGAACCGCCGACCCTCTGCTTGTAAGGCAGATGCTCTCCCAGCTGAGCTAATCACCCTTCGTTTCGGTGTGGCGCGCATTCTACGGAGCGACCATAAGTCTGGCAAGCACTTTCTTAAATCTTTTTTTTCAGCCCTTCCAATGGCTTAGGCAGGGTTGGCCTCAGGCCTTATCAAGAGAATAATGCCCCACTTTGTATAAAGGAGAGACTCACCCCATGTGGTTCAAGAACCTGCTTATCTATCGCCTGACCCAAGATCTGCCTGTTGATGCCGAGGCGTTGGAAGCTGCAATGGCCACCAAACCGGCGCGCCCTTGTGCAAGCCAGGAGTTGACCACTTACGGTTTCGTCGCGCCTTTTGGCAAAGGCGAAGACGCGCCCCTGGTGCACGTCAGCGGTGACTTCCTGCTGATCGCTGCGCGCAAGGAAGAACGTATCCTGCCCGGTAGCGTGGTGCGTGACGCGGTCAAGGAAAAGGTCGAAGAGATCGAAGCCGAGCAAATGCGCAAGGTCTATAAAAAGGAACGGGACCAGATCAAGGATGAAATCATCCAGGCCTTCCTGCCCCGCGCCTTTATCCGTCGTTCGTCGACCTTTGCTGCCATCGCACCGAAACAGGGCCTGATCCTGGTCAACTCGGCCAGCCCCAAGCGCGCCGAAGACCTGCTGTCGACCCTGCGTGAAGTGATCGGCACCCTGCCAGTACGCCCGCTGACCGTAAAAACCGCGCCAACCGCAATCATGACCGACTGGGTCACCACCCAGAAGCCGGCCGCTGACTTCTTCGTGCTCGACGAATGCGAACTGCGCGACACCCACGAAGACGGTGGCATCGTGCGCTGCAAGCGCCAGGACCTGACCGGCGAAGAAATCCAGCTGCACCTGACCACCGGCAAGGTCGTGACCCAACTGTCCCTGGCCTGGCAGGACAAGCTGTCGTTCATGCTCGACGACAAAATGACCGTCAAGCGCCTGAAGTTCGAGGACCTGCTGCAAGACCAGGCCGAACAGGACGGCGGCGACGAGGCCCTGGGCCAACTGGATGCAAGCTTTACCCTGATGATGCTGACCTTCGGCGACTTCCTGCCGGCACTGGTAGAAGCACTGGGCGGCGAAGAGACCCCGCAAGGCATCTAAAACAGGCACGCTCAATGTAGGAGCTGGCTTGCCTGCGATGGCGGTGTATCAGTTACAGAGTCAATGACTGACATACCGCTATCGCTGGCAAGCCAGCTCCTACGGTTGATGGGGTTGCCAGTTCCAGCACTCTAATAATAAGGACATCACCATGCGCGCACTCGCCGCCTTGAGCCGCTTCGTCGGCAATACCTTCGCCTACTGGGTGCTGATTTTTGCCGTAGTCGCGTTCCTGCAGCCCAGCTGGTTTATCGGCCTGAAAAGCGCCATCGTGCCGCTGCTGGGCCTGGTGATGTTCGGCATGGGCCTGACCCTCAAACTTGAAGATTTCGCCGAGGTCGCACGCCATCCGTGGCGCGTGGCCCTGGGTGTGGTCGCGCACTTTGTGATCATGCCCGGGGTGGCCTGGTTGCTGTGCCAGGCCTTCCAACTGCCACCGGAGATCGCCGTCGGCGTGATCCTGGTCGGCTGCTGCCCAAGCGGTACCTCGTCCAACGTCATGACCTGGCTGGCCCGGGGCGACCTGGCGCTGTCGGTGGCCATCGCCGCCGTCACCACCCTCCTCGCCCCGCTGCTCACCCCGGCGCTGATCTGGCTGCTGGCTTCGGCGTGGCTACCGGTGTCGTTCATGGAGCTGTTCTGGTCGATCCTGCAAGTGGTACTGCTGCCCATCGTGCTTGGGGTATTGGCACAACGCCTGCTGGGTGATCGGGTGCGACATGCCGTTGATGTGCTGCCACTGGTGTCGGTGGTCAGCATCGTGATTATCGTCGCGGCCGTGGTCGCAGCGAGCCAGGCGAAGATTGCCGAATCGGGTCTGCTGATCATGGCGGTGGTGATGCTGCACAACAGCTTCGGCTACTTGCTCGGTTACTTCACCGGCCGCGTGTTCAAGTTGCCACTGGCCCAGCGCAAGTCGTTGGCGCTGGAAGTGGGCATGCAGAACTCGGGGCTGGGCGCCGCACTGGCCAGTGCGCATTTTTCGCCACTGGCAGCGGTGCCCAGTGCGCTGTTCAGCGTCTGGCACAATATTTCCGGGGCGCTGTTGTCGACGTATTTCCGCCGGATGAGCGAGAAGGAAGATCGCAAGGCCCTTGCCGAAACTTGATCGGGTGCTGGCTTTTCGGCACTCTACCCATCTTCGCGGGGACGGCCCCGCGACTCGTTCGAGCATTAATCCGGGGACGACCCCACTTCTAAAAGGAAGGTCAATATGTCCTGGGTCATTCTGTTTTTCGCCGGGTTGTTTGAAGTTGGCTGGGCCGTCGGCCTGAAATACACCGACGGCTTCAGCAAACCAATGCCCACCGCCCTGACGATTGCCGCCATGGCCGTCAGCCTCGGCCTGCTGGGGCTGGCGATGAAGGAACTGCCGCTGGGCACCGCCTATGCGATCTGGACCGGGGTCGGTGCAGTGGGCACGGTGATTGCCGGGATTATCCTGTTTGGGGAGTCCATGGCGCTGTTTCGCTTGGCCAGTGTGGCGCTGATTATTGCCGGGTTGATCGGGCTCAAGATTAGCGCCTGATGCTTTTGCCGGCGATGAGTCCCTTGAATCCCGTGATGGATTTTCGGGCGCCATCGCCGGCAAGCCGGGCTCCTACCGGGTGGTACCACGCAGTGCCAGCACTTGTTCCTGCAAAGCCTGTGGCGTCGCCTGCTCCACTGCCAACGGCGGCCCCGCCACCAACGTCACCCGCGACCAGATCCGGTGAAAGACCCCCTTGTTCGGATCGCGGCTGAAAAAGCTCCCCCACAACCCCTGCAACGCCATGGGAATCACCGGTACCGGCGTTTCCTCGAGAATCCGCGTCACGCCACTCTTGAATTCGTTGATCTCACCGTCGCCGGTCAACTTGCCTTCCGGGAAGATGCACACCAGCTCGCCGTCCTTCAGATATTGGCTGATACGCTGGAAGGCCTTTTCGTAGATCTCCAGGTCTTCATGGCGCCCGGCAATCGGAATGGTGCCGGCCGTGCGGAAGATAAAGTTGAGCACCGGCAGGCGGTAGATCTTGTAATACATCACAAAGCGAATCGGCCGACGCACCGCGCCGCCAATCAGCAGTGCATCGACAAACGACACATGGTTGCACACCAGCAACGCCGCGCCTTCGTCCGGGATGTGTTGCAGGTCGCGATGCTGCACGCGGTACATGGAGTGGCCGAGCAGCCAGATCATGAAGCGCATGGTGAACTCGGGAACAATCCTGAAGATGTAGGTGTTGACCGCGATATTAAGCAGCGACACCACCAGGAACAGCTCGGGGATCGACAGCTTGGCCACGCTCAGCAGCAGGATGGTGACAATCGCCGAGACCACCATGAACAGCGCATTGAGAATGTTGTTGGCAGCGATCACCCGTGCCCGCTCGTTTTCAGCGGTACGCGACTGGATCAAGGCATACAGCGGCACGATATAGAAACCGCCAAACACCCCCAGGCCAAGGATATCGATCAACACCCACCAGGCCTGGCCGTAACCCAACACCGCCAGCCAATCGTTGGCCTGGACGTTCTGCGGGAAGTCGCCAGAATGCCACCACAGCAAAAGGCCAAACACCGTCAGGCCGAATGACCCGAAGGGCACCAGGCCGATTTCCACCTTACGCCCGGAGAGTTTTTCGCAGAGCATCGAGCCCAACGCGATACCGACCGAGAACACCGTGAGGATCAGGGTCACCACGGTTTCATCGCCATACAGCCACTCTTTGGCGTAGGCCGGGATTTGCGTGAGGTAGATCGCCCCGACAAACCAGAACCACGAGTTGCCGACAATCGAGCGCGACACCGCGGGTGTCTGCCCCAGGCCCAGGCGCAAGGTGGCCCAGGATTGGCTGAAGATATTCCAGTCCAGGCGCATCTGGGGGCTGGACGCCGCGGCGCGCGGGATCGCCCGGCTGGCCAGGTAGCCCAGCACGGCAATCGCGACAATCGCCGTGGACACCACCGGCGCGTAGTGCGCAGAGGACATCATCACCCCAGCGCCGATAGTCCCGGCGAGGATTGCCAGGAACGTGCCCATTTCCACCAGGCCGTTGCCGCCCACCAACTCCTCTTCATGCAGCGCTTGCGGCATGATCGAGTACTTCACCGGGCCAAACAGCGCCGAGTGGGTGCCCATGGCAAACAGCGCCAGCAACATCAGCTCCAGGTGGTTGGTCATAAAGCCCACGGCGCCGATGGCCATGATCACGATCTCGCCGATCTTGATCGCGCGGATCAGCGCATCCTTGTTGAATTTCTCGCCAAACTGCCCGGCCAGGGCCGAGAACAGGAAGAACGGCAGGATAAACAACAAGGCGCAGAGGTTGACCCAGATCGAGCGATCGCCCTCGATGGCCAGCTTGTAGAGAATGGCGAGGATCAACGACTGCTTGAAGATATTGTCGTTGAACGCCCCCAGGGACTGGGTGATGAAGAACGGCAGAAAGCGCCGTTTGCGCAGCAAGGTAAATTGCGAGGGGTGACTCATCGTCCGTGTTCCTGCGTGGCCTGAAGGCTTTATTGATTTTTCAGGCCACGACTTTACCTAATCCCGCTTACTTATTCCCCACCCCTGCAATACACGGTGAAACAAAAAGCTCACCTTTATAGGCGCCCTGCACTGTGCGCTTGCTGACCACCAGCCACATCAGGGCCAGGGCGGCGACCAGCACGCTGCCGGTCACGCTGAAAAATGCCAGGTGCAAGGTACTGCCCAGTTTCAAGGTGGTCAGGGCATACACCCCCAGCGGGAAGGTAAAACCCCACCAGCCGAGGTTGAATGGAATACCTGCGCGCAGGTAACGCAGGGTGATCAGCACCGCAATCAACATCCACCACAGGCCCAGGCCCCACAGGGTGATGCCGGCGACCAGCCCCAGGCCGGCGGCAATCTCGCCGATGCCGGCAAAGCCATTGGCAGCGAAGATCGCCGGCGCGTCCTGGCCAAGCAGCAACATACCCAGGGCGCCGGTGCCGATCGGGCCAAGGGCCAGCCAGCTCGACGCGGCCATGTTGGCGTGGGGCAGTTTGTGCAGGGCCATGCGCAGCATCAGGATTGTCAGAATACTGAACGCAACCGGTAGGGAAAATGCCCAGAGTACGTAGCTGGTCACCAGCATCACCAGTTGCGAATGAGCGTCGGCCAGGTGCGGCGCCAACAGGCCACCACTGGCGGCGGCGACTTCGGCCGCCACTACCGGCAGCAGCCAGACGGCTGTCATCTGGTCGATGCTATGTTCCTGGCGTGTAAACATCATGAACGGGATCAACACCCCGCACGCCAGGGCCATGGCCACGTCCAGCCACCACAGGGCCTCAGCCAGTTGCACCACGCCCTCGCCCCAGCGCGGCAGGCCAAACAGCAGCAGGCCGTTGATGATGGTCGCCAGGCCCATGGGAATGGTGCCGAAGAACATCGAGACCGTGGAGTGTCCGAAAATTCGCCGCGCCTCGTGAAAAAACATCACCCAGCGCGCGGCGTATAGGCCGCTGAACAATACAAACAGAACGATTGTCAGCAACCACAACCCTTCGGCGATGGCATAGACACCCGGCAGTTGCACCGGCACTTGCGCCAGGGCCAACGCCAGCACGCCGGTGCCCATGGTGGCGGCGAACCAGTTGGGGGTGAACTGGCGAATCACTTCCCTGGGAGCGGCGAGATGGCTGAACGGTTTATAGCTGGGGGTGATGCTATTGGGGCACGTCATGGCTTATTCCTCTTCCTCGTATGAGGTTGAGCCCATGATAGAAGCGCAACGAATATCTATATAACGGGTAATATCTCTAACTGTTATCTGTTTTACCTATATACAGCTTTGGCGGATGCTTGCCTCATCAAGCCAATCAAGGCCCCGAGCGCCAGGACGATCAGCACCGCACCGTAGCCGTCGGTGGTTGCGATCAGGCCAAAGCTGCGGGTCAGGTTGCCCGCCAGCAGGGACGGCAGGCAAAACGCCAGGTAACTGAGGACGTAGAACGCCGACATCAACCCGGCCCGCTCATGGGGCAAGGCCAAGGGCACCACACTGCGCACCGCGCCAAGGAACCCCGCGCCAAATCCGCTGCCCGCCACCAGTGTGGCGAGGAAAAACAGTGGCAGGCTGGCGCTGTGGACCGCACCGAGGATCAACGCGACGCCCACGGCCAACAGGCCTGCCCCCAGGCGCAGCACCTTGTCCGCCGGGCGATTGCGCAGGCTGAAAATCATCACCGCGCCGCTCAAGGTCAACACCGCGACCAGGCCGCCACCGATCAGGTTGGAAGTCGATCCGGTTGCCGCCCGCACCAGCGACGGCGCCAGCGACAAGTAGAAACCGCTCATGGCCCACACGGCAATATCCACCGGCAGCGACAGCCACAAGGCCCGGCGCGCCTGGGGCGGCACATGCAGGGTCGGCCATAGCGAGGCCAGCGCGCCCGGCATGCGGCTGACGCTTTCGGGCAGCCGCCACACATACAGGCTCTGCAACAGCAGCAGCGCGAACAAGGCCCAATAGATCAACTGGGTCGGCAGCGGCGCGAACTCCACCAGCAAACTGCTGCCCATGGCGCCGCAGGCCATGCCCAGCAACGGCGCGACACTGTTGACCAACGGGCCCTGCTGACGGTCGGTGTCGAGCAACGCAGCGCCAAGCACAGCGGTGGCCATGCCTGTGGCAAACCCCTGCAAGGTTCGGGCGGCGATCAGCCAGGCGACACTGTCGGCGTAGATAAACAGCAGCATCGCCAGCATATTCAGCACCAGCGCGGTAAAGATCACCGGCTTGCGCCCCAGGTAATCCGACAGTGAACCGACGGTCAACAACGCGGCCAGCAGGCTCAAGGCATAGACACCGAAGATCAGGGTTAGGGTGCCTGCGGAAAAGTGCAGGCCCTCCTGGTAAAGGTGATACAACGGCGTCGGCGCGCTGGAGGCGGCAAGAAACGTCAGCAAGGTGATCGCCAGGAACACCAGGCTGGAACGATGAGAAGTGACGCTGGACATGGGCACGCTCCGCTAAAGCTAATATTTTGCTTTTGTGCAGTGTGCTACTGGGTCGCGCTTAAAGCAAATTCTTTGTGTTAAGGTTTTGGCATGGCGAGAAAAGAAGGCCTCCGCCCGGGGGGCCGTAGTGCCCGGGTACAAGAATCGGTTCATTCGGCGGTGCGTCAGCTACTGCAGGAGCAAGAGCGCGCCAGCGTGACGGTGCCGCAGATCGCCGCACGCGCGGGAGTCACACCATCAACCATCTACCGGCGCTGGGGCGACCTCGCCGCCCTGCTCGCCGACGTCGCCCTGGCCCGCATGCGTCCCGACAGTGAACCGGCCAACACCGGCAGCCTGCGCGGCGACCTGCAAGCCTGGGCCGAACAATACCTGGACGAGATGAGCTCGGAACCGGGGCGCAACATGATGCGCGACGTACAGTGCAGCCAGACGCCGGGGTACTGCGTGACGATTCTGGGTGGGCAACTGAAGGTAATCGTGGATCGTTACCAAGGTAGCGGCCAGGCATTGCCCAGCGTAGATCGGCTGATCAATCTGCTGGCGGCGCCGACGGTGTTTCGAATTTTGTTTGGCGCTGCGCCGATGCGGGTTGAGGAGCTGCATGAGCTGATCGAGATTGCGCTGCTCACCTGACCCAACTGTGTGTGGGCCCGCTCCTACACAAACCCACACATCTTTAGACCTGGCTTAGGTACGCATCCCACGCCCACTCACCAGCAACCGCGCGCACCCGATATACAACACCACCGTCGCCGCGATCATGAACGTAATCGCCACGCTGATCTTGATATCCGACACCCCAAGAATCCCGTAGCGGAACGCGTTGACCATATGCAGCACCGGGTTGGCCATCGACACGGTCTGCCAGAACGGCGGCAGCAAGGTAATCGAATAAAACACCCCGCCCAGGTAAGTCAGCGGCGTCAGCACAAAGGTCGGGATGATCGAGATGTCATCGAAGTTGCGCGCGAACACTGCGTTGATAAAGCCCAGCAGCGAGAAGATCGTCGCCGTCAGCACCACCACCAGGATGGTCACCCCCAGGTGATGCACCTGCAGGTCGGTGAAGAACATCGACAGCACCGTCACGATCGCCCCGACCATCAAGCCGCGCAGTACGCCGCCCAGGGTGTAGCCGATCAGGATGGTGTGCGGCGACACCGGCGACACCATCAGCTCCTCAATGGACCGCTGGAACTTGCTGCCAAAGAAGCTCGACACCACGTTGCCATAGGAGTTGGTGATCACCGACATCATGATCAACCCCGGCACGATGTATTCCATGTAGGTGAAGCCGCCCATATCGCCAATCTGCCGGCCGATCAGGTTCCCGAAGATCACGAAGTACAGGACCATGGTGATCGCTGGCGGCAGCAGGGTTTGCGGCCAGATGCGCATGAAGCGCTTCACTTCGCGGTAGACGATGGTGTTGAGCGCTACCAGGTTGGGTTGGAACTCGGAACTCATACCGCCACCTTCGCCAGATTTTTCTCCACCAGGGACACGAACAGCTCCTCAAGGCGATTGGTTTTGTTACGCAGGCTCAACACTTCAATGTTCTGCAACGCCAACTGGCTGAACAGCGCGGTGATGCCCACGGCTTTATCGACCTGGACTTCCAGCGTATGGCTGTCTACCAGGCGGGTTGGGTAGCCGATCAGTTGCGGAGGCACCGACAGGTTGTTCTTCAGGTCGAGCAGGAACGTCTCCACATGCAACTGGCCCAGCAGGTTGCGCATGCTGGTGTTCTCGACAATGGTGCCGTGGTCAATGATGCCGATGTTGCGGCACAACTGTTCAGCCTCTTCCAGGTAGTGGGTGGTGAGGATGATGGTGATGCCTTTCTGGTTCAGTTCGGTGAGGAAGGTCCACATCGAGCGCCGCAATTCGATGTCCACCCCTGCCGTCGGTTCGTCGAGGATCAGCAGGCGTGGCTCGTGCACCAAGGCACGGGCGATCATCAGGCGCCGCTTCATGCCGCCGGACAGCGAGCGTGATGGCACGTCGCGCTTGTCCCACAACCCCAGCTGGGTCAGGTATTGCTCGGCGCGCTCCTTGGCGATCTTCGGCGGGATGCCGTAGTAACCGGCCTGGGTCACCACGATATCGAAGGTCTTTTCAAACTGGTTGAAGTTGAACTCCTGGGGCACCACGCCAATGCTGCGCTTGAGCGCGGCCGGCGATTTATCCAGGTCATGGCCAAAGATATTCACCGTGCCACTGGTCTTGTTGACCAGGGTCGACAGAATGCCGATGGTGGTGGATTTGCCGGCACCGTTGGGGCCGAGCAACGCGAAAAAATCACCTTCGGCGACATCCAGATCGATACCACTCAGGGCCTGGAAACCGTTGCCGTAGGTTTTGGTTAGCTGCCGGATGGACAGAGCGGAACTCATATCGGATTACGCACCAAGGAAGGGAATAGAAAGAATAGATAAGGGCGCGCCCTACGTAATACAACTGCGGCGCACGGCGAGCATGGTGCTTGCCCGCGCCGCACAAGTACAGTCACCTGTATTAATAGTCAGTATTAAGTCAACGCGGTCATCACCGCTTTTTGATAGGCCGGACGTTGCTGCAAGCGCTGGTACCACGCCTCCAGGTGGGGCATTGCCGGGCGCTCGATAGGCATCTCGAACCAGGCATAGATAAAGCTGCCCAGGGGAATATCGCCCATGCCGATCTCGGTGCCGGACAGGTAGGGCTGGCCGGCCAGGGCCTGGTCCACGGTTTTCAACACCTCGATACAGGCATTGCGCCCGGCATGGATGCTGTCCCAGTTCTGCCGCTCGGCCGGCGTGCGCAGGATGCCCCAGAACACCGTCTTGAACGGTTCGGCAAAGGTCGAGGTGGTCCAGTCCATCCACTTCTCGGCATTAGCCCGCGCTTGCAGGTCCTTGGGGTACCAGCTCGAGGCCTGCTTGGCGCAGAGGTAGCGCACGATGGTGTTGGATTCCCATAACACGAACTCGCCGTCCTCGATCATCGGCACCCGGCCATTGGGGTTCAACGCCCGGTACTGCGGCGTATCGACCACACCAAAGGCCCCGCCCGCATCAATTGCCTCATAGTCCAGGCCGAGTTCCTCGGCGCACCACAGTGCCTTCCTGACATTTGACGAATTTTTACGACCCCAGATCCTCAGCATGACCGCCTCCCAGTGGATGAATGCCGGAGCAGCATACGCCGGTTCAGCCGCGACTCAAATCGCTCTGCATATCACCCAACAACTGCGGCGACTGCTCGCCAAACAGGTGCGGGTAACATTTCTTTATGTGGGCAAAGAAGAATGCCTCGGGCACCTCGGCAAACTGTCCATGGTCCACCACGTACTCCATGGAGCGCTGGCCCTGGCGGTTGAACGGGTGAAACACACTGTCGTTGATTCCGTCGAAATCCAGGGGCGGCACATCGAACAACTCGCACAATTGCTGGTTGAACGCCGGTGTGGCCTTGACCCAACGCCCATCCAGGTACAGCTCCGTGTAGCCATGCATGGCGAACACATCACTCTTGAGCAACTCGATCAGGCGCGGCGTCGATAAATGATTGCGCACATCAGCCAGGCCAATACGCGACGGTATGCCGCAATGCCGGGCGCAAGCCGCCAGCAGGGTGGCCTTGGGTACGCAATAGCTCTGGCCCGCTGCCAGGGCGTAGCTGCCACGCAGGGTTTGCGGATCGCGACTGAAGGTGTAAGGGTTGTAGCGCACCGCTTCACGCACGGCGTAATAGAGACTGACTGCCTGGTCACGGGGGGCGAGGCTCGAACCTCGATGTTTTTCGGCGAACTCCACCACCGCAGGGTGGTCACTATCGATGAAGCGGCTGGGACTCAAGTACGCATTCATGGGGATTGTCTCCGAGGCGAGCCTGGAGTCTAACCACAGGTCTGACCGAGGGATAACGACGATTCGGCCAAATGTCGGCGCCTGCTGCCTGTGACTGGAGAGCACTTCCCGCCACACCACGTAACACCCTCAGGCACCGCTTTTTCGGATGCCGACTAAGCTCTGAGGGTGCTTCTGCCCCTGGTTTCACGGAGGATTGAATATGCTGTTGTTGTGGATACTGGTTCTGGTGCTCGGCATTGCCTACCTGGCACACCGTCGCACCGCGCCCCTGCCCGCCCTGGGCGTGGTCGCCGTCTATCTGTTGGCGATGGGCGCCTTTAGCCATGCACCGGGCTGGCTGCTGCTGGTGTTCTGGGTCCTGCTGGCGGTAGTCGCCGCACCGCTGCTGCTGCCCGACCTGCGTCGCCAGTACTTCACCGCACCGCTGTTCAACTGGTTCCAGAAAGTACTGCCGCCAATGTCCGAAACCGAGCGCGATGCCATCGACGCCGGTACCGTGTGGTGGGACGGCGAACTGTTCAGCGGCCGCCCCGACTGGGACAAACTGCTGGCCTACCCCAAGGCGCAGTTGACCGAAGAAGAACAGGCCTTTATCGACGGCCCCACCGAAGAGCTGTGCGCCATGGTCACCGACTGGGAAATCGGCCAGGCCATGGACCTGCCGCCAGCGGCCTGGGACCACATCAAGCAACATGGCTTCTTTGCCCTGATCATTCCCAAGGAGTTCGGCGGCAAGGGCTTTTCGGCCTACGCCCACTCCCAGGTGGCGATGAAGTTGGCAACCCGCAGCGGCGACCTCGCCTCCACCGTGATGGTCCCCAACTCCCTGGGTCCGGCCGAACTGCTGCTGCACTACGGCACCGACGAGCAACGCAACCATTACCTGCCGCGCCTGGCCCGTGGCGATGACATCCCGTGCTTTGCCCTGACCGGCCCGCTGGCCGGCTCCGATGCCGGCGCAATGCCCGACACCGGGGTGATCTGCAAAGGCGAATGGGAAGGCAAGGAAACCCTTGGCCTGCGCCTGAACTGGGAAAAACGCTATATCACCCTGGGTCCGGTCGCGACCCTGCTCGGCCTGGCCTTCAAGGCCCATGACCCGGACCACCTGCTGGGGGAAGAAGAAGACTTGGGCATCAGCCTGGCGCTGATCCCCACCGATACTCCCGGCGTGGAAATTGGCCGTCGCCACCTGCCCCTGGGCGCTGCGTTCATGAACGGCCCCAACTCCGGCAAAGACGTATTCATTCCCCTGGACTTCCTGATCGGCGGCCAGGAGATGCTCGGCAAGGGCTGGATGATGCTGATGAACTGCCTGTCGGTCGGCCGTTCGATCTCCCTGCCAGCAGTGGGCACCGGCGCGGCCAAGTTCACCAGCCTGGTGACCGGCCAGTACGCCCAGGTGCGCGAACAGTTCAACGTGCCACTGTCGGCCTTCGAAGGTATCCAGGAAGCCCTGGCCCGTATCGGCGGCAACGCCTGGCTGATGGACAGCGCGCGGATGCTCACCGCCAATGCCGTCGACCTGGGGGAAAAACCCTCGGTGCTCTCGGCGATCCTCAAGTACCACCTGACCGAGCGCGGTCGCGAGTGCATCAGCCACGCCATGGACGTCCACGGCGGCAAGGGCATCATCATGGGCCCCAACAACTACCTGGGCCGCAGCTGGCAGGGGGCGCCGATCTTCATCACCGTGGAGGGGGCGAATATCCTCTCGCGCAACCTGATGATCTTCGGCCAGGGCGCGATCCGCTGCCACCCGTTCGTCCTCAAGGAAATGGCCCTGGCCGGCCGTGAAGACCGCGACCAGGCGCTCAAGGAGTTCGATGGGCTGCTGATGCAACATATCGGCTTTGCCGTGAGCAACGCCGCCAGCACCCTGGTGTTGAACCTGGGCCTGGGTCACTTCGAAAAAGCCCCGGGCAACCGCTTGAGCCAGGGCTACTTCCGTGCGCTCAACCGCCAGGCTGCCGCGTTCGCCCTGTTGGCGGACCTGAGCATGATGCTGCTGGGCGGCGAGCTGAAGCGTCGTGAACGCCTGTCCGCACGGCTCGGGGATGTGCTCAGCCATATGTACCTGGCCTCGGCAGCGCTCAAGCGCTACCACGACCTCGACTCCCCGGACCACCTGGAGCCGCTGTTTGCCTGGGCCATGGAAGAAAGCCTTGGCCAGTCGGAGCGCGCGCTGGATGAGTTGCTCAGCAACTTCCCCAACAAAGTGCTGGGCTGCCTGATGCGAGTCATCGTGTTCCCGTTCGGCCGCCGCCACAAAGGTCCGTCCGATGCATTGGACGCGGAAGTCGCCGCAGTAATTGGCCGGGCCAAGGGCGACCCGACCCTCGAAGAACTGCTGGCTGGCTGCTACCGCCCACAGTCGGCGCAAGATCCAGTCGGCGCCTTGCAACATGCCTACGACCTGCTGGGTGCCAGCCAGCCCCTGCAAAAGAAACTCCACAGCGCCCTCAAGAGTGGCCAGGTCAAGCCACGCGCGGGGGAACACGCCATCGAAGCCGCACTCGAGGCTGGCGTGCTGCAACCGGCAGAGGCGCAGACCCTGCGCGATGCGGAAGCGGCGCGGCGCAAGGTGATCGACGTGGATGACTTCAGTAAGGAGGAGTTGGCCCAGGCGCCTGGCAGAGTCCGCTAGTACCGGCGGTCATATAAAAGCGGGCGCGAGAGCTATATACTCTCGCGCCCGTTTTTGCTTTTGAGGACTTACTCTCGTGTCCAACGTCGTTGCCGATCATCTCGTCTTGCTCGACCACCTGCGCAGTATCCTGGTTGCCGTCGGCGAAGCCGAACAGGTTCCAGAGGAAAGCCACGCTTTGTTCCTGGAACGCTTTGATGAACTGCGGGCCATGCTGCCCATCGACCCGATCGAAAGCCAATACCTGGGCCAGGACATGATGAGCCAGGTCATCCTGCGCTACCCACAGATTGCCCATCTGGTACCGCGCGACTTGCTGTGGTTCTTTGGCGGTGACTGCCTGCACTTCATGCCCGATGATGAACTGGACTTGTACCAGGCCCTGGAAGAACGGCGCTTCGAAGCCGAACAGAACGACGAACCGTTCGACTGGAACCAGGAAAAGCAATTGCTGGCCATGTCCAACGACCAGCCCAAGCACTGATCTCAAAAGCA
This sequence comes from Pseudomonas sp. MF09156, assembly GCF_059862305.1. Lineage (NCBI taxonomy): Bacteria > Pseudomonadati > Pseudomonadota > Gammaproteobacteria > Pseudomonadales > Pseudomonadaceae > Pseudomonas > Pseudomonas sp. MF09156. The sequence continues at coordinate 253,165 of NZ_JCBCUR010000006.1, forward strand.
CCAAAGATCCAAATGTGGAGCGGGCTTGTCGGATCGACGCATCGCCGCCAAGACGTCGGCCCAGCAAACATTGATGTTGACTGACCCGCTGCTTTCGCGAGCAAGCCCGCTCCCACATTAATCCGCCCAACATTCTCGATCGTGCTCCTACCGCCGACGCAATGTGGGCTCCTTAGCCATGCACTCCACCAGATAATCGATGAACACCCGCAGTTTCGGTGGCAGGTAGCGCGTGGGTGAATGCAGCAACCAGGCATCCCCATGGTACGAGGCAATAAAATCCCATTGCGCCAGGACCTGCACCAACCGCCCCTCCTCCAATGCATGCCGCGCAGTGAAATACGGCAAGCTGCCAATTCCCACATCCTGCAACACCGCATCCAGCCGCACCCCCGTGTGATTGGCCGCATAACGACCACGCACACCCACCGTCACTGTTTTGCCAGCCTGGCGCAATTTCCAGCGCGCATCCCCAGGGGTTTCGCCCAGATAAATGCAGCTGTGCTCCAGCAAGTCATGGGGATGCAGCGGCGTTCCGTGGGTGGCCAGATATTGCGGCGTAGCACACAGCAAATGCTCGATCGGCAGTAACCGGCGCCCTACCAGCCCCGGCGGCGGGTTATCGGTGATGCGGATGCTCAGGTCGACATTGTCATCAATCAAATCCACCTGCCGATCTTCGAGGATCAGCTGCACATCGACCTTGGGATAGCGCCGCAGGAACTGCGGCATATGCGGATGCACCACAAACCGCCCGACCGCCTTGGGCACGCTGACCCGTATCAGCCCCTCGGCCTCGTGGGTGTACTGGCCGCTGATTTCCATCACCGAGCGCGCCGCGTTGACCATCTCCTGGCAGCGATTGAAGACTTCTTCGCCACCTTCGCTCAAGCGCAGCTTGCGCGTGGTGCGCTGTAATAGTCGCGTGGCCAGGGCCTGTTCCAGCCGCGAGATGCTGCGGCTCACCGCCGATGGCGAGGTGCCCAGTTGGCGCGCCGCTGCAGAGAAGCTGCCGGCTTCCACCACCTTGACGAAAATCGCCATTTCACCCAGCAGTGGCAAAGGAAGATTGATGCTCATGACGCACAAGTCCATTGAGATTTCAGCGGATTATCACCCATTTGCGCACTACTTATACTGCTGCGTAGACCCCTGATGCGGATGTAGACGATGACCCAGCGCCTGTTTTTTACCCATGACCACCTGGTTGCCGATGTTGATGTGCTGGAGTGCACGCCCCATGAGCAGCAGTTTGCAGTAGTCCTGCAGTCCACTATTTTCCATCCCCAGGGTGGCGGCCAGCCCTTTGATACGGGGTGGCTGGGGGACAGCAACGTATTGAAAGTGGTGCAGGAGGCCGAGCGCATCGTGCACTACGTGGACCAGCCCGTGGCACTTGGCCTCCAGCCAGCTCGGGTCGACGGCCAGCGCCGCGCCCTGCATACACGCCTGCATTCGGCCGGGCATCTGATCGGCAACGCCGGTGAAACCCTGGGCTGGATGCCGATCAAGGCCCACCACTGGCCCGGTGAAGGCAAGATCAGTTTTATCCGTGGGGAATCGGCCCAAGACATAGAAGCCGATGCCTTGCAGGAACAGCTCAACCAGTGGATCGCCGCGGATTTACCACGCCACATGACGCTGGAAAGTGGCTCCCGCGAAGTCGGTTTTGGCGACCTGCCGCCCTACGCCTGCGGCGGCACTCATGTGCAAGCCCTGGCCCAAGTCGGCCAGGTCACGATTCTCGGCCTGTCGGAGAAAAAGGGCACGCTGTCGGTGCGCTATAGCCTGGACTGACAGGTGGATGGCAGGCGGCGTTTTCTTATCGAGATCGGACATCACCCCGCAAGGGGCTCCCCTCCTGCTTGTGGGTGATGCTAGTGTGTGAAAATGTTTCCGACAAAAAAATAGGAAACTTCCTACTCACCACCTGCAAAGGAATGCCCCCAGCAATGGACTTCTCCCTCAAGCACCTGGCCGCCGCCACCCTGATGGTCGCCAGCCTGTCCGCCTTTACCGCACCCGCCTTCGCCAACATCACCCCGCAACAGAGCGCGACCATCCTCAAGACGTTCAATGACGCGTCGATCAAGGACTTCCGCACTTTCCTGGGCAGCCTGGCCAAAAGTGAACTGGGCAAAACCGCCGATCTCGGCCCGGCGATCAGCGCATTTCTCGATAACAAGAGCCTCAGCGCCGAACAGCAAAACGAGATTCACCGCCTGCTGGGCATTTACGCCCGGGTGAAATACGGCGCAGCGGCTACCGAGACCCTGCATGAACTGGTGGCCATACCGACCTTCCAGGTAGAAGGCGTAGCCCAGCACGACAACCCTGAATTCATCAAGATCGCCGACAAGATCAAAAGCCTGGCCCAGGCGTTCAACCTGAATTTTCGCAATGTCGACAACCGCGTCTATGAAATTTCCCTGGAAGGCACGGGCGATGAAGTGGTCGGCATTCACGCCCACGCCGACGTGGTACCGGTGACCCCGGAAAACTGGGTCCTGGCCGACGGCACCCGCCTCGACCCATTCAAGGTCACGCTGATTGGCGACCGCATGTACGGCCGCGGCACCGAGGATGACAAGAACGGCATCGTGGTAACGCTGTATGCGATGAAAGTGATCAAGGAAGAAAACCTGCCCCTGGCACGCAACTTCAAGCTGCTGGTGGACACCACCGAAGAAACCACTGGCGACGCCATTCCTTACTACTTTGAACACAACCCGACGCCGAACTACAACCTGGCGCTGGACGGCGGCTACCCAGTGGTCATCGCCGAAAAAGGTTATGGCACGGTCATGGCGACCTTTGCCAAGCGCAAGGCAGATGGCAAAGGCGCCGAGATCATCGCCATGACCGGCGGCCTGGCGACCAACCAGATTCCTTCGGCCTCGGTAGCCACATTGCGCAGCGACAAACCCGCTGAACTGGCGGCCAGCCTGCAGCAGGCCGGCGCTGCGTTTGCCAAGGCCAATGGGGGTGATTTCACGGTAGATGCCAAGGTTGTCGGCAATGATGTCAAGCTGACCGTTACCGGGGTGTCGGCCCACTCTTCCGAGCCCGAATCCGGTATTAACCCGGTCGCGCGGATGCTGGTCTTCATTAATAGCCTGGATGGCAAGGTTGCGCTCAAGCACAACGAAATCACCGACGCTGCGCGTTACGCCACCGACAACTGGGGCCTGGATTATCTGGGCGGCAAATTGGGCGTGGGCTTTTCCGATGCGTTCATGGGGCCGCTGACCACTTCCCTGACCTTCGTCGGCATGGATGAAAAAGCCCTCAAGCTGGCAGTCAACCTGCGGGTACCGAAGGGCAAATCCCCGGAAACACTCAAGAAAGAAATCGCCGACAAGCTCAGCGCCTGGAGCAAAAACACCCATATTGCGCCGACCTTCGATTACTCGGTGGCCGCGCCGATGTATCGCAACCCCGAGGGCGAGTGGGTCAAGGCGTTGCTGGCCGTGTCCACCGAAAACCTGGGCATGAAGCCCGAGTTCGGTACTTCGGCCGGCGCAACGTCGGTGCATGAACTGCCAAACGGCGTGCAATTCGGCCTGGCCCGACCAGAAGCCAAGTACACCGGCCACACCGACAACGAGTTCAAGACCACCGAGCAGTTCCTGCTGGACCTACAGATCGTGACAGAAATGATGGGACGTATCGGGCAACTGCCAAAACTCTAAGCCAACCCTTGGACCTGCTCTTGCAGCGGGTCCATCCCGGACAAACAAAAACGCCGCTCATCACTGAGCGGCGTTTTTGTTGAATATGGAGCGGGAAACGAGACTTTAACCTAGCCTCTAACCATTTGATTAACAAAGGTTTTTCGTATTCCCCTCTCAGGAATGGACGCAATTATGGACTTGTTCGACCGATCTGTCAACAGCCACAGGAAAAACTATTCCATGCTGTGCTACTGAGAGCCAACTACAGCAAATTAAGGAAACCGTCTACAAGCCAAAACGATCAAAAATATGGACACAGGCCTGACCGAGTGCATTGGCGTCGATGATCCAGGCGCTGGTGGACACCATCGCCCTATGTGCTGAGATCAGGATGACATGTTGACTGGGCGGTTACTGACTAACTCCCCGTTGCGGCGGATCATTTCGCCAGGGTCGAAGGAGGGGTAGTTGAGTCCAACTACCCACGCGGCTCCATAATATAGTGACAGCAATCGTTTAGCCTTGATGCTTTAAAGTCCTCTTCACTCACAGAGTATTCCCGCCACCCTTGACGGTCGCGGTAGGGATGGCAGTGAAAGTGATCCCCATGAACCCCTTCGCTCCAGCCCCATCACAGGTCCTTCATCACTACTACGGATGAGTCCGTCCCTATCTTCTCGATACGTGCTGAGGATAGGTTCTCACGTTCCCCAAAATGGCCTGACTCAGGTTCTTGCTGCCTTAACAACGGGTGCCGTGCAGTCGGTAGACAGGTGTCCTGACATGCGCAACTGCTTTATCGAGGCCGATGCCTGGGAAGAAGGCACTGAGCGGCGTTGGTAGGGCTTACGTTGGTTTTTGGTTCCATTGCTCCCCAAACCCCAACCTGGTTCAATCAGCTTTTCCGCTACGCTATTGTTGAAGTCAACCTGGAGACCAATCCGGCCGCCGACCTCGACATCGTGTCAATGCCGCAGCCCCCCGTCACGCACAACCCCTTCCTGCGGATGGGCGAATTGCCTGCGTTCCTGAGTAAACTGCGGAACTACAGTGGCGACATCAATACGCAACTGGGATTGCGGCTGTTGCTGCTGACTGGGGTGCGTACCGGTGAGTTGCGCTCGGCATTACCCGAGCAATTCGACCTGGAGCGAGGCCTCTGGATCATCCCTCCTGTGATCGTCAAGCAGCTACAAGTGCGCCTGCGTACGGAAAGCAAGAGTATCCCGCCGTATATCGTGCCGCTGTCCCGGCAGGCCATGGTAATTGTCAGGCAGCTACTCGCTGCGAAACGCCCGGCCCAACACTATCTCCTGCCACACCGCAGTGAACTGAAAGAGCGCATCAGCGAGAACACGCTCAATGCGGCTCTGAAGCGGATGGGCTATAAGGACCAACTGACAGGGCATGGCATACGAGCCACCATCTCGACCGCGTTGAACGAAATCGGCTATCGGAAGGAGTGGGTCGATGCCCAGCTTTCGCATGCCGACCCGAACCAGATCAGGGCAGCCTACAACCATGCGGAATATGTAGAGCAGCGTCGGGAGATGATGCAGGGGTCGGCGGATCGCATCGACCAGTGGGAGAGTCAGGGTCACCAGGATGCTGCAGTGGCTTACGTACCTGTCAGCCTCCAGCAGGTGGCCCCACAGTCTTCCTCGGGAGATGGCGCTGCCAACTCCCCCGTCATGACGCGGAAGGGGGCGATATTGCCGAGGATGCCATCGGAGGCGATGAGGGAGCGGCAGAGATTGTGCCGATGATGACCATAGTTTCTCCTACAGACCAGCGCCCTCTGCCCATCCTGACGGACATCCAGCGCGAACGCGCCGAAATGTTGGCGACTTTCGAGGCGCCGTACAATTTTCCGCTGCCTGTGTTCGCCAAGCTGGCCGGGAAGTCCCGGCACCAGCCTGATTCTGACCTCGTTGGGCGAACTCGCTGGGGGGCAGATTGCCCAGTGAGCGTGGGACGGAAAGCGTTGTAATCCTGCCGTGAAGCTTCGATCCGATCTCGAGCATCCTCAATTAACACGAACTCAATAGCGTTTAGACACTCATCTCGCAGGCGACCGTTGAAAGACTCGATAAGCCCGTTGTCCGTGGGCTTTCCAGGGCGGGTGAAGTCCAACTGGATGCCCTGCTGCCGAGCCCATTCGTCGAAGGTCTTGGAGGTGAAGTCGGTGCCTTTATCGGTGGTGATCGACTGCGGCAAAGACCTGGTCTGGTACCGCTCTGGTAACGCATTCACCACGCTTTGCCCGGTGAGCGAAAACCGGGTCGCCAGCAACACACTAATTCCGGCACCAACCAGCGTAACGACAGCGACGGTGGCCCGCAGATTTCGCAGACCGCCTCCACCGCATCTGGATTACCCCAAGCTGGTCGGCCCGGGTTACAGAAAGTGAGGACGCGGCGTCTTTCTCAAGCAGGTGTTGCCCAACATCTGCGGGAGCGGCCGGCACCTCTAGCGGGGCCGCTTTCAGGTCCCAGAGGAATGGTGCTGGGCCATGAGATGACCGGCGACCAACCAGAGCGAACCACGCCGTGGCGCACTTAGCGGATGGCAGCATTTTTTTTCGACAGGGAGAGTTCATAGGCAGCGTAGATAGGGGGAGCAGAGACGGGCATAAAATTATTAAAATTACATATTTACAAAACTAGATATCGCGAATAGCATTTGCATATCCGTGAAGTAGCCACGCGCCGGACACACAGACCGAAGCGACGTTGTAACGCGCGGGGCGGCTAACCTGCGCCAGCCAAGGGCTGGCTAACTGCTCCCATCCCTCAATAGAAGGTGACCCAAAATGACCCGTGTTGTCCGTTTTCATCAGATCGGCGGCCCCGAAGTCTTGCAGATCGAAGAGCTCGAAGTTGGCGCTCCGGGCTCCGGCGAGCTGCGCATCCGCGTCGAGGCGATCGGCCTGAATCGCGCGGAAGCCATGTTCCGCTCGGGTGTGTACCTGGAGCCGACGCAGCTGCCGGCCCGGCTCGGCTACGAAGCTTCCGGCATCGTCGAGGCGCTGGGCAGCGGCGTTCACGGCTTCGAGGTTGGCGAAGCGGTCAGCGTGATTCCGGCTTTTTCCATGAACAAGTTTGGCGTCTATGCCGAGCAGGCGATCGTGCCAGCCACGGGGGTTCTGAAGCGGCCGGCGGGCGTCGGCGCGGTGAAGGGGGCGGCGATCTGGATGCAGTATCTGACCGCCTATGGCGCACTGATCGAGATTGCCCAACTCAAGCGCGGTGATGCGGTGATCATCACGGCGGCTTCGAGCAGCGTCGGCTTGGCCGCGATCCAGATCGCCAACAGCGTCGGCGCCATTCCGATCGCGACGACCCGGACGCGCGCGAAGGAGGCGGCGCTACGCGAGGCGGGGGCGGCGCATGTGATCGCCACCGAGGAGCAGGACCTGGTCGCGGAGGTAATGCGGATCACCGACGGCCGCGGCGCGCGCATCGCCTTCGACCCGGTCGCGGGGCCGCAAGTCGAAACACTGGCGCAAGCGATGAGTCAGCAGGGCCTGCTTTTCATCTATGGCAATCTCAGCGGTCAGGAGACGCCGTTCCCGGCCTTGGCAGCGATGAACAAGGCCCTGAGCGTGCGCGGCTACACGCTGTTCGAACTGACCGGTGATCCGCAACGCTTGGCGCCTGCGCAAGCTTTTATCACGCGCGGCCTCGAGGCCGGACAGCTGAAGCCGATCATTGCCAAGACCTTCCCCTTCGAGCAGATCGTCGAAGCGCACCGTTACATGGAATCGAACCAGCAGTTTGGCAAGATCGTCGTCACGGTATCTCGGTAGAGGCAGTTCGTGAAAGACCAGGAGAGGGCAGAGTCGCCTTTCCCGCGACTGCGGAAATGACTCGACGCTGCCCCTTCATCCCCGCCACGCTGGAGCTGGGCGGCAAATCGGCGAATATCGCGTTGGGCATTACTGGAATGCGTCACGCATGGTAATGTCGTCGTAACAACAGGAGGCACGTCATGGTCAAAGTAGCGTTGTTCGTTCGTCTGGAAGCAAAACCTGGGAAAGAGAAAGAGGTAGAGAACTTTCTCTTGGATGGCCTTCCAATAGTGGAGGAAGAGCCAGCCACTACGGCGTGGTTCGGAATCCGCTTGGGGCCGTCCACCTTTGGCATCTTTGATGCCTTCCCGGATGAAGCAGGTCGGCAGGCTCATCTTTCGGGCAAGGTCGCAGCGGCGCTTATGGCAAAGGCTGCCGAGCTGTTTGCCAAACCGCCGTCAATCGAGAAGGTTGACGTCCTGGCGGCCAAGCTACCCGGCTAAGCAAACCCAACAAGGCGCTCCAGTCGCGTCCCTACCGCTTTGCGGCGGCAGGGACGCGACTGAGCTTGGACGTCCACCGGCCTGTTCTAAACGGAGCGCTCGAGAGGTGCCTGCCCAGGCACTAGCATCTACTTATCTACAAACGCAAATATATAGGTAGTTACACATGAAAGATTCCATTCTTTTCGAAAGCACCACGTTGGGCCCCTACAGCCTGAAAAACCGCATCGTCCTGCCGCCGCTGACCCGTTCGCGTAGCTCGCAGCCAGGCAACATTCCCAATGACCTGATGGCGACCTACTACCGCCAGCGTACCGGTGCCGGCTTCATGGTCACCGAGGGCACCCAGATCGAGCCGCGCGGCCAGGGCTACGCCTGGACCCCGGGCATCCACAGTGCCGAACAGATCCTCGGCTGGCGCAAAGTGACCGATGCGGTACACGCCGAGGGCGGCACCATCTTCGCCCAGCTCTGGCATGTCGGCCGGGTCTCTCACACCTCGTTGCAACCCAATGGCGAAGCCCCGGTGGCGCCATCGGCGATCCCGGCCGAGGGCGTCAGCGTATTCATCGAGACAGGTCCCGGCACCGGCGCCCTGGCGCCGCCTTCGATGCCACGTGCACTGACCGCCGCCGAGGTCAAGGAGCTGGTACAGCTCTATGCACAGGCCGCTCGCAACGCCCTCGACGCCGGTTTCGACGGCGTGGAAATCCACTCCGCCAACGGTTATCTTATCAACCAGTTCATTTCCGCGCACAGCAATCAGCGCGACGACGAGTACGGCGGCTCGTTGCAAAATCGTCTGCGCTTCCTCCGTGAGGTGACCCAGGCGGTGGCCGCGGTGGTCGGTAAAGACCGGCTCGGCGTGCGTTTCGCCCCGTTGTTCGCCAGCACCGACGAGGCCCGCGTATATCTCGGCCTGGTCGAAGAAAACCCACACGAGACCTATGTCGAAGCGGTCAAGGTGCTCGAAGAAGTCGGCATCGCTTACCTGTCGCTGGCCGAGGCGGATTGGGAAAACGCACCGGAGCTGCCGGAAAGCTTCCGCAGCGCGGTGCGCGAGGTCTTCAGCGGGCGCATCCTCTATGCCGGCAAATACACCGCCGAGCGAGGCAAGCGTGTGCTCGAGGCGGGTTGGGGCGATCTGGTCGCCTTCGGCCGTCCGTTCATCGCCAACCCGGACCTGCCCAAGCGGATTGCCAATGGCTGGCCGCTGAACCCGGTCGATCCGGCCAGCATGTACGGCGGAACTGCTGTCGGCTACACCGACTATCCGACCTATGGCGGATAGTCCGCTCGAGGTGCCGGCCCCCGAGCGATACGGTTCGGGGGTCGGCGCATTGTCGGTTGAGCGGGCATATCGTAATATCGCAAAAAATAGTTATCGTGCGTGACCTATGAGTATCGACGTAAGCGAAGCGCTGAAGGCGCTAGACAACCCAACCCGCCTGAACATCCTCAGTTGGCTGAAGGATCCGCGTCATCATTTCCCCGAGCAGGAGGTGGATCCTGAGCAGGTCGGTGTCTGCGTGAGCATCATCCAGGATCGGGTAGGCCTGTCGCAGTCGACCGTCTCGCTGTATCTCGCTGCCTTGCAGCGGGCGCAACTGGTGACCTCACAACGCATCGGTCCCTGGACTTATTACAAACGCCATGAGCAGAACATCGCGGCGTTCCAGGTGGCCTTGAAAGCGCTGATTTGATGCCTGCTCGCAGGCGTTTTTTCAGCCTTTAAAAATCTATATTTTGAAATATGTAGGAGAGAAGATGTTAACTCCGAATTCCATTCCCTATCAGCAACAACCTGGCTTTCAGCACACCTACCGCCAAGGCCGCCTGAGCCTAGGTCTTTTCTTCCCCCTCGAAGCCTTTACCGGCGATACGCCGAGTATGCTCGACCAAGTGAACCTGGCCCAACGCGCCGAGAAGCTGGGTTTCTCTGCCCTCTGGTTTCGCGACGTGCCGTTACGCGACCCCAGCTTCGGTGATTCGGGCCAGGTCTTCGATCCCTGGGTCTACCTGGGTTTTATGGCGGCACACACTCGCTCGATTGCGCTGGGCACCGCGTCGGTCATCCTGCCAATCCGCAATCCCCTACACACCGCCAAGGCCGCAACTAGTGTCGATCAGCTCAGCGGTGGCCGCCTGTTACTCGGCGTGGCTTCCGGTGACCGTCCAGTAGAGTTTCCGGCATTCGGTGTCGACCCGGAGCAACGCGACAGCCTGTTCCGCGAATACCTCAAGGTATTTCGCGAGGTTCAGCGCAGCAGTTTCGTGCCTTTGACCTGGTCCGGCGGCACGCTTGAGGGGGCCGATCTGATTCCCAAGCCGACCACGGCGGAAATTCCTTTCTTCGTCACCGGCCATAGCCGTCAGACGCTGGAGTGGATCGCCCGCTGCAGTCATGGCTGGATCAGCTATCCGCGTGCACCGAAGACTCAGCAGCTGATTGTCGAGGACTGGCGCACGGCGGTTCGTGCCGAATGTGGTGAACTGTTCAAACCCTTCACCCAGTCGCTATACATCGACCTGACAGATAACCCGCAGACACCACCTCGGCCGATCCACCTGGGCTATCAACTGGGGCGACATCACCTGATCCCGCTGCTGCACAGCTTGCAGGAGATCGGCGTTAACCATGTGATCATCAATTTGAAATACGGCCAACGCCCCGCAGGTGAGGTCATTGAGGAACTCGGTCAGTTCGTTCTACCTGACTTCGTCAGGTCAGCATAAGCCGGCGTGGTGAGGCATCAAATCATTATCCGTGGGGATTGCTCATGAGTTTCAAGGCAGTATTGCTTAACAAGGACCAGCAGGGGTTCTCTGCTCGTGTGACTGAGCTGGAGGATGAGGACTTACCGGCCGGTAGTGAAGTGCTCATCAGCGTTGAGTACTCGACCCTCAACTACAAGGATGCGCTAGCCCTGACAGATCACTCGCCTGTGGTACGTCAATGGCCCATGGTGCCCGGAATCGATGGCGCCGGCCTGGTGCTGGAAAGCGACGACCCGCGCTTTCTATCCGGTCAGCGCGTCGTACTCAATGGCTGGGGCGCCGGCGAGCGCCACTGGGGCTGTCTGGCCCAGCGTGCACGAGTACCAGCCGACTGGCTGATTCGTCTCCCCGACAGTTTAAGCACTTGGGCAGCCATGGCTATCGGTACGGCAGGATATACAGCCGCGCTATCGGTCGATGCCGTGCAGAAGCATGGCGTACAACCCGAGGACGGTGAAGTATTGGTTACCGGTGCAACAGGCGGTGTCGGCTCGATCGCCATAGCGCTGTTGGCGGCCCAAGGCTACCGTGTGGTTGCAGCCACTGGGAAACCTCAGGAGCGCTACTACCTCGAGCAGTTGGGCGCCACGGACATTATCGAGCGCGAGGAACTGGCGGCTCCCGGCAAGCCACTTCAGAAGGAGCGCTGGACAGCCGTGATCGATGCGGTCGGCTCGCATACCCTGGCCAACGCCTGCGCCCAGACCCGCTACCGGGGGATAGTCACCGCGTGCGGGCTCGTTCAAGGAATGGAGTTTCCCGCCAGTGTCGCCCCCTTCATTCTACGAGGCGTCACCCTTGCAGGAATTGATAGCGTCATGGCCCCCCACGAGTTCCGTGACGCGGCCTGGAAACGCCTGGACCGCGATCTCAACCGAGAGACTCTTTCGTCTCTCGCCGCAACCATTCCCTTGGACCAAGTTGTGGGGGCGGCGCAGAAGATCATCGAGGGCAAGCTTCGTGGCCGCTTAGTGGTCGACGTAAATGGATAGTCTGGCTACTCCTGTACACAGCTCTTCACCCACTCGATCGCCATGCACTTTCTCGTCGTCGACCACCGCTTGTTGGAGCTGCACAAGAGCTCTTTTCTCAGTACCGGTCGTTGGGTCCTCTCAGCAGCGATTCCTCTTGGCTGGGCCATTGGGCTGATGACGGTGATATCACCACCGATCGTGACATTTCTGCTCTCCTTTGTGGCCGGCAGCATGGTGTTGATGGTCATTCAGGAGGAGTTTTCGACGACAGGCTCAAGCTCTTTTCCGGCTTTTCTAGTCGGCATATGCCTCTATTCGGCGCTCGTTTCATGATTTAACCGCGCTGCGCCAACCTCAGATTTAGCTGCCGCACGTCAGCCTGAATGGACAGGAGCCGAGCACGGCTATACTCAGCCAGATCAGCTCTCCGGGCTAAGGAGGTCGGTCTTGATTAAGCGGATATACATCGGCTTGGCAATTCTGGTCGTCCTGGGTGCAGTGTTGTTTTTCGCCCTGGTCTGGCGGCCGACCATCGCCCCCATCGCTCCGGGCTCGGTTGCGGGCTTCCCTGCCGAGCTGGTTGCCAAGGGTGAAGCCTTGGCCGGCGCAGGCTACTGCGCGACCTGCCACGGGGTGAAGGGTGGCCAGCCCTATGCCGGCGGCTATGGAATGCCTACCCCTTCGGCGTCATCTATTCGACCAACATCACGCCCGACCCGGATAGCGGAATCGGCCGCTGGTCCGAGGCGGCATTCATGCGGGCCATGCACGAAGGCGTCTCCCGCGATGGTTCGCATCTTTATCCCGCATTCCCCTACGACCACTTCACCAAGGTCACCGACGAGGATGTGCGGGCGCTCTATGCCTTCCTCATGACGCGGGAGCCGGTGAGCGCGCCGGCGCAGCAGAATACTCTGCCGTTCCCGTTCAACATCCGTGCCCTGCAAGCCGGCTGGAAGCTGCTGTTTATGGACCAGGGTAGCTATCGGCCGGTCGCCGGCAAGAGCGAAGCATGGAACCGCGGTGCCTATCTCGCCGAGGGTTTGAGCCATTGCGCCGCCTGCCACACGCCACGCAATCTGTTGGGTGCCGAGAAAACCGCTGACGACAGCTACGCGGGCGCGATGATCGAAGGCTGGTTCGCGCCGGCACTGACGGCTGCCAATACCACACCGCTACCTGGACCCAGGATGAGGTGTTCACCTACCTGCGTAGCGGAGCAACCGCCCTGCACGGCGTTGCTGCGGGCAAGATGGCGGAAGTCGTGCACGACCTGGGCAGGCTTCCCGACGCCGATATCCAGGCGCTAGCCGTCTATTTTGCCGACCTCAACGGCTCCTCCACACTGCAGACCGGCAGCGCTGAAGCGCTGGCCAAAGCACTGGCGACCTCCGCTCTCGGCAGCCGCCTGGAACCCGACGCCGGCGCCGTCCTGTACTGGGCAGCCTGCGGGTCATGCCACTACAACAGCGCAACGACGCCCCTCAGCGTGCGACCGGAGCTTGCCCTCAACAGTGCGCTCACCGCGGCCACCCCCGGCACGTTCATCCATATCGTGATGGCTGGAATAGGTCTGGAAGAAGGCATCCCCAACGTGCTCATGCCGGCTTTCTCGTAGGCGCTGAACGATGGCGACATCGCGAAGATTGCCGACTATCTGCGCCGAACACGCACCGAGCTGCCCGTCTGGGAGCAGCTGGAAGCGAGGGTGGCGGCAATCCGCAGGGAAAGTGCTGGCTCTGCTGACCTGAGCCCTTGATGGAAACGTTGTTCGGAGTCGCAAGACCATGACCAGATTCGAACTCAATGGCCGGGACGTCTCGGTCAAGGTGGCCGAGGATACCCCGCTGCTTTGGGTGATCCGTGACGACCTCGGCCTGACCGGCACCAAATTCGGCTGCGGGATCGGCCTGTGCGGGGCCTGTACCCTGCACATCAATGGCCGCGCCATCCGCTCCTGCATCACCCCGCTGGGCGCCGTGGCCAATGCGCGGGTCACGACTATCGAGGGGCTCGATCCCAAAGGCCAACCATAACACCGTGGACGCCTTTCATAGTCAGCGCCTTGGCAAAATCGATAGAATTGATGCGTGCATGGGCATGAGGAGAGCGAACGATCGCGGCATGCAAGGTGCCGGGCGGGATCGCCGCATCGTCGGCGTATCGACCCAGGCCGCGCAAAAGGGCGGCGTCTTCGACACGCGCTTGCCGGGCACCGATATGGCCGGTGCTGGCTTTGGCGTCAGGCAGGTGACTGTTCATGTTTTCGGCTCTTGTTTTTATGCATCGCGGTCAGTTCAAACGCGATTGCTTTAGAGCCGAGTGTGAGAGAAAGGCCAGGGCAATGCCTTGCCTTGGCCGATGGAGTTCTGCGCGGGAGTCGGAAAATTTACCTTAGAGTCTGATCCCGGTTCGGACTGGATCCGTCCGGTAGAATGCGGGACCAAAAGAGGGAGCAGGAAACGGAAATTTTCGTACGCTAAGCAATTCAGATTGGTCAGGATTTTTTAAGATGACAAGAAATGTCAATGACTTACTGTTTTCAGCTGTGTCCGTTTGAAGGATACCCCGTCAGGCCGACCCAATAGGAGACGCGCTTAACGTACGATTGTTGGGTAGCCAGACGCGGTCACCCGCGCCCAGCCCCCGAGGAACTGAGCGTGCAAGTTTCCCTGCACTCAGCTCGAGCCTTTCAAAGGCATCTTTCGACACCCGGTTATACAACTTCTTTTTCGGCGTGCTGCCGCCTATGGCAATTGAGATGGTGCATTTGGAGGTTGTTTACCGCGTCAGTCCCACCATCTGACCGCTTCACAATGTGGCGACATGCCCACGGCGTTGATTTTGTGATGGGGTGATGGCAGTCGTGACAATTGCAGTCCTGCCCTAACCAGACTCGGTAAAACTTCGCGCGACCGCGTCCCGAGTTCAGCATTTTCTTGACCCATCGGGCTTCGAAATACGGTTCCCATTGCGAGTCGTGCGGGTTAGCAGCCGCTTTGATCTTGATGTGCCGTACAATTGGCGTATCAGATTCTCGCAGCAGACTGCGCTCCCCCTTAGTCCCATCTTCATCTTTTTCAGTTGCAGAAAACACCCAGTTGCGGGTGCCCTGGGACTTGAAATATTTCTTCTTGACCCAGCGCTTTCCCTTGTTCGGATGCCGTCTTAATGCCCATTGCCACAGCATTGACCAGACTATTGAATCAACTCGATTGAAGGTTGCCTTAGCGACTACGTGACAGTGATAATTGGCCCATCCCCGTAATATGGGATTAAGCAGTCTTATCAAATTTGCCTGTTTAGACGTCTTGTTGGCCTTGATGACTTCCCGGATTTTTCCTAAGTGCCCTTTGACATTTGCTTTCGACGGCTTAATCAGTAGCTTGCCGTTGTACTTGCGGAAGTTCCATCCGAGAAAGTCAAACCCCTCCCCGATATGCGTTATTTTGGTTTTTTCAGGCGACAGGTCGAGCCCACGTTCCGCCAAAAATTCCACCACGACGGGCTTCACCTCCAGCTCCAGCCATTCCTTCGAGCTGCCGGTAATAATGAAGTCGTCCGCATACCGTACCATGTTCATTTTCAAGCCTTTTCCTTTTCGTTTCACTGTCGGGAACTTCTCCGCCAGTCTCCTTTCGAGGCCATCCAATGTCATGTTCATTGCCACCGGTGAAATGAGTCCTCCTTGCGGAGTTCCGGCATCGGTAGGGAAGAGCTCGTTCTGATAAACGTATCCCGCCTTGAGCCACTTCCTAAAAACCACCATATCCGTAGGGATGTTGGCGGCCATCCAGTCGTGACTGATCTCGTCAAAACAGCCTCTAATATCGGCTTCCAGCACCCACTGCGCACTCGCGGTTTGCGCCAGAACAGTAAAACATTGCTCTCCAGCGTCAGCGGTTGAGCGTTTTGGCCTGAATCCATAGGAATTCAGGTCTGCAGTGGTTTCCGCGATAGGCTCCAGAGCTAGCAGATGTAATGCTTGCATGGCGCGGCACTTCATCACGGGTATGCCGAGAGGCCTCGTCTTTTTGCTGTTTTTCTTCGGAATCATTACCCTCCGAAGCGGAAGAGTCGAATAATCCCGTCTCTTCAATGACGCGATCGCATTGGTCTTTGCCGCCGGTGTTTTCCAAGTGACCTTGTCAACTCCGGGGGTGTTCTTGCCTTTGTTTTCAGACACCCGTTTAACGGCTAGTGCTTTGCCGCAAAATGAGTGGGTCAACAGCCACTGCAGGGCTTTCGCCTTATTGTGTCTGCCGGCCTGTACAGCCTTCACCATACGGGTCTGCAGCCGCCTTACCTGACGCTGGACTTCGGGCCAATTGATGCCGTCCCAGGCCACGCCGGAGGGTGCACAAGCTCGAGATGCAGCCTTCATTTGCTTTCCTTCCGCTAAGGTGGTTCTACAGATTCTCTGGTGAAGAAAGACCATAAGGAAGTGGGCCCGCTTTCGCGTGGGATGATGTTTCAACCCCTATCCGCCCCGCTACAGGGCGGCATTCGCTTTGTCCTCATTCCTGTTTCCGCACCGCCATAAGTAGACCTTACGGTCCGCTGTCCCACATGGGAGCGATACGGAGTTTCCACGTTCCGCCTGCTGAAGTGTGTCGGGTTAGGTGCCCGCTATTGACCGGAAGGTATATGGGTCACGAAGGCGCAGGAAAAAGGCGCTCTTCCCACCTCCATTGCCGTTTGGCTCAAGCGTGTTAGCCATTTCCGCTTGTTAGAATTCACGATCTTTAACGCGGGTTCAAATGTTTTCACCATACCAACTACCTAGCACTCATCCAGTTTATGGCTACCAGAAAGGTACGCATCTCACGATTGGTACCCCACGCCTTCCGGCGCTTCGTTGCATTGTCCGGGCCGCTCTTGATTCAGGCCCGTAGGTTCACCCGCTGACACGGACGGTTCCCTCCACTTAAGTGGGAACAACTTCTGCAAGCGACTTCGTGTCGCACTTTTCAGAACTCTGCGGGCTCCCCTAAAGGCGCTATCGCCGTACCGGACAAGCCACATCAATCGTTTTGGCGACTACACCCTGGACCTCGATCGGAAGATCAAACCGATTGACTACAAAATTCAGTTTTAGCTTTTAAATCATAAGCTTAATTGCATTTTGGCGAATTTGGCGCGAATCCCGGCCAACCCTCGTCATGCCATCGGCACCTGGCGCGCCCTTGTTGCTGACTACGCGGTGATAAGCACGCTTGAGGTTGGCGGGTGCAAGCACCCGCTCCATCAGCGTGTCCGGCTCCGCGTTCGTCCACGTCACAGACGCCGTCGATACCTGTGCGCTGTCAGCCGTCATCCTCGGATTCAGTCCGGGACTCGGAGTAACAGTCTTCTCTGGGAGAAATTTCTGCATTTCGGTATTCGACGAGACTCTGACGCCTACTGGCGGCATAACCTGTTCGGCCCTTGGTGGCAGAGTTACTTGCCACTTACCACGGCCTCGGCTGACTTCTGCACGCTCATCCCGTCGCCTCGCGGCGCTCGGTAGCACACTGGCAAACGTGCAGATCTCCAAGGGTAATTCGCGCGACCTTCCTGCTTATGCCTGTCGGATATACGTCGTAGCGTTCCGTGCAAGTATTGGGCTTTGATGATTATGGCCATCTCACCCCGCTACGCAGCCTCATCCGCTTCCTGTTCGTCAGGCCAGCATTTTGCCTAAGGCTTCCTTCAGATTCGCAGTCGCCCGCGACACCCTTGCCTTCGGCTAACACTTCCCCTTGCCGGGTGTGTAGAGGACTTCCACCTCCAAGTCATCCAACTCATCACCATAATGAGCTGAACAGCGCCAGTCACGGCGCTACGCGTCATGCCTGGTGCACCATGAAAAAGCCCGATGAAATCACCGGGCTTTACTGGTTTACACCTTGCTTAGTGCCGCCTTCACATCATCCGGCGTCATGGGCAATTTGCGTAAACGTACACCTACCGCGTTGTAAATGGCATTGGCAATGGCTGGGGCCACCGGCGTTACGGCAGGCTCACCCAAGCCGGACGGTGCTGCCTTGCTGGATATAAACTCGATTTTGATCTCTGGTGGCGTCTGCAACATACGCAGCGGCGTATAGGTATCAAAGTTGGAGTCTTTGAATTTACCTTTCACCAACTCGCTGCCTTCAAACAACGCCATCGATAGCCCCCATAATGCCGCGCCCTGACACTGGGCTTCGGCCCCATCGGGATCGACGATAATACCGGCATCCACGACGATATAGAGCTTCTGTACATCGACCAGGCCAGTGACTTTATCGACATGCACCTGCACGGCACAGGCAACCCAGGTGGGCATCTCCCTTTCCTGGCCAAAGGTCGAGGCAATACCCAACCCTGTACCTGTCGGCTGCTGCGTCCCCCAGCCAATCATGGCAGCGGCCTTTTTCAACACGGCAGCCTGACGGGAAGCACCACCAATGGCTATCGGACCACTGCCGGCATTGCGACCTTCGGCAGTCAACAAATCCAGGCGAAATACCAGCGGATCCTTGCCGACTTGGTGGGCCGCTTCGTCCATAAAGCTTTCCACAGCCCAGCCGGTCCAGCCGGCGCTTACCGAGCGCAGCCAGCCAGGACGGAACGAAGCGTTGGCCAGGTCGTTGGATACCGCGCGAACCCTCTGTGCGCCCACCGTGTACCAGTGATCGGCACCGGCGATGGCGAAGGGGTCGAACGGTTGGCCATTGATACCTTTGGGCATAAAGACCGGGACCATCACTTGCGTGGGCCAGCCCGCCGTCGCGTGGTGTTCCATGGCAATCACGCGCTTGTCCGCATCGAACGCCATCTTCAACTGCTGCACCGATGCGGAACGCGGGCTATCGAACTGCATATCCTGTGAACGGCTCATGACCATTTTTACCGGTTTGCCACCCAGCGCCTTCGACGCCAGCGCCGCCGGAATGGTGTAGTCACCGTTAAGGCGACGGCCGAAACCACCACCCAGCATGTAGGCGCGGATAGTGACCTGTTCTTCTTTCACACCCAGCGCGGTGGCCAGCACCGGCGTGATCAGGGACTGCCATTGGCAACCGGAATGGATCTCCCAGATATCGTCAGCGTTGCGAAAAGCCAATGCGTTCAGTGGCTCCATCTGCGCGTGCAGCACGGTCTGGGTGAGATACTCCTGTTCAACCGTGGACGCCGCTTTGCCGAAGACCGGGGCAGTGTTGGTGTCTCCAGTATCCAGAATGGCGCCTTTGGCGGCATCCTTCAGTAATTCTCGACCGTGATTGATGATATCCGCTTCAGACACCTTGGCAGCCTCGCCGACTTCCCAGCTGACCTTGACCAGACCGGCCGCTTTGTGGGCCGCATGGTAGCTGTCGGCAAGCACCATGACCCAGCCGGGCACCGTACCGCTGGGGTCATCGAGCACGAGTGTCTGTCGATAACCTTTCACCGCCTTGGCAGCCGTATCGTCCAGTTGCGTCACTTTGGCACCATATTGGGTCGGTGGCAGCAACGGGCTGGCATACACCATGCCCTCAACTCTGGCGTCAATACCGAAGACGGCGTCACCCGTGGTTTTGTTGGCAATGTCCAGCGAAGTGACCGGTTTACCCACCAGCCTCAGGTCGGCATCGGCCTTCAGTGGCAGCGCTTTCAGCTCCGCTTCGCTGAACTCACGGGTCACGCCCAAGGTGACCAGTTCGGCGTAGGAAATTTCCTGTTTTCCGCAAACCACCCTACCGCCGCGGGCCACACAGGAATCGGGCGAAACGCCCCATTTTTTGGCAGCCGCTTCAATCAATGCCACCCGTCCGGCAGCACCGGCCTGACGGTAAACCGGCCAGCTCTGGGACACCGACCAACTGCCGCCGGTCACCATCAGGCCCCATTTCCTGGCACTGTCCACATGGACGATTTCCACATTTTCCCAAGACACCTCCAATTCGTCCGCAAGGATTCGGGCGATGGAAGTACCCACGTGCTGGCCCATTTCGACCCGAATGATGTTGACCTTGACCTTGCCGGCGTTGTCGATGGAGTACCACACCGAAGGTTCGTAGATTGCGCCTTCACTGGGTAGCGCCGCGCCATCGGTCGTCGCAGGATCCATGGCCGCTAACACGCCGCGTGGAAAGCCAAAGCTGAGCCCCGCCAGGGTCATGGCAACCAGAAAGCCACGGCGAGTCATGCCTGTTGGTCCGCCCGTATTAAACAGCGCGCTCATCGTTAACCTCCTGCCTCATTGCAGCAGCCGCTTCATGAATCGCTTTGCGGATGCGTACGTAAGTCATGCAGCGGCAGACGTTGCCACTCATCACCGCATCGATATCTGCATCGGTCGGATCGGGAAAGTCGCTCAGCAGCGCGGCGGCCTGCATGATCTGACCAGGCTGACAGTAGCCACACTGTGGTACCTGCAATTTATGCCAGGCCACCTGCAACGGATGATTGCCTTGCTCGGACAAGCCTTCGATGGTGGTGACACTGGCACCCTCCACGGCGGAGACAGGCGTGATACAGGAACGGGTGGCTCGGCCACCAACGTGTACGGTGCAAGCACCGCAGGCACCAATACCGCAACCGAACTTGGTGCCGGTCATGTTCAATTCGTCACGGATAACCCACAGAAGAGGCATGTCTGTGTCCACGTCGGCAACTGTTGGCTTGCCGTTCAACATAAACCTGGCCATGGCTCACTCCTCCCGCGAATTAATGCTCAAACCGGGGCTGACGACGAATCTCAGCGACTTTCTGTTTCAGATCGGGCCATGGCTGTTCATTCGCCGTTTGTCGCAGGTAAGTGGCAATGGCTGTTATGTCGTCATCATTGAGCGCTTCGCGGAACTGAGGCATGACCACACCGCGAATCCCTTGATCGCTTCTGAAGCCATCGAGTATGACGTTGATCAGATTACTCGGATCGTCAAGATGAGTAGCGCTGCCCAGGGCCAGCAACGGACGGCCTTTCACCAGCTGGCTACTGCTGTAGTGGCAAGCAGAACAGGTGCTGTTATACAGCCGGGCACCATGATCGATCCGCAAGTCTGTGGTCTTGTGCTGTGCCTGGACAGCGGCCTGGAGTTTAGGACTGGCCGCTGGTTCGTTGTTGTTGTCACCCGCCAACTCGCCAAAGTAAACACTCAACGCTTTGATATCCGCGTCAGGCAAGGCAGACAAGCCCTCATGCACGACAGGCGCCATCGGGCCAGCGGCACTGCCGTGGAATAGAGAGTTGCCAGTACGCAGGTATTCATGGAAGTCCTGCACTCGCCAAGGCAGCGGCGACATGCTGGTGCGGGTCAGCGATGGTGCGACCCAGCCGTCAATCGATGCGCCTTCGTACATGTGACTGTATTTTTCGCCCCCCAGCGCATTACGTGGCGTATGGCAGGCACCGCAGTGGCTGATTCCCTGGGCCAAATAGGCACCGCGGTTCCATTCCTCAGACTTGTCGCTACGCTTTTCAAACGGATCGGTGTTGGCGAACAGCAGTTTCCAGCCTGCTTGCAGAAAGCGAAGATTGATCGGAAACGGAATACCGTTTTCCTTCTTCTGCTGATTGATCGCCGGCACGGATGACATGAGGAAGGCATAGACAGCCTTGATATCGTCATCCGTCATTTTATTGAAGTGCTCGAACGGGAACGCCGGCAACAAGTGATGACCATCGCGGCTGACACCGGCACGCATGGCGCGGATAAACGCCTCTTCTGACCAACGACCGATACCCGTGTCAGGGTCCGGAGTGATGTTGCTGGAGTAGATGGCACCGAACTGGGTGTTCATCTGATAGTTACCCGCGTACTCCTGACCACCCGGGGTAGTGTGACAAGTACGGCAGTAACCGGCAGCGGCCATGATTTTGCCGTGCTCGACCATGTCCGAAGGGAATAGGTTCCTGGTCGGGGGTGTAATGGATCCGATTTCCGGATGCCAAGCGTAAATTCCGAACAATACAGCTCCGGCAACCCCTATACCAATGATGCTGACAAAAATGCGCTTAAGCATTTCACATCACCCCACAGGTTAATGCGTGCATTAAAGGGAGAGCGCAACCCTCTTGGACATTCCGTGTTTTTTGGGTAATCAGTGCGATACAGTGATTGAATCAGAGCGTTTCATTATGACCCTTGGCGGGATTTTGCCCAGCGTTTTTTGGAGCGTTTACAACCCGTCAGGAAAATCCCTCCATCACCACGACAGGTCTGGAACTTCGAACGCGCAACGCATAGTAGTACCAGGCTATTACCCTCCCGCTGCGCGATACCTGCATGATCTGGAACAAGGATCATCACCCTACCTGCAATCGCCCTTCAATCTCTCTGCAACCGGCTAATGGCCGTGTTTACACCCAAGCCGTCAAAGGCCCGGTGTTCCAGGAAAAACGAACGAAGATCGATACAACGATCACAAAAATGCAGGCCTGCTCACCCAGGGGCTTGTTGCCACTGAGATGAGTCATTGCCCTGCCCCACCTCGCCGGAGGATCTGTGAGCCTGCCTGTCAGATTTCGTGAAGCTGTAAATACAATAATTCCGCGTGCGCGGCGATTCGATGACGAGCTGTCCACCCTGGCTTTCGGAACGGATGCCAGCTTCTATCGCCTGATTCCGCAACTGGTGATTCGCGTCGAGTCCGAAGATGAAGTGGTGGCGCTGCTGCAATTGGCACAGCGCGACCGGGTTCCCGTGACCTTCCGCGCCGCCGGCACCAGCCTGTCCGGGCAAGCCATCAGCGATTCGGTGTTGATCGTGCTTGGGGATAACTGGAACGGTCGCGAGATCCGTGGCCAAGGCACACAGATCCGCCTGCAACCGGGGGTGATCGGCGCGCAGGCCAATGCCTGGCTGGCACCGTTCGGGCGCAAGATCGGCCCGGACCCGGCCTCGATCAACGCCTGCAAAATCGGCGGCATCGTGGCCAACAATGCCAGCGGCATGTGCTGCGGCACGGCGCAAAACACCTATCACACCCTGGCCGGCATTCGTCTGGTGCTGGCCGACGGCAGCCGTCTCGATACCGAAGACGCCACCAGTGTCGCGGCGTTTCGCGCCAGTCATGGCGACCTGCTGGAGCGCCTCGCGACCTTGGGCCGCGAGACCCGCGCCAATGCCGAACTGGCCGCGAGAATTTGCCACAAATACCGTCTGAAAAATACCACCGGCCTGTCACTCAACGCCCTGGTGGATTATGACGAACCTGTGGATATCCTGAGCCACTTGCTGGTGGGCTCCGAAGGCACCCTCGGCTTCATCAGCGCAGTGACCTACGACACGGTGATCGATCACCCGAACAAGGCCTCGGCGCTGATCGTATTCCCGGATGTGGAAACCTGCTGCAACGCCGTCACCGTGCTCAAAAGCCAACCGGTGTCAGCGGTAGAGTTGTTGGACCGCCGTAGCTTGCGCTCGGTGCAGAACAAGCCCGGCATGCCCGCTTTCGTACAACAGCTGTCGAACAATGCCTGCGCCCTGCTGATCGAATCCCGCGCGGCATCTTCCTCGTTGTTGCAGGAACAGCTGGCGCAGATCATGGCGTCGCTGTCCTCGTTCCCGGTAGAGAAGCAAGTCGATTTCACCGAAGACCCGCTGGAAAACGCCCGGCTCTGGGCGATCCGCAAGGACACCTTCCCCGCCGTCGGCGCGGTGCGCAAAACCGGAACCACGGTGATCATCGAGGACGTGACCTTCCCGGTGGAACAACTGGCCCTCGGCGTGAACCGGCTGATCGAGCTGTTCGACAAACATCACTACGACGAAGCGATCCTTTTCGGACACGCACTGGAAGGCAATCTGCACTTCGTCTTCACCCAGGGCTTCAACAGCGCGGAAGAAGTCGCACGCTACCAGGCGTTCATGGACGACGTGGCGCAACTGGTGGCTGTCGAGTTCGGCGGTTCGCTCAAGGCCGAGCACGGTACCGGGCGCAACATGGCACCCTTCGTCGAACTGGAATGGGGCAGCGACGCCTACCAGTTGATGTGGCAGCTCAAGCGCCTGCTCGATCCCAACGGCATTCTCAATCCGGACGTGGTGCTCAGCGAAGACCCGCAAATCCACCTCAAGCATCTGAAACCGCTGCCGGCCGCCGACGAGATCATCGACAAGTGCATCGAATGCGGCTTCTGCGAGCCGGTCTGCCCCTCCAAAGGCCTTACCTTGAGCCCGCGCCAGCGGATCGTGATCTGGCGGGACATCCAGGCGAAGAAACGCGCCGGGGTCGACACCCGCGAACTCGAAGCGGCCTACGAATACCAGGGCATCGACACCTGCGCCGCCACCGGTCTTTGTGCGCAACGCTGCCCTGTAGGAATCAACACCGGCGAGCTGGTGAAAAAGCTTCGTGGCCAGCACGCCACCCATAAGAAAACTGCCAACTGGCTGGAGGGAAATTTCGCCACGGCGCTGCAAGGTGCGCGTTTCACCCTGCACGTGGCCAATGGCGCACGGATGTTGCTGGGTGCGCCACGCCTGGCAAAGTTATCCGCAACCTTGACGCGCTTGTCCAAAGGCCAGGTTCCGCAATGGACCAACGCCATGCCACAGCCGGAAAAAGCCATTCGCTTCAGCCCGACAGTGAGCGACGAACGCCCGCGCGTGGTGTACCTGGCCGCATGCGTTTCACGGGCGATGGGGCCGGCGGCGGGCGACAAGGAACAAATGTCGCTGTACGACAAGACCCGCGGCCTGCTGGAAAAAGCCGGTTACCAGGTGGTCTTCCCGGACAACCTGGACAACCTCTGCTGTGGCCAGCCGTTCGCCTCCAAGGGTTATGCTGAACAGGCCGAACACAAACGCCAGGAACTGATTGGCGCCCTGCTCCACGCCAGCCGTGGCGGACTCGACCCGATCTACTGCGACACCAGCCCCTGCACGTTGCGCCTGATCCAGGACCTGGGCGAAGTACGCCTGGACCTGTACGACCCGGTACGTTTCATTCGTACGCACCTGATGGATCGACTGCAGTTCACGCCGCAGGAAGCGCCCATCGCGGTGCATGTCACCTGCAGCACCCAGCACCTTGGTGAAAGCCAGGCGCTGATCGATCTGGCGCGCAAATGCAGCAACAACGTGGTCATCCCCGAAGGCATTCATTGCTGCGGGTTTGCCGGCGACAAGGGCTTCACCACTCCCGAACTGAATGCACATTCACTGCGCACTCTGAAAGATGCGGTGCAGTACTGCAGCGAAGGCATTTCCACCAGTCGCACTTGTGAGATTGGCCTGAGCCAGCATGGCGGGATCGATTATCACGGGCTGGTGTATCTGGTGGACCGCGTGACCCGAAAAAAGACTGGAACAGCAGGACAACCGGTCTCATCAACCCAACTGTGCGCGCAGGAATGACCCTTGAGTGATCTTCTGTTTCGTCGACAAAGGCTGCTGGCGCAACCGGCCCATTACGACCTGTTGAGTCAATGCCTGAGAGGGATTGAGCGCGAATGTTTGCGCGTGGATTGCGAGGGACTCCTTGCACTGACACCGCACCCTGTCGCACTGGGTTCGGCACTTACCCATCCGCAGATAACCACCGACTACTCCGAATCCTTGCTGGAATTCATCACTCCGGCCATGCCGGGGGCAGTGGAATCCTTGGCCTGCCTGGAGCAAATCCACCGATTCGCTTGCAGCAACCTTGAAGGGGAATTTCTGTGGAGCCTGTCCATGCCATGCCCCCTCCCGGAAGAAGAAAACATACCGATCGCCTTTTACGGCACTTCACATACAGGGCAGTTGAAATATCTTTACCGCAAAGGATTGGCCTTGCGCTATGGCAAAAAAATGCAGTGCATTGCCGGCATTCATTACAACTTCTCGATGCCCGAAGCGCTCTTCGCGCTTCTGCAACGGGAGGAAGGTGATACGCAGGCCCCGCAGGATTATCAGTCAGCGTGCTATATGGCCCTGATTCGTAATTTCAAACGCTACAGCTGGTTGCTGATGTATCTGTTCGGCGCCTCCCCAGCGGTGGAGTCCAGCTTTCTCAAGGGAAGCGCGCACGCACTCGAACGGCTCGATGAGCACACCCTCTACCTGCCCTTTGCCACCAGCTTGCGCATGAGCGATCTGGGTTATCAAAGCCGAGCCCAATCCGACCTCAATCCGAGTTATGACACCCTTGGCAATTACATGGAAATGTTACACCGTGCGGTCTCCACGCCCCACCCAGGCTATGAGGAAATGGGGACTCACCAGGCGGGCGAACGAGTGCAGCTGAGCACTCACACACTGCAGATTGAAAACGAGTTCTACGCTAGTATCCGCCCCAAACGGGTGACAGATATCGGCGAAAGACCGCTTCAGGCGTTGTTGTCACGGGGCATTCAATACGTGGAAGTGCGCTGCCTGGACATCAATCCATTTATGCCAGCGGGAATGGATCTTGTCCAAATGCGCTTTCTCGATGCGTTTTTGTTGTTTTGCGCGTTGCAGGACAGTCCGCGACTGAGCAGTGATGAGCAACTGCATGCCGATCAAAATTTCCTCAAGGTCGCCAAAGAAGGTCGTCGACCCGGGCTGCAACTGCTGAGGGAAGGACAGAACACCGATTTGAAAACCTGGGCTTGCGACTTGTTGGAGAGCATTCAGCCACTCGGCGCGTTGCTGGATCGAAGCCACGCTGGCGACCTCCATACCGAGGCCGTCCAATCACAGCGAGACAAGGTCGAAAACTGCACCCTGACGCCTTCGGCACAGGTGCTGGAGGCGCTGCGAAAACGAAAATCGAGTCTGGCGCGGTTCGGCCTTCTTCAGAGCAAGCAGCACGCCGAATACTTCAAGGGTCTGGCCGGCGACGAAGAGTCGAATCTGGAGGCGCTGAGCGTCACCTCAAGGCTGCACCAGCAAGCGCTTGAGCGAGCCTCCATAGGCGAATTGGACGCCTATGTCCAAACTTACATCAGCCGTATTTCTCAGCTCCACTCGTGATCATTTTCAATGGGCGCAGAAACTCTTTGCCCCTGTTTAAACGTAGTAATCCTCTATTACCCACCCGGGCCATGTTCGCCTCATCATGAAGTCGAATGGGCTTGACCCAAAATCCAAGAATCACGAAAAACGCAGGTAGATGAAATGGCAAAGTTTATTCACACCATGATTCGCGTGGGCAACCTCAACCAATCCATGAAGTTCTATCAGGAAGTGTTTGGTCTCATAGAAACTCATCGCCTGGAGTTCGACGATTTTTCCCTGGTCTACCTGCGAGATATCGAGAGCGGCGCAGAAATCGAACTGACCTGGAACAAGGGACAAAGCGAATACACCCATGGCAGCGGCTACGGTCATGCCGCCTTTGTCGTCGAGGATCTGGACCAGCAATTCAATCGGCTGCTGGATCTGAATTTGTCTCCGACCCCTATCAAGGAATTCAAAAGAGATGGCGTTCTGCTAACACGATTCTTTTTTATTCAGGATCCCGATGGTTACAAAATCGAAGTATTGCAACGGGGTGGTCACTACCAATAAAGAAGTTCGAGCACCGAAATTTCGATGGCCTGGACAACTGCCAGCCCAGAACACTCAAGATGGTTTTACTTTGCAACGCGAATGCTTTCTTAAAGCAAACGCCTGATTGGATTGGTCTGATGTGGTAACCCGCTCTTACCTCTCTCGTTAGACCACCCTCCACGATTCGACCGTGACGCTGTCACTCCTTATAAAAATAAAAAGGAGACATTTCATGCACGACGTAAAGATCAACCGTCGCCGTTTTCTGCAAGGAAGCGGTGGGCTGTTGCTAGGCACGCTCCTGTTCGGTTCCGGCCCCATCGCCCTGCTGGCTCCCAGCCGTTCATGGGCCATGGAAATGAATACCCTGAGCAGCGATGTCGCGGCGAAGTTACTGCTGGTGATACGCCGTATCTACCCCCATGACCGTATGGAAGATGCTGTCTACGCCTTTGCCGTAAAGGCGCTCGACGAGCGAGCAGCCACCGATCCCTCGGTGCTCCCCCTGCTTGATAAAGGTCTGTCCGACCTGGATCGACTGGCGGGTGGTCATTGGTCAAGCCTCGATGAAAACAGACAAGTCGCCCTGCTTGAAGACATTCAACATTCCGACTTTTTCATCCTGATCAGAAGCACCTCGGCCCATTCGCTCTACAGCAATGAGCTGGCTTACCAGCATTTCGGTTACGAAGGCGCCTCCTTTCCTAAAGGCGGATATCTGATGCGTGGCTTCAATGATCTGAAGTGGCTGCCTGCCGCTCCAGCAGACGCCAGTCCCAGCGCTTTTTCTTGAGGAGTAACGAGCATGACAACCTACAGTTTTGATGATGATTCCGTTGTAGTAATCATAGGTTCCGGTGCTGGTGGCGGGACACTCGCCAACGAGTTGTGCCAAAAGGGCGTACCGGTAGTTCTTCTCGAAGCGGGTGAGCGTCAATCCTCTGCAACCTTCATCAATGATGAATGGCCTTCTTTTCAACAACTGTCCTGGGGCGATACCCGCACTACGTCAGGCACTTGGCAGATTGCCAAAGACTTTCCCAATCTCCCCG
This sequence comes from Pseudomonas sp. MF09156, assembly GCF_059862305.1. Taxonomy (NCBI): domain Bacteria; kingdom Pseudomonadati; phylum Pseudomonadota; class Gammaproteobacteria; order Pseudomonadales; family Pseudomonadaceae; genus Pseudomonas; species Pseudomonas sp. MF09156. The sequence goes on from NZ_JCBCUR010000006.1 coordinate 281,349, forward strand.
CGTGGATCTGCAAAACGGTGGGTGGCACCACCTCTCATTGGGCCGGAGCAAGCCTCCGCTTACAAGAACACGAGTTTCGGGCACGGCAGACTTACGGCGAAGTAAAAGGCGCCAACCTACTGGATTGGCCGTTGACCTTGGCTGAGCTGGAGCCCTATTACACCCGCGCTGAGGACAAGATGGGGGTCACTCGCACCAACGACATTCCTGGACTGCCCGGCAACAACAACTTCCAAGTGATGTACAACGGTGCAATGAAGCTCGGTTATAAACATTGCTCGACTGGGCGCATGGCCATCAACAGCCGTGCCCGTGCAGGACGCGCGCAATGCATGCAGCTAGGCTTCTGCTTTCAAGGCTGCAAAATGGGGGCGAAGTGGTCAACGCTCTACACTGAGATTCCAGCCGCCGAAGCGACCGGCAAGCTTGAATTGCGAACGCAAGCCCATGCGGTTCGTATCGAACATGATGCCAAAGGACGTGCCAGCGCCGTTGTATACGCTGATGCTAAGGGTCAATTGCACCGGCAGAAAGGCCGCGTCATCGCGATAGCGGGCAATGCAATTGAAACACCTAGATTGCTCTTAAACTCCTCCAGCACATTGTTTCCGCACGGACTGGCCAACGGATCAGGCATGGTCGGCAAGCATTACATGCGGCACACCACCGGCTCCGTTTTCGCCGAGTTCAGCGATCCTGTGCACTTCTACCGAGGCACGATCATGGCGGGCCTGATCAGTGACGAAGTGCATTTCAATCCTGATCGCGGCTTTGTCGGCGGCTACGAAATGGAAACCGTCTCTCTTGGGCCATCGTTCATGGCGGCATTTTTCAATCCTGGTGCCTGGGGCAGAAATTTTACCAGTGTCATGGACAATTACACTCATCTTGCCGCCATGTGGCTGGTGGGCGAAGACATGCCTCGTGAGAGCAATCGCATTACATTGAGCAATAGCACCAAGGATCGTTTCGGGATACCAGTGGCCAACGTTCACTACGACGACCATCCCAATGACATTGCCATGCGTGAACACGCCTTCAAACAAGGCAGCGCGGTATACGAAGCAGTTGGCGCACTCAAGACGCACCGGGTTCCGCCTTACCCTTCCACCCATAACATGGGCACGTGTCGCATGAGTCTCAAAGAGGCGGATGGTGTCTGCAATAAACACGGACAGTGCCATGAGGTGCCAAACCTGTTCATCTCGGACGGGAGCCAGTTCACAACCAGTGCCGCGGAGAACCCGACCCTGACAATCGTAAGCCTGGCCATTCGACAAGCCGACTATATAGCCGAAGCCCTCAAGGCCAAAGCGGCATGACGGCGCAAAAAACAAGCGGCATGGAAGTCCTCGAGTTGAGGGCTTTCACCGACAATTACATTTGGCTGCTGCTCAACCCAGATGAGAAACACTGCGCAGTCGTCGATCCTGGGGATGCTCAACCTGTCATCGACTGGCTGAACGAGCATCCGCAGTGGACGCTTGGCGATGTGTTGATCACCCATCATCATCATGACCATGTCGGCGGTATTGATGAGCTCAGGCAACAGTACAACGTCAACGTGATCGGGCCGGCACAGTCGTCAATCCCAGGTCTGGACCTGGTCGTGGGCGACAATGATGAAATCAAGGTGCTCGGACGTACTGTGCGGGTCATTGCCGTACCAGGACACACCTTGGATCATGTCGCCTTTTTCCCGCCGGATGAACTACTCCTGTTCAGTGGCGATACACTATTCGCTGCAGGATGTGGCCGACTATTTGAGGGAACCGCCGGGCAGATGCTTGACTCACTGGAGCGTCTGGCGGCATTGCCCGATGCCACGCGCGTCTATTGCGCGCATGAATATACCTTGGGGAACCTGCACTTCGCTCAAGCTGTAGAGCCCAATAATAAGGAGATAGCCGAACGCTTATTGGAGGTAGAGGCGGCACGGGCTCGCGGAGAATGCACCCTTCCCTCGGCGATTGGCTTGGAAAAGGCCACCAATCCGTTTCTACGAACGTCTATCCTTGATGTTCGTACGGCGTCACAAAACTATGCTCAGGCGAGAATTGAAACGCCCGCCGCGTGTTTGCAATCGTTGCGTGATTGGAAAAACGGTGTTTAGTCCGTCAACTGGCCTGTCTCTCGGCCAATTACTACCATCCTCACTCATTGTTTACGAATGGGCAGTGGTGCTCTGAGCGGTAGTGTCAAAAATAAAAACAATCGATGAGATCTACGATGAACAAGATTCTGGCAGCAGCCTTTTTACTCGTAATATCCAGTGCCCACGCGGCTCAAGAGCCAGAGGCAGTCTTCAATCGGTCGTGCGTCATGTGTCATAACGGTCAATTGCCTATGGCTCCCAAAAAGGGAGACCACGCCGCTTGGAAACCTCGTCTGGACAAGGGCTCGGACGTGCTTCTAAAAAACGTCACCGAAGGTTTGAACGTTATGCCACCTCGTGGGCTGTGCATGGATTGCAGTCCGGAGGATTTGGCAGCTGTCATTGCCTGGATTTCGAAGTAAACTCGTTGGCACAGGCCACGGCCCCCTCTGACTGGAACGCTAAGTGTAGTATTGGCCTATTACCTCTCTTTCCCTAAAGAGGGAAATAATCTAGCTTTTACTGGGTAGGGCCTCAAAATGTGCGAACTGTATATTAAAGCCGATCCAATTCTGTATGAGTCTCGATCACGCTCGTTGCGCATACATGGCGTTATCACGACTCTGCGGCTGGAAAATCAGTTTTGGGACATCCTCACCGAAATGGCCGCTGGGGAAGGACTAACCACCAACCAGTTGATCACCAGACTCTATGAGGAGATCACAAAAGCTCGGGATGAGGTGGTGAACTTCTCCTCATTCCTACGGGTTTGTTGCACTCGATACCTGGCTCAACAGCGCAGTGCCGCACCTCTTAAGCTGGTAAACCGCAGCGCCTGATTTTAAGCGATCGATACAGGAGCTGCGGTCTATCTGTTGGTGCCGGCGCCAAATTGACCCAGTGGGGATGCGGACAAAAACTTGGACTGGTTATGCCGCGAGGCCCAGGCTCTCACGATACTCAATGGGACTGAGAGCGCCGAGGGAAATCTTGATACGTTTCTCGTTGTACCAGCGAATGTATGAGTCCAGGGCCTGAATGAACTGCTCGATGCTCGTTGACTGCCAGTTGCGAGGATAGAACAGCTCCGTTTTCAGCCGGCCGAAGAAGCCTTCACACGCCGCGTTATCAGGTGAGCAGCCCTTGCGCGACATCGAACGAATCAGCTTCGCATCAGCGATGCGCGATAACCAGCCGGGCCAGCGGTAGTGCGCGCCACGATCGGAGTGAACAACAGGCCGTTTATCGTTGCAGGCCACCGTTTCGACGGCCGCATCCAGCATCGTGTTCACAAGCTCGGCGTCGGGACGCGTGCCGATCGACCAACTGATGACCTTCCCATCGAAGCAGTCGATGATGGGGGACAGGTACACCTTGCCGGCCGGGATCTGGAACTCCGAGATGTCAGTCAGCCATTTCTCATTCGGAGCAACAGCTGTGAAGTCCCGGTTGACGAGATTTTCCGGCGCGGGACTGATCTCCCCGAGGTAGGAACCGTATCGACGCCGTTTCGGCTTGGCGACGACCAGGCACTCCTGCTTCATCAAGCGCTGCACCACCTTCTCTGACAAACGCACGCGCTGCCGGCTCAGCGAAGCCCTCATCCGTCGGTAGCCATAGCAGCGATGATTGCGCTCGAAGATGTCTGCCATGGCACGACGCACTTCGGTGTATTTTTCCGCGACCTGCATTCGGGCTCGATGGTAGAAATAGGAACTTCGGGCCAAGCCCAGCGCTTCAAGCAGCTCTGACAAGGAGTATGTCTGCCTCAGGGCATCAGCCAGCAATGTCTTCTCCCGGTTGGTCAGGACTTGCCGGTCGATGCCCGTATCTTTTTTTATGAGTTCATTCGCCTTCATCAACAGGTCGTGTTCAAGCTGCAGACGGCGCACGTCGAGCCTGAGAGATTCGAGTTGCCGTTCCAACTCTTCTCGCTCCGGTGACGACGGGGGTTCTAGTCGGCGCTTCATGGATGCAGATACCTCTGGGCCGAGTAGCTGGTTTTTCCAGTTGTACAAGGTCGGCCTACATACGCCTAGTTTTTCAGCCAGGGCTTTCGCACTTTCTTTTCGCGTGCACAGCGCGATGACCGCTGACTGCTTCATCGCTGGCGGGCGGGCCAACCCGTCAGATCGGCCAACGACACGCGTATGCAACTCGGGGTGCAATTCGTAAATCCAGGCACGCAACGAATCCCGTGCCGGGTAGCCCAACGCCGTGACGGTAGCGGCGATGCTGCGACCGTGTTCGAGATAGTACTCGACAGCCTTTTCCCTTTGGGCCAGTGAGTACTTCGACTTCGAGTTCTCGTAGCCACGCGGCAGGTCGAGGCATCGCTCATACTCTGCATGCCAGCTCTTCAAAGAGTTCTTCGTCGGGTAGCCCAGCTGACGAATCGTTACCCCAATGCGTTTCCCCACTTTTATGTAGAGCTCGACCGCTCGGATGCGGTCTTCGTATGAATACATGAACTACCTCCAGGTAGTCCAAGATTTCCGCCGCATCCCCCATTGTCAGAATCCACGAATACGGTGATGCCAGCGTTCTGAAGCTGGAAGATTTGGAAGTTTCGGCACCGGCACCAAACGAGGTGCAGATTGACGTTAAAGCTATTGGCTTGAACCGGGCCGAAGTGATGTTTCGCAATCACGCCTACCTACAGGATGCCGAGTTCCCCAGCCGCTTAGGCTACGAGGCCGCAGGCATCGTGGTTTCAGTTGGTAGCGACGTAACGGAGATCAAGATTGGTGACGAGGTCGCTGTAATCCCGCCTTTGGATATCGCTCGATGAGGCACTTACGGCGAGCTGGCCAATGTACCGGCTCACCTGGTGGTAAAGAGTCCTGAGAACTTATCCTTCGAAGAGGCTGCTGCGTCTTGGATGCAGTACGTTACCGCTTGGGGTGCATTGATCGAACAAGCAAAGCTGCGGCAGGACGACTTTGTCATCGTCACCGCTGCATCAAGCAGTGTTGGCCTGGCCGCCTTGCAACTTGCTCGTATGGTCGGAGCCACATCGATTGCGATCACTCGCACCAACGCGAAGAAGCAAGCCCTACTTGATGCTGGCGCTGCGCACGTCATCGTCAGTGATGAAGAGGACATCGTCGAGCGTGTTATGGCGACAACTGCCGGTCAAGGCGCCCGTGTTGTGTTCGATCCTGTAGGCGGGCCGTCCTTTGAACCCCTCACGCAGAGCATGGCGCGAGGCGGAATCTTGCTGGAATACGGCGCGCTTAGCTCTGAGCCGACGCCATTCCCACTGTTTACCGTGCTGGGCAAAAGCTTGACCTTGAAGGGCTATATCTATGCAGAAATTGTGGCCGACCTTGAAGCCTTGGAAAGAGCGAAGGCTTTTATTCTGCATGGGCTGAAATCTCGTGCGTTGCGCCCGATCATCGCCAAGACATTCGCGCTTAGCGACATTCAGAATGCCCACCGCTTCCTTGAAGCCAATCAACAAATCGGCAAAATCGTGGTAACTGTCTGACCGGCATTTAAGGGGCTGAGAGCGTAATTCTCGGCCCCGCTTCAACCCGATCCAGATGACCGTATATGGACTCCTCCTCGTTGCAAGCTTCCTTCGCTTTGGCGCCCGTGCCGACTGCGCACGTATATTCGGCCTCTGACTTCGGCATCGATTCGATGCAGGGCCATGATGGGCTATTCGCGCGTCGGCTCCCAATCGCTTCTACGTGCTCTACGCACCTGGACACTTGAGGGTTTTGCCAACGCCTGTTCGACCGGTTTGCCATCGTTCGGGTTGCTTAGCAATCTGGGTAGACGGTTTGTTTACTCGTTAGACTCGTCGGTTTGGTAGATCAGGCTGCAGCCCGATCCGGTTGGTAATCAGTGTCGTTGCGCAACATCGCCCAAGCCATGCGAGCTGTTTTGTTTGCGAGTGCGATAGCGGCCACATTGGGATGTGAGCGCTCGGCTAGGGGGCACCATCGGTGCGCCGGACGTTTGCCTTTGATCGAAGACGTGCAAACGCCCGCCGAACGCCACTCGCACTGAGTTGACCACCATCACGGCGAACGAGCAGTGGAGCGTCCAATGCGGTGCCGGGCGATGTGTGGACGGTCTTGATGTAATCGTGCAGGATCTGGGTTAAATGCGTTCCAGTCGGAACCCACCGCGTCTTGTAGAACTTCGTGTCGCGGATCGTTAACAGACTCTGCTCAAGGTCGACGTCGGCAAAACACAAGTGCAGCGCTTCGCTCAGTCGTAGGCCCGTTCCGTATAAAAGCAGCACTAGCGTTCGAAGGGTACGTGGTTCGATTAATGTTGAATGTAAGCCATCAACGGCATTGATCAGTCGAGCTATGTCGCTATCGGTATATACATAAGGTCGGAAGGTTTGGGGGCAGCGTGGTGTGTTGATTGGTAGCGGAATGCCTGATGAAAGACTGCGGGCAAGTGCGAAGCGGAAAAACCCCAACAATGCCGAATGTTTGCGATGCCAATACCGACTTAGCGGCCTGTTACCGTCGAGAAATGCTCGAACCTCCTGTGGCGAAATCGAAGTCAGTTCGCGGTGACCACCGACAGACCTGACGAACAACCGTAAAACAGCGCTAATGCTGGTTCCCTTGCAGCCGTTAGCCTGGACGGTTTTCATGTATAGCGTGGTTGCGTCGGCGAGATTCATAGGAATCTCCCGAGATCAACGTCGGCTACCCGACGCAGACCATCAATGTCGACCTTTGCGTACATCGCCGTCGTAGCAGGATGACTGTGACCAAGAAAATCACCTATTTCCTTCATCGTTAGTCCTTGGGCAAGCATGCGCGTCGCACATGCATGCCGCAGCGCATGTGGGCCGTTATGTTTTATGGCCAAACCCATCGGCCGTAGCCGACGGTTCACGACCTGCCAAAGAGCGCTATTGCTGACCGGCTGATAGGGAGCACGCAACTGGAGAAACACCTCCCGCCGATCAGTCGTCGGCCGTACTGACCGCAGATATCTGACAAGGGCATCGGCCATGTCACCAGTTAATGGATAAAACTCAACGCGTGGACTCTGTTTGGTGCGATGCACGCGAACAATCGCCTGCTCCCAATCGAGATCCTCAAGGCACAAGCGACGCACCTCGGCTACGCGTAAGCCGTAGAAAGCGAACAGCAACATGATTGCGCGATCTCGGATCGCGCTCGGTCGTTCGCCTTGCAGCCCGCCCAGTAGAAGATGGACTTGCTCCCAGGATGGGCCAGCCGGCAGCGTCTCACCTTGATAAATCCGCAGTGGTCGGATAGTTTCCGCCAAACCTGGTTGACACTACCTGTGCTCTTGCAGATAGCGAAGGAAACTTCGCAGGTCGTAACCATAGGTCTGCATTGAGGCACGCGTCAGACCGTCGCGGCGCCCCTTCAAGGCAAGGATGAGATCGACGGTTTCCCAGTCGAGTTGAGCAACGTCAAGTCCTTGCGCATCGGCCAGTCGGAGAAACTCAGCGGCACGACCACAGCGTGTGTAGATCGTTACAGCTGATAAATTGAGTTCATCGCGCATGAAACGCGCATACGCCTCGATCTGCAACGTGCCGGGCTGTTTGACGACCGGTGCCTGTAGCTTCCCGATAAAGCGGAGCCAGTTCGTCGCCGTCGATATGAACACGGTGCGGGAAGCCTGCCCATCTGTACGGGTTGGGTTAGCTACATGACGGGCGACCCATCGATTTGCCATTACGTTGATCCGGGCGGATGCGACGGAATCTGGCAACCTCCAGCGAAACTCCGCGCCGATGCACAGCATGTAGGCCGCGCAGCGAACCAGCGTCTTGCGAGCAACCTGGTGGTCTTGCAAATATTCCAGATAACGAACTCTCTCTGAATAAAGAGGTGCTTCCGTATGGCGCGCGACCGTTGTTGCTCGCTTGAATAGTTGATCGAACATGAGTAAATCCTCCTGCCGCAAAAACGCGGAATACTCATGCTGCGCTCCAAATTGCCTTCACATTTCTGTGGTCTCCCGACGGCGCCAGGTCAAGCGCTCTGCCACTCAGCAGAGCAAAGGCCACAGAAATCGCTTGGCCACACAAGATGTTGACCTTGCAGCGTTTGAAGGTCACGACCTCGTAAGGGTGCGCCGGTAACGGCTTCAGCGCCGGCTGGTCGAGTTGCTCGAACCAGTCCCGTCGGCATCCGTCGAGCTTTTTGAAGGGGCGTCGGTTCAAGTTCTCCAGCAAGCCCGCGATGGCTTGATTGAGCGCGTGCAGGCTGAAGAACTGCTGATGCCGCAACCGCGCCATGATCCAGCGCTCGACCACTTGCACGGCCACCTCTGCCTTGGCTTTGTCCTGTGGTTTGCGTGGGCGTGCCGGGAGCATGATGGCGCCGTAGTGCTGGGCACACTCCAGCGCCGCGCGGTTCAGACCCGGCTCGTAACGGTCGGGCCGAGCGACCAGGGCTCGCGGGTTGTCCGGGACGATCATTTCGGGGACGCCACCGAAGTAGCTGAGGGCCTGGCTCAACGCCGTCAGCCAGTCCACTTGGGTCTCGCTCGGCGTGGCGCACGCGTAGGTGTAGTTCGAGGCGCCGAGGGCGGCGACGAAGATGTGCGCCTCTCGGATCTCGCCGGTGGCGGCGTCGATCACCGGCAGCGTGGGCCCAGCGTAGTCGATGAACAGCTTTTCGCCCGCGCGGTGCTGCTGGCGCATCGAGCGTTTGAGGGTACGGGCGTAGCTGCGGTAGTGCTCGACGAACTGGGTGTAGCGGTAGGTCGGCTGGTCGGGATGAGCGGCGGTGTACTCCTCCCACAACAGTTGTAGCGTCACGCCTTTGCGGCGTAGTTCGCGGTGCAGGGTGATCACGTCGGGCAGCACCCGGTCGCCGCGGGTGTGGATGATCCTGGCGGCGGGCACCAGGGCGGCACCGAGCGCCACCTCGTCCAGCAGCGCCAACGCGGGCCACTCGATGCCGGTGTCACGCGCGGCCTTGATGTACTTGCTGACCACGCCTTTGGACAGCTGCAAGGCGCGGGCGATCTTCTCGTGGGACAGGTCGGCCTCGAACTTGAGGCGCAGGCATTCTTTGATATTACGCATGGCTACTCGCTGCGCCGCCATCCTTCGACTCCCCGAAATGGGGGCAGGGTGGCGGCGGGTCAGGTCATGCGCAATGAGGTGCAGGGTATTTCGCTAACAACGTGACCGCTCATTTCGGTAAGGGCGTGACCGGCTGTTTCGGAACAGGCGGAAATCGGTCACGTTGTTAGCGAAATGAGCGGTCACGCGTTAGCGAAAGGGTCGGTCACGATGTACCGAAACGGGCGGTCACGATGGGCCGAAATACGCAGAGCGCTTCTTCCATCGCCGGATCACTGTAGCCGAACCAGTTTTGCATCAAATGAACCCGCAACATGGCCATCAATGGATACGCCGGACGGCCCCCTTCGCCCTTTGGATAATGCGGCTCGATCAAATTAACCAAGCCCTTCCAGGGCACCACCTGATCCATCTCGATTAAGAAGCGCTCGCGGCGGGTCTGCTTACGTTTGCCGGCATATTCGGCGTCGGCGAAGGACATCTGTTTCATCGGGGCTCAACTGTTCCGTTTGTGCGTGGTGGGTATTTCACCAGATCGGGAAGTCTTTTTCAGAGTTTCCTTAGAGGGTGTAGACAAAATCAAGTAGTCAGCCGACGAGCAAGCATCCGGGCCTCGGCCAGCCACACCCATGCTGCACTCACATCGAACAAGCGATCGTGGTGCATGATCAAGCGCCTGGCCCGCTCATTCCAGGCGTGAGTTCGTTCCACTACCCAGCGCTTGGGCATAACCACAAAGCCGCTTGTAACCGGCGCTGTCGTGAACAAATCGCCTTGTTCTGAATGCCACTTCCCGGTACGTCGATTGTTTGGCCCTCGAATGACTTGAACTTCAAGCGAATGACTGTGCCGCGTGCGCTGGGCCCACTTTCCGGCATAGGCACTGTCGACGAACAGGGTATTCAATGATGGGTACTTGCTCATCGAGGACGTCACCGCGTCGTCTGCCGCATCTCGATCCTGCACGCTGGCTGCACTGATGCTCACCGCCAAGAGCAAGCCTAAGGTATCAACGATGAGACTGCGCTTGCGCCCTTTCACCTTCTTGCCTGCGTCGTAACCACTTTCACCACCCTGGGGCGAGCTACGAGTTGATTGAGAATCCAGAACAGCGGCTGACGGCTTTTCATCACGATCCACCCGCTCTCGCCATTGGGCACGAAGCCGATCATGCATTTGCTCAAATTTGCCCTGAGCGCTCCAGCGGCGGAAAGTTTTATAGACATTGTCCCAATGTGGAAACTCGCGAGGCAGCATTCGCCATGAGCATCCAGTGCGCACGACATAGCAGCAAGCCTCCAGGAGCGTGCGCCTGGAGTGCCGGGGTGGCACGCCACGACCGCCCGATACTTCAAACAAATCTGCGACCAGCGTCCATTCGGCGTCGGTCAGGCAACTGGGGTAGCGCTGCTCCGGCAACTGACGCCGGTGTGCCTCGGTGTAGCCATAAGACTTACGAGGCTCGGGAGGTTGGAAACTACCTTTGGCCCGTTCCTTTACACGAACAATCCCCGCCAGTTTCAACGCCTTTGCGAACGTGTCGGGATGAGCGGTGATGCATGTTTCAGCATGGAATGCTTGCGCCAATTCGGCCTGACTGGAATAGGGCTGCGCATGAGCAAGCTTGGTCAGCAGTGGGTAATGCTCCGCAGCAATTGCGGGCGGGCGTCCAGTTTTAGGCATGGCAATGCTGTATATAAGAGAGGCAAGGAGTTTACTTTATTTTGTCTACACCCTCTAAGGAATCTCCGAACAAGTCCCGGATATGCGAAAATCGACCGACCACCTGATCCGAGCCTCCCATGAGCCAGATGAGCTTTTCCGACTTCGAGTACGCCGGCAAGCGCAAGCAAACCCGCCGCGA